>CBFDBY010000001.1:0-159541 GCA_965603165.1 uncultured Phycisphaerae bacterium
ACACCGCCGGCCAGCAATCTCCGATGCTCCCCATAAAAGGGGAACGCATCCTTCGCCTTGATGTCCAGCGTGACCGACCGTTCATCATCCGCCTGCCCGGCCAGAGTCGTGAAGGCATCGATCAGCCCCGGAATGACCACTTTGTCCGAAGCATCAACGATCTCCGCTCCCTCGGGGATCTTGACGCCCTGCCCGACGGCGTCGATCTTGCCGTTGCGAATCAGGATGACGCCGTCGGTGATCGCCTCGGCCGAGATGGGAACGATCGTGCCGGCCTTGATGGCCAGGACCGACTCTTCCTGCGCCACATCGGAGGCAGCCGCCGCGACACTTATGAACGCGACGGCAAAAGCCCCGAGGGTCCAAAGACACTTGTCATATCTTCCGCTTGCAGTCATGGTCTGTGTTCACCTTCATGTCCGCGGACTTCTCGCCACGGCGGTCTTTCAGTCCGTGTTCTGCTCTATGGATTCTTCCTGCTCCTCGGGCCCTTCGAGCAGCTTCTTGAGGCGCTGATCTTTGCTCTTCTCGTACACGACCTCGCCGGCCAGCATGACCTTGTCCACCCAGGTCTGTGCGTCGAGCGGATCGCCGGTCAGAAAGAGCAGGTTCGCCTCCTTGCCAGCCTCGATGCTGCCGAAGCGGTCGTCGATCCCGATGAATTGCGCGGGATAAAGCGTGATCGACTTGAGGGCCTCCTTGCGACTCATGCCGTACTTCACCGCCGTGGCCGCCTGATACCATAGGTACCGCCGGCCGTAACGCGACGTATCGCTCTGGAACGCGAACTTGACGCCTGCCTTGTGGAAGATGCCGGGAACGACCTTCATCTCTTCGGTGTTCTGTTCCTCGTTCGTCTTCCAGACGATCAGCTCGGGATCAAGAACGACGGGCAGTTTCTTCTGCGCAATCAACGCCGCGGCCTTGTAGCAATCAGGGCTCAGGACCAGCACGGCCTTGAGCTTGTGGGTCTCGACGATCTCGATCGCCTTCGGCACGTCGGCGGCCACGCCGCAGTAAATGTACGCTGTGAGCTTGCCATCCTGCAAATCGATCATCGGCTGTTTGCGAGGATCGATTTCCTCATCGAACGGCTTCTTGTCCTTCTCGGCCTCCTTCTTGCGACGGTCGTATTCCTCTAAATACTCCTTCAGCTCATCCATGTAACGACGAAACCGCTGCATGTGCCCCATGCGACTGGTGTTCCGCGTCGGCTCCAGTGAGATCTTCAGGCCGACGTACCGCTTGACGAGCATGTCCTCGACGGTCCGGCCGCGAGGACTGACAACCGTGCCCGTGCCGCCTAACAGCGTGTTGTTGCCGGGAAGGACGAGCATCGCGGCGATCCCGTCCCGCAGCGAATCCTCGAAGAACGCACTCAGCGGGTCGATCGAATCGAACGTGGAGAGGAACGGCACCTCGGGGACATTCTCGTTGGGCCGGTCCAGGCCGTCGGCCGTGTGGGCCAGTACGAATCCCGGCATCACGACCTGGCCTTCGGCCTGCATGACGAACGCATCCCACGGAATCTCCACGTCCTTTCCCACGGCCTTGATGATTCCGTCTTCGATGAGGATGGTGCCGTCCTCGATATCGGCCCCGGTGATCGTAATGATTCTGCCGGCGTCGATCGCCACCTTCTTGCGGACGGGACCGGCGTGACCGAGAGGAACCGGCGCCATCAAGGCCGGCAAGATGAATAGCAGTGCCATGGACGAACGGAGTTTCATAACTCTCTCCTTGTCAATCAGCTTCGTGAACGGTCCGGCCGTTCAGGATGACCCGCCGCACGCGCGAGGTGCCGGCCAGAGGCTCGCCGCTCAGGATGAGGATATCGGCGTCCTTTCCCACGTCGAGACTGCCCACGCGGTCGGCCAGACCGATGACTTCGGCCGCCGTCAGGGTGATCGCCTTGAGCGCGTCGTCGGCCGGCATGCCATGCCGGACCGCGAACATCGCCGCTGTCAGCAAATCCGCCATCTCCGGCTCAGCCCCCGAAGCCAGGACCACTTTGACACCCGCCCGAGCGAGGATGCCGGCGTTATTCCAATTGAATTCGCGGCCCTCGCTATATTGGTCGCGCGTGCGAGGATAGTAGTAGTACGGGCCCAGCACAACCGGGGCCTTCTTCTCGGCAATCAACTCGGCGACCTTATAGCCCTCGGTGCACTCGTCGAGAGTGATCTTCAAGCCGTACTCGTCGGCGATACGGAACGCCGTGCGGATGTCGATAGCCCTGCGGACCGTCACGCGCAGGGGAAGCTCGCCGTTGGCCGCGGCCGTAAGGGTCTCCAGCGCCGCATCGGCCTGCTCGGGCGATTCCGCTGCGTACTGCTGTGCGTCGAAGAAGCTCTTGCGCAGCATCCAGGCGACCGCCATCCGCGTCGTCGGACGCCTGTAGTAGAAACTATCGGGGCGGTTCCACCGCGGGATCCGGTTGCCGTAGGTGGATTCCGAACCCATGGTGATGTGCAAAGCAGCATCGTCTTCGACGATCATCTCGGCGACCGTCTTGCCAAACGGCTTGATGGCCACACCGACGCCGGCGATGAGGTTGCTGCCGCCGGGCGGAACGTACGCCGTCGTCACCCCCGCCTGCAAAGCGCGTTTGAGATACCGGCTTTTCGGATTGATGCCCTGCGAGATGTGGAACGTAGGGGTGATTTCATTCGACTGCTCGTTGCGGTCTCCGCGAACCGGCCGGACGGCTCTGGCGTCAACAAGGCCGGGCATGGCGACGCCGCTGGAGGCATCGACGATCTCGGCATCAGCCGGAATCTCAACTTCCGAACCGACCGCGATAATCTTGCCGTCCTGGATCAGGATGACGCCGCCGGAAATCGGCTCGCCGGAGATCGGGAGGATTCTACCGGCCTTGATAGCGATGACCTGCTCGGCCGCCGTGAGCGGCGCGGCCACGGCCGGCATGAACAGGAGAATCAGCAATCGCAGGTGGATTCTCACTTTTGTTCCCTTCGATAGACGACGTTTCCGTCGATGATCACCGTTTCGACTCGTGAGGCCGGTTCGAGCGGATCGCCGTCGAGGATGACCAGATCGGCATCCCGCCCGGGCTGAATGCTCCCGAGACGCCCGTCTAGGCCAAGGATCTCGGCGGCGTTGATGGTCAGAGCTTTGAGGGCCTCGTCGCGCTTGAGCCCATAGCGCACCGCAAGAATCGCCGACGTTCGGATGTCCCCCGACATCGTCCTCGGTGCGAAGGAGCCAAAGGCAACCTTCACGCCCGCGGCGGCCAGTCTGCCGGCCCGTTTCAAGTCGTGGTCTTGGCTATGGAGAAGCTGAGGTCCGCAGATCACAGCAACCTCGCGCTCGACGAGCATCTCCGCCATCTCATCTGCTTGCTGCGCGCCGACGAGCACGGCCGCCAGTTCGTACCGATCGATCACACTCAATGCGGCGTCGATCTCATCCACCGCAACCGCACGAACGTATGCGGGCAACTCCCGTCGCGTGAGACGGCTGAGGACTTCAGCGGTCGGAGCGAACGTATCGGACTCGTAACCGGCCGCCTTGTCCAGATTCTCCTGAACCAGGGTGATCAGTCCCGGCCGGGAGGTGGGCCGACGGTCCGACATCAGGGCGTCGCTCGTGAACGACATCTCCACACCGGCCGACGGCTTGACGAGCCACCGCTTCCGACGATCGCCCGACAGCTTCACCACCGCCGTCTGCCCGCCGATTGGATTGCGGCCGCCGGGGGCCAGCATCATGGTCGTCACGCCGGCTCGAACAGCCTGCGCCAGCTCGTCGGCGGTCGGGTCGAAGGCATCGATGATCCGCATCTGGGCCGTGACGGGCTGCACCGTCTCATCGATCTCAGCCATGGCGTTCAGCGAAAGCCCAAGGTGGCAGTGTGCGTCGATGAACCCGGGAACGACGACCTTGTCGCCAGCATCGATCGTCTCCATGCCCTTGGGCACAGCAAGGTCGACGCCAACGCCATCAATCTTGCCGTCCCGTACGGTGATGACGCCATTCTCGATGGCGCCGTTGCTGACGGTCAGGATTCTGCCGGCGCGAACCGCAAGGGTCCGACCGGCGTCGGCAGCACGACCGGGCGTCGGCACCGACACGAGCCCAATCGCAACGATCGTCAATAGTGCCCTTTTCACGGTGTCGTGTCCCTTTCATAGACGACCTTGCCGCCAACCAGGACCATCTCGACCCGGCTGTCGGCGTCGAATGGATGACCGGTCATGACGACGAGGTCGGCTCGTTTGCCCACATCAAGGCTGCCGATGCGATCGGCCACACCGAAGATTTCCGCCGGCGTCAGCGTGATCGCCCGCAAAGCGGCGTCCCTGTCCATCCCGTTCGCCGTCGCCATCGCCGCCGCCAACGTGATGAACTTGGAGCTCAAGCCGTCCCGCCCGCAGACGCCGACGGCCGTCTGGATGCCTTTCGCCGCTAAGATCGCCGCATTTTCCGGACTATGGTTGCGATACTCGAGTCGCGGCATCGCCACGAACGACGTGGACACCGGCCCGGCCACCACCGGGACCTTGCGCCGGGCGATCTCGCCGGCGATCCGGTAGCCCTCGGTGCATCCATCCAGGATCACAGAGAGCTTGAACTCCTCCGCCAGCCGCAGCGCGTTGAGGATGTCACTAACCCGATGGGCCTCGACTTGCAGGGGGATTTCCTTGTCCAGCACCTTCGCGAGGATCTCGTGCGTGGGATTCGACGCCGGCTTGTCCGGCCGCTTCAATTCCTCCGAATCCTTTGGCTTCGATCCGTCGCCGGCCTTCTTTTCCTTCTCCTGCTCGGCCTTCTTCTTCTCGTACTCAGCGAGGTCCTGCCGATACCGCCTCTGCCGCTGCGCGTAAGCCTGGGCCTCGATCAGGGTCTCGCGGAGACTCGCGTAATCATCCAGTCTCGCCAGAGACGAGGATTGGCTGCCTGCGGACAGGCCGAGACTCGCCCGGACTGCTGCGTCGGCTTTGAGCACGAGCTTCTCCGGCCTCGTCGCCCCATTGAGACTCAGCACGGCCCCCCGGCCCGCAAAGCCGCCTATCCCGGACGGCGCGACATAAACCGCCGTGACACCCTGGTGAAGCACCTCCTCGTGCCGCTCGATGAACGGATCCAACGCGTCAGCAACGCTCCACTCCGCCGAACCGCCGCCGGAGCCCGATGCCTCGGAGGCCATCACGTACAGGCTGGACTGCGCGTCCATGAAGCCCGGCAGGACGAACTTGCCCTTCGCATCGACAACCCGGGCGCCGTCGGGCACGACCACATCCCGGCCCACCGCCCGGATCGTTTCGCCCTCGACCAGGACCGTCCCGTCCCGGATCGGATTCGTGCTGATCGTCAGGACCATCCCGCCGCGGATGGCAATTCTCTCGGGCTTGCCTTCGGCCGATGGCCCCGCCGCGCGCACGCCTACCGGCAGCAGCGAAAGGAAGAGTACCGTTCCAATCAGATGTGCGTTCTTCACATCAATCATTTTCCGCTCTCCATGAACGAGATTGCACGCCTTGTAGCACGACCACCGTCCCCTGTCAAGCATCAAGTCTGATGCCCCCCGCCAGACAAAACCCATTATCGGACTGCCCGATGTTGCATAGCATATGGGAACTGGCTCACCGCGTCATAGGAGCGAGGTGGGCTCTTGCAGGCGTTTCGAGATTGATGATCGGTCTCTTGAGCGAGCGACGAATGTCGCGATGTCGAGCATTCCGAACGCCCCTCGAGAGTTGTATATGAGGGGGCGCTCTCAGATCAACACCGAACGCAAAGAACGGCATCTCGGAACCCACCTGTCCTATTTGCGGAGGAACAGCCAGACCCAGCCGTGTAGGTCGTACTCGCGGGGCAGTTGCGAGCGAAGGGCCTGCATCTGTTCGCTGACTTCTTCCCATTCCTTCATCAGTTTTTCGCGCTCGTCCTTGTCGCGCACGCGCGGGGGCATGTGCAGCTTCTTGAACAGCTCGCCGTGACGCTTCTGAATCGGCTCCAATTCCTTGCGGATCCGATCATACCTGGCCTTCTCATCGGGCGTGGGTTCCGGGCGGTCGGGCTTCTGGTGCGCGAAGTCGCCCACGAGCAGGTCGAGTCGGCCGTCGCCGTTCCAGTCGGCGACACACACCTTCGACCGAGTGCCGCGGCTTGCCTGCTTCGAGGCCCGCGCTGTAGAGGCCTTCTCGCCGGGCGGGACGAGTTGCTCGGCCGCCGCTAATTCCGGGGACTTGGCGCTGCCCGTGTTGCGATAGAGCGATACGCTGCCGTCGTCGGCGCCGACGAGTAGATCGAGGTCGCCGTCGCCGTCCCAGTCAGCGACACATGGCCCCGCACGGCTGCCGACCCGCAGCGGCTGGCCGCCGGCCTGAAGCTGCTTGTTCATGCCGAACGCATGGGACTTGGGCGTCCCTTCATTGGGAACGAGGTGCACGTTGCCGCTGATATCTCCGACGATCAGGTCGAGGTCACCGTCGCCGTCCCAATCGGCCGGACGGACGACCGAGGCCGTGCCGGTAGTGGCAATGGGCCGTTCCGGCGTACTCTCGTACCGTTTGCCGCGATAGGTCACAGACGTCTTGCCGTCCACCGTCTCCCATTCGGCGCTGCCTCGGATGAGGATACCCTCCTCGTCGCGCCGGTCCTCGATGCCGCCGCCGATGTTGATGACCTGGCCGTCTTTGTCTTTGAGCATCTCCGGCGCTGCGTACGAGCCGCCCGCGATGCCGCGGAACAGGAACAGTTCTCCGGGCCACGAGCCGGAAAGAACGTCTCGCTGTCCATCGCCGTCAAAGTCCACAACATGTGGACAGAATCCGATGCATCACCCACTTGGGACGCGGCCGTCGTCGGCGCCCTCCTTGAACTTCACCCCGGCGGCAAGCCTGGGCTCGGCATTCGTGCCCTCGTTGCGGTAGATCCAGAGGAGCCCGCCGCCGAACTGGCCGACCAGCAGGTCCTGAGTTCCGTCGCCGTCGAAATCGCAGACGAATGGAGCCGCATGGCCCACGTCCGTGTCGATCGGCTTGCCGGCGGCCTCAAGCCGAACAGGCGGCGCCAGCTCCGCTTGTACCGTCGGGCTCTCCAAAACGCTCAGCGCTATCACAACAACAGCAAGCATTCGCAACATCATGGCACCTCCGCATAATCAGGATTTCTCATGCCCCGCTCATTCAGGAGCGGGACGATTGGGTCGCAGAAATCGAACGCACACCGGCTTGGGCACAGCAATCTTGTGCCCCGTTGGCTCAAGCGCGCCCGTCTCGCGGTTCACGCGAAAGACGAACACACTATCACTGCCCTGATTGGCAACGAGGCAGAATGCGCCCGTCGGGTCGATGTTGAAGTTCCGAGGGGTCGTGATGCCGGCTGTCTCGTGCTCGACGAAGGTCAGCGGCTTCTCGGCTTCGTCGATCCGATACACGGCGATGCTGTCGTGCCCCCGATTCGAGCCGTAGAGAAACCGCCCGCTCGGGTGCACGCGAATTTCTGCACACGCATTGCGCCCGGAGAATCCTTCCGGCAGCGTGGGAACCGTCTGGACCTCCGTCAAAGCGCCGGACGCTGAATCATAGGCGAAGGCCGTGATCGTGCCATCCAGCTCGTTGATGACGTATGCAGACTTGCCGTCCGGGTGGAAGGCAAAGTGCCGCGGGCCTGCCCCGGGCTTGATCTGCACAAAGGGAGGGCCATTGGGCACGATCGTCCCGGCTTGCGCGTCGAACCGGTAGATCATGATCCTGTCGATTCCCAGGTCGGCCACGTAAGCAAAGCGGTTGTCCGGGCTGACGTTGATCGAGTGAGCGTGGGGCCCCTTCTGGCGATCGGGATTCACACTGGAGCCCTCGTGCTGCACGAGCCCGGTCGGCTTTGCAAGACTGCCGTCCGGGCGGATCGGGATCACGGAGACGCTCCCACTGCCGTAGTTGGCGACGAGCACGTTTCGGCCCATGTGGTCGATGCTGAGGTGGCACGGCCCCGACCCGCCCGAGGGTTGCTGATTGAGGAGCCTCAGGTCGCTCGTATCGGGGTCGATCGCATACGCGCCGACACTGCCATGGGGACCGCTCTCGCAAACAGCGTAGAGGAACTTGCCCGTCGGATGGATCTCGATAAAAGATGGGCTCTTCGCCTCGGCGGCAAGAGCCGGCTCCGACAGCTTGCCGGTCTCAAGGTCAAGCACGCTGCGGTGGATCCCCTGGCCAGAACCGGCTCCCGATGTGTACGTCCCCAGGTAAACATGGAGGGACTCGGCAGAAACCGTCGACTGCGCCGCTGACAAGAATGTGGCCGCAACCAAGACCTTCACGCTCATACTCAGTCACCTCCTGTGTCCATCGGTACCCCGACCCGTCTGGAATCACCGCGATCCTGGCGAAACCAAGCACTCATGTTAGCCTCGCGGAATCTCTTATTCAAGCAGCATTTAGAGCACCATGAAAGGCGCGTGGGAATCGGCCTATCCGGAAGCGCCCCGGCGGCACCGAACCTTGACAGTGCTGGACGGATCATCCATAATCAGCCCTCGATTATGATGGCTATCGGCGAAGTCGTGGAACAGGCAGACGCGAAGGATTTCGCATCCCGTGTGGCTCCGATCCTCTCCTTCGGCCGTCCGGTCTCATACGTGCGCAGGCGCCGGGACATGGAGCGTTAACCGGTGCGGCGGTCACCAGGTGAGTCGTTCGTCCTGCCTGCAGCAGGACTTTAGAAACTGTATCGTTGATCTTCTTTTGGGGAGAAATCAGAGATGGAGAAAGAACGATATCGATCGAATGGTTTGGTCCAAATCAGCGCCTTGTGCCCCATCACACGGCTGTCGCTCTGCTGGGTCGTGCTTGGCCTGCTCGCATGCGGCTGCACCATCAAGCACGACTACCAGTGGAGAGAGTACAAGATTGCGCCGGATCGCGTGTCGGCCCCGAGCACGCTGGGCCGTGGCAGCGCCGTATCGATCATCAATGCGCAGCCGAATGCTGAATCGAAGATGCTGGGGTACATCGGCGGCCACCAGTACTACGGATCGCTGAACCAGTTGACCGACGCCGTCGTGACGCAGCTCTCACAGGAGCTGGGATCACGAAACGTCAAGGTGAGCGACAATGCACCGAAGACGCTCAAGGTTGCCGTCCTGAACACGAAGTATACGCTCGGGTCCTGGATGCTGCGCGTGGAGATGGACCTGCGCGTAGAGGCCGAAGACGGATATGCGCGCACGATCAATGTCTCAAACAGGTCGCCGGGAACAGTTGACGGGGGGTTTAATGGGGCCGTGGCGCTGGGCGTCATCGAGATCCTCAACGACCCTAAAGTCATCGCGTATCTGATGAACTGACCCGAGAGCCGCCGGGGACGCGAAGCGCCCGTAGGAGGGATACGGGCTCGGCCCTGAAGGCCGCGATCGAGCGTGAAGATGCCACGGTAGGTGTGCAGTGCCCGCGCGAATGACGCGGGCCAGTGTCAGGCGCTGTCGGATCCGGCGCGTCCTTCCGGTCGGGCCCCGACCGGCGCGGGGCGGGGCTCGATGATGGTATTCGCACACTAACGAATGGCAGAATCGCTACTGCGAGCGTCTGGAGGTCTGCCTTGCCGCCTGGGCCCCGTTTTGCTATAATGCGATTTATAGTGACATAGGTTCGTGCCGTCGAGAGTTCAACCGGGTGGAGGGATTCTCTAATTCTGGGCGATGCCATGACGAATACTCTATTTGCGTCAATCCGGGTCCAATCCCGGACTACGGTCTTGATTGTCTGCATTGTTGTCCTTCTCGCCACGGGTTCTTCCCGGGCCAATGGCGAACTTGTCATTTCCGAGTTCATGGCCGTGAACGACACGACGCTGCCGGCGCAGGTTGAAGGCAAAACGGTCTTCTCCGACTGGATCGAGATCCATAATCCCGGGAACGCGCCGGTCAGCCTCACCGGCTGGTATCTCACGGACGACGCGGACGATCCGGCCAAGTGGGCGCTGCCGGCGGTCTCCATTCCAGCCAGCGGGTACCTCGTGGTCTTTGCCTCCGGAATCCAGGAGCAGGACCACCCGGAGAATTGGCCCTACCGGGACCAGGGAGGGTACTACCACGCGAACTTCCGTCTCGACGGCGACGGAGAGTATCTCGCGCTGGTTGGACCGGACCTGGCGGTGGCGCATGAGTATGCGGCGAAGACCGGCGGCGACGATGAGCAGGGTTATCCTCCCCAGTTCAAAGACGTCTCGTACGGCCTGTACGCCGGGCAGGAACAGTTCTTCGACGCACCTTCACCGGGCAGCGCGAACGACCCCGGATATGCGGAGGTCTCCGCGGAACCTGTCTTCTCATACCCCGGCGGCGCCCTGTTCACCTACGTTCCTCTGGAGCTGAGCTCGCCGAACCCAGGAGCCGAGATTCGCTTTACACTGGACGGCCAAACTCCGACCCGCATGTCAATCGAGTACCAAGCCCCGATTCCGGTCGGCGCCACGATCGAGGTCATGGCCCGTGCGTTCGAGCCGGGCAAGCTTCCCAGCCCAGTGGTGAGTGGGACTTACATAATGATCTCAAGTAGTCTTATGGGCTTCACTTCTGACTTGCCCCTTGTCGTGATCGACAGCGACAGGCGCGGCGTGGGCGGCGGCTCGTTCACGAAGGTGCACGCTGTTCTCATCGAGCCGGGCGACAGCGGTCGCACCCATTTTCTCGAACCGGCGGATTATGCCGGCCGCGGCGGGCTGCGAATCAGAGGCTCGTCCACGGCAGGACAATCCAAACACCAGTACGCCTTTGAGACTTGGGATGAAAAGGACGAAGACAAGGACGTTTCGCTGTTCGGACTGCCGGCCGATTCGGATTGGATTCTCTACGCGCCCTACAACTTCGATCGCGTGCTGATCAGTAATGCCTTCGCGTACGAGCTCAGTAATCAGGTCGGACGCTATGCGGTGCGGACTCGCTTTTGTGAGATGTACCTCAACACCGACGGCGGCATGGTCTCGTCCGGCGACTATGTTGGGCTCTACATCTTCATGGAGCGAATCACAAGGAACGATGAGCGCGTCGACGTGGAGGAGCTTGAGCCCTGGGACAGCACCGAGCCGGCCATCACCGGCGGCTACATGCTGAGCATCGACCGCCAGAGCGGGGGCGGTGCCTTCCATACCGCATACGGAACGCCCCACGGAGCCGTATTCAATCATATCTATCCCCAGGATTCCGATCTCACCACCGGACAAAGGAACTGGATCAGAGCGTATCTCAACGATTTCGAGGACGCGCTGTACGGCCCGGATTTCGCAGATCCCAAGGATGGCTACGCGAAGTACATCGACGTCGAGTCCTTTATCGACCATAACCTGATCAATATGCTGCCCATGAATGTCGATGCGTTTCGTCTCAGCGGCTACATGTTCAAGAAGAGAGGACGCAAACTGGAGCTTGGCCCGGTCTGGGACTACGACCGCGCCCTTGAGTCCACCGACGGACGCGACGACAATCCGGAGAGTTGGAGCGGAACCGGCGACGGCACGGACTACTTCAACCACCGCGACTGGTGGTATCGGTTGTTTGAGGACCCCGATTTCTGGCAGAAGTATATCGATCGATGGTATGAGCTCAGGATGGGCCCCTTCAGCACGGCCAGCCTCAATGCCACCATCGATGGGATGGCCGACGAGATTCGGGAAGCCCAGGCGCGAAATTACCAGCGGTGGAGCGGTCAGGGCCCACGGTTCGGGGGCTTTCAGGGCGAGATCGATCACCTCAAGGATTGGCTCGCCCGACGAACCACATGGATCGACGGCCAGTTCGCTGCCCCGCCTCAGATCTTTCCGGCCGGCAGCCACGTTCCGGCGCCGGCGGTCGTGCACATCGCCAATCCCCACGCCGGCGGAATCGTGTACTATACGCTCGACGGCTCCGACCCGCGTCTGCCGGAGGCCCCCGCTGCTCTTCTGGA
This sequence comes from uncultured Phycisphaerae bacterium, assembly GCA_965603165.1. Classification (GTDB taxonomy): domain Bacteria; phylum Planctomycetota; class Phycisphaerae; order Sedimentisphaerales; family Anaerobacaceae; genus PLanc-01. Next base: position 11,913 of record CBFDBY010000001.1, read on the forward strand.
GTCCGTCACTGTGGTCCCGGAGAGCGCGTTCAAGCGAGTCCTGGTGCCGACCGGCCCGATCAGCGACACGTGGAAGAGCGATCCGGCTTTTAATGATTCCGCCTGGCTTTCCGTATCCGGCGCCCCGGGCGGCGTCGGATACGAAAACAATTCAGGCTACGAGCCGTATCTGAGCACCGACTTGCGCGGCCAGATGTATCAGGGCCAGACGAGCTGCTGCATTCGCATCCCCTTCGTCGTCTCCGGTGATCCGAGCAGGTTCAACTATATGACCTTAAACGTGCGCTACGATGACGGCTTCGTCGCTTACCTCAATGGCGTGGAGATCCAACGGGCCTTGTTCAACGGTGTGCCGGCATGGAACTCCAGCGCCGCCGGCAATCACGACGACACAGCGGCAATCCGCCTGGAGAAGTTCGACGTTTCTCTTCGCGCCAGTTTGCTGACCGGGGGCGTCAACTTGCTCGCCATTCAGGGCCTGAACTCCTCGTCCAGCAGCTCCGACTTCCTGATCTCGGCCGAACTGGTTGTAGGGCGGAGCGAGGCTGCCGGCGATGGCGGCGCTGCCGCCGGCGCCCGTGTATACGCCGGCCCTGTCACGCTGACCGAGAGCACGCAGATCAAGGCCCGGGTCCTTGTACCGGCTAACCAATACAGCCCCTGGAGCGGGCTGGCCCAGGCCGTTTTCGCAGTGGGACCTGTCGCCGAATCCCTGCGGCTCACCGAACTGATGTACCATCCGCAGGACACAGGCGACCCGAACGACCCGAACACCGAATACGTTGAGCTGACCAATATCGGCGGCGAAACCATCAACCTCAATCTCGCTCGCTTCTGCGACGGAATTGACTTCACCTTCCCGAGCATCGAGCTTGCTCCCAACGAATATCTGCTCGTCGTCAAGGATCGCTCCGCATTCGAAGCGAAGTACGGTCCCAAGCTGCCGATTGCCGGCGAGTACTCCGGCTCGCTGAGCAATGGCGGGGAACGCCTCGAGCTGCAGGATGCCGCCGGCACGACGATCCATGCCTTCTCCTACGAGGACGACTGGTACAAAGTCACCGACGGCAACGGGGCCTCACTGGTCGTACAGGACCCTCACGGTACGGACCCGAACGATTGGTCCGACAAAGCCGCCTGGGGTCCCAGCCCATCCGGCGGCTCACCGGGATCGTGACAACGCAGCGGGAACGAAGGCCGGCGCGCGCCCGCATGTGGGATGATCTTATCTTGCGGCTCGAGTTCCGCAGTCCGTCTTCTCTCACTGAGGGCCGACTTCGTACGTCGCCTCGTGCAGCGCACTCCAGCGACCATTGTCCAGCACGCGAGCCTTGACGTGCGTCTCGGCGGTCAAGGGAATCGCCCTGGTGTATTGCGCCGCCGCAGGCAACTCGCTCGGATCGGGTTCGGGAGCTGCCTTGCTCATGACGATCTTCACGGAGATGAGGAAATCGGAACTCGTCGTCGATGCATTCAAGCCGTGGATGGCGAGCAGATTGTCCCCCTCCTGGAGCAACTCGGCGTGAGCCGTGATGTTGAAGTCCGCGAACTGCATCGCCTCGGGGTCGGAGTGGCTGCCGTTGGCGACCGAATTCCATTGCGGCGTACCGGTGAACCGGTCTCTGGCCACTTCGACGCCGTTGACATAGGCGACGAAACCGTCGTCGTATCGCACCTGCAATGTCAGGCCGGCCAAGTCGTTCGAATCCTCGGCGGTGAATGCGAACGGGATGCGGATATAGCAACTGCCGTTGACGTTGTACATTTGCGTTCCGACATTGATGTCGAAGAGCGGCCCGTAACCTGAGCTTCTCTCGTATCCGACGCCGCCTGTTCCGCTGGTCCAACTCGTATCACCGTAGGGCGCGCCACCTCTCCAGGATGGGCTGATCTCGCCCGTCGGAACAAGGACGCGTTTGGCGGCGTCTTCGGGGACAAGGACGTTTGCCTCGTCCTGTGGCAATACGACTCCCGGCGGCCGGGGATCCGTCCCGTCCAGCGTGTAGTAGATCGCGCCCCTGCCGTTCGGGTTGATCATGGTCAATACGTCACCGGATGAAATCGGACCGCCATGCTGATACGTTCCATTGATATGAAACTCCGGCGGATCGATGTCGGGATATAGACCTTTGCTCCGCAGCACGTTTATGAGAGCGTAGGAATTCGAGGTGTCGTGAATGGCACGAATGTAGTTCTCGAGGATGTTGTCGCGCTCCACGACCCAGGAGTCCTCTCGCGTAAGGTAGTAGTCGGGGCCGTGCGGAACAGGCGGGTACAGATCGTGGTTGATGTTGTTGAGCGGGTTCGGCTGCTGGATCGAGTTCCCGTAAGGCGTGCTCATCTGCGTATCGCCCCAGCGCGCGGACTCGGCGACGATGGCCTTATCGATCCAGTTGGCGATCTCGAGGTAGCGGTCCTGGGAGGCGGTGACACTGAGGGCGCCGTCGTTGAAGCAGTGCTTATAGACCCGGTCGGCGAAGAGCATGCGAAACTCCTCGCTGGCGCGCATCTTCTGGAAGAGATCGCCCGCCCCACCGCCGCTGTCGATGCGGGAGGTAGCCCGGCCGTGGTAGTCGAGGACGATTTCCTGGTCCCAGACAAAGAACCGGTACTGGCCGTCGCCGCTGATGGGATTGGCGGCGGCGTAGCCGTTGTGGTGAGGCCAGTCCTCCGCGTCGGCGTAGAAGTGCAGGAGCATATAGTCGGCGAAGTTCTCAAGATCGAGGTACTCCTGCATCCGCGCGTACCCGCCGGACGCCGAGAGATCGATGGACATCATGGCCCGCCAGTGGCTCCCCTGACGGGAGAGGTCCTCGTTGATCTCCCAATGCTCGGGTTCGCCGCCGAGATGATCGGCGAAGAAGTCGGCCCCGACACGCTCCGTCAGGTTGAAGATGCCGAAGTAAAGGCCGTTCACGTAGAGATGGACGAAGTGTCCGAGGCTGGAGGGCTGTCCCATATCGCGGAGGCTCTCCTTCATCCACACGTCCCGGATGTACTGCGAGTCGTTGGGCCGGTAGCGCGACGAGGACCAGGAGACGAGCCCCCAGGAATCGGTGAACGAGGCGCGGAGCACGAGCTGGTTGTACTCATCCACGTCGGATTCGGGAAAGAGCGGGTATTCGAGTTTGGCCGGGCCGTACTGGCTGGTGAAGGTCAGACGCAGGGAGTGCTTCTGCATCCGCCAGGGCCGACGGCTCGAATTGCCGTGAACCTCGACTTTGCAGTCGTGCTGAAATCCTTCGGCGCCATCGGGAAGGATGTACTCGATGGAGCATTTGCGCTCCCAGCGGCTTCGCGGGTTGGCATAGATGCCCGTTTCACTGCTGATGAAGTCATCCGGGAGCATCGAGAGCGACACCGTGGGGATATCCAAAAGGGCCTCGCGGACGGAGTATCCGGGTTGCGTATCGTCAACGACGCGCGGGTCCATCTCATAATCGGCCGGGACGAGGCCGCCGACCTCCGAGTCGTAGCCCCAATCGGTGGGCCAGCCGGGCGGATTGCTTTCCTGCCGGGCGACGTCGTCGACGAAGATATATGAATGGGTCGTGACATCCGCCGTTTTCCAGCCGGCCTTGTAGGCAACGGATCGCACGTGGGTCGTCGTCGTGATGGGAATGGGAGCCTCGCGATTATAGAGAATGCCGTACTGTTCCGTCGGTTCCGACCCGTCCAGCGTGTATCGAATCGAAGCGTCGGGCGTGTTGCAGAGAATCCACAGATCGAACGGCTCATCGTAGAATCCCCGGTCGTGGCTGTGGTACGTCCTGCCGACCAGGCCGAGAACGGGCCGCTGATTCGCCCGCCCCGGCGTCGGCAGGACGAAGTAGCGGTGTTCGTCGCCCCACATACCATAGGAAATGTCGGTCTCCTGCGGAGGATAAGCCGGCGCGTACTCGTGCACGACCTCGCCGCCGGGATCGACCAGGGCCAGGTATTCCCCACCCCGGCTCAGGGCGAAGTTGGTGTGCAAGTATCCGCCCTTGTCGACGTAGTCATCCGTAGCCTGTCCCGAGGCGAAGACGATGAGGTATCCGCCAGCAGGCAAGACCGTCGCCGGGGGGAAGAACCACTTCTGCAGGTTGTCCTGTTTGTCGGTGAGGCTCCAGCCGTTCAAAGAGACGGGCGCGGCGCCGCCGTTGTACAGCTCGACCCAATCGGAACTGTTGGCGTCCCCATCGTCCAGGCTGCGCCGATTCGAGGCGACGAACTCATTGATCACCACGGCGGACAACACGTTCGGATCCTCGACGACGGGCGGATCCGAGGCGTCCCAGGACTCCAGGGTCAGGGCGTTCATCACGAAGAAGGCCTCGGTGGTTTTTGTATGATTGCGACAGTCAAAGGAAATGGCCACTAAACCCATCCCGTCCGAAACGATTGTGGTCTCGAATCTCGTCATGCCTTCGGAGGGCATGGCGCCGGTAGAGATATCAATGCCCGTCGCCGTCGACAGGCCGTTGGCATCGGCCACCATCACGTCGAACAGCCCCGTCTGATCCTGCACGTCGTGATGCCAGGAGGTCCACAGGTAGCGGCCGGCCGGCAGACCGCCAATGACCAAGACCAAGGGGTCGCCATTCGCCACGCGTGCGTCCGTCCCGATCCAGTCAATGATGAGGCTGGAGCCGGACGACCGTTCGATCATCTGCATGGCCTGTTGGGCCGGCTGCTTCTGCCAGATCGACTTCACGGAAATCGTCGTTCCAAAGGCGACGTATTGCTGCTCGGTAAACGTGCTGACGGATTCATGATCGGCGTAGTAGGCCTGCCAGCCCGGCTCGACAGGGCCGCCGGTCTGCGTGAAGTCAATCTTCAGCGCGGCGTTGGCCCCCGAAACCAGCCACGCGATCAGCAGGGAGGTCGAGATGGCGGATTTTGCATTCATTCAACAGTCACCAATTCCGATCTTCGCACCCATGGACAGCAACGGGGCTCATGCCGCGTGGGCACGAGCCCCGTGAAGTTCCTCATACGACCGAGGCCGGACTCGCGGTCTTACGGCCTGTCATACGGCGACGTCCGCCCGGCAAGCCACGCGACCTCATCTTGCGACAACGGACGACTATAGAAATAGACCTCATCCAGGGCGCCCGGCAGATAACGGCTGAGGTCGTCAAACCTGAGAACGCCCAGGGTAATCTTGTCCAGGATTCCGTCGAACGCCGTCTCGTCCGCAGCGGAGTCAACCAACTCGCCGTTGATGTACGCCGTTGTGGCGTCTGCGGACTTGACGATCGTCGCATGATACCATCCGCCGTCATCGAACGTCGTGGTGGTGCGGATATCCGTACCGCCTCCGCCGGCAAGAGGAGCCCGGTGCAGGAACCGCAGTATACCCGCATCCGTGATCTCCAGCAGAAGTCCATGCTGGCCGTCGGAATTGTGGACCGAGACCAAGTCTCTCGGGCCGGTACCACCTTCCACCTTGAACCACGCGGCGGCCGTATACACCGGCAGGTCAAAGGCACTCTCGATCAAGATGTAATCGCGAACGCCGTCGAGCTGGATCGCTTGGCCAACCTGGCCGGCAGCGAACTGAGGCGCGCCGTTGAGCGTGCCGGGATGTGCTCCCGTGCTGTCGTCCGCATTTCCCTCAAACGCATAGTGGGCCACGAGACCTGCCGCATCAGGCTCGGTCGGCGTCACCAACTGACGGTCCTTCGGAGACAATCCGATATCGTCAATGTACACGACGCCCGCTCCGCCTTCGAGGCCAATTGTCAACTCGTTGACCTGCGCGAGGTTCACGCCGGTGAAATCAGCCAGGTCGATATACCAGAACTGCCAGACCTTACGGAAGAGAGCTTCGGCATCGCCATCGTACGACACCTTGCGGCCGTTGACCTTCACGTACATCGTCGCGGCCGTATTCGTCGGGTCACCATGGAACCAGAGCGTCAAGCCCTTGACGCCGTACACGGTCCAATCCTGGGGGCCGTCAAGCGGGAGCGTGGCTTCCGAGAAAGTCGAGCCGCCCGTATTGTTGTAGGAGAGATTCATTGACTGGGACCCGCTGTGGACGATCTCCTGCTCAGCGAACGGGGCCTCGACATAGCCTACCTCGGAGCCGCCCTTGGCGGGATCCGTCAGGCCGTCGATCCAGACCTCCCAGATCGCGTCCTCGTTTTCCCAGTCATCCGTGTACCCTTCGAAGTCATCCACGATGAGAACCGCACTGGTGGAGAAGCTCCAGACCTGGCCTTCCCAGACGGTCGGCTCGCCAAGGTCGTTGACCTCGTTGACCTTCCAGTAGTAGGTTTGGTCCAGCGCCAGCAGGGTACTGACGTCGAGACTGGGCACGTCCACCGTATCGACCAGGGTCAGATCGTTCACGTCACTGCCCAGGTACACGTCGTGCGTCGCCGCGTCTCGGCCGGCTCGCCAGCGCAGAGTCGTCTGCGGAACCACGTCGGTAGCCCCGTCCTGCGGCTGCGGTTCCCGCGCGAACACGGGAATGATCGTGAAACGCACCTCGCTCAGGCCGAATTGGTGGATCAGATTGCCCCAGTTGCTCTTGGCGGTAATCTTGACGTACTTGGCTGCAGCGCCGTTGAATTCCACCGCCGTGTTGGCCGCGTAGTCCGCTTCTCCGGAAGCCTTGGCAAACTCCTGCGGTTCCAAGGCGCCCCAGGTAAGCCCGTCGCGCGAATACTCAACGATCGCCTCCTGGATCCCAAAACCGACGAGAAACTCGGATTCGTTGTTGTGATTCCACACGAGCATCTGATGGAGCGGATAGACCTCGTCGAACTCATATTGGATCCAGGCCTCATTCGGATCGGCCTTATCGCTAATCCACATGTCCGACAGTTCCGTCGAATGCAGATCGTCGGCGTCCAATCCGGATCCGTCGACCGTCTTCTCGGGACCCTGATCGGCGCTGGTTGAGCTGGAAGCGGTGGCCGTGATTCGGTCGCCGGCCAGAACGATACCGGCGGGCTCCACAGTGAAGCTCCAAACGTTGCCCTTACCGACGGCACCGTCTGAGGCGACGTCGTCGACACGCCAATAGTAGGTCTGGCCCAGTTCCAGGCGGCCGGGGTCAAAGCTGTTCGCATCCTGCCGGCCCCTGTAGGCATCGCTGGCCGTCGTCCCGTCGTCAATATCGTCGTAGGTCGTGCCCAGGTAGACGTCGTGAGAAACGGCGGACTGGCTCGGCCTCCAGGTCAGAACGGTGCCGTCTCGGGGCACGTCGGTGGCGCCGGAAGTAGGACGCGGCGCCATGGCAACGGGGGAATCGAACATGGCCAGCTCGAAACCGTTCATACCCCAGATTTGGCGGTGAACGGCTGAGCCTGTGTACGGTGCGAAACGCAGGACAACATCATTTGTGCCATCGGTTTCAAAGGATACGTGATAAGTTGAAGGAAGTGCGTATGGATCAGGGCCGCCGTATAATGTGCCGGAGTCGGGCGTGCCGCCTTCGGTTCCATCAGTCATAAGGCCATCGTCGAGCTGAATGAAGGTTGTGCCCCCGTCCGTTGAAAGCCAGACTGCAAATGGCCCGTGACAGTGCTCTGTGTCGTGATGGAACGATGTCCACTCATAGGAGCCGGCGGCCAGCCCGCCGAGTGTGAGTGTCATATAAGTGGGTGTGCCTGCGGCGCCGTCCCAGTTACCGTTACCACCGTTACCCGTGCGTGTATCGATGCCGATCCAGTCGGTAACGAGGTTAAGATAACCTGAAGAATCATCCCACGTATTATCATTGTTGGCACCCCGATCAATGGACTGCTGAACGCGATTGTCCGTCGTATTCGGCCACGCGGGTGTTACCGTAATTCCGTCGTAATTGGCGGCGCTGAATTCAGCGGCCGCCTCATGATTAGCATGATAGGACGACCAGCCCGCTTGATTGTGGGCCGCCGCCGAGGCGCCTGGGTCGCCGGCGGTGGTTGAATCTCCACCATTGTCCTGATTAGAGTTGAAATCGACCTGCAAGATGACTGCGGCTGAGACAGGACTCGCCATCACAACGACCACAACCAGTAATAATAGTTTTCGGAGCATCTCTTTGTCCTCCAGTTCTTTGCAGTGAATGAAATCCTGTAAGTTGAAGGCAGCGTGTGAACATCCGGCCCGCCATCCTGGGTGAGGGCGTTGAAGTCTACTTTCAACGCCACACCGGTCGAGGCGGAGTTCACCCTCAACGACAGCGATCTGCCACGACCCCACACATCGTCAACTTTCTCATCAATCACATCCTCCAAAATGCACTTGCACATCCCCCGGGAAAAACGACGCTGATCTGTGTTTGCCACTTGTTTGACTCAGCATGCCTCCTCTACGACTGCCGGCGAACGTCGTGTTCCACCAGGGGACACACCACCCACGACCGCTCAATTCCCTACCGGGAACTGACATCCTACCCTACTCACTCAGGAGCGGCATTGGGGGCCCGTTGGCCAACCACGCCGCTGCTCTTTCTCTTCCTATCATACACGAAAAGGGCGGAAAATGCACAAAAAAATGCCCTTCTCCGGCTATCTCACCTTATAGCGAAAGGCCCAACCCTCGGCCATGTACTCGATATCCGCCGTCTGGTCCGCAGGAGGATAGTCCCTGCCGTACATGGTCCCCCCTTGGGTAAGCAGCTTGTCAACGCGGTCGATCGTGTAGCGATCCCTCCACTTGCGGATCTCCGAGTGGCCGTCGCAAAAGCCCAGAACACTGGCGTTCCCGTGATTGATGGCCATCGGCCCCCACCAGCCCCATTCGGCCAGATTGGTATACTCGGGGGCCGCCAGAACAAAATGATGACTCGAGTTCCAGTTCCGCGTTTCCGCACTCTCGACAAAGACGTATCGCGTCGCCGGCCGTGTAATCTCACTGAACGTCCGGATCTGCTGACTGTAACTCGCACTGTTGCGGTTCGTATTGCCGTATAGACACATGGGGACTCCATACGACACGAAAACGGTGGTCAGGTCGTATATGCTCTTGCGGACGATGTCGGCCGGACAATGATAGACGTCCGGGTTCTTGACATATGTGTACAGGGCGCCCCGCTGGATGCCCCGGATTTCGTCCTCGTTCGTCACGGCAGGGCTCGTCTGGCTAATGCTGAGCGCCGTGCCATTCTCGTCGCGAGGCAATCCGCACCAACCGACAAACCTATCGCCTGGCTGTTCGGTACCGGAGGGCTCGTCTTCGGAACTCATAATCCGACCGTCATTCTCACCCATGTACATGTACCAGCCCAGAGACAGGTTCTTGGTATTGCTCAGGCACACGGTCGTGGCCGCCTTCTTCTTCGCCAGGCTCAGCGCGGGCATGATGATGGCCATCAACAGCGCAATGATCGCGATCACCACCAGCAACTCAATCAACGTGAAGGCTTTCGTCTTCATCCACCGCCTCATGATTAAAAACTGGACCCCTTGTGCAATCCGTGCACATCCACGCGTCGGCATAGTATTCTGGTTGCACACACCATACTTTATTATATTATCGTACTGCATAGAGGTCAAAACAATATACATAAATGACAATTTGTTATATAATCGTGATCTATGCGAAGATATCTGCAACCGCATCAGCGACGCGAAGGCACGTCCCAGGCACTGGTGATTCTCCACGAGGACGGCGTCTATTTCCCGACCTTCGTGCATGCCGCGATCGATCAGGACCGCCCGATCGGAGAGGCCAGGACCTTCCACGAACACACGCACGATCTGTATCACATTGTGCTTTACACCCAATCCTCCGGGTTTTACCGCAAATGCGGACGAAAGTACCCCGCCGAACCAGGAACCCTGGTCATCGTCTCACCCGGTCAGCCACACGATTTCGTGAGCCTCCGCCATTCCAGCGTGTACTCGGAAATCACCTTCTCCTTTGGCACGCAGGCGGGAAAGCTGCTGACCCTGCCGTTCGAGAAAATCCTGAATATCTACACCGGGATTCCGGGCCAGCTTCATGATGAACCTCATTTGCCCAGAGAGACCACCCAAGAGCTCGTCATTGTCATGATCCAGATCATGGACTATCTGCAGAGCCCTTCCTCCATGTCGGACTTTTACGCACAGCGCGCTCTGGCCAACGTTTTTGACACGATAGTCGCACACTGCTACACGGAGAGGATCCCGGGCACGACCCTTACCCCGGATAATCCCATCCTGCTGGCCAGGCAATACATCGACGAACACTATGCCGAGGCCATTTCCGCCGAAGACTTGGCTTCAATGTGTCATTGCTCGAAGGGCCACCTGTTCCGCATCTTCAAAAAGTCCTTCCGTGTCTCCCCGCTGGCTTACCAGCAGGACCTTCGTTTTGAGGCCGCCCAGAGACTGCTCCGTTTCACGTCGCTGCGCTGCTATGAGATCGCGCAACGCGTCGGCTTCTCCAACGTGTACTACTTCCACCGACAGTTCAAGAAGAAGATGGGAACCACGCCCAAACGGTATCGCCAATCCATGCGCTGATGACAGCATAGGGTGCAAGCATTACGCCGCCATAGGTGCGTCCAGCCGACGGTGGAAGCGATGGAGCAAGGGGCGTTCGATTACCCGGAGAACGGCAAACGCGAGAGGGCCGGTGCATCGGTCGGTACCGGCCGCGCGACCCTGTGCCTCGAGTCGAGCAATACGACGGTGCGGAGGAGCGTGTCGTTTCATCTGTGGTACAATCGTCCCGGTGATGGCACAGTCCTCAGGGAAACCCATCCAAGGATACACCTGCACCCACTATTTCATAAACCCCTTCCCTGCAGTGACATAAGAGAAACGAGATGTTGCAGGTTCCACCTGGCACGGTCTTTGCTAACAGTATCGGCGAGGCCTGTGGACCGTTGTGCCCTTGGGGATCGGCTATGGGACAGCCAGGCACAACCGGAAGGAGCGAATGCGTCGGCGGGCAGGTTCTGGGAGTGGATCAGGGATATGGTTAAGGGTGAACAGCCATCTACTCCGTCGCCCGCAAGTTTGCGATGGGCGGGCAAGTCGGCAACTCCCAATCGCAGTGGGGTTGCGGGGCCGCTTCTGGCGGTGGTCGGGGTTCTGCTGGCTTGCCATGCCTGCGCTCGGGAGGGGAGAGGCCTCTCTGTCTCGGACGAACTCGATCCCGCTATAGGCCATGTAGAGCAGCGACTCAAAGAAGAGACCCGAGCCACCGCCACCGAACCGAACTCTCTGGCGTACCTGCGAGCCGTCGGAGAGAGGCCCTCGCGCAGCATTTCGCCCGCCGAGCCAATGGCCAAGCGCGTCCTTACTCTGGAGGAATGTCTGCAGTTGGCGTTCGCCAACAGCAATGAGGTCAAGCAGGAGCGACAGCGGATGGTCGGCGCCGGGGGCAGCAAGCTCATCGCCAATTCGCGATTCCTGCCGACCATCGACCTGATCAATCGGTACGAACACATCCGTGCCCATGAGGGCGCCGACGCAAGTGCCGATGCCTCGTTGGTCAGCGCCCAAATCCGGCAACGGCTCCTTGAGTGGGGTAAAGACCACCCGCTCGATCTCGACCTGCGAGCCGAGCAGAGAAACACGCTGTTCAACTATGAGAATCGCGTCGCGAGTGTGTTCTCGCAGGTCCGGCGAGCGTTTCTGTTCATCAAGCTCAAAGAGCGGCAGATTGCTGCGCGCGCGGTGCTATTGGAGCAGTTCGAGGCCCAGGCTGCGATCAAGCAGCAGCGCATGGATGCCGGCAATCTCAGTGTGAAGATCGAAGTGCTCACGGCGCAGTTGAACGTCCTGAACGAGAGGACGCGGATCAACACGCTCGAACGACAGCGATTCAACCGCAAGGCGGATCTTCTGCGTCTGATCGGCTTGCCGGTGGGAGCGGACCAGGTGGAACTCGTCGGGCAGATGGACACGTTCGGCGTCGACGGTTTCGACATGGACGGCATGATCCGCCTGGCCCTCGCGCAAAGCAGCGAATTAGCTCTGGTCGAAACGCTTGTGGCTGAAGGAGGCAGGGCCTTGGACCAGTTGGGCTACGAGTATTTCCCCGATCTGCGCCTCACGAGCGGCTTCCAGGACGAGTACGGCCGCACCGGCGCCGAAATCAGTAACCAGGACGACACATGGGGACTCGATTTCATCGGTCAGCCGGGCGTACCGAGCGGCAGCGAAAAGGACGGAGGAGGCTTGGGTCTCTTCTCGCCCGACTTCCATCTGGGTGGCCCCGATCCGGGTTGGTTCACAGGCATTGAGCTGCGTATGCCCGTCACCGAGGGCCATGCGCGTACGGGCCGACGGATCCAGGCGAGGGCCGAGTGGAACCGTTTGAGGGCGGTGGCCGAGGACCAGAAGGATCGCATCGAACTGGACGTTCGACAAAGCCACAAATTCCTCAGCGAACAGAAGTTCCAGGTTGACCTGGCCCAGGAAAACGTCAATATTGAACGGGAGAGGTTCCGGATTCAGGAGGAACTGAGAGACGCAGGGAAAGTCACCAATGAAGACCTGGAGACGTTCCGGCGGGCGTTCTTCGCCGCGCAGGACAAGCTGTTCCAGGAACAAGAGACACTGATCGATCGCCAGGAAGACTTGCGTCTGGCGGTCCGTTACTTCAAGTAAAGAGGTCGTCGTGATAAGCCGCCCTACAACACTCGTTCTCACAATCGTAACACTTGGCTGGTCTACGATCTGTCCGGCAGCCACCGAGGAATCCAACATTCCGGCCCAGGGAACCATCGATCGCCTCAAAACACGCACCGAACTGCTCAACGAGCTGAACCTGCGGGCGGCCCGGATCGATCTCGAGCATGCGAAAGTGGCCTACGACCGGTGTCGCAGCGATTACGAGTACGCGCAGAGACTGTCCAGTCAGAACATCCTCTCGAAAAAAGAGCTGGATGAGGCCCTGTCCGCCTACACCCAGGCGGAGCAACAGCTCCGGCAAGCCGAGATTGCATTGGAGAGGACCAAGCTCAGTTTCCTCGCTAATGCCACGCATATTACCATCCTGGGGGCGAAGAAGTACTATGACAACGACGGCCGACGCATGCTCGATCTGGTCCTCCGGAACACCTCGAACCTCGCCCAGGCCGAATCGGCTCTGATCTACAGCGATCCGAACGAGCAGACACAGTCGGCCTGGCAGAGCCCCGAACAGATTCGTGCCTTGCTGAATATCGAGAATATTATCGTCTCCATCGTCGATGCCAACGCGAGCATCGGCAAACCCTACGAGAAGATCATCCCCGTCCTGCCCTACGAGGGAGAAGAGAAAGTGGCCTTCGAGCTGCTTACCGACGTCCGGCAGGCGGGGATCAAGCTCCAGTACTTGCAGCAGGTGGTGACTGAGAACATTTACCTGGAGAAGGAATCGCTGCAGGAAATCCCCACGATCGTCGCCACGCAGTTCTCCCAGGAAGGCACGCTCGGCGCCGATATCCACTACCTGCTGGAGCTCGAGATGCTGGTGACGACCGAGCGTCGCTTCGCGTTGACGGTCACCAACCTGCCCCCACAGATCAACTTCTCGTTTGTGGACCAGACCAGCAACGCCCGGGTCACCAGCGTACGGTTCGACGAGAACGTCAGCAAGCATAGCCTGGCGCTGCGCCTGTCGATCCCACAGAAGCTGGATATCTCCATGATCGACAAGACGATCAACCTTCAGGCCTGGGCGGTGCCCCCCCAGCAGTTGGAGGCGCTGAACGCACTGAGGGCCGAACACAATCTCCAGGACATCCCGGACGAAGAACTGGGAACCATACAGGCGGCGAGGGTCGATCTGGCCCTGATCGCCAAGGGCAGCGCCCGCCTGGAGATCCTGATCGACAACCTGTACACGGAGATCCTGCCACAGCAAAGCGTCACGGTTAAGGCGGAGTTGTGCAACAACGGCACGCTGGAGCTTTTTGATCTCATGCCGGAGGTATCTCCGCCTTTGGCATGGAAGACCGAAATCACGCCAAACTCCATCCCGCGGCTGGCGCCGAATGAAGAGCATACGTTCCAAATCCATCTGGAGCCGGGGCCGGAGGTCGGCGTCGGCGAGTACGAAGTCCAGATCGAGGCCAGAGGACAAAGCGGCAGCAACGTCGCCGAGGCCATAGAGAAGCGGCTGAAAGTACGAATCATCGCCCGCACGAGTCTGACGACCACCCTGCTGCTCGTCGGCGGTTTAGTCGCCCTGGTCGTAGGGATTATGATCTTTGGAGTGAGACTGAGTCGCAGATGATCTTCGATTCTATGATATCGTTTGCAGCCGAATGGGATTGTGCCGGGCGGAGAGTCGGCAGTGAGCGTGAAAGGGACGAACGATGATTGAGCTGAAGGACCTGACGAAGCGTTACGAAGATGGGGTATTGGCGCTGGACCACGTCAGCTACACGGTCCCACCGGGAGAGATCTTTTGTTTGCTGGGGGCCAACGGGGCGGGCAAGACCACGACGGTCAACATCCTGCTGGACTTCATCCGGCCCACGGAGGGACAGGCCTTCATCAACGGCCACGACTGCAACAAGTTCCCGCTGGAGGCCAAGAAGTACGTCTCCTACGTCTCCGAGAATGTGCAACTTTATGGCATGTTCACGGCCCGGCAGAACCTGCGGTTCTTTGCGGAATTGGGAGGCCGCAAGGGGCTCAAGAACCAGGAGCTGGACGATGTGATGCGTTCGGTGGGGCTGCCGGAGAAGGCGTTGACGATGCGGCTGAAGAACTTCTCGAAGGGCATGCGCCAGAAGCTGGGGATCGCCATCGCGTTGATCAAGGACCCGCTGGCGATCATCATGGACGAGCCGACCAGCGGGCTGGACCCGAAGAGCGCCAATGAGTTCCTCGGGCAGTTGCACAAGCTCCGGGAGCGGGACAAGGCGATCCTGATGACCACGCACGACATCTTCCGGGCCAAGCAGATCGCCGACCGGGTCGGGATCATGAAGCAAGGCCGCCTGGTGGCCATGCGCGAGAAAGTTGATTTCAAGCACGCCGACCTCGAGGAGATCTATCTGACCGAGATGGCCGCCGCCGAGAGCATGGCATAAAGGATGTCCCGTTGGCTTCCCAGCCCGGCCTTAGTGTCTGATTCGATGGACTCAGATGAGATGTCATCACGTGGAGAACGGCTCATGATCTGGAGAATTGCCAAGAAGGAGTTCCTGCTGAATGTGATGACGTTCAAGTTTGCGGTGGCGACAGTCGCTTGTGTCGTTCTGACGGCGGTGTTCACGCCCATTCTGGCAAAGGACTATGAGCAGAGATTGAGAACCTACCGTGATAACGTCGCCCGCAACGAAGCTGAACTGCAGCGGGTCAAGGTCTACATGAATATTGTACCTACCATATACCGTCCACCCTCGGTGCTGTCGGTCTTTAGCGAAGGGCTGGAGAAGCGTATTAGCGACTCCGTAACCATCGAGGTCGATCAGGTTCCTGAGCTGCGTGCCGCGGCGACCCATGGCAATCCCTATCAATCGATCTTCCCGGTCTTTGATATATCGCTGGTGTCCCGGATTGTCATAAGTGTTCTGGCCCTGCTTGTCGCATACGATGCGATATCTGGAGAGCGAGAGCGAGGTACGCTCAAACTGATGCTCTCCAATACGACTCGACGTCATCAAGTACTGCTGGCAAAACTCCTGGCAGGCTTGCTGGTCCTTGTGATTCCCATCACAATGGTCTTCATTGTGGTTCTGATCCTTCTTCTGTCTTTCCCAATGGTGGATTTGGCGCGTCCGGAGTGGGCGCGAATCGGGCTGATGTACTTCGCCTCACTCATCTTTGTTTCGGCCATGTACAATGTGGGCCTGTTGCTCTCCTGCCTGACCAGGAAATCAGCCATTGCTCTGGTGCTTGGGCTATTCCTATGGATCCTCTTCGCGGCAGTGGTTCCCAATGGCAGTGTTTACCTTGCCGCGCAAATGCGACCGCTGGAACCAAGGGAAGAGATCGATGGACGAATGATGTCGCTGAAACACGAGTACGACGCGGAGCTCAACAAGAGCAAACCCCCCCAATCAGACGGCGGAAGCCAGTCCGGCGCCCGGGACGCCTTCGGCCGTGGGTACGACCGACTTCTTGACAAGACCGCCATGGAGTACCGTCAGAAGAGCTATCGGGTTGAGTACCCTCTCAAAATCAGGTATGCCGATAAATACTCGGAGGTGGAACGCCGCTATCTCGATAGTCTGTGGGAGCAGAAGAACCTCGCCGATAGCATCTCGCGAATCTCACCCATTCCCTTGTACGGAAGCGTGATGTCGACGTTAGCCGGGACGGATCTGGCTGCCTTCCGGCATTTCATGAAGCGAGTCAGGACCCATCGAGCGGAAATCGTCGAGTATATCCGTTCCGAAACGGAAGACTTCTCCTCGCCGCTTCTGTTCACGCGTTGCACGCAGGAAGAGATGGCGGAATACGAAGAAATGTTGAAAAAGTTCATCATGCTAATGAAGCAAGCCAAGAGTCAAGCAGAGATAGCGGCGTTGGCAGAGACCATCAAGGAGTGGGTGGAGAAGAGAATGACGGAGACTCCAAGCCTTGATCTGCAAGACTGTCCCCGGTTCGCATCCATGACCGGTGATCTCGGAGAGCTTCGGCAGACGATTCCCGCCTTCAGCCTGCTGCTCTTTATCAACCTGACGTTTTTCGCACTGTCTTTTGCGGCGTTCATGACGTATGACGTGAGATAAATCGGAGTGCAGCATCCGGTGAAGATAGAGGACACAAGATGATTCGTCAGATCATAAACAAGGAGGTCCTGGAAGACATCCTCAGCCTGCGTTTCCTTCTATCGCTGCTCTTGACCGTCTCGCTCTTTGCGGCAAGCGGCGTTATGTTTGCGAGCAGCTATGCCGCACAACTGAAGGATTACTCGGAAAAGACGAATGAGAACCTGGCAGCCTTGCGCGAACAATCGGGAAAGCTCTACCAATTGGCTTTCTACAAACAGAAGGTCTACAAGAAGCCCCGGCTGCTCACGTGCTGCGCAGAAGGATTTGAGAAATCCCTCCCCAACTGTGTCCGATTCGACGCATTCACGAGTGATTTGCCAGAAGTACAGAACGAGGGCAATTTCAGCGTGCCGCATTTCAGTGACATTGACTGGGTTTTCATCACGTCGCTGATTCTGAGCTTTGTGGCCCTTGTCTTCACGTACGACAGTATCTGCGGAGAGAGAGAGCAGGGCACGCTCCGTCTCATGCTGGCTGGCACGATTCCCAGGCACGAGGTACTTCTGGGCAAATACTGCGCTGCCATGTGCACGTTGGGTATACCCTTGTGCATTGGCCTCTTGATCAGCCTGATCATCGTGGTTTCTTCCAAGGATGTCGCCGTTTCTCCCGGAGAATGGTTGAAAACACTGACCATTGTATTCCTGTCATTTCTGTACCTGTCCATTTTTGTTCTCTTGGGGCTCTTTGTCTCGAGCCGAACAGCTCACTCCGCCAACAGCATGGTGATTCTCCTGCTGGTGTGGGTGGGGCTGGTGATTCTCATGCCGAGCTTCGGGAGAATCGTTTCGGATGTGTTCTCACAAAGTCCCACGCAGGTGGATTTACGAAGAAAGCTGGATGAAGCGTCGAAACGGATTTCGGACAACGCGGACACATTTGGTGAGAACGCGACCAGTGTGAGCAGCGATGTGAACAGTCCCATCAACAATCCGCCTGCCCACGCCAAATATGGGACCGCAATGATGAACGCTAGAAACCAAGTTATAGAAGAACACCACCGCAAGATGTTGGCCCAGGTATTCACAGGACGGAGCTTCACGTGTTTTTCACCTGTGGTAACCTACCGACGTGCATCGGAGGCAATTGCCGGCAGCGGGCTCAGCCATTGCGTCAGCCTGCGTCAACAGATCCGGCAATACCAGGACGATCTTAAAGAATACATCCGTAACGAAGACGCCAAAGACCCGAACAGTCTCCATCTGATATTCCCGGAGGAATCCTGTGCGCGGAACTGGAGAACGATTTCCCACAGGCCTGTGGCTTTCGGTGCGGTGCCGAAATTTCAGGAGCGCGAGGCGAGGCTGGGGGAATCGATGCAACTGGCCATCTGGGATATCGGGCTGCTGGCCGTCTTCAATGTGGTTTTCTTTGCCATGGCTTTTGTATCGTTCCTGCGCTACGATGTGCGTTAACCGGCTGGAGGGACGACGGCCTACCGCCACTGTTCTCAGCGCTTTCCGTGGAAGCCAGGGACCTCTTCCGCCCCGAGAGGAGTCACCGACATTGGGGGTTCCAGATCCGGAGACTATGCTGACAAGCCTGCATCACATCGGACACGGCGACGTGCGTGGTGCAGACGAAGTCAATTCCGCGTTGACAGAAGTAGGGGTTGCCACAAGGGGGGCAGTCTGACGTGCGGAGGATCGTCAGGCATGGGGACTTCGGGGCCCAGATACGGGGATCCGTCGGCCCAAAGATGGCGACGGCTGGAGTTTCTGTGGCCGCGGCGATGTGAATGGGACCGGAGTCGCTGGCGATCACGAGATCGGCGAGCTTGATGAGCGCGAATAAAGCTCCTATGGAATGGCGGCCGGCCAGATTCTTGCAGGAAACAAGGGCAGCAATGGTCTTGCAGAGCGGGTGATCGCGACTCATGCCGTCAAGAAATACGTGGGCATTATACGTCGCGATGAGATGGCTGACCACCTTCACGTATCGTCCCGGGGGCCAGCGTTTGCCGGGACCGCTTCCGACACCGGGGAACACGAGAACAATGGGCCTGTCGTCGCCGCGCCGGGCAAAGCACTCGTCGAGCTGCGCAACTTCCCGGACATCATCCTCAGAGGTCCAAACCTCCGTGGTGGCGTGCTCGGCTTCGGTAAGCAAACCGGCCTTCTGGAAGAGCTCCATGAATCGGTCTGTGCGCTGAGGCTGCGATGCTTCGATAATCTCGTTGGCCAGAGGGAGCCTGTGGACCGGGTCCCCGGCATTCCACCAGGGGGCACATTCATCGCGGAAGGCGAGGCGGCGTCTGGCGCCGGTCGCGTAGAGCAGGAGCAGGGCCCAGATGCGATATTGAGGCGCCCATCCGGTCCCCATCGTCAGAACGGCGGTCGCATATCTGCGCCGCCATACGATTCTCCACAGCGGCTTTAGTAGCTGCCACCACTTACAGGGCGTGTCTTCGTAGAGGCAAAACTCGACGATCTGGTCGACGTAGGGGCAAGCTTTCAAAATACTACCGGTTCCGCTGCCTTTCACCATGATGCTAACGGGGGTGTCGGGGCGTTGCCTCGCCAGCTCTCTGATCGCGGGGGAGAGGGAGACCATGTCTCCACTTGCTCCGGTAAAGATCAATAGAAAGCCTTTGCGCCCCGGGAGACCATTGCGAATCCCAAACACGCAATGGAGGAGTCTCGCTATGAATGAGACTGCTCGCGGGTCTTCCTGCGACCACGTGACAAAACGCATGACCTTCCCGGGTATTTTCATCTTCTTGCTGACGGAAGCGAGGGTTCAGACTTCGATCACCTCATGGAAGTTCTTGACCAAGGTTGCCTTGCCCCATTCCCTGTCCTGGTTGGCCGTGAACTGGCGGCGATCGAGCTTGCGCAGCGTGCTCCTCTCATTCACGAACTCCGTAAAGACCTGGTGCTTACACTCCATGTAGCGGACCTTGTCTTCCCTGGAGGTAAAGATACGGTCCGTGAATCTGCTTCCCCAATGGCCCCACCACATCAGTCTAAATCCCGCGGCCATCGCCCGGAAGAACAGGTTGTAATCCTCCCAGCTATAACCCACGAGATCTTCATCATAGCCGCCCAGTTCGAGCCATTCGTCTTTGTAGAATCCCACGCGCCCGTGCATCAGCACCTTTTCGGCGCTGAAAGCGGCTCTCTCGGGCTGCAATTCGGCCAAGAGGTTGAGCATCTTGGCAAAGCCCGGACCTGTGAAGTTGTCCGCGTCGACGTTGGTCACGATGTCTCCGGTCGCCACTTTGAATGAGACATTCCGGGAATGAGCCGGCCGGTAGAACGACGGCTCCGTGGTATGAACGTAAATCAGAATACCCGCCTCCATATAGGGCATCATATAGTCCCTCACCCAGTCATCCATCTTGTCCTGACTATTGTAGTTGAGAAGCACGAACTCCACGTTCGGGTAGTCTCGATTGAGATAGAGGTTGACGGGAAGCGTCACCATCAGATCGTGGAGACGGTTCATACAGTTTGTGCAAATCGAGATCTTCCTGTGGATCTTGGCGTTTTCCGGCAACGGCTCGTTCGCCGGATCCCAGATGTCCCAGCGCCACTCATCCCAGATTTCCCGCATCGTTGTCCTCCATTCGGCAGCTCGTTGACATAGTCATCTCCAGGCCTATATGCAAAAACCGCCCCCCCGAACTCAGTTCGTTTACCCGCCTTCCTCGCGCGGCTCTGAGGGCACATCAAAATGACGCCTGATCAGGCTCTCCAGTCTGTGGCCCACGGTTCTTGCTTTCAGGAGGTTTCGACCCCACACATGGATGGCGATGTGTTCAGGACGTTCGGGATGGAAGTGGCATACGCGAATCGGGAGATCGCTCTTCAGGTAGCGTGCGGCAAAATTGGTGCAGCCCACATTATAGGTGGGATTCAGCACGGTTATCCGGGGCTTGTACGCGGCCTCGTTCAGGATCTGATTCAACGTGGTCTCTTCCTGTCTTTTCTCGTCACTTCTGAGCAGGACAGACAGGTGGGCTACGATATCCTTTGCCGCGGCCCTATAGAACACGCTGCCACTGTTGAAATCGGGGTTCGTCCGTTTTCTGTGTTGGCAGATACCCATCTCGTGGAAGGGCGGGCAAGCGAACTCCACGTTCTGCCACGCATCCAAATCGTGCACCCAAAACGCTTCGCTGCCGCAGGCATCCCGCAGGAGCGCCTCGATCGCAAATATCTTGCAGGTCGTGGGCCGTGAATCATGGAATGACAGCCGGCGGGCCTTCACTCCCAGGAACTCGTAGTCGAAGTCCGTCAGGAGCAGAATGTCCTGTGCCGCCCATCCCAGGTCCAGGCTATTCTCTATCTGGGCTCGCACATAGGTTTCAAGGCAGGCGAGAGGGCTCCTTTGCTGCCCGCCTGTGCACGTGGCGACCAACACGTTCTTCATATCCCGTCTTTCCTCCACATTACACCGGGGTTAAGGCCTTCGATTCTGTACGAGGGTGCATGTCCTGCACCGGCGGCTCACTTCACGCCCCGCCCCTGACGGAGCGTAGAGAATCCGTGGGTCACTGCCGAGGTGGCGGAATCGTAACATCGATTTCCTTCACCGGACCCAGTACCGACAAGGGCTCGTCGAAGTCTTCGGGCCGACCTACCACCAGAATCTGCAATTCGTCGGGGTGCAGGTGTGCTCCAGCCACCCGCAGAATGTCGGCCTTGGTCACTTCTTCTATGCCTCGTTTCGTTCTCTGCAGGAAGTCGGCCGGATAGCCGTAGTATTCGTAGGCCATCACGCGATTGACGATCTCGCTTTCCGTGTCGAAGTTGAAGACAAAGGAGTTCAGATAGCTCTCCTTGGCAGTGGCGAGTTCTTCGGCGGTCACTTCCTCCTGCCGGATCTTGCGCACCTCATCAATCAGGGCCCGAATGGCGCGTATCGTGCTTTCGGACTTGGTCTGGCATCGAATGGAGAACGTGCCGGGATGGCAATAGTGCATGCCGTAGGAACCGCCGACGGAGTAAGCCAGGCCTTGCCGGGAGCGGACGTTCTTGAAGAGCCGGCCCGTGAAGCTGGCGTCGAAGATTTGATTCATCACACTCAGGGCGTAGTAGTCCGGATCGTTCATCCGCCCGCCGATATGTCCCAGGATGATACTTGATTGATTGACTCCTGTTTTCGGGACGAGGTTGACCGTTCTTCGGTACTCGTAGTTGACATCCGGCGACTCCGGTGGGACCGGCTCGACGCGCGTCCACCCTTCGAATGCCTTCCGGATCTTCTCAATCATCTCCTTCGTTGTGAAACCCCCCCATGCGGCCACCATCATGTTGTTCGGCCCGAAGTACCGCCGGTGAAATGCCACCAGGTCATCGCGGGTGATCGCGTCGATCGTGGCATACTCGACCTGGCGGGCATACACACTGTTCGGGCCATAGATGAGCCTGCCGAATTCACGGGAGCCGATCCCCCCCGCCGAATCATTGCGCCGCGAAACGGCGCTGCGCATCTGCATCTTGGCCAGGAGGATCTTGTCCTCTCGAAATGCGGGATTCATCAGGACATCGGCCAGAATGGCCAGGCCGGTGTCAATATCCTCCTTCAGGACAGACACCGATGCTCCCCCCGAATCAAGGCCGATACCCGTTTCCACCGAGGCCGCGATGCTCTCCAACTCTCGATCGAGCTCGTCCCCCGTCTTGGCGGCCGTGCCGCCGGTGCGCATGACCGCGCCGGTGATGGCGGCCAAACCGGTCTTGTCAACCGGCTCGTAGATCGAACCCACACGAATGACGGCGGAAATCTTGATGAGCGGAAGCTCGTTGTCTGCGAGCAGGAACAGACGCATGCCGCTGCACAACGTTACGGATTCAACCTCGGGGACTCTGATGTCCGACAGGTCGGGGTATGTCAACTGTCTGTAATCTTGCACGGCCTGGTACGCCTGCACGAACGCCGCCAGGGAGGAGAACACCACCAGGGCCAGACCAACCCTGATTGCACTGAATCTCTCGTGGATCATCGTAGCACTCCTGACCCGCATCATTTCGCCGTCTCGACTGTCTTGATCATGCCGACCGTCCGGTTCTTCGCGACAAACCACCTCCGCGCCACCCGTTGGATGTCCTCCGGGGCAATTCGCTCGATCTGGTCAAGCTGCTTGAACAGATTCCGCCAGTCCCCGGTAGCGGCCTCAAAGAAGGCCAGTTGGCTGGCAAGCCCTGAGGTAGAGTCAAGCCGCCGAATCAGGCCGGCCCGAGCGCGCGTCTTGGCTGTCTTCAGCTCCTCTTGACTGACCGGCTCATTCTTGAGTCGCTCGATTTCGGCGTAGATTGCCTCCTCGCACTCCTCATTCGTGTGGCCCTTCGCCGGCACGGCATAAAAGACATACAGTCCGGGGTACTTCTTGCCGGGCCGGCCGTGAAAGCAGGTGGTAGTGATGGCGATCTTCCTTTCCTTCACCAGAGCCGTGTGGAGACGCGCCGTCCGGCCGCTGCCGGCAATATCCGTGATTGCGTTGAAGGCGGCGTCATCCGGGTGGTTCATATTGGGCTTGTGATACCCGATGAAGACAATGGGTTGCGCGGCATCTTCTACGACGACGCGACGTTCCCCCATCTGGGGCGGCTCCTCCGTCTCCACGGGGCCGGGGGCAGGACGGCAAGGAAGGCGACCGAAATATGCCTGCGCCAGTTCTTTCACCCACTCGGGATTCACGTCGCCCGCCACCGCAATCGTCAGATTGCCCGGACGGTAGTACTCATCGAAGAACGCCCGGGCCTCGGCTCGCGTCAATGTCCTCAGATCGCTCATGTGCCCGACCGACGGCTCACCGTAAGGATGCGCCTTGAAGGCAATGGCCAGGAACTCCTCCCCCAAGCGCCCTACCGGATTGCTCTCCGTGCGCTGCCGCCGCTCTTCCATCACTACGTCCTTTTCCTGGTAGAACTCGCGCAGCACCGGATTGAGGAACCGGTCCGACTCCATCAACATCCACAGCTCGAGCTTGTTCGACGGCGACCTGGCCACATAGACCGTGGCATCGTAGTTGGTCGCGGCATTGACGCCGACGCAGCCGGCCCGTTTCAACACTTCCTCGAACTCATCGTGCACGAGCAGTTTCTGCGCCTGCTGCTGGGCTTCCTCGAACTGGCCGCGCAGCTCCGCCAGGCGCTGCTCGTCAGCTTCGTCACCCTTTCTCCGTTCCATCCTCATGGCCTGATAGGTCTCGTCCATCCTGGCCAGCAGTTTCATCTCGGTCTCGTGATCCCTGGTGCCGATGGTCTTCGTTCCCTTGAACGCCATGTGCTCGAGCAGGTGGGCCAGCCCCGTTATACCCTTCACCTCATCGGCCGCACCGACGTTTGCGTGGGTGTAGTACGTCACCACGGGCGCTTCGTGGCGCTCCAGCACGATGAACTTGAGGCCGTTGTCCAATGTGAACTCCGTCACGTGCTTCTCGAATTCCGCCAGGTCCTGGGCTGGCGCCGTCGCCACAAGAGCCGGCAGAAGGGACAAGACAATGGCTGCACGGATGCGTTCGGCGAGCGGATGGTTCATGTCGTTGCTCCTTGTGGTCTGCGTGCACGCCGGTCTGCCCTGCCATTCCGGACAGCACCGGGCGTACTGTTCACCTGACAGGTGCGATCCCCCCGAACGTGCCCGGGTGCTGGTAGGTCAAGAGCGCGAGCAGATCCCCGCACCTGTTCTCATTTCTTCGGGCCATCTCCCCCAGTTTCTGCCACAGCGCCTGAAATCGCGGCACCTCTGTTTTAGGCGAATAGGTCATTTCTACTCTTTCCAGATTGTTCTGGCCCATTGTCTCTCCTCATATCTCTTGAGCGCACAAGTCCGGCCCGGGTTGAACGACTTCCGTGAGATTTCCATGGGGGGGGTACCCGTAGGGCCTTGGTATCGGTTGTCGTCCCGGTCATGCGACATATTGCATGCGGCTGCGGTTGATGGGCCTGTTCTCATATGCGGCGGGGACACGCAAAGTGCCCCCGTCGTAGCGGCATGTGGACAGCCCATGGATACATTGTCTGTCGCCGGTGAGAGTCAAGCATACATACTGCTGTCGGTGCAGCGACCCTCCGCCGCTGGGCCACTCGCCGGCGGCTGGACAAGGGCTCTCAATCCAACGACGGATGTTACGTCCGTGACATGCGCGCAAGGCACACCGCGCTATCACATACCAGCGGGGGTGCATACGTGGTTCGGGTCCGATCCGAAGAAGCATGCGGACGATACTCCTGGCCCGACGGGCGAGCATCGGCCCATAGGACTGCCTCCGAAGATGCAGTCAGGGCTAGTGCCCATGTCGCACGACTCCGAACCCCAAAAGGCACCTTGTATCTCTGGTGCTACATAGTCTGCGGGGAGCAGCGAACCGAGTAGATCTGCCATGGGTAATCACCTCCTTTCATTCGATAAAACGAGTTGATCTTGACACTCCTATCATCCGCGCGGCGAACACCATAGGCGTTTCCACTTTCACACCTGAACGAACAACTATGGGAGGCGAGGCGGTTGCTCCAGCGAGCCCCTCGGCCCCAGGCCGACTCGTTGAGAGACCAGGGAAGACGAGTCCCTTCGATGCGCAATTCCGTCGTCATACGTGATCAATCTCATGAAGATTCGTGGACTCCTACGATTCGTGTCCTGATAGTTCGTCAACCATGATGGCGCGATCCAGCGAGACGCCTCTGTTCAGATTCAGCCAGTGGTGATAAAAGCCGCGTTTCTCGCAGAGCTTGGCGCATGAGCCTTTTTCGGCGACCCGGCCGTTCACCATGACGACAATTTCATCGATCCAAGGCTCGGTGGTTATGGCAATATGATGGGTCACCAGCAACGTGATGCAGCCTCGAGGCCTTAAGGCAACGATGCCCTGCAAAAGCTGCCGCTCGGATTCAATGTCCATCGATGAGGTCACTTCGTCAAGCAGCAGGATAGAGGCATCTTTCAGGATCGCGCGGAAGGCCGCCAGTTTCTGGTACTGGCCGGCGGAAAACCGTATGCCTTCTGAACCGAGCTTTGTGTCGTACCCTTCCGGCGCCGATTCGATCAGCTCCTCCAACCCGAGGATGCTGGCATATCTCTGCAGAGTTCCGACGGGAAGGGCTCCATTGCCGGAACAGAGATTGTCGCGTATCGAATCGCTGAAGAAGAAGGTGTTCTGCGGCACCAGCGATACGTGGTGCAGATAACTGTCGCGGTTGATCTTTCTGAAGTCATATCCATCCACCACGAACCGCCCTTCGTACCGGTCATCCAGTCCGGACAGAATCCGGATGAGTGTGCTCTTGCCTGCCCCGCTGGGACCGACGACGGCAACGGTCCGGCCGCCCTCCAGACGAAGATCCAGATCGCAGAGACAAGGTCGCCCTTCCTTGTATGCAAAGGACATCCTGTGTAACTCAAAACGCCGGGCCGGTCGCGCAAGCACCGTTTGGGCCCCATCCTGTGCCTTGGCGTGGCGCGTCTCCAGTATCTCGAGCACCCGACGCGCCGCTACCGAATCTCTTATCAGCGATTGATAGAGCTTGCCCACTTCCTGGAAGGGGCGGGACAGCACGCTGACATACATCCCCAGCGCCACCGCCTGTCCGAGCTGCAATCGATCGCTGAATACCAGGTACCAGCCGCCGCAAAGCAGCACCATCCCCCAGATCATGCCCACCGCACCGTTGAGCTGGCCCCAGAAGGTAGTCGCCCGCCAGGTGGCAAACGCAATGCTCAGGTGGTTGCGCAGTAATTGCTTGAGCTTCTGGCGGCGGAGATGACCCAGCGCGAAGAGACGTGAGATCGTCGCTCCTTCTATCGTCTCCGAGGTAAACGTCGTTATCTTCTCGTCGACCTTTCGACTGACCTCGTGCAGAGCTTTGAGCCTGCGGGATAGACACACCGTGATTATATAGTTGAAAGGGACGATCGCGAGGACAAGAAGGGTGATCTTCACGTTGAGCCGCAGCATCAGGGGAATGGCGGCCAGGAAGGTGAATACGATGGTGACGATCTCGGGCAGCAGTCTGGTTATGCTGCTTGCCACGGCGCC
Source organism: uncultured Phycisphaerae bacterium (assembly GCA_965603165.1). Classification (GTDB taxonomy): domain Bacteria; phylum Planctomycetota; class Phycisphaerae; order Sedimentisphaerales; family Anaerobacaceae; genus PLanc-01. The sequence goes on from CBFDBY010000001.1 coordinate 38,531, forward strand.
CACGTCGCGCGTGGCACGCTCGAGGAACATGCCTGACCCATGTTCCTCCCGGTACGATTGCGGCAGACGCTGTATGGCATTGAAGACACGCAGACAAAGCTTGTACCGCAGCAGGCTGTTGACATACAGTGACAAGTATCCTGAGACACAGGCGAGCACATTTGGCACCACTCTGAGTGCCAGTAGAGCCGCGCACAGCCACCCGAAGAGACGGAAGTCGCGCGCGGGATAGGCTTTGTCGATCAGCAACTGCATGACGAGGGGATTCAACAACCGGGGGACAGACTGGATGGGAGATAGAAAGGCCAGCAGCAGGAGCCGATATCGATAGGAATAGCCGTACACGGCCAGCGTCCGGATGCTCGTAATGGCCGTCCTGGTCTCCTCAATCACGTGACGCAAGGATTGCACCGTCCTCAGCGCAAACCGCTCCCGCTTCGCGGCTACCACCCCGGTGTTCATCGAACGATTGCCGCCCGCCGCGGTCAGACTTCCGGCTCTGGTGCCCTGCCTTTGTTCTCGCCGTCTAATCAATGCTTCTGGCCCCTGCATCAGTCATCCCCCCCAGCGCATGCTGCCAGACGTGCGCACCTTCGGTCAGTGAGCGATCATCCTGCGCGGTGGGGGCGTAGAAACACGCCCCCACCAATAGCTTACCTGCTACCTTTACTGTTACCGTCCCTTGCCGACGATGCAGACCGTGCCAGGATCAGTTCCTGTCGTGGGGCACTCCTGCGGGAGGACAAACAAGACGTGTTGCTTCGCCTGAGAATGCAGAGCCTCGTTGTCTCGCGCCTTGCCTGCTTGTGTCGGCGTATGTTCCGACTGCACTGTCCACAGATAATCCCCCACACGAATGATGGATTGGGTGGTCCTCACGTCTATTCCACCCTCTATTGAACGCGAACAGACGCGACCGGCATGAGCAATGCAAACATGGTGGGGGCGTAGAGATACGCCCCCACCGATAACTCACGTGCTACGTCTTACGGTCCCTTGCCACTCGCGAGGCAGACCGTACCTGGATCACTTCCCGTCGTACCGCAGGACTCATAAGGCCACGAACCCGTCCAGACACACCAGGTATGAGACATGTCGCCCCCAAGGACACCTTGCACATCCGGTGCCGTGTACCCTTCAGGTAGCATCGAACCGAGATCGAGTGGATTCGTCATGGTTTATCACCTCCCTTCACTCGAAAAATAAGATCCTTCCGAAATCATTTCCGCCCGGGTGATGAACACGAAGCAATGCTTCGCCTGAGCATGCAAGGCTTCATAGCCGCACGGCTTGCCTGCTTGTTTCGGCGTATATTCCGACTGCGCTGCCCGCAGATAGTCCCCTACACGAATGATGGACTGGATAATCCTTACATCAGTTCCGTCCACTGTTGGGAGCGAACGGACCTGCGCCGGCATAAGCGATTCAGGTATGGTGGGGGCATGGATGCGCCCCCACCGATAGCTTACCTGCTACCCTTACGGTCCGTTGCCACTGACTAGGCAGACCGTGCCAGGGCTACTTCCCTCAATGCAAGTTTCCTGAGGTTCGCTACCCGTCCAGACACACCAGGCATGAGGGATGTCCCCCCCAAGGACGCTTTGCACATCCGGTGCCGCGTACCCTTCGGGCAGCATCGAACCGAGATCGAGTGGATTCATCATGGATTATCACCTCCTTTCACTCGAAAAAGTACCTTCTGAGATCATTTCCGCCCGGGCGGCGAATACAAAGCGTTCTTCTGTCGCGCAACCCGTGCCAACAACTCCGGCCAGTTGAGTCACCTGCTCAGGCGATACTCTCGGCCTCCAGGTTGGAACGTTCGACGGTACGGCCCTTGGGAAAGAGCCCGCGTTCGTCCATCTCGGCACACCTCGTAAAAGGCGCAAAGAGATCGTCCAGCGTCACGGACTCATTCTCCAAACGGCAGTACCCCAGACATGCCGATCTCAGGATACAGCGCCCGCATATCCCGCCAAGCCGGCTGGGGATCCCTTTCCGTATGAGGTCCAGCGTCGGATGGGTCATCCAGACGGTGGCCAGGTCGTCTTCGCCAAGTCTTCCGAATCGGAAATCAGATGCGTAACGGCCCATTCCACAGATGGTGATGGTCCCGTCGGAAAGAAGGGCCACCGTGGAGGCGATGCTGCATCTGCCACTCAGGGCACACGAATCCATGATATGAGTTACACTCTTGAGAGCAACGGGCACGGAGCTACAGTACCGTATGCCTGTGGACCGCGCGTGTTCAGCGAGTTGCTGGTCAATTCCTAAAGACTCATCAAAGGCGATTCGAGGGAGGCTCTTGGCCCGGCCGGTAGCATGGATGAAACACACCTTGAATGACTTGGCTCCCCTGGCGGTGGCCATATCCATCGTCCGAGGGAGCTCGTTCTTATTACCCTCGTAGCCTGCCGCGATCACCTGAACGTTGAGTCCCGCACGAACCAGATAGTCGAGCCCTTCAAGCGCCTTGTCAAAGCATCCGTCAATGCCCCGCAAGGCTTCGTGGGTTTCCGCCTTCGCGCCGTCGACACTCACGGATAGAAAGGGCCTCTTGCGTAATCGGGCCAGCGTGTCGGCGTGCTGTTTCGTCACAAGCGTTCCATTCGTCTCGATGACGATGCCTACATCTTTCGAGTCCAGATAGCGACACACGTCCATCAAGTCGTCCCGAAGGAACGGTTCGCCGCCGGACAGCTTGCATGTCCTCAAGCCGAAGGGTAGTAGATCGTCTACCGCCCTGCATATCTGTTCGTAGGAAATCTCGTCACTGCGCCTGCCCGGTTTCTCGTCGAAAGCAGGTGCAAAGTAACAGTGCCGACATCTCAGGTTGCATCGGCTCGTGGGGTAGATCAGCAAATCCGTCAGGAATGGTTGTCGGGGCATTCGTTTTTCCATTAGGATACCTTTCCGCTTTCTTGCATAATGGCCTCATGATCGAACAACTTGCCTATCTCCCTCGTCACACACCCCGGCTCTGCCGCCGGCCAAATGCCGGTCAGGGCATACCCTCCGGCCGGGCATGGTCCTAAACAGGCATCGTGCCACGAGCAATCTTCGCATCCGCGAACCTGCGCCAACGGCATTCCTCTGCATTCTCGAATGGCATTGAACATCGGAGAATTATGCCAGATGTCCAGAAGCGGTTTGTCGCGCACGTTCCCCGTACGATACGTGTACGACATGTCGCACGGCACCACGGTTCCGTCACAGGCTATGGTCAGTGAGCCCCTGCCCGCTCCGCAGTTGAGGAAGGTGCGGTTCGTCCGTTTGACGCCTGCCAATGTGCCCCCTTTCAGCACACGATAGAAATCTACCGCATGAGCCCAGGGGCCGGTGAGAACGCCAGGGTCCCTGTCGACGATCGACAGCGATATCTCGAGCGCCTCGCGAAGCTGATCGGGCTGCAATGCCATGTCCTTGGCATAGCATGCCGCTCTTCCACAAGACGCCGGCGGTGTGATATTCACGTGTTTAACGTCGATGGATCTGGAGAACTCAAAGATTTGCGGTATTTCACCGTAGTTCAATCGACTCAGCACCATGAATGGTCGAACCTGCAAGCCGGCGGCTCTCAGCGCCCCAATCCCTCGTTTCATTCTCGTGAAACTGCCCGGACCCCGGATGCGGTCGTGCGTTTCCGCCGTCATCCCGTCAAGGCTGACCGAGATAAAGGGATGGCGCGGAAGTTTTTTCAGACGCTCAGCCGCTTTCTCGGTAACCAAGGTCGCATTCGTATCGAGCTGCCAACGCATGGGGCGTTGCATGATCGCGTCGACAATCTCGAAGAAGTCGGGATGGATCAGCGGCTCACCGCCCGAGATGGAAATATGGAAGACTTTGCAGCGGACCAACTCATCGATCACGGTGAGGAGCTCCTTCGTGCTCATATCCTCCCGGAGAAACTGCTCGGGCGAACTGCCGCAGTGCAGGCAACGGAGATTACAGCGACGGGTGATCATGAGGGTCACTGCTGTTGGGGCAGACAGAAACTTAACTGTTTTCGCCATCATAGGGCTCCGCGAAGTGCGCAATCGCTCCCAGGAATTTCCTTACGTCGCCCTGGATTTGCGCTAGTTCAGCTTCCTTATAGTGCGTCTGAAGAGCCTCGCACCATTCATCGAAACAGATGCGATCGCGCCTCCACTGCAAGAGGGCACTGGCCGTCAGATTGACCGTAGACAGCGCATCGCTGTCCGGGTCAAAGAGAATGGCACCGTCTTCCTCCACCCTCACAACGATGTTCGGCTTGAGCCTCCATAGACCCTGGCACATCTTCTCGGCCATCTCTTCCGGCGTAGGGGCGGGTGTCTCCGCCTCAGTCGCAACGCCTGTCCTCTCCGTTCTTTCGGATTCGCTCATCGTTTCACTCCTTGCCTAAACCAAGCTGTTACTTGTGTGACAACCTGCAGGGCGATGCCGGGCATTCCGGCTGTCGTCCTTTGACGTCGCAGTCAATGACCTTGTGATGATTCTCCGCCTCTGGCTCACCAAGACCTGGCACTCTTTGTCCTTTCTGCCGCCATCGGCGCACGTACTCCAGACACCGTGGAGGCAGGGTCACGGTGTTTGTTTTGTGCAACTCTTCGCTCCCCCGATGACGACTTGCCGGCCGTTGGTGCCGCCGGCCATCCGTCCGTGCCAGACCATCCAAGATCGCTCTCTAACTATAGGAAGAATGCGCAATCCCTCCGGGATTCGGCAGAGTTCTCAACACTTTGTTGCGATATTTCCACAAGCGGCTTGTCAGAGACGACTTGCAGGCGAAAGATTCTATCGACTCTGTACCTGCATGCGATCGGGGACTTCCGGCCGTTCTCATCTGTTCTCATCCTGCGTTTTCACGTGTCTCAAGGCCTTGATCGCCCTCTCCAGCCGCGAGTAAAAGGCCGCTACGGAGCATCCCGCGACTCGGGCCGCCTGCTGCGTAGAAAGCCCCTCGACGAATCGCAACCTGACGGCTTCACGGCCCTTCTGAGACATTCGAGTCCTTTTGCTCTCCAGGATACCGTCCGGATGACACTCGCAAAGCTGCCCTGTCGCCGCATCCATATGCTGCATGTTGCTGTCGGCCGTGCTCTCGGTGAGCGCATCGATGGAAACGTGTCGACGCTGCTGCTTCTTCTGCCGAAAATGCTGAGCGATGGCATTGTTCGCCACAGCATAGAGGTATGCCTCCACAGACTTGGTTTTCCGGTATCGAGCGCGGGTCTCCCAGAGGCGGACAAAAATCGATTGAGTCAGGTCTTCCGCGTCCACCCTCGAATCGATGCGGTGGGCGACGCGATGGTGCAGACGCGGATAATACTTGGCGTATAGAATCTCGAACGCTTTTGGGTCCTTGCCATTTACCACCTGGTCCAAGAGAAGTTGGTCATCTACGCTTGATCCATCCTGGAACATTCGGTGTCCTTTTTGACAGAGTGCCTCAACAAGATCGCTGTCCGCGGTGGCTCAGCATGGATACTCCATCGCTATCTGCGCAGGCGCGCGGGGCACGGTAAACGTTGACGAGGAAACACATCCGGGGTTGATTTCCCACTCCAGTCCGGACAATAGGGAGGATGCAGGCGAGGGCGTAGAATCTGTCGGCAAAGCCATCTGCATCTGCAGCAGATTACCAAACGAACTCCATGAGTTTTCTGATGGTATACTCCGTCGTAAAGAACCTGCTGTACAAAGAAGCATTGCGCCCGAACAGCCGAACGATTTCCGGTCGGTCTATCATCACACTCAGGTGCCTCACGAAATCCTCCAGACACGTGCACAGATAGCCGTTGTTGGCCGGGATGACTTGATCCTGATTGCCGCCTTTTGCCGTCGCGACGACGGGAGAGCCGCTCGCGAGCGCCTCAGCCACCGATCGCGCCCAGGGTTCCGTTCTGTCCCAGGTGTCATAGAAAAGAAAGACATCGACCTCTTCGAGAAAGTCCCTGACGGGAAGAGCAAACGCCTTTCGCAACACCACATTGGGATGATGTTCAATGAGATTGCCCACGTGGACCGGCATCCCCATGAAGTTCCACGACACCCGGTCAAGATATCTCTCGTTGATCCGCGCAACCAGTGTACCGATCTCTCCGTTGAATTTGTGCACGTAGGGCAGGGAATGCTGGCCGATACGAATTCGGTCGGAAGGCGTCTTGTCTGTGGTTACGGTGCCGGGGTCGATCGGACTGGCGAGCACCAGTCGAGGCAGATGCCGTATCTCCTGGAACATGTCCATCTCGGAGATGGAGCGAAAGTACAGGCTGTTGGCCGTGATAATCCGCACATCCGCCACGTGCCTTAGCAAAGAGGGCAACTTCGCGGCGGGCTCAATGATAAAATTGAACAGGAAAACGAATTTCTTGATCCGAGACAGATCGACAACGCAACTGTGCCGGTAGGTCTTCCCCTGCCAGTACTCCGCATCCGTGAACTCGTTGCTGTCCGTATTCACCACAATGACGGCGTCCATGTCGTAAAAGATGGGCACCTTGTCCTGGATCTTCACCACGTTCAGTCTGACCGAAACCGCCTCGTCCACCGTCTTCAGGACCTTCGGATGTATCGGTCCCTCGCACAACAGAAATGCGCGATGCTCAGTGTGGCGAACGATCCCGTTCGCCAGCTCAGCACAGCGGAACTCCGAACCGCCGGCATGTCCACACTTGGAGAAGATGCCGATTTTCATGTCGATGGCCTCCTACAATTCTCCGATGAGCCAGGAATACTCTGAGGTCGCGCGGCCGAACCTGGCGTGGTGGCGCGGCGGCGCGACGCCCGCGTGTGGCATGCGCGACAGGTGGCGAGGATGAGCCTAACGGTCTATTGCCAGCGGCCGACAGCTCAGGCGTTGTCCTTTCCCCAACAGCTTCTCGAAGTAGGCAATGGTCTTGCTCAGTCCCTCCCGCAGGGACACGCGTGGCTCCCAATGAAGCCTCTCTTGCGCCAGAGTGATGTCCGGACAGCGCCGTCTGGGATCGTCGAGCGGCAGGGGCTTGTGGACGAGTCCGGAGCGTGAGCCCGTCAGCTCAATGATCGTGTGGGCCACTTGGAGGACGGTCATTTCATTCGGATTTCCCAGATTGATCGGGCCCGTCAAGTCATCGGAAGAACTCATGAAGCGAACGAGCGCTTCGATCAGATCGTCAACGTAGCAGAAGCAACGCGTCTGCATGCCGTCCCCGTAGACGGTCAGGGGTGCATTCGTCAGCGCCTGAACCACGAAGTTGGAGACGACCCGTCCATCCTCCGGGTGCATTCGCGGGCCATACGTGTTAAAAATCCGCGCCACTTTGGTCCGCAAACGGTGTTGGCGATGATAATCGAAGAACAAGGTTTCCGCGCATCGCTTTCCCTCGTCGTAACAGGAGCGTATGCCGACCGGGTTGACGTGCCCCCAGTAGCTTTCGGACTGGGGACACACGTGGGGATCTCCATAGACCTCACTGGTCGAGGCCTGGAGAATCCTGGCCTTGAGCCTCTTGGCCAGTCCGAGCATATTGATCACACCGTGAATGTTGGTCTTGGTGGTCTGTACGGGGTCAGACTGGTAGTGGACGGGAGAGGCTGGACAGGCGAGATTGTATATCTCATCCACTTCAACATAGAGGGGGAAGGTTATGTCGTGTCGCATGGCTTCAAATCGCGGATGACCGAAAAGACCTGCTACGTTGTCTCGGGTGCCGGTGAAGTAGTTGTCCACGCACAGCACGTCATGACCTTCCTGCAGGAGTCTTTCACAAAGGTGCGAACCGAGGAACCCAGCACCGCCGGTCACCAAAATCTTTCGCATGCTTCCGCTTCCATTCTATTCCGTGAGAGACGACGCGACATCGTGAGGATGACGCTGTATGTGCGGCATCTTCGGCCCAGACAGATCTCGGGTAGTGCCGGGCACGCAGACTCCGTCCCCGTCAGTTACATAGCTACCGGCAGTCATCTGTACAGACCTGATGCTCATGTCAGCTCTGATACTGACCAGGCTGAGCGAATACCGAGATTCGTCCGCTTCCGGACCCACTCATCGGTGAAACAAACTGAGTGCGGACCCGTTCCGCGAGAAGGTTCGAGCCGGGCAAACATTGGCTTCTCATCCAGACTCGCTGGAACCTTCGCCTATCGTCTGAATTGTCACTTCATGATAGACGGCGACCGGCCGGAAGGAGATGTTGATAGAAAAGCCCTGTGCCAGAGGGAATATCTGTCGACTGTGAGTGCGACACCATTCCCGTCCGCAGGAGTGACCGGCAGCACGACTTCTCGCATCTATGCTGTCTTGGCTGTCCCCGTTCGGTTCGTGCGCCGAACGTCCCCCTATGCGAGAGAATTCCTGTCGTCTCCGCCGTACGGCGACGTCACCCGAGCTGTTGAACGGCCCTCTTCCACCCCTCGTAAGAAGCCTGAGCCTTTTCCGTGTCGGGCCCGGGTGCGTACTTCCTCTCCGCGCTTCTGATCTGCTCGATCTGCCGGATATCCCTGAAGAGTCCCTGTTGAAGGCCGGCCAGGTACGCTGCACCGAGGGCGGAGACATCCTGCACGCCAATATTGACGACGTTCGTCCGCAGCAGGTCGGCCAAAAAACGCATGACGAACTGGTTGGCCGTGATGCCACCGTCCACCTTCAGCTCCTGCAATTTTACGCCGCTGTCTTCTTCCATGGCGATGATCACGTCCTCGATCTGGTAGCCAATCGACTCCAGGGCCGCGCGGACGATGTGGTTCCTGGTGCACCCGAACGTCAATCCCAGGATCGCGGCCTTGAGATCCATTTTCCAGTGAGGGGCGCCCAGACCGCTGAAGGCGGGAACGAGATACACGCTGCCGTTGTCTTCGACGGATCGCGCCATCCGCTCCGTCTCCCGGCTCTCAGCAAAGAGCCCCACGCTGTCCCGCAGCCAGTTGATCGTGGCGCCGCACGTGACAATGATCCCCTCCAGGGCGTAATCGATGCGATCGGCCGCACTCCAGCAAATCGTGGTTACCATTCCCGCCTTCGACGCAACTCTCTTTGAGCCGGTGTTGAGCAGGATGGAACAGCCGGTGCCCAGCGTCGCCTTAGCCATGCCGGGGGCGAAACAGCTCTCCCCAAAAGCCGCGGCGTGCGAATCGCCTATCATGGCACAGATCGGGATCGCTCTCGGCAGAAGGCCCTCGAAGTCCGTAACGCCATACTCGAAGGAAGAAGGGTGAACCTGCGGCAGCTTCAGACCCGTCAGGCCGAATTGCTCCAGGAGGTAGCCATCCCACTGCATCCTGTCTATGTCGAAGAGGAGGGTGCGGGAGGCGTTTGTGTGGTCGGTCAGATAGGCCCGGCCGGACGTCAGTCTGTATAACAGCCAGGTATCGATGGTTCCAAAGAACGCTTTGCCGGCGCGAATCGCTTTTGCGACCGTCGGATCGTTTTCGCAGAGCCAGAGGAGCTTCGTGCCGGAGAAATAGGGATCGACGATCAGTCCCGTCCTTTGTTGGATCTGGTTCTCCAGTTCTGTGCCTTTGAGACGGTCACAGATATCCACTGACCTCTTGCACTGCCAGACGACGGCGTTGCATAGCGGCTCGCCCGATTCGCCCCACAGGACGAATGTTTCTCGCTGATTGGAGATGCCGCACGCGGCGATCGCGCTCAAGTCCGCGGATGTCGTGTCGCCGAATTCCTTAAGGCACGCCTTCACGGCAGCCAGGACACTGTCGTAGATCTCAACGGGATCCTGCTCCACAAAGCCCGGATGCGGAAACCGTGACGTCAAAGGCGCCGTTGCCTTCGCTGCGATTTGCCCGCCGACGTCGAAGACTACGGCCTTCGTCCCGCTGGTGCCCTGATCGACGGCCAGAATGAACTCGGAACTCATGACTGCGTTGCCCTCCGTTGCCTGAATCGGTGTGTTCCGCCCTCGCGCGCATCTGCCGCCAACAGGGCCCTGGCCGTCTGCGCCAATCCCTTCGCGCAGATCCCGTAATGATCGAAGATCTCCAGTTGACTGCCTGTGACCATGTACTCATCCGGGAAGCCGACGATCTTGAAAGGCACGCGGATTCCGGCCTGCATGAGGACCGCCGCACACGCTTCACCCAGGCCACCGAAGATACTGTGCTCTTCGACGGTTACGAGCACCCGGCAGTCGGTCGCCGCCGAGACAATTGCATCGACATCGAGCGGCTTGACGGTGTGCATACTGACCGCCCGACATGAGAGCCCCTCGTTCTGCAACTGCTCGGCAGCCATCAATGCCGGATGCACCGTCTCGCCGGTTGCGATGAAGGCCACATCCGCCCCGTCACGGACGAGAAGCGCTTTGCCCGGCTCGAATCGCGCGGCCGGGCCGTGAAGATGGTACAGCGGGCGTTTCCCGAAACGGATGTAGACAGGATGACTCATCCCTGCGGCGGTCTTGATCGCCTCTGCGGCTTCGAAGTTGTCCGCCGGCACAATGATGGCGATATTGTCCAGAGCTCTCAAGGCCGCCAGGTCATGCGTCGAGTGGTGGGTCGAGCCCAACGCGCCATAACTGACGCCGGCACTGATGCCGATGAGTTTCACCGGCCGATCGGAATAGCAGACATCATTCTTGATCTGCTCGAGCGCACGGGCCGTCAGGAAGGACGCGGGAGACACGGCGAACACGATCTTGCCGGCCGAGGCAAGGCCAGCCACTACTCCGACGAGGTTCTGCTCGGCGATGCCGACCTCCACGAGCTGATCGGGCACGGCCGCGGCGAACGACGCCAGCTTGCCTGAGCCGCGCGAATCGCTGGTGACGGCGATCACGTTCCTGTCCCGTCGGGCCAGCGACAGCAGGGTTTCGGAAAAGACCTCCAAATTGGCCCGGCCCAACTCACGGCCTGCTTCAACACTCATGACGTGATCTCCGCCAACAGCGTGTCCAGTTCCCGCTGCGCCTGCTCGTATTGTTCGTCGTCCGGCACGTGATGATGCCACTTGGGATCGTTTTCCATGAAGCTGACTCCTTTGCCCTTGATCGTTCGCGCGATGACGGCGCTCGGTTTGCCGACTTCCAGGGGCGGCCCGCCAAACACGCGGCCAAGCGCGGCGACATCGTGACCGTCAACCGCAACGACGCTCCACCCGAAGGCCTCGAGCTTTTGTCCCAGCGGTTCGAGCCCGCAGACATCCTCGGTGGGTCCGGTGATCTGGAGTGTGTTTCGGTCGATGATGGCGATCAGGTTGTCGAGCCGGTAATGGGCGGCCGCCATCATCGACTCCCAATTCGACCCTTCCGCCAATTCGCCGTCCCCCAGGAGCGTGTAGACTCGGTAGGCGGCGTTGTCCATCTTGGCCGCTAGCGCCACGCCGACGCCAAAGGCCAGGCCATGGCCCAGGGCCCCTGTGTTCTGTTCGATCCCTCGTATCTTCCGCGTCGGATGGCCCACATAGGGCGAACCATACCGACAGAGTGTTTCCAGATCAGATTCCGGGAAGAAACCTTTGTCGGCCAACACGACATAAAGGGCCTCGACCGAATGTCCCTTGCTCTGGATGTAACGATCGCGCCCCGGATCGTCGAAGGTCTCGGGCGAAACGTTCAGGATGCGATTGTACAGAACGTTGAGAATGTCCAGGCAGGACAGATCGCCGCCTGTATGACCTGCGCCGGCCCTCTTGATGCATGCCAGCAGCTTTTTGCGATACTGAATCGACTTGGTTTTGAGTTCGAGATCGGTCACGAGACCTCCATCCTGCTATTCTACTGAGTTGAGCCTGTCGACAACGACCGCCAACAGAATCACGAGCCCTTTGATCACCGTCTGCCAGAACGGATCCACGCCCATGATCACCAGGCCGCTGTTCAGAACGCCGATGATCAAAGCCCCGAGGACGGTGCCCGGAACGGAGCCTCTGCCCCCGGCGAGGGATGTGCCGCCAATGACGACGGCGGCGATAGAATCGAGTTCGAGCCCCTCGCCGGCGATCGGCGTAGCCGAGTTGAGTCTCGACGTGACGATCAAGCCGCCGACGGCGGCCAGCGCGCCGGCGGCCGTGTAGACCATGAGCTTTACTGTCTTGACGTTGAGTCCGGAGAGCTTGGCGGCTTCTTCATTGCCCCCGACGGCGTAGATGTACCGCCCGAACCGCGTCTTCATAAGTAGCACGGTGGCGGCCAGAACAATCCCGGCCGCGATCCACACCTGGTTGGGAATTCCCAGGAGCCTCCCCGAACCGATCTTGACAAACGCATCTCCCAAACCGGTGATCGCCTCGCCGCCCGTATACAGCTTCGTGAGCCCCCGGGCGATGGTCAGCATGGCCAATGTGGCCACGAACGGCGGAACCTTGAACCTCGTGATCATGACGCCGTTGAACAAGCCAAGGGAGGCGCCCGCCAGGATGCCGATGGTGATGGCCGCCAGGGCCCCATAGCCGACATACAGATTGAGGGCCTCCAACTCGGTGCCGAATTTGAGCAGGCCCGCCATGATCGCCCCGCTCAAAGCCAAAATCGAGCCGACCGATAGATCGATCCCTCCCGTCAGGATCACGAGCGTCATGCCCACGGAAAGACAGGTATTGACCGAGATTTGCCGCATCACCGTCCAGAAATTGTCCACGGAGAGAAAACCCTCCGCAAAGACGCTGAACGCCAGAACCATCAATGACAAGGCAATGAGCGAATGAAACCGTGAGACAACCGTTCTGTAGTCTATCCGATCCGACATTCCCATTTCCCTACGCCCCCGTGGAATCCGAGACCTTGTCCCGCGCGGGACTTGAAAGGCTCTGCGGAAGCGCCGCCTTCAAGATGGATTCTTCCGTAGCCTCCAGACGAGAGAACTCCGCTGTTTGCCTTCCCTCCGACAGAACGACGAGTCGGTCCGCGATCGTCATGATCTCAGGCAGCTCCGAGGAGATCATGACGATGGCCAGACCGGCAGCGGCCAACTCGCCGATAAGCCTGTAGATCTGATTCTTGGCATTGACGTCGATCCCCCTCGTCGGTTCATCGAGAAGCAGCACCTTGGGACTCGTGGCCAACCACTTGGCAATCACGACTTTCTGCTGGTTGCCGCCGCTCAGGTTCCTCACCGGTTCTCGCTCCGAGGCTGTCTTGATCGTGAGGTTGTCGATGTAGCCACGAGCAAGGCCGCGCTCCAAACGATCGCTCAGGAATCCAAACCGCTCCACCTTCTCTATGCTGGCGAGACTGATGCTGGCCGCGACGGACATATCCATCACCAGCCCCTGACGCTTGCGATCCTCGGGCGTCATCGCGATGCCGGCCTCCATGGCGTCGGCCGGAGAGGATATCCTCAGCTCCCTGTCCCCCAGAAACAGGCGTCCTGATGAAGTCTTCACATGCAGCCCAAAGATGGTCTCAAACAGCTCGGTCCGGCCCGCCCCCATGAGCCCGAACAAGCCCAGCACTTCACCGGCGCCGACCGAAAAGCTGATATCCTTCACCAGGTAATCTCCAGACCGGTCAGGATGAGGGAGCCGGATGTTCTCCGCCCGAAAGACCGGCTCGCCGCGGGGCGCTTCGGTCTTCACAAAGAAATCCTTTATGTCCCTGCCGACCATCATACGAACGACCTCGTCCTGACCGAGTTCTCCGCAGGACCTGCAAGCCACGGTCTTACCATCCCTCATGACCGTGATCCAGTCCGCAATTCGTGAAATCTCCTCCAGCTTGTGGCTGATATACACGATCGCCACGCCCTGTCGGGTCAGCGCCCGCATCAAGTCAAACAGGACATCCACCTCTCGTTCGCTGATGGCTGAGGTCGGCTCGTCCATGATGATCACCCGAGCCTCCAGCGCCAGGGCCTTGGCGATCTCGACGACCTGCTGCTGACCGACGCGAAGCTCGCGGACGCTCCGGCGAGGGTCAACGTGGAGGTCCAGCCTGTCCAAAAGAGTGCGGGTTTCGTCATGCATCTTCCTGAAGTCTATGAGACCCAGCGCATTCAAGAACTCTCTGCCCAGAAAGACGTTCTCGGCGATGCTCAAGTGAGGAATCAGATTCAGTTCCTGGTGGATGATCGCGACCCCTGCTTCCTGGGCCTGCCTCGGATGGGCGAAAGCCGCCTCCCGGCCGTTCAGAAAGACACGGCCCTCATAGTCCTGATAGATACCGGCCAGGATCTTCATGAGCGTGGACTTGCCGGCCCCGTTCTCCCCGACCACCGCATTGACCTGGCCGGCATACACCTTGAGACAAGCGCCATCGAGGGCCTTGATCCCGCCGAAGCTCTTGGTGACACCCTCGGCGGCAAGAACGACATCATGATGCTCTGCTGCGACCATATGCGAACCGGAAAGGTTGTGAGAACTATTCCAGAGCCAACCGAACAGGAACCACCTTCAGAAGATGATACGCCGGTCCCGACGCGGCCTGCCCCGCTCGACCTCCGAACGGGACCTCCTCCGTTGCATCCTCCGCGACCTCCGCCGCCCCGACAAACGCAATGGTCCTTCCCACCTGCGGCCCCGTGTCGTGGAAAGGCTCGATGACCTCTTCAACCACGATCTTGTTGATCTCAAAACTGATCTTATTGAACTTCATAGTGTCGGAAAAGGCGCTGACGTCGACGAGCCCGGACGCATCCCGGACGGCGTTGCCGGAAATATACACCCCGGTACAGAGGACAATCTCGGGGCAATCCTCAGGAGCCATTACGCTGACGTGCAGACCGCCCTCGTCCACCGATACGATTGTCCCCTCTCCTTTCAGAAGGTAGGCATGGACCCGGCTGTGGCCCAAGGTCCTGCCGGCCCTGATGGCGGCCTTCATGTCCGTGTTGAACAACCCGATCAGCTCTTCGGCATCCTGCGCGGTCTCCAGCACGCCGGGCAATCGGTTGTCCCAGAAATCGCGCGCATATTGAGCCGCATCGAAACGCTGCGCTCGGTCCTCAGCTCTCTTCTGTTCCAGGCTGCGAAACTCGACGGAGCTGCCGACCAGAAGAGCCAGGGCGCCAAGGACAACAATATAAAATAGGTGTCTGCGCTTCATCAAGTCGGGGCTTCACCCATTATTCATCGCGTCCGTAGGCGATGTACTTGTCGATATTCTCCTGAGTCACGAGCTCGACGGCCACGGGCACTTTCTGCGGGAAGTCTCGCTTGCCTTTGATGTACTGATCGGCGGACTCGGCGGCCATCTGCGCCATCGTCTTGGGAAACTGCATGCCCGTGGCGACGATGTCGCCCGCTCGGATCGCGTCGATGACGTCTTTGGCCCCGTCGAACCCAAAGACCATGACCTGCTCGTCCTTGCCCGCCGTCGCGAGGGCACGATACGCACCCATCGCCATGGCGTCGTTGCCGCAGAAGACCGCGTCGATATCGGGATGGGCCTGGAGGATCGACTCCATGACCTCCATCGCCTTGGTGCGGTCGAAATCCGCCGTCTGCTGAGCGACCATCTTCAGTTCCGGGTGGTTGTCCACCACGCTGTGGAAGCCGTCCGAGCGATTGCGCGTGTTGTTGTCTCCGAGCAGGCCCAGCAGCTCGACGTACGTGCCTTTGCCGCCCAGCTTCTCGACGAAGTATTCGCCCAGGGCCACGCAGCCCGTGAAGTTGTCGGAGAGGATCTGGCTGATCGCAACGTCGTTGGCGGATATCTCCCGGTCCATGCAGAACGTGGGGATGCCGGCGCCTTTGGCCCGCCTGACACTGGCGATGGAGCCTTCCGCATCGGTCGGATTGAAAAGAATGGCCGCGTACTTGCCGTCGATGATCGTGTCGAAATGGCCCGCCTCCGTCGCCGGCGAATTTTGCGAGTCGAAGACGTCAACTTCGTAGCCCAGCGCCTCTGCCCGGCCCTTGGCAGCGTCCTTGAGGACCACGAACCACGGATTGTTCAGTGTGGAGATAACGACGGCGACTTTCCGGCTCGCGTCCGGCTGCGGCCCTTTGCGGCAGCCACCGACCCACAGAGTCACGAACAGCAACGCCGTGACCAGTACGAACACCTTCTTCGCCATGCCCAGGCTCCTTATCTTGTCTTGTCGGAACGAACGAGACCATTGTAGGGCGGAGAACCATGGGATGCAAACGGCACTTTCTTGGAACGGTTCATCTGTCATGCTGGTGCTTACGAATCTCCTCCAGCGAAAGAGCGCCTCGCATCGCCAGACGGCTGGCGTAGATTTGCAGGCCGCGAATCTGGCCCCGGAACTGGCGGTCCAGCCCGGCGCCCTGTAAGGTCTCGTTGAAGTTTCCGATCACCAGATTGCCGCTGCCGTCGCTCACCGGACCATTGTTGTAGCTGGTCTTGCAGTCAAGCTGTGCCGGAGTGCCTTCATCGCCGAAGTACCAGCAAACGCTGTCCTTGTCCTTTGAGGCGTCGTAGGTCACGGCGAAGAAGATCCACTGGCCGACTCGGATCTTGCCCTTGGAGCTGTCGTTGGAGATACCGTCCGGCCATTCATTGACGGCCAGGCGCATTCGGCCGTCGGCATGGTGAACGAGATCGATGCCGGAGTGATTGTGCTGCAGGCTGAAGAGGATGCGGTTGCCGCCGGAACCGACCTCCATGCCGGAAGCCTTGAGCCAGCCCATGATCGTAAACGACCGAGCGCCCTCCAGGTCTGTGATCGGCCCGTCGCCCACCCTGATCCAGGTAAACGGCTCACCTGAACCCAGATCGTATGCGCCGCTGCTCGATCGCGCGACCTTGCCGCCATGCAGCGTCACCTTGGGATCGTCACCGTCGGCGAAGCCGAATCTGACCACGGGCTCACCCGACTTGCGATCGACAAGAACGGGCAAGGTCGCGCTGCCGGAGACTCCGCCATCGTCGGTGACCGTAAGTGTGACCGTGTACATCCCCGGCTTGTCATACGTGTGGGTGGGGGAACTCTCCGTCGAGCTGGTGGAATCGCCGAAATCCCAGTGACATGCCTTCCGCCACGGCGTCGCGAACCGGACGGTCAGAGGAGCCGTACCTTCGTGCTTGTCGCATGTGGCTCTGGCCTCCGGGCGAATCGTCTCGCCCGGTGCATACCGTATCAGACGGATCGCATAGTCCTGCTTCGGCGGCGCGAAGGCAAACTCACCCGCACCGGCCGAGCCAATCGGGAGAGTCTTCATCTCCCATGTGTCGATGCCGTCAACCTTGTAGGGCCTGCCGCCGGGTAGGGTAATTGTCACGGGTTTCTTGACGGCAAAGTACATCAGGTAGCACTCACCCGGCTGGGCCAAGATGCACACGTCGGGATGATGGCTGAAATCCGGCGCCATCTGCCGATAGGGCAGATCCTCGATGAGATCCTTCAGGAACTGGATCCGCGCCGGGCTCTGCCCGTGCAACACCCCGCCCTTGGCCCACCACAACAGGTCCTCGGGATGCTTGTAGGTTTCGCCATGGCCGACGTAACACCCGGCCAGCGATCCCATCCAGAAATTGCGCGTCATCTGCTCGGCCGTGATGTTGCCCCACCCCTGTGGAATGTCCCCTTCGTACCGGCACTCATCATAGATTGCGGGTTTCTTGTATCTTTCGCGGACTTCTTTCGTTCGCCGGAAATCGCTGTTCTGGATACTGCAATGCGTCACCCAGGGCTTGGTGTGGTCGTACCAATCTCGACAGTTATGAATGCCGCGCAGGTGGTCGTACGGGTCGATCTCCTGGACCAGTCGCATGTACTCGTCCCAGTGCTCCATCGGCCACTTCAGCAGGTCGTACTCATTCGCGAAGGACCACCAGACGTTCCGGTAGGCCGCCAGGCGCGCCACCAAATAGCGCAGGTAGAACAGGTTGTTCTCATGGCCCATGTCCTTGAAACCCCAGCGGTCGTACGGATGGAAGATGATGATGTCCGCCTCAATCCCCATGTCCCGCAACTGCCCGACGCGCTTCTCAAAGTGGCGCCAGAAGGCCGGGTTGAACCGCTTGAAGTCCCAGTCCTTCAGAGGTTTGCCTTCGTAGGCATAGTACTGCGGCTCGTTCTTATTGTACGCATAGGCCTTGGGAAACACGCACATCCGCATCTTGTTGAAAGGAGCGTTCTTCAGCGTCTCAAGCGTCTGCTCTTCCATCGCATCGCCCTGGTGCACCCAGGCGTAGCAGGTGGTCCCGACAGAGAAGTGCGGCGTCCCGTCGGCATAAGCCAGCCGGAACGTGTCGTGCACCCGCACGGGCCCATGATTGCCCGGCCCGGCCTCCACGCAAGTGAACGTCCCCCTCTGGCCGTCTAACTCCTCGCAGTTGCTTTCGGTGACATACGTCCATTGGCCCGTGGAATCGGGCATGAAGCGCACCTTGTATGTGCCGTCGCCATCATAGAAGCCTTCCGGCGTGAAAACCTGATCACCCTGTTTGAACCGGGCACTGAGATGAACATCCACGAAGGGATTGCCGTCTGAGGGGCCCTTGAGCGACACCTCAAAGACGCCCCAGCACTCGATTTCAATGCCGTCGCTTCCCGCCCCTTCCGCCGTCGAATCAATGGGCAGTGCGGTGCAGAGCCCCAGCAATAGCCAGGGAATTATCATCTTCCGTCCGTGCGTGCGAGCCATATTCCTCGTGCCTCCACAGAGTCCACATTATTCGATACCTGCGACAAGACGAGCCAGTGCCGTTCACGCCTGCGCACAATGCCAGTTTGCGCCTGACATTCATCAAGTTACCCATGAGCCACCGCTGAGGCAAGGACTTCAATCTTCCGAAATGGCGGACAGCAGGCGGGGATGAATTTGTGTACCATCGGCCCGGACTCTGGTAGAGTAGTCGCACGCGCGAATCGCACAGTGCTCTCGCCGGCTATTCGACATAGTTTTGAAGACTTCGGGAGGCCGATATGAGTTCGGACAGATGCGAGACGGACGCGACCGGGCGCCGGGAGTTTCTCTCACGGCTGTCCCTGGCCATAACGGGGTCGGCCGTCGCTCTGCAAGAAGCATCCCAGGCCAAGGAGGCTCCCCCACCGCCTGTCGGCTCGCCGGCCCCACTGCTGCCAACGATCCGGCTGGGTGAGCACCACGTCACCCGCCTGATCGCCGGCTCGAATCCCATCAGCGGATACTCGTATATGGGTCCGATCATGGACCGGCATATGCGCGAGTATTTCACGCCCGAGCAAACCGTTGAGTTCTTGTCGCGATGCGAGCGCGCCGGCATCAACACGCATCAGTTCAGCAGCCCGGAGAAGATGACCGGGGTCTTCCGAACGCTGCGCGAGCGCGGGTCGAAGATGAAGTTCATCTGCCTCCACGCCGGGGGATCCGAGCGCGCTTCGGCCGAGCAGGTGGTGCGGGGCACCCAGCCTATCGCTATCGTCCATCACGGCGGGGTGACCGACAGACTGTTCGGGCAGGGCAAGCACCAACAGGTTCAGGACTTCGTGAAGCAAGTCCGTGACGCGGGCGTGCTGGCTGGCGTCTCCGCGCACAATCCCGATTGCATCAAGCGGATCGCCGACGAGGGCTGGCCGGTCGATTTCTTCATGACCTGTTTCTACTATCTCACGAGATCGCCGGAAGAGTTGGAGAAGATGCCGCCGGTCGTCACACTCCAGATCGGCTATCCCTTCTTCGCCTCCGATCCGATGGCCATGACCGACGTGGTGCGTCAGGTGGATCAGCCTTGTCTGGGCTTCAAGATTCTGGCGGCCGGCCGGAAGTGCCATGACACACAATCCGTCAAGGAAGCGTTCCAGTTCGCCTTCGAACGTTTGAAACCCACCGACGGCGTCATCGTCGGCATGTATCCGCGGTACCAGGATCAGATCGAGGAAAACGGCGGATACACACGACAGTTCGGAGAATCGCAGGAAACGTAGGATCCAATGAATAGGAGGACCATGCAATGAACGAAAGATCTGTGCGAGCACGATGGATTGTGGGCAGTTTGCTCTCTGTCGCTCTTGTTGGCTCACTGGGCGTGGCATCGGCCGGAGCGAATGCCCGATCGGTCATCGCTTCGCAACAGCTTGGCGTCATGGCGACCGCTGCGATGACCAAGCCCGCGCCTGCTACGATTCCCAAGGACGGCAAGCTTCGCATCATCTGTTTCGGCGCCCACCCGGATGACAACGAGTTCCGCGCCGGCGGCAGCGCCGCGATGTGGGCCGCGAAGGGCCATCACGTGAAGTTCGTCTCCTGCACCAATGGCGACATCGGCCACTGGGGAATGGCCGGCGGACCGCTGGCACAGGTCCGGACGGCCGAAGTGGAACGCTGCGCGGAAATCTTCGGCATCGAAACCGAAGTGCTCGACATTCACGACGGCGAAATCATGCCGACGATGGACAACCGCAGGACGATCGTCCGGCTCATCCGCGAATGGGGAGCGGATGTCGTCATGTGCCACCGGCCGAACGACTATCATCCCGACCACCGCAATGTCGCCCTGCTCGTGCAGGACGCCGGCTACATGGTCACCGTGCCGTTCTTCTGCCCCGACGTGCCGTATCTGGAGCGGAACCCGGTGTTCATGTTCTACCAGGACCGCTTCCAGAAACCTTACCCATTCACCGCCGACGTCGTCGTGGGTATCGATGAGGTGATCGAGAAGAAGCTGGATGCGGCCCTGGCCCTGGCGTCGCAGACGCTGGAGGGCGGCTGTGGTGGATCTGAGAAGCTGTACCCGCAGGACCCCGCGGCACGCCGGGCCCGTGAACAGGCCGTCCGCCGGGACTTCGACCGTCGCTTCGCAGGGACCGCCAACCGCTTCCGCGAGCAGCTCGTGAGTTGGTACGGCCAGGAGAAAGGCAAACAGATCAAGTACGCCGAGGCCTTCGAGATCTGCGAGTACGGCCGGCGGCCGTCGAAAGAGGAACTCAGGAAGCTGTTTCCCTTCTACGATTGAGCCTGTCAGCGCCCGACGCGCGGGTGATAAGGCCCGCGCGCCGCGGCGAGAATCAGGAACGTCTTGAACTCCGTGCAGGAATGAACACATGAACACAGGCAATTCAGTCTTCAAAGCGCTCGCCTTGACGTGGTTGGCGTGCGCGATCGCGCATGGATACGAGCAGAATCCCTTTGTCATCCCGCTGGACGTACCGGCGCCGCAGGACTCGGCGGGCGGGATGATCGTGGCGGACCTCGACACCGACGGTAAGATGGATTATCTGGTCACCGTGCCGGGACACGTAGCGGCCTACGCCAACGACGGCACGAGACTGTGGGTGCTCGAGACGGACGTTGTCGTGGGCGGATCGAGCGAAGGCGAAGGGCTTCCCGGCCATAACGGCCCGGGTGTCGCGGCCGGCGACGTGGACGCGGACGACAAGTGCGAAGTGCTCTTTCTGACGAAAGACTTGACGCTTCACATCGTGGACGGAAAGACCGGACGCCCGGAGGCAACAGCAAAACCGGCTCACCCCGAGCAGGCCGAGCGATGGGAAGTGGCGATGATCGCGGATTTCCGCGGCAGCGGCGCGGACGGCGACGTCCTTCTCCAGGCAACGAACAAGGACGGCTACCGAATGGGGAAATTCCTCGCCGCCTATTCTGTGACGGGGCTCCTGAACGACGAAAAGCCCCTGTGGCAAACAGACGAGTTCGTAAGCTGCGCGCACAACGGCGCTCGTCTGGCCGACCTCAACGCCGATGGGCGTGATGAAGTCCTCGGAGCAACGATCTTCTCGGCCGACGGCAAGCTGCTGGCTCAGGCCGTCCCGGACCGCTATCACATGGACAGCGTGTTCGTGGCGGACGCTCTCCCGGACCGCGAGGGATTGGAGGCGATCCTGCTGGAAGAAGGCAGCAACCACGTCCAGCTCCTCGGGTGCGACGGGCCCATCTGGAGGACCCATTTCAAGAGGCAGGAGCCGCAGAATGCGGCCGTGGGCCGATTCAAACAGGGAAGCGACGAGATCTTCATCTGGTGTCGCTCGCGATACAACGAACATCAAAAGCCCTTCGTGTTCGATTCATCGGGCAGCAAAGTGTTCGACTATAGCATGGATGATGTGGCGCCTCCCGGCTGGACGGCCAGTGGTGTGGAAGTCATTCACACCATCGACTGGACCGGGCGCCCGCAGCAACTGGCCTGCGCCAAGGAACGCCACGAAAGCGGCGACGTCTGCCTGTTCGAGCCGCTCACCGGCAAGTTCGTGAAACGCATCGAGGAGAAGGCCGACCGGCTGTACGTGGCCGATGTCACGGGGGACTGGCGAGAGGAGATCATCGTCCTCAACGGCAGTGAGCTTCACGTGTACCGGAATCCCGACCCCAATCCCAGGCCACAGCACAAGCGGCTCTGGACCGACCGGAACTATCGCCGCCTGAAGCAATGCCACAATTACTACTCTCCATGATTCCTCGTACGCCAGTTTCTCCGTAGTGTCATGATGGACACAGCGCCCTGAATCACGGCTGAGTGCAAAGGAGCGAGCGACATGCGACGAGTAGTTCCGCTTTTTCACGCAGTCATACTCCTGGCGAACATCGCAGCGGTCTGCCGCTCGGAGACATACGATGTCGTGATCACCTCCGGACGGATCTACGACGGTTCCGGCGGACCGTCCTATACAGCGGACGTCGGAATCAAGGGAGATTGCATTGCAGCGATAGGGCAGCTCCAGCCCGACGCGAATCAGGTGGTCGATGCGAAGGGGCTCGCCGTGGCGCCCGGGTTCATCAACATGCTGAGCTGGGCGAACGATTGTCTCATCGAAGATGGCCGATCGCAGAGCGACATTCGTCAGGGGGTGACCCTGGAGGTCATGGGGGAAGCATGGTCGATGGGCCCTCTCAACGACGCGATGAAGGGCGAGATGCGCAGCTCTCAGGGCGACATCCGATTCAGCGTGGAATGGACGACACTGGGAGAATACCTCGACTATCTCGTCCACAAAGGAATATCGACCAACGTGGCTTCCTTCGTGGGCGCGACGACCTTGCGCGTTTACGCCGTCGGATACGAGGACCGTCGCCCAGCGCCCCGAGAGCTCCAACAGATGCGAGAACTCGCACGCGCCGCGATGCGAGAGGGAGCACTCGGGGTGAGTTCCGCGCTGATCTACGCTCCCGGCTGTTACGCGGACACCGATGAGCTGATCGCTCTCGCAGAGGTCGCCGGCGAATACGGCGGCATGTATATTTCGCATATCCGCAGCGAGGGCAATCGCCTGCTCGAAGCCCTGGACGAGCTGATCGCCATTGCTCGAAAGGCAAACGTCGCGGCGGAACTGTATCACATGAAGGCGGCCGGCCAATCGAACTGGCCCAAGCTCGACGCCATGATCGAAAGGATCGAGACGGCAAGAACCGAAGGCCTGAGCATCACGGCGAACATGTATACCTACACGGCAGGCGCCACCGGTCTCGACGCGGCCATGCCTCCCTGGGTCCAGGTCGGCGGACACCGGGCTTGGGTGATGCGACTCAGGGACCCGAGGACCCGCCGGCGCGTCCTGAAGGAAATGACGACGCCTTCCAAGGACTGGGAGAATCTATATCTCCTGGCCGGAGGGCCGGAGAATGTGCTTCTGGTGGGATTCAAGAACGCAAGGCTAAAGCATCTCACCGGCAAGACCCTGGCGGAGGTCGCCAGGATGAGGGGGAAATCGCCCCAAAAGACGGCCATCGACCTTGTCATCGAAGACGACAGTCGGGTGGGCACGGTTTACTTCCTGATGTCCGAAGAAAATGTCAGCAAGCAGATCAAGCTCCCTTGGGTCAGCTTTTGCTCCGATACCGGATCCGTTGCCCCCGAGGGAGTCTTCCTGAAGTCGAATCCACACCCGCGCGCCTATGGGAACTTCGCCCGGCTGCTCGGCAAGTACGTTCGTGAGGAGAAGGTCATCACGCTGGCCGAAGCGGTCAGGCGTTTGACCTCGCTGCCCGCCGAGAATCTCAAGCTCGACCGTCGCGGCCGGCTTGAGAAGGGGTACTACGCGGACCTTGTGATCTTCGATCCCGCCACAGTCACCGACCATGCGACATACGAGCAGCCGCACCAATACGCAACCGGCATGCTCCACGTCTTCGTGAACGGAACACAGGTGCTTCGAGATGGCGGACATACCGGCGCCAAACCCGGCCGCGTCGTGCGCGGCCCTGGATGGCAAAGGTGACGGCAAAGCCGCAACTTCCAGCCTGATCCTGGCGATTGACGCACCCATCCAACGCGGACGCATCCACGCCTCACCCCGCCGCGGGCGCAGCGTATTCAGTGACTCGTCGCTAAAGACCGTCCAGATGGGTGCGGTCGGGACACGATGGCAGGGCCTGCGCCGGTCAAAAAAAAGCTGCATGCGTAGCCACGGCCTGTCATGTCGAGCGGAGCGAAGCGCAGTCGAGACATCTGGTCGCGAACATGGCGTGTCTCCCCTGCGCGGCCGGATTCCTCCACTGCGGCCTTCGGCCTCCGGTCGGAATGACGCCGGCCCGGGCCGAACCGGAACCCACCACCGTATGCCGGCCGCACCCTCCGGGTCTTTGCGGAGGTTTTGAACTGGCAGCGCGACCGGTGTCTCATGTATGATAGCACGTCTGGAAACATGTCTTTTCAAGGAGATTGAAAGTGACTGCACGATTGGTTCTGCTGGCGAGCTTGATGGGGTGTCTCGGCAACGTAGCGGCCCGGGCCCAGGCGCCCGATTGGGAGAATGAACGAGTCATCGCGATCCACAAGGAGCCGCCGCGAGCCACGGGAGTTTCCTTCCCCGACGCGCAGTCCGCCATCGGCGCTTATTCGATGAGGACGGCACAGGACGCGTTAAAGAAATGGCGAAACTCGCCCTTCTATCGATGCCTCAACGGGCGATGGAAGTTTCACTGGGTCAAGTCACCCGATGAGCGTCCGGCGGATTTCTACAAGACCGATTTCGACGTCACCGGGTGGGACGACATCCTCGTCCCCTCCAACTGGGAGATTCAAGGTTACGGGACACCCATCTATTCCAACGTGCGTTATCCGCATCTCCGCCAACCTCCGAGAATCATCGGTTCGGTGCCCGAGGATTTCACAGCCGCTCGGGAGCCGAATCCGGTAGGCAGCTATCGCACCGTCTTCACCGTGCCGAAGGACTGGGGCGGCCGGGAGGTTTTCATCCACTTCGAGGGCGTGTCGTCCGCCTTCTATCTCTGGATCAACGGGCACAAGGTCGGCTACAGCGAGGGCAGCCGCACCCCCGCCGAGTTCAATATCACCAGGCAACTCAACGCGGGTCAGAACGTGCTGGCAGCCGAAGTCTATCGCTGGAGCGACGGCAGCTACCTCGAGGACCAGGACTTCTGGCGCCTCAGCGGCATCTTCCGCGATGTGTACCTGTTCAGCACGCCGCGAGTCCAACTACGGGACTGGTTCGTCCTGGGCGATCTGGACGACGAGTACAAGGACGCTCAGGTCACCATCACGGCCAGAGTCCGTAATCTTTCGAGCGATCGAGCCAGCCGGCGCGTCCGCGCGACCCTCGTCGATGCCGAAGGACGCAAGACCCCGCTGGGACAGTCTGAACCGGCCACTATCGATCCGGGCGGCGAAGCAAAGATCGAATTGAGTAGCGACGTGAGCAGCCCGCTCAAATGGACGTCAGAGACGCCGCACCTCTATACCGTCGTGCTGGAACTGCTCAATGCGGACGGCAGAACGACCGAGGTCAAGGCCTGTCGCTTCGGCTTTCGCAAGGTCGAGCTGAAAGACCGCCAGTTCCTCGTCAACGGCGTCTCGATCAAGCTCAAAGGCGTCAACCGTCACGAGCACGATCCGGATCGCGGGCACGCGGTGGAGATCGGCTCGATGATCCGCGATATCGAGCTGATGAAGCAGAACAACATCAACACCGTGCGCACCTGTCACTACCCCGACCATCCACTGTGGTACGACCTTTGCGATCTCTACGGGCTCTACGCCATTGACGAGGGCAACGTCGAATCGCACGGCATGGGCTATGGGCGCGAGACACTGGCGCGCGTCGAGAGCTGGAAGACCGCGCACGTGGACCGCAACGTGCGCATGGTCCAGCGCGACAAGAACCATCCGTGCATCGTGATCTGGTCGCTGGGCAACGAGGCGGGAGGCGGCCCGAACTTCGAAGCCGCCGCACAGGCCATTCGCGAGATCGACACATCCCGCCCCCTCCATTACGAGAGAATGAACTTCGTGGCGGATATCGATTCCGTGATGTATCCTTCCGTCGACGGTTTGATCGGACAGGGCCGCAGCGACTCTCCCAAGCCCTTCATCATGTGCGAGTACGCTCACGCCATGGGCAACGCCATCGGCAACCTCCAGGAGTATTGGGACGCGATAGAGACCTATCCACGACTGATCGGCGGGTGTATTTGGGATTGGGTCGATCAGGGTCTGCGCAAGTACACCGGCCGAACGAACGCAGACGGATCGAAGGAGTGGTTCTTCGCTTATGGGGGCGATTACGGGGACCGGCCGAACGACAACAACTTCTGCTGCAACGGCGTCGTTGACCCGGACCGGTCCGTCACCGCGAAGCTGCACGAGGTCAAGAAAGTCTATCAATACGTCGGCTTCACTTTGGGCGAGGTCAAAGACGACAGCGTGACAGTCAATCTGACCAACAAGTACTTCTTCACCAACCTGAGCAACTTCACGTTAAAATCGCAACTCATGGAAGACGGTCGAGTGCTCACGCGGGGCCTGCAAACACTCGGTAGTATCGCACCGGGCGAATCCGAGAGCGTGACACTGCGTCTGCTGGAGTCCAAGCGCAAGCTCAAGCCAGGTGCCGAGTACTTCCTGAATGTCAGTGTGACTCAGGACCGAGATGAGTTGTACGCCAAGGCGGGGCACGTGGTCGCCTGCGAGCAGTTCAAACTGCCCCTCGACGTGCCGGAAGCACCCTCGCTCGACCTGGACAGCCTACCCCCGCTCCGTCTGACGGACCAAGGCGATGAGATTACGGTCACACGCCGGAATTTCACAGCCGTCTTCAGTAGGTCGAGCGGGACGTTGTCGTCTCTCTCATACTACGATGTGGAGGTTCTCGCCAAGGGTGGCGGCCCGAGGCTGAATCTGTTCCGCGCCCTGGTGGACAACGACAATTGGCTACGCCGCAACGTCGGGCAAAGCGGCCTTCGCAATCTCACCTATTCAGTGAAGGACGTTTCCGCCGAGAAGCTCGCCGCCGGCATCGTCCGCGTCCGCTGCACCGTGGACTGCGCCGGCCGCTCCGGCGATGGGATGATCCACACCGCCACGTTCACCGTCTTCGGCAACGGGGCCATCGATGTAAGCAACCAGGTCGAGCCTTACGGCGGCCTCTCGGTCCTGCCGAAACTCGGTGTGAGTCTCGTCCTGCCCAAGGCCTTCGACACGCTGACATGGCTGGGCCGTGGCCCCCACGAGAGCTACGTGGACCGCAAGCGCAGCGCCGACGTCGGCCTGTACAGCGGCAGCGTGGCCGATCAGTACGAACGTTACGTCCGGCCCCAGGAAAATGGCAACAAGACCGATGTCCGCTGGGCAGCTCTGCGCTCCAAGAAGGGCAAACCTCTCCCAGTCGTCACAAACCTTGTGGTCGTCACGGACGGCACCTATTCGATCAGCGTCCATCACAATACCGCCGAAGACTACGACCAGGCCCGCCACATCGACAAGTTCGTACCCCGCGACGAGGTATACCTCTGCATCGACGCCGCCCACATGGGCCTGGGCGGGGCCAGTTGCGGGCCGCGTCCTATGAACAAGTACACCCTGACCGCCCAGCCCACGCGTTTCCGCTACTCCCTGCGGCGGACAACACTGGACGCGAGGATTCAGTTGCCCAACCTCGGCGCCCCGCTGGTCACCCGGGACAAAGGCGGCATGTTGAGCATCGAGTCGACGGCCTCGGGCAAGGTGGAATACCGCCTCAACGGCGGCGCCTGGACCGCCTACACCCGGCCTTTCGAGCACATCGAGGAAGGCACGCTTGAGGCCCGAGTGAATCTCGACAAAGGCCTCGTCAGCGACACGGCCCGCGTCGAGTTCGCGAAGATCGTCCCCTTGCAGGAGCTGGACAAATCGACTTGGAAGGTGACGCACGTCGACAGCGTCGAGCCGGGCGAAGGCGAGGTGGGTCACGCCATCGACAACGACCCGGCGACCTTCTGGCACACGAACTGGTCCTCCACGCGGGAAAAGCATCCGCACGAGATCCAGATTGACCTGGGCCGGACGGTCCGGCTCCTTGGCTTCACGCAGTTGCCCCGCCAGGATATGTCTCACGGTCGTATCCGCGAGTATGAGTTCTACGTCAGCCCCGACGGTAAGCAATGGGGATCGGCGGTGAGCGCGGGCCGCTTCCCCAACGACGGCCAGCTCCAGAGCGTGCAATTTGACAAGCCCGTCGCCGGACGGTACATCCGCCTCGTGGCGTTGAGCGAGTGGTCGCGCGAGTACTACACGACCATCGCCGAACTCGACGTCATGGCAGCCAAGTAGAGACCCATGCCGACCTCAGAGCCATCCGACATCCAAGTTCCAATCGGCCGCATCGGACACGTGCGGATCAGCCGCCTCATCTGCGGCGGCAATCTCATCATCGGCAGCGCCCACGACCGCGACCTGAGCTACATCGCCTCCCTGATGCGCCACTACTTCACCGATCGCAAGATCGCCGAGACCTGGCAGCTCTGCGAGCAGTGCGGCGTCAATACGATGATCGGACCCGTCAACAGCCCGTACGCCCTCGGCGAGGACCCAACCATCCGCATGCTCCGGCGCTACCGCCGCGAGTGGGGAGGCCGCATCCAGTGGATCGCCCAAACCTACCCCAAGAGCACCGATCTGACCGGCTCGATCGCCCGAGGGCTGTGCTTTTTGCTTTTCCTGGGGCGAAAACGGGGATTTTGGCGTTCGATCTCTGATTTTTGGCCGGGCGGGCACGATCCGGCTTGACTTGGGGGCCCGATGGCTGGTATTGTCTTGCGTTTCTCGAATCGCGCAAGAAGTCAGAAAGTACGGTAAAGGAGAATTCCAGAATGGGTCTACTGAGTCAGTTAAATGAAAGAATCCGTGGCGGCAGAGGGCGATTTTCGCCCGGTACCGGGACGATGATAACCCCGGCGGGCTACCTGGAGCGCGGCTGGGTCATCGCCAACCACAAGCTGGTGTCGTTCCACGCCGCCTTCATTTCCTCAGTGCTCAACCTCCCGGCCCTTCACCTCAAGGAGGTCATCGAGGGCGGGGCCAATCCCAAGTTCGAAGTGCTCAAGTTCATGTTCCTCAGTTGGGAAACGGTGATCTCGCTGATCGTGCTGTACCTGTCGTGGCACATCGCCATCGCGATCCACGAGATGGGTCACTTCCTGACGGCCGTGAAGCTGACGGCGCTGAACAAGGACAGCCAGGAACGGGCCGAGGCCGATATGCAGGGCAACAAGCTCGCCTGGTACGCCCAGATGTTTGTGCTGATTCCGTGGGGCAAGTTCTACGGGGTCCGCAAGGACGAGGGCAACTATGCCCCGGACGCCCCGTACAACCTGGCGGTTTCGGCGTCGGCGCCGGTGTGGAGCCAGTGGCTGGCGACGATCTTCCTGCCGGCCGCGGCGATCTTCATCGCCCTGGGCCTGATCACCCATGCGGAGATCCTGATCTACATCGGCCGCTTCTTCCTGGCCCCCGGCTGCGTCGGGCTGCTGGACCGCTTCGAGGCCGACCGCGGCAAGCTCAAGCAGTTCCGTCAGCGTGAGGCGCTGGCCGCCGAGCAGGCCGCTCGTGCCGCCGCCAAGGCCACCGGCGAGGACTGGTTCAACAAGACCGCCGAGGTCAAGGCGAAGCTGCTGGCGAGCCGCATGATGGAGGTCGACCTCAACGACGGCAGCAAGGTCCGCGCTCCCTGGCAGTATCGCAACTGCGCCATGGGCGGGCGGCACACCGAGAAGGAGTATCCCGAGAGCAACATCAGCATGCAGGAAGGCATGTTCCTGCCGCTGTCGGCCAAGACGTATGAGCAGTCGCAGGAAATGACGGTGAACCTGCAGAGCCGTCTGAAGGAGATCATCGAGTCGGCCCCCGGCGCGAAGGTCATGGGCATCGGGCTCGAGGGTGGCTTGGCGCCGTACATCGACAAGGAAGAAGGCGACAAGGTGCCCGAGCAGCGGATGTGGCGGATGATGCGGCAGGCGATTCTGGACTGCGAGTATGTCCCCGGCGTGGATGTGGCCATCGCCCTCGACCCGGCCTGCTCCGAGCTCGAGAACGCCTATCGCGAAGAGACCGGCCAGCCCGATGCGACCGGCATGTACCGCTTCTGGCGCGACAAGAGCAAGGTCGATATGAGCCGCGACGAGATCCTGGCCCTCTATGAGGAAGCCATGCACGCCGGCGTCCCGATCCTCTCGATCGAAGACGGCTTCGGCGAAATGGACCATGCCGGCTGGAACCTCATCATGGACAAGCTCGGCGACAAGATCTTCATCATTGGCGACGACCTCGTGACCACCAAGGACACGAACATCGAGAAGTGCGCCAAGAACGGCGAGATCAACGCGACGCTGATCAAGGCCAACCAGATCGGCACGCTCTCCGAGACCGTGCTGGCCATGCTGGCCTCGCTGGCCTACGACGCGGAGCTGATCGTCTCGCACCGCTCGAAATCGCCGAACGATCCGTTCGAGGCCGAGATCTCGACCGCCATGAACGCCTTCGGCCTCAAGGCCGGCGGCGGGGCCAACACCGAGCGTCTCCAGAAGTACGGTCGCGTGCTCGAAATCCTGACGATTGCCGAAAAGGGCAAGCGCAAGATGAGCGCCGATGAGCGCAAAGAAGTCGAGAAGACCATCCAGGAGATCGCGGCCGTTCTTACGGGTCAGAAAGACGTGGCCGTTGCGAAGAATGCGGCCGAGATCGACATCGCGGCCCTGATGATGAGAATGATGGCCATCGAGGCCATCACCGGCAACGAGGAGCCGACCAACGCCGGCATCCCGACCGCCGCGGCCACCTTGTTCCTCGGAAAATCCGGCACCATTCGCTTCAAAGGATCGACGCCTCTGGGGACCTCGGCCGGGATCGACGAGGCCATTCACTTCGTCGACAGCATCATCATGCCCGACGAGCTGACCAAGAAGCATCCGGACATGTTCAAGGATGCCGGCGACGGGACCTTCCGCTTCAAGAAGGATCTCCACTACGATGCCGTCAAGGCCAAAGGCGACGACAAGCTGCTGGAGCGGTGGCGCAAGGCCCGCCGGTACGAAGGCAAGGGCTGCATGACCGCCGTCAAGAACCTGGAGGAAATCCTGTCGAAGGCGTTCGTCGGCAAGAAGCTGACCGATTTGGGCAGCCTGCTGAATGTCGACCAGATGCTGCTCAAGGCCGAGTGGGACCAGGCCGTGGCGATTGGCATGGCCGACGCCAAGGCCGATGCCGACAAGAAGATCGCCGTGATGCAGCGCAAGGGTGTGCTCGGCATGAACGCGATCCTGTCCCTGTCGGTGGCGATGGGACGTGCCGTCGCGGCCGCGCAGGGCAAGGAAATGTGGCAGTTGATCCGGGAAATCGCGACCGACGCGATGGCCAAGTTCATCGTCGAAAACGGCAAGGACAAGAAGAAGGTCGACGAGCTGGCGGCGCTGGACTTCGACGAGCTCCAGAAGATCTTCCGCGACGTCGCTCGCGAAGTGCGGAAGTCCCAGGAAATCGCCCCGCTGCTGCGAGCCCAGTTGCCCGTTTACGCGGTATAGAACGGCAGCGGCACATCGCTCGCCGGCGGGAAACATTCGAGCCGCAGGGCGCCGATTGCCGATAAGCCAAGCGGGCCCCGACCCCTCGCGATGAGGAGTCGGCCCAACGGTGTCATCAGATACGAATTCGGCAGGTGTGGTCCTCTCCGTGGTGGAGACGGCCACGCCTGCCGCAGTTTTTGACTGCGGACCATGCAAAGACAAGGCATTCTCCACCTCCTTCTCTTTGTGATCTTCTTCAGCATCGGTGCCGGGGCGCTTGGCGTGGCGGTCCTGTGCGACGACCTGATCCAGTACTGCCGCAACAAGCTTCTCGTCAAAGAAGCTGAGCGGTCGCTCGAACGCCTCGAATCGCTCAATGCCGAATACGATGCACTCCTCGATCAACTGGAGGATGACCCCGACGTGTTGAAACGCATCGCGCCGGTCACCCTCGGCACGCAGCCCGAAGATCCGAATGCAATCTATCCGAAGGCCAGGGCCCGCGAACTGGCTGCCGCCCGCAAGGCGATCATCAACCAGGCGGACGAGGAAACGACGGAAGCACAGATCCCGAAGTGGCTCCGTCGGTGCAGTGAGCCGGCGAAGCGACTCGTGCTCTTCATTGCGGGTGCCGGCCTCGTCCTGATTTCCCTGGTCTGCTTCACCTCAAATCCGGCCCGGGAGAGTTAACCGAGGCAAGCCCCCTGCCCGCCGCACTCAGTGAGAATGCCCCTCTTCACCCAAATAGGCCGTGCGGAACTCGGCCAGCAGGGAACGCAGCGTCGCCACGTTCTCCAGATCGGTCGTCTGTTTGCTCTTCATCGACGTGATCAGCATCCGGTGAAGGAGCGTCAGCTTGTGAACGTAGTCCTCGTAAGCCTTCGGATCGCTCTGGGAGGCCGGCTTGATCCGCTGCGTCATAAAATATTGGGTGATGATGTCGCCGAACTGATCGGCATGCTGCTCTTTGTTGACGACCCATCGCACTAACTGGTTGTAGTTCCTGTCCCCCGCCGCCGAGAGTTCAGTGATCTGCTTCATGGATTTCTCGATCGTGGTGATGTGCTCGGCCATCATGTCCAGCCGCATCGGATCGCCGTAGATCCCGCAAGGAATCTCACAGTGTGACAGTACCACCGACGATGCCCCACCGACCAGCAAACCGCCTGCCAACAGAATTATTGCCGCTCTCTTGCCCCGTGACCCCATTGCTGCGCCCTTTCCCATAGGCCGCGCCGGCGACACCATCTGCAAATGCCGCCCCGCGCGCTCGTATCAACGCATTCGTTCCCCCGCGGACACGTGCAGATGAGTGTT
This sequence comes from uncultured Phycisphaerae bacterium, assembly GCA_965603165.1. GTDB lineage: Bacteria > Planctomycetota > Phycisphaerae > Sedimentisphaerales > Anaerobacaceae > PLanc-01. Next base: position 71,373 of record CBFDBY010000001.1, read on the forward strand.
TCCGCGCGGCGTATTCTTACACGCGCTCGGCCTCTCGTGTCCGAAGGTCCGCACCCAACGGCGTCAGGTAACGGCTTTCAGGAAATACGGGGCGCACGCTCCACGGTTCACTCCATTGTGTCTTCCACACCTTCCTGAGTGGAACCCCGATCTCGGTGAGCCAGTGCTCGCTGGAGACGGCCTCAAAATCGTTGGGATACGCAGCGCGGCCCTCGGCCGCAACCAAAAGGCGTTCTTTCGCTTTGGGGGCTACCCGCAGGATTGCATGTCAGACCCCTCACAAGACACGCCTGTCCTGAGCAATCAACGGGATCCCTCCCCAAGTCTGCTGACAGCCTGCTATGCGATAAACGCAATCTCGGCATGAGAAATCTGCGCAAGAAAACAAGATCCGCGCGGGTAGTAGTATGAAAGAGATCGGCGTGCTCGGGTAGGCGCCCTTCTGCATGGTACGTTGCCCTTGTTGTCGTTCTCCCTTTCAATAATGCACGAGGCCCAGCAATGTAGTTGGGAATTCGTCGCGTTGTGGTCTCCCTCAAACGGCTTCATTCCCCGTGAGCCCGGTCGTGTCCGACTTCGATTCCCGAGGCCCTTTCAGGATCTTTTCGAGGGTCTCCACGTGGTCGGTGAAGGCATCTCGGCCTTTGCCGGTGGCGCATACGAATGTCCGCGGCTTGCGATCAACGAATGTCTTATCGATTCTGACATAGCCGGCTGCCTCCAGCTTGGCCAGGTGGGCGCCGAGATTGCCGTCGGTGACCTTGAGCAGGTTCCGCAAGTAGGTGAAATCGAACTGTTCGTCCGGATCGAGGGCGACCAGGGAAGACATGATCTGGAGCCGAATGGGCTGATGGATGATGCTGTCGAACTCGGCCATTGTTACCTCCAGCGAATGCGAACGTACAACCCGGCGCCCAGTAAGGCGCCGCCCGCCGTCAACGCCATCCAGAGATTGAAGCAGCCGGGAATCAAATAGAAGCCGAAGAGGGTCAGAACGGTCACTGCCAAACCCAGCCAGAGCATGAAGAAACTTCCCGTCCATAGGCTGATAACCACCCTACCCAGCATCGCTACCGTCACGAGGAAGGCACCGACCTGCATCCCAGTGGCGGGCCGCAGCAGGAGCATCCAAACGACGGCATAAGCGAACAGGATCAGCCAGAAAACCAAGATGCGTCGGGCAACCTGCAGCAAGCCGGACCCTTGTACGGAATGGCCAAGGGGCCATCTCCGGCATATGAGGAGGGTTCCGAGGACCCCCACGCCGTCCAGGAGGCCAAAGATGTACCCGCCTCGATGACCAAAGACCTCCACGGCACTGAGGCCCGCCATCGAAATCAGGCCCCAGAGAATAGGTAGATTGCCGGCATAATCTGCGGGGAGCACCTTGCGAGTCCTGCTCGCCGTTCCTTGATCAAACCCAGTGATTCCAAGGCGTCCTGCTGAGAGAGAGCCATTGCCGTTACTCCTCCGAAGGAACATAGTTCTTTTGCTACACAGAGTACCCTACCAAGCAGAGCGGTTTCCGTCAAGTAGAATCTGCGTTTTCTTCTTTCGCGAACTCTCCACGGAGTCCATGACCTGCAGCAGGCGTGTCTGTAAGATCTTGCCCTGGCAAAGGTTATAGATAATACATCTCTGCTGAAATCATTGAGGGAAGCAGAGATTCAGAGTTGGGCAATCGTTCGGGGTTATCTCACACGGCCGCGATTGCTGATTTTCGCAGTCAGAGAATTCACGAGATCGCATACGCCGACACCTGAAGTGCTCCCCGGCACGCACTACCTCCTGCTGCTGGGAACAAAACTCGTGTCGCTCGAAAATCTGCTTGCAAGCGTTAAGGTGTCAGATATACTACGGTGTCCTGCACGGCAAGAAGAGGGCAGGTAGCTCAGTTGGTAGAGCAACGGACTGAAAATCCGTGTGTCGGTGGTTCAAATCCACTCCTGCCCATTGTCCTAAATGGTTTGCTGCCAAGCACTTACGCTTGGCAGCTTTTTTGTGTGTCGCGACAAAAGGCCAATTTGCGTCACTCGCTTTTTCGCACCTCCAGGATTTCGTTCAGGCCCCGGCTGGCGGAGGCCATGTCTTCGGGCCGAACGGTCAGGTAGTATTTCCTGGTGTTGGCGATGTTCGAGTGCTATCCACCCGAGAAACCTCATCCTGCCGGAGGCGCGGGACCGAGAGCGACAACGCAGGCGGCACCCACCCGTCCATAGACGAACGGATTGCGCGCTTGCTGGCCATTTGACACGCGATCTTTGCATCCGATTCACCGGCTGAAGCCAGTTCGACGAACGCGGTACCGGTGAGGGGGAGACCAGCAAAGTTGTAGGCCAGGGGTTTCGGTCCGCCGAGTGGAGGATATCACCGAGACCCTGTAGGGCATGCGGATCAGTGCCGGGACAGTCAGCGATCTGAACCAGAAGCTCCACGGCCGGATCGAGCAGTGGTGCAACGAACCGATCACCGGCGAGTTCCCCTACGTCTATCTCGACGGGATCTGCCTGAAGCGCAGTTGGGGCGGCGAGGTACGCAATGTCTCAGTTCTGGTGGCCGTGGGCGTTGGCCCGGACGGCTATCGATAACTCCTTGTAGAAGATGATTCTGCAGGGAGGATCGCGGCAGAGGATGCGAGCGACTGTGGCAATAACGGGCAGCCCCCAGCTACCTGGCAGGGACCTCGGAGAGTGTCTTTCATCCATCGCGATCCTCCAAATGGTCCTTGAACGTGGAGGGTCCAGAGGATAGCATAAGTGACGGACCGAGAACAGGTTAATATAGCGTCGCTATGGCCGCACGGATAAGCAGATCCTATGGGTACTTGATGGTGGTCTCGAGAGCAACATGGAATACGGCTGCTTCGAGAAGTATGCGCGGCCGCACGGGAGCGCGCCTCGGACATTGTGACCAGGACGCTTTATGAAGAAATCAGCAATTCTTGTCCTCATCATCACAGGGTTCGGGCCGTCGGTATTGGCCCAGGATCAGCGCATCGAGAAGTGGGATTTCTACGAGCTATCCCTGCCCGGACCGACCGCGGGCAATCCATTCATCGGTGTTGAATTCAGCGCCGTCTTTCAGAATGGAGACCGCCGATATGAGCCGGAGGGCTTTTACGACGGCAATGGGGTCTTCAAAGTCCGCTTCATGCCCGACCGGGAAGGGACATGGACGTATCAAACGAAAAGCAATCGAGAACCGTTGGATGGGAAAGAGGGTCAATTTCTGTGCACGCCGCCCTCTGCGGGCAACCATGGCCCTGTGCGGGTGAGAAATCGGTACCACTTCCAGTATGAGGACGGCACGCCGTTTTGGCCGTTTGGAACGACGATCTATGAGTGGCCGTTTCAATCCGAGGCCAAACAGCGGACCACGGTTGAGACGCTGAAGCATGCTCCTTTCAATAAGGCACGGTTCCTGATCGTTCCTCCGTGGCGCGAGCAGTACAACGAAGGGCCGGGCGCGCTGGATTGTTTTCCCTTCGAGGGCACGTCGAAGGAGAATTGGGATTTCTCTCGCTTCAATCCGGTGTTCTTTCAGCGCGTGGAGCGTTGTGTCGCACAATTGCGGGAGCTGGGCATCGAATCAGATCTGATCCTCTTTCGACCTTACGACCATGACAAATGGGGATTCGACACCATGGATGCCGCGACCAACGAGCGGTACGTGCGATACGTGATGGCCCGCTTCGCGGCCTATCGCAGCGTGTGGTGGAGCCTGGCGAATGAGAACAGCTTCATCCAGCATCTGACCGACGAAGACTGGGACCGCCTCTTCCAGGTCGTCCAGGCCGGCGATCCCTATGGCCATTTGAGGTCCATCCATAACGCGGACCGGATCTACGACTATTGCAAACCGTGGGTGACGCACGTCAGCCTGCAATACTACATGGCAGTCCGCTTCCCCGGCATCTCGCCGCTTCTCCGCGATATCTACCGCAAGCCCATCATCCACGACGAAATCAACTACGAGGGGGACATCACAAGCCGCTGGGGACAATTGTCCGGCGAGGAAATGGTGTACCGTTTCTGGGTGGCGATCGTCGGAGGCGCCTACGTTACCCACGGAGAGACGAATGCCGGTGAACCCTTCGGTGACGGCTGGATTTCCACCGGCGGCACGCTGAGTCGTGAGAGCCCGGCCCGAATCGCCTTTCTGCGCAAGATCGTCGAGCAAGGGCCGGCTCAGGGACTCGATCCCATCGAGCAGTACTGGCAGCCCAACATCGCCGGACAAAAGGGACACTACTATCTGATCTACTTCGGCAGGGACCCGGCCCAAGAATGGAAGTTCCTCCTGCCGGATGACGAGCTCGCGCCAGGCATGAGGTTTCAGGTCGATCTGATCGATACCTGGAACATGACGATCACACCGGTGGAACGGGCCTTCGAAGTCGAGCGGATGGACCGATACAGGTTCGCCGACAAGAGCAGAGCAGCGGTGGCCTTGCCGGGCAAGCCCTACATGGCTTTACGGATCCGTCGAATCGATTGACGCGCTCGTAGTGTGTCCGCAAGGCATAAGAAAAGTTACGCCTCACGGCGTCACTGCGAAAGACCGCCCTACCGCTCGTGATCGTTTCCAGTTGACAAAAGCGGGCGCATTGCCGATAAAGCTGCACAGATGTGGGTGAACCCTTCCGGGAAACCTATGTAGGAAATCGTCGCCTATGGGTGCAGGACGGAAATCGACCCTGATCGAACGGCTCGACGCCTTGTACGAGTACGACCGCGAGCCGGTCACGGCGGACAAGCTGCACGGCTGGAAGACGTTCATCGCCATGTTCTCCAGCGAACACATCGCGGGCACGGAGTTCGTCCTGGGAACATTGCTGGTGTTGCACGGGGTAACCGCCTTCGATGTGTTTGCGGGGTTGGCCCTGGGCAACGTGCTGGCTGTGCTCAGTTGGGCCTTGATGTGCGCCCCCATCGCGGTCAAAGAACGCCTGACCATCTACTGGCAGATTCGCAAGATCGCGGGGCCCTACTTGACGGTGGTCTATTCGGGTCTCTTTGCCTTGATTCTCTGCCTGCTGGCCGGCTCCATGGTGAGCGTGTCCACGACGGCGGTTTCCCTGACCCTGGGCATTCCCAGCCCGAACTATACTGCGGGTCAGACGGTTCCGAGTCTGCCGTGGATTGCCGTTGCCGCAGGGGTGGGGACGGTTGTCGCCGTCCTGGCGGTGCTCGGATTCGAGCGTCTGGCGCACTTTGCCAAAGTCGTGGCCCCGTGGATGCCCGTCGTGTTTCTGGCCGGGGCGGTGGCCTCGCTTCCCTCGCTGGGCGTCACCGGCCCGGGTGACTTCTGGGCCGTTGCCAACGAGAAGATCTGGACGGGGGTGCCCAGGGAAGGCCAGATCCACTATGGTTTCTGGCATTGCGTGGGCCTGGCCTGGCTCTGCAATATCGCTCAGCACATGGGCATGGGCGACGTCACGATCTTCCGCTACGCGCGGAAATGGCAGATGGGCTTCTGCTCGGCCTTCGGTATGTTCCTGGGGCACTACATGGCGTGGATCTGCTCCGGCGTGATGTGCGCGGCCTTTGTCCACGCGCAACGGGCTGCCGGGGTAGCCGAGCCGAATCCGACGCCCGGAGATATCGCGATGCTTGGGGCGGGCTATGCCGGCATCGTTTGCGTCGTGCTGGCCGGCTGGACCACGGCCAATCCCACGCTGTATCGAGCCGGGCTGGCCTTCCAGGTAGCCACGCCCAATTGGCGCCGTTGGGCGGTGACCCTCGTGGCGGGGGTGGCCATGATTGTCACCGCGTGTATCCCGGCCGTGCTGGCCTACCTCGACCGCATCGTGGCCTACTACGGTCTGTTCTTCATGCCGCTCGGAGCCTTCATCTTCATCGACTTCTGGCTCTTCCCCAAACTAGGGCTGATGCGAAACTACGCCGAGCGAAAGCGTTTGATGATCAGTTGGCCCGCGGCGGTCGGGTGGTTCGGATCCTTCGGTGTTTGTTTCCTGCTCTACGCCAAGGACCAGTATGCGAGTTGGGGTTGGGTGAATGGCAAGCTGCCCTCGTTCCTGGCGAACTACAAAGCCGACCTGTTCCTGCAGGTGTTGCCTGCGTGGATTATCGCCGTGACCTTGTACACGCTCTGCAGCGCGATTCAGCAGAGATGGGCTCCCGGGCCGGCCCTGGAAGGAGATGTCGCATGATGCCGCAAACCAGAGTCATGCTCAAAACGATCTCTTACCTTGGATTGGTTCTGTCCCTCTTGCCGGCGTTCCTGCTCTTTGGTGATGTTGTGTCCAGGCAGACCTACGTTCGACTGATGGCGCTGGGCATGGTTTTGTGGTTTGGCACGGCCAGCTTCTGGATCAAGCGGGATCATCTGGGCAATTGACCTGGCGAGCCAGTCCTCAAGCCGGTTCGTGGAATGTGATGATGAGTACGACTTTATACGTCAAACGCCTGCGCTGCGAGTATATCGAGAATCCGTTGGGCATCGACGAGGTGCGGCCCCGATTGAGCTGGAATATCGAGTCGGACCGCCGCGGTGCGCGTCAGGTCGCCTGGCGGGTGCGGGTGGCTTCCTCGGCCGATCATCTTGTGCGCGGCGAGGCCGACCTGTGGGATAGCGGCCGCGTGGACGATGACCGCACGGTGCACATCGAGTACGATGGCATCCCATTGGTTTCGCGCATGGCCTGTCACTGGCAGGTGCAGGTCTGGGACGAGCAGGGAGGGACCGCCGTATCCGAGCGGGCTTTCTGGACCATTGGATTGCTGCAGGCGAGCGACTGGCAGGCACGCTGGATCGCCGCTGACCCTGCCTATCTCGCTCGTGCCGGACATGCGATTCGGCCAACCCGAACCGAGCCGGGGACGCCCCCGTGGTTTCGCAAGGTCTTTGCCCTCGACGGGCCTGTGCGGCGCGCGACCCTGTATGTCAGTGCCCGGGGGCTGCTCGACCTGCATCTGAATGGCCGCCCTGTCAGCGCCGATGTGTTTGCCCCGGAGTGGACCGACTACGACAAGCGGATTCACTACCGCACCTACGATGTCACGAGCTTGGTGCGGGCGGGCGAGAACGCGTTGGGCGTCGTGCTGGGCGATGGCTGGTACAGCGGCTACGTCGGCTGGCAGGAGACCCGCGGACGCTATGGATGGCAGACCAGCCTCCTGATCCAATTGGAGGTCGAGTCGGAGGACGGCACGCGCCAGACCGCGGCGACGGACGACTCGTGGCGCTGCGCGGCCGGGCCTATCCTGTGCTCCGATTTCATGATGGGTGAGACTTACGATGCCCGTCATGAGTTGACAGGCTGGGACCAGCCGCAGTACGACGAGAGCGGATGGTCCGCCGTCCGAACTGCGAAACCGCCAAGCGTTCCATTGGTGGCACAGCGATCCGAGCCTGTCCGCGTGGTGGAAACTATCGACCCGGTTTCCGTGAACGAGATCGAGTCCGGCATCTTCATCTGTGACCTCGGACAGAACATCAGCGGCTGGGTCCGCCTGCGCGTCAGCGGGCCGGCTGGTACGAAGGTGACGCTGCGTCATGGGGAGCGGCTCAATCCCGATGGCACGCTCTACACCGAAAATCTCCGCAGGGCCAAGGCAACGGACGTATACGTATTGCGGGGCCAGGGCGAGGAGGTCTGGGAGCCGCGATTCACATTCCATGGGTTCCAATACGTCGAATTGACGGGTTTTCACGGTACGCCGGAGCAAGGTGCTGTCACGGGCTGTGTTGTTCATTCGGCTACGCCGGCGGCGGGCTGGTTCGAGTGTTCGCATCCGGGAGTCAACCGCCTGTGGCACAACGCTCTCTGGAGTCAGAAGGGCAATTTCCTCAGCGTGCCCACCGATTGTCCGCAGCGCGACGAGCGTCTCGGTTGGATGGGCGATGCCCAGGTGTTCCTGCGTACGGCCACGTACAACATGGATGTGGCCGCGTTCTTCACCAAGTGGATGATCGACGTCGAAGACGCTCAGACGCCCGATGGGATCTTCCCGGATACGGCTCCGCGTCTGCGCGAGGATGAGAACTTCGTCGGGTTGGACGGCCTCGGCGGGGCGGCCGGCTGGGCCGACGCGGGCATCATCGTCCCCTGGACGATCTGGCGCGTGTACCACGACCGGCGAATCATCGAGCGGCACTATGACGCCATGGTTGCGTGGCTGGACTATATCGAGCGAACCAACCCCGACGGTGTCCGCAGGAATGAGCTGGGCAACAATTACGGGGACTGGCTGTGCCTACCTTCCGACACGACGTTCCGCACGCAATCGCCGATGAAGACCTTGCTGGCCACCGCCTACTGGGCGGACGACGCGGCCAAGCTGTCGCGTATGGCCCGGGAGATCGGGCGCAAGGCCGATGCCGAGCGCTTCGGCGCCGTGTTCGAGCGCGTCCGCGCGGCGTTTCAGAGAGAATTCTTGCGGGCTAACGGGCGACTTTCAGTCGAGACGCAGACCGCTTACCTGCTTGCGTTGGCGTTCGACCTGTTGCCTGTGGAAGCAAGACCACTCGCGGCGGAGCACCTGGTGAAGAACATCAAGAGCCTGGACTCGCATCTCAGTACGGGATTCATCGGCATCAGCCACCTGAACCCCACGTTGACAGCCATCGGGCGGTCTGACGTCGCCTGGCGCCTGCTGCTCAACGAGGACTATCCCTCCTGGCTCTACCCCGTGCGCCACGGCGCGACGACCATCTGGGAGCGATGGAACGGATGGACCGAAGAGGACGGCTTTTTCAATCCTCAGATGAACTCGTTCAACCACTACTCCCTCGGCTCCATCGACGAATGGCTGTACCGTTGCGTCGCCGGCATTGAGCTCGATCCAGGGGCCAACGGTTTCAAGCGGTTCCTGATCCGGCCTTATCCCGGCGGCGGATTGAGATATGCGCAGGCCGCTTATCAGTCCCCGCAGGGGAAGATCGAAAGCCGCTGGGAACGGAAGGACAAAGCCTTCGTGCTGAGTGTCACAATCCCCGCCAATACCCGCGCGCGGGTTTATGTGCCGACCGACAAGGGGACAGCCGTTCTGGAGAGCGGCGAACCCGCGGAAAAGGCCCCGGGCGTAGAACGCATGGGAATCGAAAAGCCGTTCGCCGTATACGACGTCGCCTCAGGGCGATATGAATTCACAAGCACCTACTCCGGCTGAGCGCATTATGGACGACACCATTCACAGGCTCGAGGATCTCGCCCGTCAGATCCGGATTGACATCGTAACGATGATTCACAAGGCCGGCGACGGCCATCCCGGCGCCGCCCTATCGGCGGCGGATATCATCACCGCACTGTACTTTCACGTTATGAATGTCGACCCCGCCCATCCGGGCAAGAAGGACCGGGACCGATTCATTTTATCCAAAGGCCACGCATGCCCGGCGTTGTACGCAGCCCTGGCTCGAAAGGGCTACTTTCCCCATGCCGATCTCGTGGGGCTGCGCTCGCTGGATTGCCATCTCCAGGGACACCCGGATATGAACAAGACGCCCGGCGTGGACTCCACCTCCGGCTCGCTGGGCAACGGGATTGCTATCGGCCTGGGCATGACTCTGGCTGGCCGATTACTGGGTCTGGACTATTTTACATATGTCATTATGGGCGATGGGGAGATCCAGGAAGGTATCGTCTGGGAAGCGGCCATGTCCGCCAAGAAGTACGAGGCGGGACGGCTGATCGTGTTCGTGGACAACAACGGCATTCAGAGCGGCGGCCCGGTGGACCAGGTGAGTGGCCTCAATCCCATCCTGCCGAAATGGGAGGCTTTTGGCTGGCACTGCCAGGAAATCAACGGGCACGAGTTCCCGGAGATCCTCCAGGCCGTCGATAATGCGAAAGCCAACACGGAACAACCTTCCCTCATTCTCGCACATACTATCAAGGGGCAGGGAGTCCCGTATATGATTGGAGACAATTCCTGGCACAAGCGTGTTCCGACCAAGGAACAGTTCAGAGACGCCATGCTTGCCTTGGGAGGAGAGTGCCCATGAAGGAGCTTGGGAACACGCGCGAGGCATTTATTGAAAGCCTCACGGAAATCGTAGAACGGGACCCCAAGGCCGTCTTGGTGTGCGCGGACTCGGTCTTGGTGGTCAAGGGCACGTCTTTTGCGCAAAGACATCCGGATCGTTTCTTTGACGTAGGCATCGCCGAGCAGAATGCGGTGGCATGTGCGGCTGGTATGGCGGCAAATGGCCTGGTGCCCTTCGTAGCCACATACGCCGGCTTCATTACCATGAGAGCCTGTGAGCAGGTGCGCACGTTTGTGGCCTATCCCGGGTTGAACGTCAAGTTCGTGGGCGCCAATGGCGGTATCTCTGCTGGTGAAAGAGAAGGCGTAACCCACCAGTTCTTCGAAGATCTGGGCATTATGCGCACCATACCGGGCATTACTGTCGTCGTTCCGGCCGATCCTGCACAGGTTCGTCAGGCCACCAAGGCCATTCACAGAATTCCCGGCCCCGCTTATATGAGGATCGGAAGCGGGCGTGATCCCGTCGTGGACAGCGACATCCCCTTTGACTTGGGAAAAGTCAGAATCCTAAGAGAGTACGGGCGGGATGTGGCTCTCTTCGCAAACGGATTCGTCATAGACCGCACGCTGGCAGCCGCCGACCTCTTGCGACAGAAAGGCATCAATTCGATTGTTGTCGATGTCCACACCTTGAAGCCTCTGGATGAAGAGGCCATTCTTCGGATACTGGGGCAGACGGGAGCGGCAGTCACGGTCGAAGATCACAATATCATCGGTGGACTGGGCAGCGCGATCGCGGAACTGAGCGCAGAAGAGCTTCCCGCGCCCGTCGTGAGGATCGGTCTCCGGGACGTCTATCCACGTTCCGGAGAGCCGGATCAACTACTGGACCGCTACAGAATAGGAGTGGCAGATATCATACAGGCCGCCGAGAAAGCAATCGGGAAAAAAGGACGTTGCATTAGGAATTAGGCATACCCGGATTGCCTTGCTTTATTGCCCGGATATCCCTAAAGAAGGAACAGACAAAATGCCCCCAAAACGTCTTACCCTCATTCACACCTCTGCAGTGATGGTTTCGATCTTCAGCGAATTGTGTGCAGAATTGCTGCCGAAGATAGACGCTGTACATATGGTAGACGAAAGTCTCTTGAGAGATATTATCCGCGAAGGTTGCCTTCGAAAGCCGACCGCCCGCCGGATCATCGACCACATCATCTCCGCAGAACAGGCCGGCGCCGACTGTGTGATGGTCACGTGTTCCTCGATCGGCGCCGCCGCGGAGCTGGGACGGGAGCTGGTCGATATCCCCGTCGTTCGCGTGGATGAGCCCATGGCCGTGCTGGCTGTCGAGAAGGGATCACGCATCGGCGTTGCAGCCACCCTCGAATCAACCTTGAATCCAACGGCGAAATTGATCGAGACCCAGGGCAACAAGCGGACCAGAAACATTGAAGTGACAACAAGACTCTGTGAAGGTGCTTTCGAGGCGGTCATATCGGGAGACACGGCGACACACGACAAGATCGTCTCTGCGAGCATACGGGAACTGGCTGGGCATGTCGACGTGATTGTCCTGGCTCAGGCCTCGATGGCACGGGTGGTGAAGACGCTGCCTGCCGGAGATATAGCAGTCCCTGTTCTGTCGAGCCCCCGCCTGGCCGTTGAATTTCTGGCCACGATGCTCTGACTGCCGGCGATAGTACGGCAATCACCATGCGACAGTTGTGAATGGCCGACTTCGCCGCCCAATGTGGCCCATTGAGAAGAAACACATGATGAAAGACGTGATACGATGGAGTCATCGAATCTGCCTCTGGCTGTCGGGGATCTGCCTCCTTGGCTTGGCTGCCTGCTGGATGGCAGGTTATTCGGCAGGATGCGGCCTTGCGGCCGTATCCGGGACGATTCTCCTCGCTGTCGGTCTTTCAAGTATCCCTTCTTTGAGAGCCTATAGATTCACGGTGTGCATCGTGGCCGCAGTGGTCACGGCGATGGTCTATCCGGCGTGTTTTCTCAGGCCGGGCGGCGTGAATTTGAAAAATCCCAGGCTCATTCTGCTGATCATCCAACTGGTCATGTTCGGGATGGGCACCCAAATGAGCGCCAGGGATTTTGTCGGCGTTGTCAAAATGCCGAAAGCGGTTCTGATAGGCATTGCGTGCCAGTTCACCATTATGCCCTTAGTCGGGTATACAATCGCCAGGACGATGGGATTCCCGCCTGAGATCGGAGCCGGAATCATATTGATTGGATCGTGTTCCAGCGGTCTCGCGTCGAATGTCATGGCCTACCTGGCCGGCGCGAATCTGGCCTTGTCGGTAAGCCTGACCGCAATCGCCCAACTGTTGGCGCCGATTATGACCCCTCTCTGGATGAAACTGTTAGCCAGTGAATTTGTGGAAATAGAATTCCTGAAGATGATGATGAATATCATTCTTATGGTTGTCCTGCCGATCCTGGCGGCCCTGGTCTACAACAGGCTCCGGAAAGACCGGTTGAAGCGGCTCCATCGCCTCATGCCGGTTCTCTCGATGGCTGGGATCATCTACTTCACGGCCGTCACCACTGCGGCAGGCAGAGACCACCTGCTTCAAATAGGAGGCATGCTCATTATCGCAGCCATCTTGCACAACACGGCCGGATACATCCTGGGATACTGGGCCGCTCATCTGTTCGGCCTGGACAGAAACTCCTGCAGGACCATCGCGATCGAAGTAGGGCTTCAGAACGGAGGCATGGCGTCGGGACTTGCAGGACTGATGGGCAAGCTGGCCACGGTAGGTCTTGCACCGGCTATATTCAGCCCCTGGATGAACGTCTCAGGTTCCGTCCTGGCCAACTATTGGCGCAAGACTCCCGCCCGCGCTAAAGTCGCGCCGGATGCAGCCCCGGCATGAGCATAGACCAACGATCAGGGCTTCGCCCCCACCTTGTCAGGATTGGCTGTACCTGTCAAACGCCAATGAGACCACTTGTACCTGTCAGGCACCAAGGGGCCACCGTAAGCGTTCCTCCATTCTCCTGTATCACAGATACTTGCGACGGCGGCGGCTCCGCACTGGCATTTTGCTCCCGTCAGAGGCTATACCGCCTTTTGAATTGGCTTTGCCTCCATCGGTCTATGAAGCAGGGGAGGAGGCACCATGGTTGAGCACCTCGAGATCGTCAACGGCGCAGGCTCCCTCCTCGTCAGAGCCGTGCGGCTTCGGCCTTGTGAGCAGGGGGAGTCTGCCAATTCGTCAAAAGCGGACCGCTGACTTCCTTCTCCCAGCCAGACCAACGCGGTCAAGGCCCCGGCACGCTGCCACGTCGGCCCCACATACAGCCATTTTCGGCGAGCGTTTGCGGCCGATTCTCCCTCCCACAGTGGTCCGATGGCTGGTCGACAGATACATGGTCTCCCAAAACGTAGTGCATCAGGGGTTGACCGCTGGGGCGGAACGGTACAGACCGATGTCGTCGATGTACAGCATACCCTGACCACCGGAGACGCCAATCGTCAGGCTCTGGACGGCCCCAAGGCCCGCCGCCACCGGCAGATCGATGGTCCACTGGTTCCACTCGGCCATAGTCAGGTCGCCGGCGCTGCCGCTATACGGCACTCTGACGCCGTTGATCTTCACATAGAGTTCGCCGGACACGTTGGTCGATTCGCCCTGGAAGAACAGCACCAGGGTCGTGATGCCGCCCCGGGTCCAGTTCTGTGGGCCGTCGAACGTGCGGACCGCCTGGGAGAATGCGCTTGCCGAGCTGTTGTAGGCCAACGGCATAGACTGCCTGCCGCCGTGGACGATGGCCTGCTCCGCGAAGGGCGCCTCGTTGTAGCCGACCTGCGAGCCGCCGTTCTGCGGATCCGCCAAGCCATCGCTCCAGGCTTGCCAGATAGTCTGCTCGGCTTCCACGTCGTCGGTGTAGCTCTCGAAATCATCGACCACCACACAATCAGCCGTGGCGAATGTCCAGAGGTCACCCGGCCAGATTGCGGGAGCCTCGGCGTCGTTGACCTCGTCGACCCGCCAGTAGTACGTGGTGCCCAAATCGAGGGATGGGGGGCTGTAACTGGCTTGGTAGACGGTCTCAGGCAGTACGTCGCCGTCCGCCATGGCCTGCGGATCAGAACTCAGATATACGTCGTGCTCGGCGGCTTCTCTGCCGGCTCTCCAACTCAGAACCGCATCGATCGCTACATCCGTCTGCCCGGACGCCGGACTCGGCTGCCTCGCGGCAACGGGGACGTGCATGAACCTCACTTCACTAAGGCCATACTGGTTGAACATAGGGTGGTTGCCCCAGTTGTTGTTGGCCGTAATCCTGATCTTCTTCACCGAAACGTCGCCGAAATCCACGATCGTGTTGGCGGCGTAACCCGGCATACCGGGAGCTTCTTCGAATACAGGGACGCCGGCCAGCATGGTCCAATCGCCGCCGTCGGTCGCATACTCAATGGCGACGTCTTTCAAGCCGAGCTTCGTGAGAATCTCCTCACCATTGTAGTTCCACACCAGCATCCGGCGGATCTTGTAGGCCTTGTCGAACTCATATTCGATCCAGACAGGTGTGCCGGTGTCGCTCAGCCACATATCCACAAGCACGCTCGAGTGGAGGTCGTTGGCGTCCAGTCCGGAGCCGTCGATGGTCTTCTCCGGCCCCTGGTCTGGAGACTGGCTGGAGGCTGTCGCCGTGATATTCTGGGCGGGGATGGGGATGACGAAAGGTTCGACGGTGAAGCTCCAGATCTTCCCCTTGAGGATGGCCTGATCCGGAGCGACATCCACCTCATCCAGCCGCCAATAATAGGTCCGGCCGTACTCCAGAATCAACATATCGTCAGGCGGATAGCGCGTCTCGGCCTGCCCCCGGCTCCTGAGGCAACCCAGCGGATTGGCTCTGGTGGCTCCGGCGACGTCCGCAGCATCGGCGCCGAGGTAGACATCGTACTTGTCTGTCATCGTGCCGGGATCCCAACTGAGAACTGTATATCTGTCTGTATCGATCGCGCCGTCGGTCGGGCTTGGGTTGGAAACCCTTTGTCCGGCCAGCTTGACCACCGTCGGATTCATCCCGCTGTATACGAGAGTCTCGTCCTCATTGGCGGCCGCGATCAGGCCCATGTCAATCAAGCTTTGCAGAGAAGTGTCCTCATCAGCCACGGTGGCGATCGCCGTCGGATCGCCCGTGAGGAGCAACTGGCCCTTACCGCTGATGACGATCTTGTTCGCTGCCGGGTCAGCGGAAGCAAAGACAAACCGCGGGATGACCGTACCGTCCGCGTTCTGCACCAGTTCGAAAATGCCGTTGTCGCGGATTTCGACCAAGGCCTTGGTAGCCGGGCCCATGTAGATCTGCCAGCCGCCCGAGCCCTTCCGGGACACGCCGGGGTCGAGCCGCAGATAGCCGTTCTTCTCGACGATGATCGCCCCGGTGGCCGTGGGGACGTTGTCACCGTTGTTGCCGACGCGAAACCTTGGCGTGATGACGAGGCTGGGACCGCCGCCCGCCCTCTGGCCGGTCACGCGGACAGTGGAGCCATTGCGGATGGTGCAGTCGTTGTGGCTCCATTCGATGTAGGCGCCGTCGCCGATCGTTATGCTGTTCTCGCTGCTGCCCATGAGAAGCCACCAGCCCGCGCCGGCTGTGCCGGCCCTGCTGTTCCATTCGGACGTGAGGACCGGCGAATTGGCCAGTTCAACTAACTGCCAGTCAGGGGTGCACCCGACTCGGACGATGTCGTTGTCCGACGGCAGCGTCGGATTCGCCGTGCCGTTGTCCCAGTTAAGAGGATCCGCCGCGTCTGTGCTGACTGCGCCCGTCCAGAAATGATCGACGGCGAACGCGGGGCCACCCATGCCCAGCGCAAGGATAACCATCGTGACGTGTAGACCGGCTGTGCATTTCAGAAGCTTGTGGCACATAGCTTTTCTCCTCCCAGCCCCGGCGGTTGTGGGCGTAACGTTGCCTTCATTTGCGTCCAAAGACTATTTCACAAAGTCACACGACTATGCATACGCTATTTCAGCCAGATATCATCGATGTAGAGAAGCCCGCCGGCGCCGCTGCCGTCTACACCGATGCTCAAGGTCGAGACATTCCCAAGGGAAGCCCCACTGGAGGCCAGGTCAATCTCCCACGGTGTCCACGCCTCGGTCGCGATGTCGGCCGAGCTGCCGGGATAAGGGATCTTGGTGTTGTCGATCATGACGTAGAGCTGGCCGGAATTGCCCGGGAAGCCGTAGAAGTGAACGACCAGCGTCGCGATCCCGAACCGTGTCCAATCCTGCGTCTGGGTGAAGGTCCGGTCGATCTGCGAGTACTGCAGGAGTCCACCGACGCCGGAGTTGTCATAGTACAGCGGCAACGATTGTTGACCGCTGTTGACGACATCGACCTCCATAATAAGACCTTCGTAGTGGTCGCCGGGATTCCAGATATCGTGCCCCACGGCCGCCCCGGTGCCGTTGCCATTGTAGTCTTCAGGGAAGTACTCGTCGGCAAAGTAGCCAATGCCGTCCAGCCAGGTCTGGAACGGCCAGTTCGGCGAGGTATTGCCGTACGACTCAAAGTCGTCCACGACGACAGAGTCGGCGGTCGTGAAAGTCCAGGTGTCGCCGGGCCATATGGATGGGGCCGCGGCGTCATTGACCTCGTCGACCCGCCAGTAGTAGGTCTGGCCCAACCGCAGGTCAAGCTGCGATCCGGCAATTTGGCTCTCGCCGGTAGTATAGACGGGGGCCGTGCCCTGGCGTACGGCGTCCTCCTCGTTGCTCAGATAGACCAGATGGTGATTCGCCTCTCGGCCGGGGCGCCATGTGAGAACGGTACTCGGATCCACGTTGTTTGCGTCCGGCCCAGGAGAGGGGTATCTTGCGACCACCGGGATAACCATCAGCCGGACTTCGCTGAGACCGCACTGGTTGTACAGGCCGCCCGAGTGATTGCTGTTGGCGGTGATTCTGACGTACTTCGCCGCCGCATCGCCGAAATCGACCGCAATGTCCGCTGGATGATCCGCTGCTCCGGAAGCCATCGGGAACTCAGAGACACCTGCCAGTTGCGTCCACGTTGTGCCGTCCGTGGAGTGCTCAATGACGACTTCCCTCAGTCCCTGTATCGCATTGAACGACGCTCCATTGAAGTTCCAGACCAGCATCTTGCTCAGCTTGTAGGGCTTGTCGAATTCATACTGAATCCAGGCCGGGAGTGTCGTGCCTTTGGCCGTCTGCCACATGTCGTCCAGCACGGTAGAATGGCCGTCCGTCGCATTGAGCCCGGAGCCATCGATCGTTTTCTCCGGCCCCCGGCCCGCCACATGACTCGAAGCGGTCGCAGTGATGTTCTCTGTAGGGATTTCGTACGCATAAGGCTCGACCGTGAAGCTCCAGAGGTCCCCTTTGAAGACCGTGTAGTCCGGAGGGCCATTCACTTCATCGACCCGCCAGTAGTACGTCCGGCCGAACTCCAGGTGGCCCGCGGCAAACGATCGGGCCGTCTGGCCCGGGCCGACCAGCAGCGGACTGCCGACGCCTGCGTCTTCTACAGCCTCGGAGCTGCCTCCCAGATAGACATCATGCGTGGCGGCGGAAATCCCCGCCGTCCAACGAAGAACGACGTCCCGGAGGGCGTCCGTCTCCGTATCAGAGGGAACCGGTTTGGAGGCCAGTTCGCGCGCCAGTGCGCCGCCTGCCTGGAGTTTCATGATTTCCGCCTGAGACAGCACGCGGTTGAAGATGTAGAAATCGTCCAGGTGCCCTGTGAAGTAGGGAGTCTCACCCGAGCTGCGACCGACAAAGTTGTAAAACGTCGCGCCCATGTAGCTCAGTTGGTTTCTGACCATCGCACTCGAACCGACGGCGCCGCCGTCAAGGTACAGGGTGAGTGTACCGTTCGTGCTGTCGATTGTCACGGCCACATGATGCCAGCCGCGACCCACGGAGGTGGCGGCGGCGACCACCTCTTCGGTGCCGCCCAGAGACGACCTGATCACAAAACGCAAGGCCCCGCCTGAGCTCGTGCTGGGCGACAGATACATATAGCTTGAGCCGCTGCTGCCGAAATCGAAGATGCGCTGCGAGTCGCTGCTGTCCGCGGGGCCGGTCCAGTTCACCCATACGCCCATCGTGCAGTTGGTCAGGGACTTGATGAGCGGGCCGATCGGCAATTCCACGTACGTTGTGGTGCCGTCAAAGTACAAGGCCCCATCGACTTGGCCGCTCATCCACCTCAGAGTGCCCTGGATCGTACCGTTGTTGCCGCTGGGGGATGAATCGGTTGCCGTCGTGCCGGCGGTCTCGTCGAACTTCCACCAGCCGACCAGGTTTGGATCCAGCGCCAGTGTGACATTCGTCTGAACGAGAGCAAGAACGAAGCTGAGAAGGGCTAAGCAACACGGTCTCTTATACATGATGGGCCTATTCATCAAGAATGTGGAAACCATAACCCGGGATCTTCCATCTAACGCTATGATTGGCGCTCCTGCACGCAACACCGTCAATAATACCATAATCGGGGCTTCGATCTCAAGCCGTCTGGCCACAAATAGAGCCGAATGTGCCCGTAGAGCACAAAAACTCATGTGCGAGGTGAAAGCTGGCTCAGGCCGAACGCAATCAGCATTTCATGGGGCTCTCTTGCAGCATGAGTCCATGGATTGCTGACGTTCCGAGCTGCCGTGGCGGGATTTCGCTTCGGCCCGTCAGCGGGTTATCCCGATGTGCATAGACCGTGGGCCTTCCGGGTTGTTGGCCACTCCTCCATCAATGCAGGATTGCTTTTGCTCTCAGGGAACCCTCCGAAAGTGGGATTCCAACGGCCCACCAGGGAAGTGCTGACACCACGTATCGCCGGGGCGTAACGCACTCCTACTCGCCGGCAAGGCCAATCCGCCAGGCGGCTCGGCACATCGGTCTGGGATTCGGTTGTCAATCCTGAACGGTCAGTTCACGGCACAAGATGCGAGCGACGGTGGCAATAACGGGCAGACCCAGCCACCCGGCAGGGACCTCGGAGAGTGTCTTGTCATCCATCGCGATCCTCCAAATGGTCCTGGAACGTGAAGAGCCCAGAGGATAGCATAGGTAACGGATTCAGAACAGGCTAATATGGCCTCGCTGCGAGCGGGTGAATAGGTGAACCCTACGGGGTAGTCATGACGGACTATTCCGCGTTTCGCCAGTTGGGCTATGACTACGGTCCCGGGCCTACCGAACCGCTTTGTGGCCTCTGGGCCGCATATTGGAAATCCGAGCGAACCGCCGCACAGGCCCACGAGGATTTCGCCTCGCACATCGGGCAATCGCGTCTCTCATTGGTACTTGACAGGTGCACACGGTGCTGCTACACTGTATTGATGCACGCCGGGGATGAAGGTTTCAGCCTCGTATAGGCCGGATGCCTGCGGCGGGATCGGAGTGCGGACAGATACGGATGGGAAAATGCTCGCCGAACTGCGTGAGGTGAGAAGTGAACTCTGTCGGAAAGGGGAAAACGATGAAGGGGAGAATAGCAACCGCCGTCATAGTAACCTTGTTTCTCTGTGGGCTTGTTTGTGGGGAGAGTATTGGCTGGATCGAGGGTCTCGGTGCTGTGGCTCCGGCCGGGTGGTCGATCAATCCCTCAAACCCATCCACCACGAACGTCATTACCTTCAAAGGGCCTACCGACAAATCGTATGGAAACAGTTGCGGCGCCGAACAAGCCTTTGGCGGCGAGCCCTATCTGTCCATCAACAGTTTTACCAAGACGATCGAACTGAAGTTTCAAGGCCCGCCACCGGCCATGTGCCCCTTGATTCTCAAGCCTGCCGTCGGTTTTCAAGGCAATTTCGGTCCTCTCGCAGCCGGCAAGTGGACTTTCAAATGTACGCATGTGCTGATTGCATTCCAACTCGATTTCATGGTCACAGGGACAGGGGGCGGTCACATCATTCGTGTCGATAGAAATGCCCCCTTGGCAATCTGGCTGCCGGACGGCACTACCTGGACGAAGGCTTACCCGAACTTGCAGGATGGACTGGCCGCGGCACAACCCGGGGACGTCCTTCACGTGGCTGATGGCACCTATACGCCCGACGACGGATCGGGTGTCACCGCCGGCGATCGCATGGCTTCCTTCGGGATTCCCGACAACGTGACGGTCTTGTGCGGCTATGCCGGCTACGGCGCCCCCAACCCGGACGCACGGGATGCGGACGCGTATCCCACAATCTTGAGCGGCGATTTGACGGGCGACGATCTCTGGGGAATCGTGAACATCTCGGACAACAGTTATCACGTAGTTTCCGCCTCGGGATCGGGCGCCCTCGACGGTGCGATTGTTACCGCCGGCAACGCCGACGGCTCGGGAAACGATCGTTACGGCGGCGGTATCCTCCTGGAGTCCTCGAGTTTCAGGATCAACGCGTGCAAGATTCGGGGCAACAAGGCTGATTTCGGCGCCGGTGTGGCATGCTTGGAGGGCATCGCACCCGTCCTGATCAATACGGAAATCACAGGTAACTGGGCCTACATCTTCGGCGGCTGCCTGTACAATGATGACGCCAACATCGAAATGACCAATTGTCTGATCACGGGCAATACCGCCGGCAGCGCCTACATCCTGGGCGGTGACGCCATTCTCAACGCCATGGGCAGTCTCGATATCACCAACTGCACCATTACAGATAATCGGCCCGGTCATGGTGCGCCCGCCAATGGCAGAGCGATTGTCAATCTGGTCTGGGGCCCGGGCTTTGTCGACACGATTTCCATCAAGAACAGCATTGTCAGAAACGGCGGCGATGAGATATGGAGCACCGAGCCGGGCATTGTCACACTGTACTACAACAATATCGAGGGGGGGAAAGGCGGTTATAGCGGTATCGGGAATATCGATGAGGACCCCCTCTTCAAAGAACCCGGAGGCTTCGGTATCGAAGGTCAGTGGTACTTTACGGATGATGGATACACCCTGATGGCAGGATCGCCCAGCATCAATGCCGGGAGCCAATCCCTCCTGCCCGCCGGCCTTTCCGTGGACATCCGTGGAAGCGCGCGGGTTCAGGGCGGGCAGGTGGATCAAGGGGCCTACGAGGGGGCGGGAGTGCCCCCGCTGCCGCCGGCCGTGGTGCTCGTTCCCAATGTGGTCAATCAGACACAAAGTACGGCTCAATCCATGATCACAAGCGCCTCATTGGTGGTCGGGACGATAAGCCATGCGTACAGCAGCACGGTTGCAGCCGGACGAGTCATCAGCCAGAACCCGGTCGGTGGTTCAACCGCGATCGTTGGCTCCACTGTCAATCTGACGATCTCTCAAGGACCGGCCCCCGGACCATCCTGGGTGCTGAAGAAGACCTCCATTCTGGAGATGACGATAGGGAGCCCTCCGCCCAGTTTCCCGATTTCGGTCAACGGATCGGGTTCGTGGACATTCTATGCCAGCGGCACCACCGAATGGAAGATAGAGATTTCAAGCGTTCCCACCGTAGGCGGCAACTGGACCGTGACCCCGTCCACCGGCACAGTGTCTTCCGGCACACATACGGTCAATTTCACGATCCAGGGCCTGAACGTCGATGTCAGCTCACTGCCTCCTGGAGACCAGAAGGTTGCGGAGATCAAGTTTTACACCCGATAGGTGGGTAGGAACGTGAGAAGGTAGAAAAGAGCCCACAGGGTACACGAACTGATATCCCAGGCGAAAGCCGGCTGATGACAAATCCAACCCTCAGGTTGGCGGGACCTCTTTTCGCGCGAGCACATGATTTGTCGGTACTCTGGGCTACCATCGTGGAGTGCCCTTTCTTGGCATCAGTGCTTCAGTCCAATATGCACAGACCGCGGGCCTACGAGGCGTTGGTTACTTCAGATCCACAGCAAGCCATCGACATCTCTGGGCCTCCCTACGAAAGTACGATTTCAACAGCCCGCCAAGGAAGTGCTCACACCGGATATCGCCGGAGCGCAGGCCACTCTTGCTCGCCGGCAAGAGTAATCCGTCAGGCAGCGGGCTCCAATCTGGTACCCAGTTGCCAATACCCTGATGCGGCCGGCGCCCATTGTAGAATCGCCTGTATTCGTCAATTACGCGCGGTAACCGACTCAGACCCAAGAGGACCAGATGATCCAAGCACTCCTGACGAACACTTCGGATCCAACGCTCGACGAACGCATTGACATTGGCCCCTCCATACGACGTGTGAATGGGATCAACACCCGAGCCTCGCAACATCGTATCAAACTCATCCGCGTAGCATCGGCCGTTGTCATGGAGGAAGAATCGAGCTTCAACGCCCTGCTCCTCACAGGCCCAGAGTATGTGACGGGCCTGCTGTTCAGCCATGGGCCCTTGGGCGAAAAGGTTGCCCGCGTCACCAGTATGCGATGCGTCTGCAGGTGCAATACGAAGAACACGAATGCTGTCTGTAGACCTTTCAATGTCCAGATCTCCCTGGTGAAAAGGTCGGCACAGACAAATACGTCCGCATGTCGAGACAGGAACTCCCTCCATGTCAAGCCTCCTCGGTCCGGGGATGCCGGCAAGCCATTTCGCCGAAGGATGTTGGCCGCTGTCGTCTTGGAGATCTCGACACCGAGCGTCTTCAGTTCTCCCTGGATCTTCTCATAGCCCCAGGTATTCTCTCGGGCCAGTCGGCAGACCAGAGCCTCGATGTTGCTTGGGGTCTTGGGCCTGCCAGGCGGCCGCTTCCTTCTCGCCGAGTAATCCCACTTCTCTCTCCAAACGCCGTTGCCAAGCCAGGATGGTAGCCGGCTTGACAATGTTGACTACAGCCTCCATGAGCTTCCTTCCCATGGCCAGGGCCGCACCAGTCAATGACCTCCGCTCATCATCCGTGAGACGGACGCGGCCTCGGCTCTTCGACCTGAGGATCTTGTTCTCCAAACGCAGATACTCGTTCGGAAGCGTCAGCTCGCGGCACAAGATGCGAGCGACCGTGGCAATAACGGGCAGGCCCAGCCACCTGGCAGGGACCTCAGAGAGTGTCTTGTCATCCATCGCGATCGTCCAAAGGGTCCTTGAACGTGGGGAGCCCAGAGGATAGCATAAGTGACGGATTTGGAGCAGATTAATACGGCCTCGCTGTGAGCGGATGAATAGGTAAGCCCCACGGGCTGCGGTTTCATAGTTTGTTCATGTGTCGCTGGTTCAGGCGTCCAGATGAAGGTGGACGTTGTTGCCGGACGCGGCACGACCGACGAGCTGGTGTATTTCAATCCGCCCAGTCGCACTACCGATTGGGTCTTGATCTTCAGAACAGGGAGCAACTGATGACAGATCACATGCAGAACCATTCACCCATGGGCAGACGACATTTCTTGGGCCGTGCCGGCACCATCGCAGCAGCGGGAGTGCTCTCGTCACACACACCGACCTGGCCCGACGAGGCAACTACCCCCGCGCAGCCAGGGCCCGACCATCGCTACAAGATCGGCGTATGCGATTGGATGATTCTCAAGCGTCAGAAACTTGGTGCGTTCAAATGGACCGACCAGATCGGAGCCGATGGCGTCGAGGTGGACATGGGTAGCCTTGGCGACCGCGAGACGTTTGACAGTCAGCTCGCCGATCCGGCGATTCGGAAGCAGTTCCTGGACGAGGCCCGTAAGTACAAGCTCGAAATCTGTTCGATCGCCATGAGCGGTTTCTACGCCCAGGCCTTCGCGGAGCGCCCCACGGTGCCGCGCATGGTCCAAGACACCATCGACACGATGAAAAGCATGAACGTCAAGGTCGCGTTCCTGCCGCTGGGTGTACGAACGGACCTGGTCAAGTATCCGGAACTGCGGCCGGCCACGGTCGAACGACTCAAGGACGCCGGCGCCAAGGCCGAGGAGGCCGGCGTCGTGATCGGCATTGAGACGGCGCTGGACGCGGCCGGTGACGTCAAGCTCCTCGAAGAAGTCGGCTCGCCCGGCATCCGCATCTACTTCAACTTCGCCAACGCCCTGCAGAACGGTCGTGACTTGTGCCGGGAGCTGCGGACGCTCGGCAAGGAGCGTATCTGCCAGATTCACTGCACCGACCAGGACGGCGTCTTGCTCCAGGACAACAAGCGTCTCGACATGCCCAAGGTCAAGCAGACGCTCGACGAGATGGGCTGGCGCGGATGGCTCGTAATCGAACGCTCGCGCAGCGCCCGGAACTCGCGTGATGTCGTGTTCAACTTTGGCTCCAATGCCAAGTATATGAAGTCGGCCTTTCAGGCAGAATAACTGACAGGCGAAAATTAAGACCGTGGAATCGCTACGAGATACTCCTGTCTTCCTGACGGACGTAGATGACCGATCGTTTCAACAACACTCTTGCTGATGCCCAGGGCACGCGGGTCACGCCGGTGTCACCGGAGGCGTTTGATTGCGACGCCTACGCCCGTTATGAGGCCGGGCTGCTGGAACGAAACCGCCGGTTCTGGGAGGCTCGTAGCGGCGTGGCGGTCTATCGTCGCTTTCGCGTGCCGGAGTGTTTCACCTGGATGTGCCGGGACATGAAGGCCTCCCTGGCCTATCAACTCGGGGCCCTCCAAGCGAGCATGGCGTACAAAGCGGACATCGCCAACTTCCTGGAACCATGGTACGGTATCGGCACCCTGGCCAGTGCCTTTGGCGTTGATTATGTCTGGCCGGAGCAACAGGCGCCCGTGGCGCCCCATGCCTTTGCCTCAGTTCAGGAGGCCCTGGAGACTGAGCCCATACCGATTGAGCGCACCGCCATAGGCAGGCACTGCCTGGCGATGATCGAGTACTTCCTGGAACAAACCAGGGCACAGCTACCCATCAGCCTTACGGATACCCAATCCCCCCTGAACGCCCTGTCGTTTCTGGTCGAAACGAACGCTTTCTATACGGGCTTCCTGGATACTCCAGACGACCTGACTGTTATGCTGAACCGGCTTGTGCCCCTGCAGATCGACTTTGTCAGGGCGCAACTGAAGCTCCTGGGTAACACCGCGGCCTGGCCGGGCCATGGATTTGCCAGCAGCCGAATGTTTACCGGCCTGGGCATGAGTGACGACATCATGACCCTGATCAGTCCAGATCAGTACCTTGCCTTCGGGATACCCGGCCTGACTCGGTGCGCGGAGCCTTTTGGGGGCCCGGCGGTGCATTCCTGCGGCAACTGGACGGACAAGGCCGCGACGGTGCGCACCTGCCGGAATCTGCTCATGGTAGACGCCGCCTTCACCGGCCAGACCGACCCGGCCCCCAATGATCCGACCCACTTCTCCAGCGTCTTCCGCGATACCGGCATTATCCTCAACGCCCGTATGGTGGGCGACAAGGAGACGATCCTCAGGACGGTCAAGGCCCTGTGGCAACCGGGACTCAAACTGATCGTCGTGACCTATTGCCCGACGCCGCAGGAGCAGGAAGAAGTCTATGACGAAATCCACGCGATATGCGATGGATAATTCGGGATTCATCGCTTATGGAATAGGCTTGTGATGAAACAGAAAAGTCCGGTCGTTCCCGTAGACATTGTCCTGGCGCCTGAGTGGTGGCATCGCCACACGGGCATCACGTTCGATCGGGACTTCTTCTTCCACCCGGTCCGGCGCGTGGAGCAGGAGGCCTGCATGGAACGGGTGCTGTACGAGCGCTGGGGCCGGTACGGTCTGGGCTCCCACCAGACCCGGCCCGAGGTCGGACCCGTGCACTTGGCTGCCGGATATCTCTTGCAGGAGATGCTGGGCTGTCGGGTGGAATATCGCGAGGGGCATCCTCCGCAGGTGATCTGTGCCCACCAAAAGCGTCTGCACGTGGACCCCGAGGCCGCTTTCGCGAGCCCGGCGTTCCGGGCGTTCGAACAGCTTTGCGATCGGCTCGAACGAACGCACGGTTATCTTACCGGGGACGTCAATTTCGCCGGGATCCTGAACATCGCCCTGGACCTGCGCGGCCAGGACTTGTTCATCGACATGCACACGGACCCGGAGCACGTGCAGCGGGAATTGGCCCGGATCGCAGAGGTGATCACCCGGTTTGTGGACTACGTCATCGCCCGGACCGGGACCAGTTCCATCTCCGTCAATCGCACGGTGCGTCACCTGCCCGAGCCCGTCGTCCTGCACTCCGAATGCACCCACACCATGATCTCCGAACGGGATTATGAACGGTTCCTACTGGAATACGACGTGCAGTGGAGCCGTCGCTGGCGGGCCTTTGGCGTACACTACTGCGGCCCCGACCCCCACCGCTACGCCGCGTCCTTCGCCAAGATCCCGGGTCTGCACTTCGTGGATGTCGGCGCCGGAGGCGACATACAGGTCCTGCGCAACGCCCTGCCCCGTGCCTTCCTGAACCTCCGCCTGGACCCGGTCCGTCTTCGTGAACAGAGCCCGGAACAGATTCACGGCCTCGTGCAGGACCTGGCGCAAGCCTCCGGCCATCCCACCTTGACCGGCCTCTGCTGTATCAACATGGATGACACAGTCACGGACGAACAGGTCAAGGCGATCTTCGAGGCCGTAGGCGATCTTCGGCGAGACGCCGAGACAGGAGGCACCTGACGTGTTCGGCTTATCAGCCATCGACATCATCGTGATCGTCCTCTACTTCTCGGCCGTCGTAGGCATTGGCCTCTGGTCTGCACGCCAGATCAGGAACTCCGAAGACTATTTCCTCGCGGGCAGGCGTTTCGGCAAGTTCGTCCAAACCTTCGCCGCTTTCGGCCAGGGCACGTCCGCAGACAATGCCGTGGGCGTGACAACGACCACCTTCAGCAACGGCATCGCCGGGGTCTGGAGTTCCCTGCTCTATCTTGTCGCAACGCCTATGTACTGGCTGGTGATGCCGTGGATGCGACGCCTGCGGGTCCTGACCCTGGGAGACTTCTTCGAGGAACGCTACGGATCGAAGGCCATCGCCGGCGTATATGCCGCCATCGGCTCGATCGGCATGATGACCATCATTTCCGTGGGCTTTGCCGCCATGACCAAAACCGTGGTCGCTCTGTCGCCCAAACCTCTGGAGGCGCTCACGGAAGCCGAGCGGGCCGAATACGACCAGGCGGTGGCCCTGGATCAGCTCAAAGCCCAGGACTACAACGCACTCACGCCCGGGCAGAAGACGCAACTCCACGAGCTGAGCCTTGAGAAGCCGCGTAAACTATTCTCCCGGATCGATGCGAATGTCCTGATCTGGGTCGTGTGCAGTGTCGTCCTGATCTACGCCGTCGCCGGCGGTCTGGAGGCTGCGTTTCTCACAGACGCATTGCAGGGGGTCTTCATCATCGTGCTTTCCGTCCTGCTGTTTCCGTTCGCCTGGCGCAGGATCAATTCCACGTATGGCGGGTCCGGGCCGCTGGACGCCCTGGAGACGGTACACGCGCAACTGCCTGAATCCTTCTTCGAGATCTTCGGCTCACCGGCGACCGTGGACTTCACCTGGTACTATATCGCCGCCTTGACGGTCATGGTGACCGTTAACGTCGTGATCCAGCCCAATTCGCTGGTCGCCACCGGTTCGGCCAAAAGTGAGTATGAGTGTCGCTTCGGCTTCGTGGCGGGCAGCTATATGAAGCGTCTCTGCACGATTCTCTGGGGATTCTTCGCGCTCCTGGCGATCGTGCTCTACCACGACCAGATCCACGACCCGGACCTAGTTTGGGGATACGCCACGTTGGACCTGCTGGGCCCCTTGAATCTGGGTCTCGTGGGGCTGATGATCGCCTGCCTGATGGCCGCCCTGATGAGCACCGCCGATTGCCTGATGATCACAGGCTCCGGCCTGCTGACCCACAACATCTATCGGCCTCTGTTCCCGGGCCGTCCCCAGCGACACTATGTCGTCGTCGGACGGTGGTTTGGGGCGCTCGTGGTAATCGGAGGCGCCCTGATCGCCACACAGTTCGACACGATCCTCCAGCAGCTCAATGTCATGGTGGCGGCGAGCTTCTGGCTGGGAATGAAATGGCGCCGGGCGAACAGAATCGGAGCCTGGTGCTCGATCGTGGCTACCGCCCTGCTGTTCTTCGGCCTGCCGATATTGCTGCCCGCCCTGGTCCCAAGCCTGAGAATGCAGCCGGCCCTGCTCAAGTGCACACGCCAGCAAACCATCGTCCGGACCTATAGGGCGCGCGAAATGGATGTTCTGCAGCGCCATCGGGAGATCGAGCAATGGCAGGCGTCGTCCGCCGAAGAGCGGGAGCAAACCAGTCGGCCCGCGTCCCTGGAAATCGGACAAGTCTTCGAGAAGACCTATCGACATCCCAGCCGGTCCATCTTCTGGACCAAGGGCATCAAGCCCGATAGCCATGGCCAAACGTACGGCAGCGGCATGCTGAGCCTCGAACTCGTCGCCCTGGATCGACTCGGGATCGAGCTGGAGAACAACCCTTATGCCTTGAACGAGACACTCCGCATCCTGATTCGAACGATCGTGCCATTTCTGATTCTGATCGGGGTGGCCCTGATCACATGCCCGGACGCAGCGGATCGCCTGGACCGATTCTACGCCAAGATGAAGACCCCGGTGCGGGCCGACCCACAAGCTGACGCCGAGATCCTGGCTCGGTCGTTGGCGCACCCGGCCGACTTGAACGATCGAAAGCTCTTTCCCCACTCATCGTGGGAGCTTCACAAATGGACACGTACGGACCTCTGGGGCTTCATTATCTCCTGCGCGGTGGCTGCCGCCGTGGTTGCGCTCCTGGTCCTGATGACTCAAATCGGGGGATAGTCGAGTTCGTAGTGACCCCGCCAGCGGTTCTTCTCCGTGCCCTATGGGCATGGTCGGGTAGGTGGAGCCGGGATGGTGACATCATCCGGTGAGAGCGGTGCAGCCATCTCACAAAGCCGCATCAGGTGGCCGCCCGATGGATAGGATGAGAGACTTTACGCTTCTGGCGGAGCCCACAGGGGGCTTTGCCAGCGAAGCGGCGGGGAGCGGGGCGAGTGACGCCGGTCGGCAGCGTGAGTGCCGGCGGTTGGATTAGGCTGCGATACGGGAGATTTGTGTCAATTCTGTGTCAGTCGCTGCTGGTAAGTCTCTCCCGCGCCACTTGTCACTCACTGGTCAACCACTTGAAACCCTCGTTCCCGCCACACAGGAATACCCGTAAATCTTCTTAATAGAGGGCGCACAAGCCGCGCGACAGCCTGAAGATCCGTGTGTCCGCGGTTCAGGATCGAAAGAGCGCTCTCGGAAAATCCTGGAGCCATGGCGGACCTTGGGTGCAGACAGCAAGGCCCGACATAGCTCAGGTCCCTCGCAGAAACGCCAAGTGCCTTTCGCCGTAGGCGTGTTCAGGCACTGGATATCTGCAAAAGAACGCTCACTTCAAGACAGAGACACGCAACGTCTCTCGGGAATCCAGCACTGAACTACTGTTCTCCGATGTCAGGACGGCGTGCCAGAGGTAGCGGGTGGGGTCGGCTGCGCCGGGAGGAGAGGCCAGATGCAGGGTCAGCATGCGGGCTTGGGGCGTGACATTCATAACCACACCGCCGTCCAGTTCCAGCGTGGCCGGGGCGGGCATTGGCTCGGGTAATTCCACCACGATGTCCCGGCTGCCTTTGGAGTAGATCCACAATTCCACTTTCGCGGCGGTGCCTTCGGTGACGAAATTCACGCCTTCGTCGCCCAGGTCTGTGTCGGCTAAGGATTTCAGGTTGGCGGCGATCAGGTTGGGGGCCGTGGCTCGGAAGCCGTGAGCGGCCAGTTCGTAGCCATCGGCGAGCATGGGGTGGCTGTTGAGATTGGCCACGATCTCGACCGGGCCGTAAGTCGCTCGCAGGAGGCCGTCGTCTTCATAGGTGGGCGTGGGGCCGCGGTCGTGAGTGAAGGCTTTCACCGGCTCGCCTGTATAGCGGGCGCACACGGACTTCTGCAGGCGGTCGAGCCAGAGGAGCCATTGACGCGAAGCCGGTTTGTCCAGCGACGAGGCGCTGATGCGGAGGCTCAGGTTGTAGCCCAGGCCGAGAGTCCAGGACAGGACCTCATCATCGGTGACGAACTGGCCCAGGTCGTGGTGGATGAAGGCGAGTTTGTCGTGCGCGATGTACTGGGCTAACGGAAAGACGTCCCAGGTTTGCGGCGGGAATCGGTCCTTGAGGAGTGTGCGCCAGGTCGGCGGGTTCTTCGTGGGGACAATCGACCAGGACAAGCCGCAAAACTGCGACTCGTAATTGACGATGCGGTCCCAGCCGTTCTCTGTCGAGAGCGGCTTCTTCTCGCTGTCCTCGGCGACCATCGAGACCATGCCTTCGCTGTAGGCATACGGCGTGGGCGAAGCCGGATTCGTGTCGTATTGCCAGCCCCGGGCACCGCACTGGTCTTGGAACAGCACGTCGATGGGGTAATCCTCCACGAACTGCCGGATGGTGAGCCGGTTGGCGGCCTGGACCGCCGGATGCCAATGGCAAACGGTGTAGCCGTCGTTCGCGCCATACGACTCGTAGGACAACGAACCATCGAGACCCCACAGCAGCGGCGCCTCGCCCTCACGCTGGAACGTCGGCCCGCGCGGATGGTCGCACCACCAGGTCGGATTCGTGTAGGGCATGACCAGATGGCCCAGCGCGCGGCACCGCGCGAGCAACGTCGTGAATTCGGCGGGTGTGCCCCAATTCTGATTCGGAGGCAAATGGTCCGGATATTCCTTGTCAAAGCCGCCCTGCAGGTAGCGTGTGAAGTGGATCAGCGAGGGCGCGGGCAGTTGATCCAGATGCGCGAGCATGCTGTTGGCCGAGCCGTCTAAGAAGACCAGCACCGATTGCTTGAATGCCGCGAGGGTGGCTGGTGACATCTTGGATTCGAGCGGGCGGGTGACCTCGTTCGCTTGGCAATAGGCGTTCAAATCCTCGGTGACGGGGTGGCCCAGGGTCAGGCGCACCCTGGGCGATTGCCACTGTGCCCCTTTGGTGACGTACGTGCCGAAAGCTCGCTCGCAGTAGCCGCCCTTCTCGTCGCCGCCCCAGGCGAGCCGACCCGGGACGAAGATCGCCACAGGGTTCGCGGCGCCGGACCAGGGTTGCCACTGCATCGGCTGGACACCGTAGAGCGAGGCTGAGCCGACGGAGGTGTCGAGATGAAAGAAGTCGGCAAAGGCGGGCGGGTAGGACGTCGAGTAGCTCAGGTAGAGACTGGGGTGCAGTTCGTAATAGAAGGAATAGCCGCCGACCTCGAACCAATTGCCGCCGGCCCGCACGTACTGCCCGACAGCGGCCGTCGTAGCCTCCATGCCCGACTGCTCCGGGACCGGGACCCATTCCCCGTACGGGTTGAGGATCGCGAGGAAATCGGCGCCGGCCATCGCGTCGAACATCGCAGGGACGCTGGTGAGTTCGACGATCGGGCATCCGGCATCGCGGATCACGGCCGAGGCAGTGAGCCGGTCGTGCCAAGTGGTCGTCGGCACGACGGTCCAGCCGCCGGCTTTGGGCCCGTTCTCCAGCGACACGAGTCCGATCTTTTGGCGCCTGGGAGACGAGGCCGTCGCCAGATGCTCGATGGCCCCCAAGACGAGGTCGGGGACCATCTGCGCCTGCTCGGTCTCGACGCGGCCCCCGATTCGAAAGAGCAGACCCTGTCTGCCCAAGCGGGTGCCGGAGAAATACGGTCCGTTTGTCGAATCGGCGAGCACCAGCGCCGTGGCATCGTCGGGCGATGCGCGATTGACGATGGCGGACTTGCCATCCCACTTGGCCGCCAGATCGCTGCCCAGCCAGGCCAAGCCGTCAGGAGTGATACGAATGGGCACGGGCGTATCGTTGTCGTCTCGCATGGTCAGACTGGTCCCAAGGAGGTTCCTGAGACCGCTCGGGCCCACGACCGTGGTCTGCCAGCCGACAGGGTGGTCGGCAGGTTGACGCTCGAAGAAGGTCGGCTGGAACGCCGCACCTACTGATTCGTTGGCGTTGAGTGGGCCGATGAATTGTCTGACCCCGTCCGGGTCAAAACGCAGGCGCCCGGGAAGAGCGAACTCCAGCACGGTCTTGCTCGCCGACTTCACCTGAGCGGCGAAGTCCACGCCATCGGCACGCTCCGTGACGACAATCGCCACGGTGATGTCGGCGCTGGTGTAGGTCAGGTTCAGGCTTGCGGCGGCAGGGTCAGCGGACCAATGAAACTGCCGCCTGGATGAGCCGGCGGAGACATCGGCGGCCGTGCTGCCCCCGCCCTCCCTGTAGGCGGCGTGCCACAAGCCGTCGTCACCACTTTGAAGAATGCTGCCGCTGCGGCCGGGCACCGTGACTGAGCGTATCGCGCCATCGACATCGCTGAATGCGACGGCAAAGCTCTCGCCGGTAAACACGAGTTCGTCCCCGCGATGCTCGATCGTGGCGCCAGAGGACAAGCGACAGATGCCTACCCACCATAAGATGACGATTGCTGTGATCTGTGCCGTATTCCGCACCGTGGTTATTCCTCCAACGAACCGACGGACCATAGGCAGAAACACGCTTGCCAACGACAATGCAAGCGTATCTCGCGCACGAGCCGCTGTCAACCGCAATGCGGCAGCCATTCTTCAGCCGCAGAGGGCCTTCAGCCAGCAGCCATCAACTGACAACCCATTCAACCATAAGATGGGCCGCATAGTGGAAGCTGTCGCCATACGATTCAGCATCTGCCAGTTGGAGTGTCTTTCTTTCGCTCCGGCGGGCCGGTACAATGGCGTCACGACAAGGGAAAACATACACAAGGCGGCAAGAGGCAGGTAAGATCGCTGAATGAATCTGCTGAGAAACAGATGTATCGGGGGGCTATTGAAGGCCAAGTGGTTTCCGGCCGCGGCCCAATTGCTCCTGCTGGCCGTCTTCATCCTGCTGGTCCTCGGCGGTCTGGGAGTGACAACCGCTGACCCCGACCTCACCCGGTATCTGCGAGACACCAACCTGGCGAACCTGATCGTCTGGTCGTACTGGTGGCCCGTCATCATCATCGCCGCGGTCTTGTTCGGTCGCTTGTGGTGTACCGTCTGTCCCATGGAGTTCTTGACGTACTGGGCGGGAAGAATCGGGCTCAGACGGCGAGTCCCCGGCATCCTCAAGAGTGGTTGGGTCGTTACCATCTTTTACACGCTCGTTTGGATCGTGGGGATACAGACTCTGGCGATCAATCGCATTCCTCATCAGATGTCACTCTATATGCTCCTGTTGATTCTCGTGGCGGTCGATGTCTCCTTGATTTTCGAAAGGCGCGCGTTCTGCAGCTATGTCTGTCCGGTGGGACACTTGCTGGGCCTGTATGCCCTCATGTCACCGTTTGAGTGGCGCGCGGACGACGGTTCCGTCTGCCAAAGCTGTCGCACCAAGGATTGTGTGGCGAAGAAGAATCAGTATCGCCTGGCCGGACGTTCCTGCACGAGCAATCTTTACCCGGCCTCGATCACCGACAATCGCGACTGCCTGTTATGCACGCAATGCTGGAAGGCGTGCCCACAGGAGAACGTTCGCTTTGGCATCCGACGGCCTTTGGCCGATTTGCTGGCCGGCGTCGATCTGCGGCCGGCGCAGGCCGGGTTCATCCTGGTGCTCAGTGGCTTTGTCGTCTATGAAATCCTCTCGGAGCGGCCGGTTTCCTTTGAAATGATGATGTGGGGGCCCGAACGTCTCACACAAGCCCTGGGAATGACAGGGGCAATAAGCAATTTGGTCTCTGCAACGTTCCTGTTCGTCGTGGTGCCTGCCCTGGCGCTGTTGATGGTAACGACTCTGGCGAGATTGGCCTGCGGGCAGGAGCGAGTGTCTTTCGGGCAGACAGCCAAGACGTTTACGTTGCTCTTGTTGCCCACGATTGCAGGCGCCCATATCCTCAAGTCCATACTCAGGATGTCCTCACGCCTTCCCTACTGGCCCGGCATCTTGGCGGATCCCAAGGGGATCGAGACCGCCCAGGGAATGGCCGCCGGGACTCTGGTACTGGACACATCTGCGACGGGCGCACTTGATCCGGCCGTCAGTTTCGTAGCGATTGCCTTGCTGCTGGCGTCCCTGGCGGCGACCGTACTGGTTTTCCGACGGACGGTGGCCGGACAGAAACTCAGCCGCGGCGTCCAAGCGGTGCTGTGTCTGGGCACGCTGTCCTATTGGACTATTTTCGCTGTGACGATCTTGCGCTGGAGGTTTTTCCCGTAATTCTGGTGCGGCCGAGGCACGTTTCCCGTATAATGATAGCGTCTGTGATCGCAATGATGAATCAGGGTTCATCCGGATAGCATAGAGATCTTCCTGAGGTAGATGAATATGCGAGCCAAAGTGAAGATTGTCACCGTTGGTGTTCTCATCCTGCTTGGGGCAGCTCTGTTTTATTACTGCGCGGCTTTCTACCCCACAGAGAGTCCGGCTCAGGCGAAGGCTGCCTCACCAGCCGTTGCCGCCGCGGAATCAGAGCCGCTTGAGCAGACCCCTTCCCCTGCTTCCTCTCCCTCTGCGGCATCTTCATCTTCCGAAAACAGGCCACGCCCCAGAGCCGGTGCCACGTGATAAGCTGAAAGCAGACCATGGTGGCCATGGTCGCGTCGAATCCGCAACCCCAAAGGGGTCAGGTGCGTCTTCTCTGCAGTTCCGGGAACATCCACAGATTATTGGTGATAGTCCCCGATGACGTATCTCGTTAACAGGTGGCTGTTGTGCCTGTCAAGTGACGATGGGACCGCTGCGTCGTGGCCAAATTCGCGGGAAAGCGGTCGACTCGCAGAACGACTGTGACGATGATGATGGACGCCTCTCATTCTGACTTCGCACTCGGAGGAAGCTGGCAGAGGATGGGAAGCAGTTCGTTAGTAAGCAATGGATACTGAGTTGCAAGTCACATCCGACCTGGGGACAGGCCAACGTCCCGTGGGGTGATTTCCGCGTCGGCCGGTACGACGCCGAAAATCAGATAGCTCCCGCCGCTGCGCGGATCGAGGACGATCTCGCCGGCGTCGTACGTGAACACGTGCAGCTTCACGGCCGGTGAACCCTCCAACTGCATCACATTCCGCATCACCGTCTCGACCCCACCGTGGAGCGCCGCCTGCGAATCGATGTCCAGGTTCGGCGGTTGGGCCCAGATGTTGCGGCCCTCATCAAAATAGCCGATCAGCACCTTGACCGGCACGTCCGTCTTGAATCGAATGGGTTCGAGCTGCCCCGCCTTTGCCGCCGTGTGCGAGAAACGAATGCCCGTCAGCCCTTCCAGTTCCTCGGCCAGTTGCAGCACCACGTAGCCGCGATCCGTGAACGGCTTGGCGCCGATCGTCAGCGCGTATGTCTCGGCATGGTCGCTGAGCAACTCGAAGGGCGCGCCGGTCAGCTTCGGTCCCGGCCGGCTTGACGGCTCGACCTCTTCCTGATCCAGATTTGCCACCCTCTGCCTGAATTGCGCCAGCTCCTCCTCGTACAGCGGCAACATCTGAGTCCAGTGATAGTAGTAGGCCTTGTCATCCTTCCAGCCTCGAATGGGAATGCGCCGGTGTCCGGTCTGGAGCGTGTTGGCATAGCGGTAACTGCTGGCGGTCCGTCGCGCAAGTTCGCGGTAGATCTCCAGGCTCTTTTCGAGATGCACCGCGGCTTTCTCCATATCCCGCCTGTCCCGACTATAACCATAGCGCAACACGAGCATCGCGGCGCGCACTTTCTCTTCGTAATTGCGGCTGACAAGGTCGATGCAATGGATATCGTTTCGCAGCCGCTCGAATTCGCTGCGGTTCTTCGTCACGAGCGGTGCTGCCCTTTCAATGGCCGTGACCGCCTGGGCCGAAAGGCGCGACGCATCCTCGATCACCGATGGCGGCGTTTCCCCTTCGTGTGGCTGACCGGCCCATTCCTTCTTGGCGTACCCCTCGAGCCGTTCGCCGGGAGGGGCTTGCCATTCCCACAAACCGCTGAAGGGCTGGTACGGTCCCGGATCGACCAACTGATCGAGGAACATGCCCAGCGAGAACGTCTGGCGGTTGCCCTCGGTGATTCCGAACCGCCGCAGCAGCATGGGGGCGCAGTTGCCCGAATCGTTGTAGGCCGAGAGGATCAGTTCCGCCGCTTGCTCGCTGCCGAATCTCTCCGTCAGGCACTTCACCCAATAGCGGTGATCCGCCTCCAAGTCGCGGTCCGGCTGCCACAGGTACCGTGCCCAGGCCTGGAACCAGATCCAGTCGCGGTCGTACTGCTTCAGGAATGGACTGATCTTGTCCGGGGTATTGGGCCAGTCCCAGTAGGCCAGTGGATACAGGTGCAGCCCTTGAGCGCCCAGCCGGTCCCGGCAGGCCAGTACGCTCTTTCGAATGAACTCCTGCGCCCCGTACCGAAATGGTTCGAGGTTGGACAGCAAATGCACGTTCACCACGTGCGTCGACCCCAGTCGGCTCATGTCAAGGTGCACTTGCTGCCACTCGCCCCGCGGCTCGTACGTCGTCAGGGATTCACCATTGTACTTGGCCATCGTGTAAAGATTTGTGTAGGACTTCAGCGCCGATTCGACCATTCCCTTCACATCGGTTACCGCGTGGGCCCGCACCACGATCGGCGGCTCCTCCGTCCTGCCCAGACGCGCCATGGCGTCCTTGACTGCGGGGATTACCGTCTCGTTCATCCAACGCTCTTGATTGGCCTGCCCATTGAGCGCCTCACCCAAGCAGACCAGCAAGCCGACGTTCGGGTACATCTCCACGAATTTCGCGATCGACTTACGGT
This sequence comes from uncultured Phycisphaerae bacterium, assembly GCA_965603165.1. Taxonomy (GTDB): domain Bacteria; phylum Planctomycetota; class Phycisphaerae; order Sedimentisphaerales; family Anaerobacaceae; genus PLanc-01. Next base: position 107,940 of record CBFDBY010000001.1, read on the forward strand.
TGTAGTCCGAGACCAATTCCGTTGGGGCGCGATGCTGCGTCTCGATCCCGTGACGCTCGGCAAAGGGTTTGGAAACGAAGATGTTGTAGAACATCTGGATCACCCAGATGCCGCGTTTGTCGGCTTCCTCGGTCAGGAAGCGGTAGGTCTCGACGTTTTTGCGGTAAACCTCTTCGGAAACCTCCAACGCATAGGGGTAGTCGTCCAACTTCACCAGCGAGGCAAACGGGTGACCGTTCCACAGATAGAGCGTGTTCATCCGGTACTCGACGAGGAAGTCCAAATACTCGATCCACTGCTGCTTATCGTAGAAGAATGGGAAGTTCTGCGGCGTATAGGGATACTCATAAGTGTTGCGCCCGGGCAGGATCGACGTCAACTGCATTCCAATGCACGGCCCCCGCAACTTGAACGCCGGACCGTCCGTCACATCCAGTTCGGCCGGCAGGCCGCCCACCTCGGTGACGCGCCGAGCGAGTTCCAGGGCGCCATAGAGCGTGCCGGAATCTCCGAAACCCGCGACACAGTAGGACCCATTTGATTCACGCGACAATCGAAACCTTTGTAGAGAGCCAACATCCTGCGTCTCTCCTCCGGTGGCCAGGGCAATGCGTCTGAACCCGGTGGGCGCTGTCGCTTGTTGCAGCACAGTGGGTTCGTATCCGGCTTTCGCCAGAGCCCGGCTCAGTCGCTCTGCACCGAATTTCACACGCGGCGATGGATCGGCATCCAGCAGAATCGCGACCGGCCCTGAAGCCGCCGGCGCCAGGCCTTGGCCTACCCCCCACAGCACTAATATCACCCCGAAGCGAATTGGCCTCATCGCCATCCCTTTCCTTGTATCCAACGGGTTCGTCGATGCTATTCGACCTTCATTATGCACGACCTTCAAAGAGGGGAAAGCGTTTTTCCCGGCTTCGAGGCTGCTTCCACGCCACTGGGTCCGCGAGTTGGTTGTCGACGGTCTCACGCGTGCCCGGACTGCCCATGTCCTCCTTGACGGCGCCGGCGCGGTCCAGGAAAGGACCTCTTGTAGACGTCAGGCGACCATCGGACCACTCTGCAAAGGCAGAATCCGTCGCAAACCCTCCCGCAAACAGGTGGCATGCGGCGGGAATGCCAGTGGTTGGATTGGGCTTCGGAAGTCGAGACACTTCCGGAACCGACTGTTGCAGGCGTATCGCCGGTGGTGTAGAATCCCGGCGGCGTGCCGATGGGGGCCGCTGGGCTTGAGAGGCTTACGGATGACACTCGAAGTAGCCCTGGTTCTGCTCGTCTTGGCGGCGACGGTCGTCTTGTTCATCAGCGAGTGGCTGCGCGTTGATGTCATCGCGATCCTGGCCATGCTGGCGTTGGCTTGGCTGCGATTGGTCACGCCGGCGCAGGCCTTCAGCGGATTCGCGAGCAACGCCGTCATTTCCATCATTGCGGTCATGATCCTGGGCTATGGGGTGGATCGGTCGGGCGTCATGCAGCGGATTACCGGGCCGATCGTGCGCCTGGCCGGGCGCAGTGAGAGGCGGCTGACCGGCCTGGTGTCAACGGCTGTTGGACTGCTGTCGGCGTTCATGCAGAATATCGGGGCGGCGGCCCTGTTCCTGCCGGCACTGCTGAGGATTTCGCGCCAAACTCGGATTCCCGAATCACGACTGCTCATGCCCATGGGCTTTGCCGCCATTCTCGGCGGAACGCTCACGATGGTGGCGTCGGGGCCGCTGATCATTCTCAACGACCTGCTCCGACAGGCCGACCTGAAGACGTTCGGTCTGTTTGGCGTCACTCCCGTCGGCCTGGCCTTACTGGCGACGGGGATCGCGTACTTTGTGATCTTCGGCAAGGTGGTCCTGCCGGCGCGAGGCAGCCTCGAGGACCGCGGCGAGCAGGACACACAGAAAGAGTTGATCGAGACGTGGAAGCTTCCATCGGTCGTGCATGAATACGCCGTCGGCACCGACAGTGGCCTCGCGGGAAAGACGCGGGAAGAGGCACAGCTTTGGAGCCGCTACCATCTGAACTTGCTGGCGCTGGCGGAGGGCGACGACATTTCGTACGCGCCCTGGCGCTATACGCGGTTTGCGCCGGGTCAGCGGCTGGCTCTCGTGGGGCATGGTCCGGAGGTCGAGGCTTTCGCGCGAGACTATCAGCTCCGGCCGGAACAGATGGAGGTCTTTCGCGATCTTCGCGCGGGGCAGAGCTCGGGTTTCGCCGAGTTGATCATCCCGCCACGCGCGCCTCTGGCGGGCAAGACCGTTCGACAGATCGCCTTGCGGAAACACCATGGCGTCGAGCCCATCATGCTCTTGAGCGGGGCCGCCGAGGTCAGAGAGGACTTCTCCGACCAAGTTCTCCAGGTCGGCGATACGATGATCGTTCACGGACGCTGGGATCGAATTCTGGCCCTCGACGATCGCGAGAACTTCGTGCTGGTCACGCGCGTCGCCGGGCGTGCGGCGGGAAGGGCAAGACCGTCGGTCGCCATGCTGTGTTTTCTCGGCGCGATCGCGCTGGTGCTGCTCGGAACCCCGCTGGCGGTCGCCTTGCTGAGCGGCGCCGTGGCCATGATCCTTCTACGTGTTCTGAGCATCGACGAAGCGTACAAGGCCGTCGATTGGCGAACGGTCTTTTTGCTCGCCGGCCTGATCCCGCTCGGCGTCGCGATGGACAATACCGGGGCGGCTAAGTACGTGTCCGAGTGGATGATCCGCGTTCTCGGCGGGCAGCATCCGATCTGGATCATGTCGGGCGTTGCGATCCTCGCCACGCTGTTCTCTCTGTTCATGTCGAACGTGGCGGCGACGGTGCTGCTGGTTCCCCTGGTCGCCATGATGGGCCGGCAGGTGGGCGTGGATCCACGGGCGTTGGCCTTGCTCGTGGCGGTTTGCGCGTCGAATTCGTTCGTCCTGCCGACGCACCAGGTCAACGCGTTGCTCATGTCGCCCGGCGGATATCGCAACGCCGATTACATCAAGGCCGGCGGCGTCATGAGCGTGTTGTTCGCCGCCGTGGCGGTCGGGCTCATCTATCTGATTTACACCTGACCCGGAAAGGAAATCCAACCATGCACGTTCTGGACGTGATTGCCGCGGTGATCGCCTACGCGGCGATCGGCATCATCGTGTGGGGAGGCTTTCGGACCCTGCTGCGGGGCATCGTGCTGGAGTTCACCCATTGTCGCCACAAGCACGCGTGCTGCGAGCGCGAAGGTCTGCGCCGAGAGTTCGGATCGTATCTGCTGCTCGCTCTGGAGTTTCTCATCGCGGCGGACGTCGTGAGCACGATTTCCGATCCCACGCTCATGGAGATGGCGCTGCTCGGCAGCATCGTGGCGATTCGAACGGTCATCAGTTTCTTCCTGAACCGGGAGCTTCAACTGGTTCGGCAGCTTGAAACAGCGTCGGAAGCTCCCACTGTCAATCAAGGAGGCTAAGTATGTTTGTACAGCAGTTCTTTGTGAAGGGGTTGGCGCACAGCTCTTATCTACTCGGGGGCACGAGTACTTGCGCCATCGTCGACCCACGTCGCGACATCGACATCTACCTGGAGGCGGCCAAGGAGATGGGCATGAAGATCACCCATATCCTGGAGACGCATCTGCACGCGGATTTCATCTCAGGTCATCTGGATCTGGCGGAACGGACGGGAGCCACGATCTACGCCCCGAAGTCGGCCAAGTGTCGCTTCCGGCACAAGGCCGTCGGAGAAGGCACGGTCTTTCAAATTGAGAACATGCGGATCAAGGTGTTCGACACGCCGGGGCATACGCCCGAACATATCAGCTACGTCGTGACAGACAAGAGCCGGGGGCCCGATCCCGTAGCCGTCTTCTGCGGCGATACGCTGTTCGTGGGGGACGTGGGCCGGCCGGACCTGTTTCCGGGCAAAGCCGCCGAGCTGGCGAGGAAGCTCTACAACAGTCTGCACGGCAAGCTGCTGACCTTGCCCGACTTCTGTGAGGTCTACCCGGCTCACGGCGCCGGCTCGCTGTGCGGGCGAGCGATGGGGGCCAAACGCACGAGCACCATCGGATACGAACGCAAATACAACGCGGCCCTGCAGATCGCGACCAAGGAAGAGTTCATCAAGTCGCTCACGACGAACATGCCCGCGGCGCCCGATCACTTCAGCCGATGCAGCGCGATCAACGGCAAAGGCCCGGCCCTCGTGAGAGAATTGCCGGCATTGGCGCCGATGGCGCCGAGCCAGTTCCGGAAGGCCATGGAGAAGAAGAACACCATCGTGCTCGACATTCGCAGCTACGAAGCTTTTGGCGGCCAGCACATCCCGGGCGCCTACCACGTTGACTTCGGTGGCAATTTCGCGACCTTTGCGGGCTGGATTCTGCCGCCGAACCAGGACCTCCTGATTGTGGCCGAGTCGCCGGCGCAGGCCCGCGACGCCGCCGTTTGGCTCAAACGTGTCGGGCTGGACAATGCGGTCGGCTACCTGGATGGCGGCATGTTCGCCTGGGCCAAGTCCGGGCTGCCCACCAATCACGTCGCGCAGCTCTCGTCGAAGGAAGTCCACAAGATGATGACCACCGGCGGCCAGCTTTCGCTGGTCGACGTCCGGGCGGTGGGAGAGTTCCAGGCCCGGCATATTGACGGCGCGGTGAACGTTCCGGCGCCGGAGTTGCGGACGCGTTACAAGGAATTGGCTAAGTCCAGGCCCGTCGCCCTGATCTGCAGCACGGGGCACCGATCGAGCCTGGGCGCGGCGCTGCTCAAGCAGCGTGGGTTCGCCGATGTGCGCAATGCTGCCGGCGGCATGACCGGCTACAGTGCGGCCGGCTTCAGCGAAGAGTGCCCGCTGTGCGTGGCGCCGCACGTTCCCGGTGTGCCCTCAAAGTAGCCGGCAGGACGCAAGGCCCCGGCCTGTCTTAATAGGAAAGGAGCGACGTATGGATTGGTTCATGATGGAACGCTGGTCCCCCTATGTGGTCGGTGCGGGAATCGGCATCCTGAGTTGGATCGCGTTTGTCTTGTCGGACAAACCCATCGGCTGTTCGACGGCTTTCTCGCGCACCAGCGGCATGATCGAGAAACTGTGGCGCGGCAAGAAGGTCCACAATAAGCCCTACTATCAGAAGTTCGCCCCGGTCATCGATTGGGAATGGATGCTGGTGGTCGGCGTGATTGTCGGCGCGTTTCTCTCTTCGAGGCTGTCGGGCACGTTCGCGCTTGAGTGGGTCCCGGCGCAGTGGCAGGCGGCGGTCGGCGACCACGCCGTTGTACGCTGGGCCGTCGCCCTGATCGGCGGCGTCATGATGGGCGTCGGGGCGCGCTGGGCCGGCGGCTGCACAAGCGGGCACGGCATCAGCGGCACGTTGCAGTTGGCCGTCAGCGGTTGGCTGGCCGCCATGAGCTTCTTCGCCGGGGGGATCGCCGCCGCGATGCTCCTCTACAAGGTACTGCTTTGAACGAGAGGAGATCGCCATGTTGAAGAACGTTCACTCGAAGAAGGACTTGCAGTTGCTCATCGGTCTTCTGCTGGGTATTGCCTTCGGTTTCCTGCTGCAGAAAGGCGGCGTGACGCGCTATGACGTCATCGTCGGCCAGTTGCTCTTCACCGACTGGACCGTCCTGAAGATCATGCTCAGCGCCGTGCTGACGGGGATGATCGGGGTCCATGCCCTGAAGAGCCTGGGGTTGGCCCAGCTCCATCCCAAGCCGGGCTCCATCGGCTCCAGCGTCATCGGCGGGCTGATCTTCGGCGTCGGTTTCGGCTTGCTCGGCTACTGTCCCGGCACCGTGGCCGGGGCCGTCGGCCAGGGTTCGCTCGACGCCCTCCTCGGCGGGGTCGTGGGAATTCTGATCGGCGCCGGCCTGTTCGCGGCGGTGTTCCCCAAACTACAGGCAGCCATCCTGGGCAAGGGAGACTTCGGCGACGCGACGCTGCCGCAGGTGCTCAAGGTCAATCCGTGGGTCGTCGTGGTCCCGGTGGCCGTGATGATTCTCATCCTGCTGATCCTCATCGAGAGAGCCAGCACATGAGCGTGCGAAAGCTGAACGCTCTGGCGCCGGACTGGCTCATCCACGGCGACTCGGCCGGTCTGCGGGACGACGTCACCGCGGGGCTCACGATTGCCGCCATGCTGGTCCCGCAGGCGATGGCGTACGCCATGCTCGCCGGTCTGCCGCCGGTGATGGGGCTTTATGCTTCGACACTGCCGCTGGTTGCCTACGCGCTGTTTGGCTCGTCACGACATCTGGCGGTCGGCCCTGTCGCCATGATTTCTCTATTGGTCTTCACGGCTTGCTCAATGCTCGCTCCGCCCGGGTCGGCGGAGTACATCGCGACGGTCCTGCTGCTGACTCTGCTCGTGGGCGTGCTGCAGTTCGGGGCGGGCCTGCTGCGGCTCGGCTTCCTCGTGAACTTCTTCTCCCATGCCGTGATCGGTGGATTCACATCCGCCGCCGCCATCGTCATCGCGTTGAGCCAGATGAAGCATCTCCTGGGCGTGAAATTAGGGACCGAACAGAACGTGTTCAAGCTTCTTGCCCAGCTCGCACGATATGCCGGCCAGACGAATCTCGCTACGCTGACGCTCGGAGTCGTCAGCATCGCAGGCCTGTACGTCTTGAAGAAACGGTATCCGCGCCTGCCCTCGGCGATCCTCTTTGTGGTGTGTGGGACGCTCCTCGCATACGCCGGGCTCGCGAAGCTGGGCGTGGCCACCGTGGGCGACGTACCCCGAGGCCTGCCGGCATTCGTCGTGCCCACGGCTGACCTCGCTTCCGTCCGACGCCTGCTGCCGACGGCGCTGGTGATCTTCTTCGTCGGCTACATGGAGTCGATCTCGGTGGCAAAATACGTCGCGGCGCGGTCGGGCTACAAGGTCAATCCCGACCGCGAGTTGCTGGGACTGGGCGCCGCCAATCTGGTCAGTTCGTTGTTCTCGGGCTATCCCGTCACGGGCGGATTCTCTCGAACCGCCGTGATGGTTCAGGCGGGCGCGCGAACGCAACGGGCCGCCGTGCTCGCCGCCGCCGTGATCCTCCTGACCCTGTTAGCCTTGACTCCGTTGTTCCACTATCTGCCCAACGCGGTTCTGGCGGCCGTCATCGTGGTCGCCGTCGCCGGACTCGTGGACTACAAGGAAGCCATCCGCCTGTTCAAGATGAAGCGAGCCGACGGCCTGACGTTCCTTCTGACCTTCGTTTGCACCCTCACGATCGGTATCGACCAGGGCCTGCTGATTGGCCTGGCCTTCTCGCTGGGATTGTTCATCTGGCGAAGCTCCCATCCGCACACGGCCGAATTGGGCTACGTGGAGAGCGAAGGGATCTTCCGAAACCTGCGACGCTATCCACAGGCCAAGACGTATCCGGGCGTGCTGATCCTGCGTCCGGACGCTTCGCTGTACTTTGCGAACATGAAGTTCCTCGAAGACCTTCTGGCCCGTGACATTGCCGCGCGGCCCGACACGAAGTGGGTCCTGATAGACCTTTCCGGCGTCAACGACATCGATGCCGTCTCCGTCGACGCTCTGGGCAGACTCATGGACGCCTACGAGCACAGTGGTATCCGCTTCGCTTACGCCTCGATGAAAGGGCCCGTTCGTGACGTCGTCGCCAGGGCCGGCTGGGCCGAAAAGTATGGCGAACGTATTAGACATCCGTCCATCCAGCGAGCGCTTGAAGCGATGCGGTTTTCCGCCGAACCTCTCGAACGTTCATCGTTTTCGTCCGGCCGCTCCGCCTGATCTCCTGAATCGCCCACCCCAAAGAACGCCTTGCCGTTCGATTCTGTGGGTACATACCAACTGCGGCGACAACACCTCGACGTCGGAGCCGCGTCAATGTACAATGTGCCGAGCATCTGCGTGTGATCGTTAACGGCAGGCTCCGCAGTGGAAGGGACAGGGAAATGAAAAGCAACTCCATTTGTGCGTTCGTGCTTCTGCTATCGGTTGCGACGACTGTCCATGCGGATTGGCAGGTATGGACGGTGACCGAGACCCGGCATGTGCTGCGCAGCGATCCGCCGGGGCGTGATCGAACGGTCGAAGTCAGTGCGGCCCGCAATGAGTGGGTGAGCTTTCAGGTCCTGATGCGATCCGATGAACCGGTCAAGGCGGTTCACCTGAAGCCGGGTGAGCTGCGCGGACCCGGGGCAGCGATCCTGCGGCGGTCGGAGAGCCGGTGCTACCGGCAGCATCAACTCCACCTTGAAACCGGCACTTATCGTAACCAGCCGTGGAGGCCGGACTGGTACCCAGACCCGCTCATCCCCTTTCGGCATCCGGTGACAGGCGAGCAGCTCGAAGCGGCGCGCCTTACGTCTATTCCGTTCGATCTGCCGGCCGGCGAGACGCATGGCTTCTGGGTGGACCTTTATATCCCGGCCTCAACTGCGGCGGGAAATTACCGCGGCGTCTATCATCTCATCTCGGATGACGCCGGTAGGATTGACATCGCCGTGACATTGACTGTGTGGGACTTTGTGCTGCCGCCGACACCGACGTTGGTGACTGCTTTCGGTTCGCCCGCCCAGCGTATGCGGGGCTACTACCGCCGGCGACCCGGGGAAGGCGACAAGCGGGAGCCGGCCGACTGGCAGGCCGTGGAGAGTCAGTGCGCGCAATTACTGAGTGAGCACCGTATCAACGCCACGCCTCCGGCCGAGCTGCTCCGCCCGGTCCGACAGGACAACAGCTCATTTGAAATCCCTTCCCGACACGTAAAGGCACTGCGTGAGTTCGTGGACCGCTACCATGTCAACGCCCTCCAGGCGCCACATCCTTCCGGCGTCATCAAAGCCCCGCAAGCCGAACGCGATACACTGCGGGCCTGGCTCGCCGCGTTCGACCGGGCGGCCCAAGAGCTTGACCGGCCCCACATCGTCTTCTTCGTCTATCTCAAAGACGAACCGAATACAGAGGAGGATTATCGCTACGTCCAAAAATGGGGCCGGGCGATTCGCGAGGCCGAATCCGTCGTCCAGGTCATGGTCGTCGAGCAAACCTGGACGGAGGCGGACCAGGGCGGCGCCGATAGCGCCTGGGGCGATCTCTATGGGGCGGTGGATATCTGGTGCCCCCTTTTCTCGCTGCACCGGCCGGATAGTGCTGCCAAGCGGCGGGCCCTCGGTGAGACGATCTGGACTTACACGGCCTTGTGCCAGGGCACACCCACGCCGTGGTGGCACATCGATTTCCCGTTGCTGAACTATCGCGTGCCGGCCTGGATGGCCTGGCGAGACGGCATCAAGGGCCTGCTCTACTGGGGCGGCATGTCGCATTGGAGACAGACGGACGATCCCTGGGTGCAAGCGCCGATCTATATCGGCCGGGACGCGCTGCAGCAGGGCAGGAAGGACATTCTCTTCAACGGCGAGGGATCGCTGGTGTATCCCGCGCGTGCCGTAGGCTATGAGGGCATCGTGCCGACCGTGCGCCTCAAGGCGCTGCGGGACGGCGTCGAGGACTATGAGTACCTGGCCATGCTGAGTCGCCTGGACAAATCTGAGCAAGCGGCGCGTGTCGTGCGTCGTTTGACTGATTCATGGTTTCGATGGGACAAGGACCCGGCGTCTTACGAAAAGGCCCGAGCTGAATTGGCGAAGATGATCGAGGCGACAGCCCAACGCGACCCCGGCACATCTTCACGAATTTCCGGCCCGCTGCGGATCCATCCGACCAATCCGCGTTACTTCACAGATGGCAGCGGCAAAGCAGTCTATCTGACGGGCTCGCATACCTGGACCAACCTTCAGGACGTCAGCGGGTACAAGGACCTGACCAACCTGGAGGAACTGGGTGGATTCCAATCTCACCTTGAATGGCTCCGTTCCTACGGTCACAATTTTATCCGTTTGTGGATACTGGAGCATGCCTGGGAAACGGGCGAGGGCGCGACCGTCGTCCCTCTGCCCTGGCCGCGCACGGGGCCCGGCAAGGCACTCGACGGCAAGCCGAAATTCGATCTGACGAAATTCGATCCGGCCTATTTCAAGCGGCTGCGGGCTCGGGCAATCGCTGCCGGGGAAATGGGGTTCTACGTGTCGATCATGCTGTTCGACAGTTGGAGCGTCGAGCACCAAGGGACCTGGGAGGGCCATCCGTTTCACGCCGGCAACAACATCAACGGCGTTAACGGCGACCCGGATGGCAACGGCGTCGGAGTTGAGACCCATATGCTCAAGATCCCGGCCGTCACCGAGCTGCAGGAAGTCTATGCGAGGAAAGTGGTCGATACCGTCAATGATCTGAACAATGTACTCTACGAAATCTCCAACGAGTCGGAATACGGTGCTGATTGCCACAATCATCTTGCCAAAGTGATCCAGGACTACGAACGAGAGAAACCCAAGCACCATCCGGTGGGGATCACCGGCGGCGGTCCCACCAACGAGGAGCTGTTCAGCGGCCCCGCAGACTGGATTTCGCCAACCGAGTGGACCGACCCGCCGGCGAGTGACGGACGCAAGGTCGTCATCATCGACACGGATCACATCGGACACGTCGATCGCACGTGGATATGGCGGAGTTTCCTGCGGGGACACAACCCCATTCTCATGGACTGGATGCACAGACATTCTCCCTGGTACAGTCCCGCCGACCAGGAGGCGATGCGCAGGGCGATGGGGCAGACCCGGAGGACGGCGGGCCGCATGAACCTTGCTGAAATGACTCCTCAAAACGACCTAGCATCGACTGCCTATTGCCTGGCCACTCCGGGCCTGGAATATCTCGTTTACCAACCCAAGAGTGGCGAGACATTCACCGTCGAGTTGAAGGCCGGCACGTACCGATACGAGTGGCTCAGCCCCACACAGGAGAAGACGACCGAAACAGGACACATCGAAGTCTCGGACGGATCGCGGCCCTTCAAGCCGCCCTTCGGGGGCGATGCGGCGCTATACCTCAAAAATGTGCAATAATCTCGACAGTCACGGCGTCTTCCGGGGCAACCGATGTTGCGCACCGGACGTTTTCGAGGAAACCACAATGCAGGCCGCCAGGACAATCATTTCTGTGTGCCTGATATCGATGGTTGCAATCACTGCTGCGACGCGCGGCATCTCAACCGCGCACGCAGGCCCTGCGAACGTTGCGCTTCGCCTCCATCCCGACAACCCGCGCTATTTTCAATTCCGGGGGGAGCCGGCTGTGCTGATCACCTCGGGCGAGCATTACGGCGCAGTCATCAACCTCGATTTCGATTACCTTGCTTACCTGGACGAGCTGGCTCGTTATGGCTTCAATCATACCCGGCTCTTCAGCGGGACGTATCGCGAGATTCCCGGCTCATTCGGCATCCAGGGCAACACGCTGGCCCCGGCGCCACAGCGCTATGCGGCCCCCTGGGCTCGAAGTGCCACGCCGGGCTACTTCGACGGCGGCAATAAATTCGATCTGATCGAGTGGAATGATGCCTACTTCCAACGACTCCGAGGTTTTGTCGAGCAGGCTGGAAGACGCGATATTGTCGTCGAAGTCACCCTCTTCTGTACGATGTACGGCGAGGAACTGTGGAAGGCTTCGCCTATGCACGCCGCCAACAACGTGAACGGCATCGGCAACGTTGGACGGCATGAAGTCTACGGGCTGAAGGAAGCAGCGCTCACACAAGCTCAGGTAGCCGTCACGCAGAAGATCGTTCGCGAGCTCAATCCTTTCGACAACGTCTATTACGAGATTTGCAACGAGCCGTACGAGCGCGGGGGAATGCATCCGGACTGGCAGGGCCGGATGATCGCGGCAATCCGTGAGACAGAAAAGTCCTTGTCGAATCAACATCTCATTTCCCTGAATATCGCGCATGGCTCAGCGAAGATCGCCGAACCACACCCAGACGTGTCGATCTACAACTTCCACGCCGCAACGCCCGAGGCGGTGACGCTGAACTATGGCCTTCGAAGAGCCATCGGTGACAATGAGACCGGCGGTTCGCACCGAGACGACGCGACCTACCGTATCCAAGGTTGGGAGTTCATTCTCGCCGGGGGCGCGCTGTTCAGTCATCTCGATTTCTCCTTTGCCACGAACCACCCCCGCGGCACGCTTCTCGACCATCGGGGGCCGGGAGGGGGAGGTCCTGCGCTACGACAACAACTGCACGTCCTGAAGAAATTCATCCACAGCTTCGAGTTCCTGAAGATGGAGCCGGACAACTCCGTCATCACTGGCGGCGTTCCCGAGGAGGGCTGGGCCTGGGCGCTGGTCGAGCCGGGGCGGGCCTACGCCATCTATCTGGTGGGAAGCGGCCCTGCAGAATTGAGCCTCGAACTACCGGAAGGCGCGTATCGAGCCGAATGGATCGACCCGCTCGACGGGGCGGTCGGTAAGACAGAGGAATTCACTCACCGCGGCGGTCCAAGGCGACTCGAATCGCCTGATTTTGTGCAAGACATCGCCTTACGCATCACCGCGACTTCTCACGTACGATCGGGACAGGGAGGGAAAACGAAATGAATGCCGGATCCACCTGTCTTCTGATGGCTCTGCTGTTGCTTGCGACCGGACACGTCGTCAAAGCCACGACGCCCGTCACTGACAGTCCGTATTCCCCCAGCCCCATGATCGCCGAGATGGTGCTCGACTGGTCGACGCATCGGCGGCACGCCCAGGGAAGTGACAACTTCCAGTTGACCTGGGCGGACGACGACCATCAGTATGGCGCCTGGGGAGACGGCGGAGGCTTTGGGGGCGCCAGTAATGACGGACGCGTGAGTCTGGGGTTCGCCCGGGTCGAAGGGGAGTGGGACGATTATCACGGCTGCAACGTTTGGGGCGGCAAGGACGCCGAGAACTCGGCCCGGTTCGCCGGTAAGAGCTGGGGGACGATCTGTGTCGGGGGCGTCCTCTATTCCTGGATCGTTCCCGATGTGCCCGACACGGGCGGTCCCCGCGATCACTACCGGTACATTGAGCTGGCGCGTTCGACGGATCACGGCGCGAGCTGGACCAAAGCCCCGTGGCGCTGGCGAGCTGAGGACAACCTCATCGTGCCCACCTTTCTCGTCTACGGCAAGAACAACGCGGGAGCGCGGGACGACTACGTGTATTCGTATTTCATCCGCCCGCAGCACCTCGGCGTCCGCGAACGCGGCGACGGCGGCTTCGGGCTCCAGGTGCACAAACCCGGCGCGCTGTTTCTGGCCCGCGTGCCGCAGGATCGTATCTTTGCGGGGCGCGACGCCTACGAGTGGTTCACCGGCATGAACGATGGCAAGCCCGCCTGGGGCCTGCTGTCGGAGAAGAAACCGGTATTCGAGAATCCCGATGGCACAGGATGGTGCGTCAGCGCCAGCTACAATCCTGGGCTGGCCCGGTACCTTCTGGCGACCGAGCACAGTGTCTCACATGCCGGCGTGATGAGCCTGTTCGATGCCCCAGAACCCTGGGGGCCGTGGACGACGGTGAAATATTGGACGATGGAAGAGCGCTTCGGCAAGAGCCGACTCGGCAGCGCGCTGGATTGGGCGGACAACATCTTCTTCTTCTCTTTTGCCCCGAAGTGGTTCAGCGCAGACGGTCGCAACTTCACACTCATCTTTACAGGTGGTGGTAACGGGAGAAACAACGACTCCATGAACACCGTACGAGGGACGTTTCATTTGAGAGCCCCATCCGCGCACTGATCCAAGGACAATGACATTGCACTGCTCATCGAAACAGCGAGAGAACTCATCGGAGAAGACCGTCATGCAGGCAACGGGAACTGCGGTTCGTATCTGCCTGGCAGCGGCGATTGGATTGTCCATCGCGGCGCAAAACGACCGTGTGATATATGCGGGTGCGGCGAGAGGTCCGCTGCGCGTTCATCCGGAGAACCCGCGTTACTTCACCGATGGAACGAGAGCCCCGGACGGCTCATTGCGGGCTGTTTACCTGGCCGGGTCGCATACGTGGGCGAACCTGATCGATCGCGGTCCCAGTGACCCACCGCCTGCCTTCGACTTCGATGGCTATCTCGATATGCTCCAGAGGCATCACCACAACTTCATCCGCCTGTGGGGTCGGCAGGTGAGCTGGTACCACGGTTATGGAGAGGGACAATTGCACGCTTCGCCGCTGGCCTGGTCGCGGACCGGGTCCGGGAACGCTCTGGACGGCAAGCCGAAGTTCGACCTGACCAAGCTCAATCAAGCATACTTCGACCGTCTGCGTGCGCGGGTGATCGCCGCACGGGACCGCGGCATTTATGTGGGTATCATGCTCTTCGGCGGTTCGTATGAATGTCGCGGCGGGTGGCGGGGCAATCCCTTCAACGGGCGGAATAATATCAACGGTGTGGACGGCGACCCGTCAGGAGATGGAGAGGGGCTGGAAGCCCACACGTTGGAGACGCCCGCGATTACCCGTCTCCAAGAGGCCTACGTGCGCAAGATCATCGACACAGTGAACGATCTCGACAACGTGCTCTATGAGATATCCAACGAGGGTGACGACTCCAGCGGCCAATGGCAATACCACCTCATCCGGTTTATCCACGACTGCGAGGCGACAAGGCCCAAGCAGCATCCGGTGGGGATGACCGCCATAGGATCCGGCGATGCCGAGAGCAACAAGATCCTGTACGCCAGTCCGGCCGAGTGGATTTCCCCGCACACCGACGCGTGGGGCGGCGTGGACAATGTCCCGATTGCCGACGGTGCCAAAGTGAGCCTGCTGGATTCGGACCACTGGTTCGTCGTTGAACTTTACAGGAATCCTACCCTGGGCAGGCAGTGGGTGTGGAAGAGCTTTTGCCGAGGCTATAACCCCATCCTCATGGAGCACTTGCCGCCGCAGTCCATGGTGCTCAGCAACTGCCCCCTTACGCCGGACGATCCTGGGTACATTGTCTCGCGTGAGGCGATGGGGCACACGCGTCGGTTCGCCGAGCGGATGACTCTGGCGGCAATGACCCCGCGCCGCGATCTGGCCTCGACTGCCTACTGTCTGGCCCATCCGGGACAAGAGTACCTTGTGTATCAGCCGAGAGAGAACGAAGCGTTTTCCGTGGAGCTCAAACCGGGCGCTTATCTATTTGAATGGTTTGACCCGGCTGAGGGCGTCGTTGCGAACGGGGGACATATCGAAACGCCCGGCGGGCGCCGGCAGTTCGCAGCGCCCTTTGCGGGGGATGCCGTACTTTATCTTAAGAAAGAAAACTGATTTTCGTGACGTATCCGGTACTATACTCATTGCCAATGTAACTGTCGAACAATGTAATGCGAATCTTCCCGCGAAGGAAAGGACTGAGATGAAAGCCTCCACCCTGTTCAATCGAATTCAACCATCGTGGCAGCAAGCCGCCGCATTTCTCCGGCATATGAGGGGAACGAGGTATTTACTGGTCGGCCTCGTCTTTGCATGCCTGAGCTCTCCGGCCTCTGGGCGATTGTCCAAGACGGTCGAACTGTATCACTGGGTTGATTTCCCGATAGAAGCGCCAGGGGCTGCTACCGGCATCACCAAATGGGATGTCGAAGGCTCCTGCACCTGGACGCATGAGAACGGCCGCACTCGACGCACGAGTCTGCTGTGGTACTCCGGTTCGGGCGATACTTACGTCTACCGTTTCGGCGGGTCGTTGCAGGGCCGCTGGACGGGCACGACGAGTTCGCCGGTTGCGGCGCTTGACGGCCTGGAACTGACGGTTGAGGTGACGGCGTCCAGCAATCCGAAGCGAATCGGCTGGAGCGGGCAACGATCCGGCCAACCGACCGCCTGGGCCCATCAAAAGGGGCCTGATGGTGCATTGGTCAAGTGCACGCCCATCTCGATCATGATGCCCGACGTGCGGCACTGGTTTAGCGACCCGGCCCGGATGCGTGCGTTTGTGGCCGAGTTCAACGACAACCACGGCTTCAACGGCGGCCACATTTCCACAATCGGACGCGGCTGGTTCGAAGTCGACTCGACCGACCATCTCCGCGCGGCCCCTGCGGCGCCCGACGTGCGGACCTTTACCGCTCTTGAGGCGGCCGCCTCCGAGTGGTCTGAGCGCGGCGGTTGGCTGCATCTGTGGATGTGGGGCAAGGGTGGCAGCGGGGATTTCTCCAATTTGCCTGGGGACTATAACGGCACCCAGAGCAGGCGGATCAACCGCTACATCGCCGCGAGGCTGGGCCCGGTCCCCGGCTGGTCGATGGGCATCGGTTGGGACGTGGAATTCTGGGCCGACCGGACGAAACTCAAGTGGTGGCTGGACGACCTCATCCCGCAGTTTGGCGGCTGGCATCATTGGGTCGGGCACCGCTATTCCGATAGCGATATCGGACAGGGAAGGGACCCGGATCCCGCCAACCAAGGCAAGTATCTGTCTCGGGGCATTGCCTGGAATACGCTGCGACCCGGCGACGAGCAGTATGCCGGCTGGGAGCACTGGTCCACTGCAACCAGCGACGACGCCATCGACGCCGGCCTGGCGGCGGTTCCGGACAGGCCGATGATGAGTGAAGACCGATTCCGACGCCGCGAAAACGCCTGGCGGCAAAAGGACATGCATGACGACGACGATATCCTGAAAGAAATCCCTCGCTGGGCGACGCGCGGCGTGGCGGCGATCTATGGCCGGTTTATCGACAGCCGCAATGGAGGAAGTGACATCTGGCCCAACAAAGCCGCCATCAAAGGCACGATCGAGAACATCGACGAATAGAAACGACAAATCCCTCATTTGACAAGAGGAGGAATCCACCTGCGTATTGAGATGGGCGACAAGAAAGGATTGGCCACGAGATGAGACATACTCGACGACAGTTCTTACAGCGCACCGGCCTTGCGGCAGCGGGCATGTTGCCCCTCGGTTTGGCGGGAACGACAGAAGCACGCAGCAGATCAGCAGGAACGACAGCCATTGCCGCCGGCGACTTCCTGAACAGCATGGGCGTGTGTTCCAGCATTACCGGGCGCGGAGAGACTCTGGCCGGAACGATCGAAGCCCTGAAGTACACCGGCATCCGATTCATACGGTGCGGACTTGAGGATCGCATTGCCGTGAGGGACATGATCGATCTGCACGAGCAAACGGGCGTCAGGATCGTCTACGGTCTCCTGAGTGGTGGTACGGACCTTGCGAGACTCCTGCGTGAAGCCAGGCAGTTGGCCGCCGCCGGCGCGCTGCTCGCCATCGAGGGCAACAACGAGCCCAACAACTGGGGCATCCAATACGAAGGGAAAGCCGGCGGAAGGGATGAGTCGTGGCTGCCGGTCGCGCGGCTGCAGCGCGATCTGTATCAGGGTGTCAAGCGAGATCGTTTGCTGAGAGATTGTCCTGTCTGGAACATCACCGAAAGCGGCGCGCAGACAGATAACGTCGGATTGCAGTTTCTGACTATCCCCGAGGGCGCCGATACTCTGATGCCCGCCGGCACGGTCTATGCCGACTACGCCAACTGCCACAACTACATCACGCATCCGAGTTGGCCGGGCCTGCATGATAACCAGACGTGGCTCAGCGCCAGTCCCGGCCCCGATTGCCCGGTGGACGGACTGTACGGCAATTATGGCAGGACCTGGCGAAATCATTTCGCGGGCTACGACGAGGCAGAGCTTCTGACGCTGCCGAGAGTGACCACGGAAACCGGCTATTCCGTGGGAGGGGACGTGACGGAGGAGATACAGGCCCGCTTGTTCATGAACCTGTATTTATCGCAGTTCAAGCGCCGATGGAGCCACACCGCCATCTACCTTCTGCGGACCCGTTCCAACGAACCGGCCCATGAAACCTACGCCCTCTACCGTATGGATTACACACCCAAGCAGGCCGCTCATTACCTGCACAACCTCACGACCATTCTGGCCGATAGCGGCTCTGTCCCTACACTGGGACGCGTCAATTACGCGATCCGCAACCAGCCGGCGACCGTGCATGACCTGCTCCTCGAGAAAAGCGACGGCACGTTTGCGCTGGTGCTGTGGGGTGAATGCTTTGCAGGCGGTTCGCACAGAGTCGCGGTGAATCTGGGCGCACAGCGTACGACGGTCAAAATGTATAACCCAACGAGGGGGACATCGGCGACACAGGTCCTGATCGATGTCCGTTCCGTGGTGTTGGCATTGAGCGACCATCCCATGATTATCGAATTCCGCGCCTCTGACTAACGGTTCGACCGAGTCTATCCGTATGTGCCGGCTCACCCAGGCGTCGGGACATTCGTCGCAAGAACAAACTCGTCACTACTCAGCACAGACTCTTACTTTTCGATCACGCTGATCTCATCGAAGAAGGCCTCTTCATTGGCCCAATGCCCGTTGGGGCCTCCGGAGGCAACGGTAATGATTATAGTCACCGTTTTGCCCGAATACTCTTTCAGGCTGTATTCGAGCGTTCGCCAATTGTTCTCCGATGGTTCCACTCCCGACTCAATGACTTCCTCGTCGAACCACGCTATTTGCTTCCCGTTATGGATCCCCGCCTGCAGAATGAAATCGCAGTTATGCGCTGCCTCATACGGATCGCCGGAGGTAACCACGCGCAGTGAGTAGCTGCCACTCATTGGAATGGCGACCTTCCGCAATATCACGCATGGATTGAATACATCTTTCGGATGAACGGCAATCACGCCTCTTCGGCCCGGGTTGGGGTTGCCTGGATGGCCGCCCTTGGGCTCGGGCCTGTCGATATGAAGCGGATGGGTATCGGTAAAAGCATTTCGAATGGTTACCCTTTTCATATCGTCCGGCCTGGAGAAGGTATTGGTCAACTGTGGATCAACTTCAATATTAGCCTTCAAAACTTCATCCATATTGGCTACATGCCTCTTGGAAGGCCTTGACAACACCTTCATCCGCTCGGCCACCGGACGCAAAGGACTATGCTTGAATCCCCCGGGCTTGCCCTGGTACCAATAGTACACGGTGGCGTAGTCCACCCAGCAGCCGTCATCGCCCACGGCAAGATCCCAATCCGGTCGAGCGGCAAAACCCTTCTCCTGCTGCCAGTTGATATGCCAGCGCAGCTCTTTGTTGAAACGGATGGGCATGTGCTCGTGAAAGCGATAGATGGATAGCAGATTGGTTCCACCGCCAACCTTGACCAGGGGCATTCCCGCGCGCAATCCGGCGAAGTGTTCCCGAAACCCCCAACTGAAGGTAAAAGAGTCCTCCGTCCCCAGATAATCGACGGCTCTCTCTCGCCCGTCGATGTCGATCTCGTTGTTGCCCTCCATGATGAAGCCAAAGCTCTCAAAGATCTGTTCGTTGCTGGAGACACTGTATTGTCGCCCGATGATGTGCCCGCAGCCTTTGATTTCAAACATGGTCTGATCGGTGTGCTTCGTAAGCTGAAACACCTGGCGGTTATACGTGGCATGAAAATAGCCCATATCCGGGTTCCATTCTGGCAGTGTTTCCCATTCCACGTAGGAGTAATTCATGGCATTCGTGTCGGTATCGTTACGAAGAACGACCTTGGCTCTTTCCTTGAAGGGCATGGGGAAATAGCAATTATAGCTCCAGGGCGCGCATTCAATCAGCAGGGAGGTGAAGTTCTCGCTCTGACCGTTGCAGCCATCGCCGAAGAAGTCAGCCAGAGGACTGTGCACGGCAGGCTCTTGGGCGTCATCAAAGTAGATCTCAAGAACGATACCCCGGGGCATCACCTCCGGCGGAATGTGCCGCGTCGTATGGATATGTGTAATGATCCCAGGCCCCTCGAGGTCGGCTACCGTCATACGGCTGTGCGCGTCCAACGATGGCAGATCCGTGTAACGATCATACTTCCAACCGCCATTTGAAAAACCCGTCCTCACATCTTTCCTGAGAATGGACAGACGAGCATCGTACTCCGAACCGAACAACAAGTCGTTTCCGCTGATAAGTGCAAGGCTCACCAGCACTGCAAAAAGGCTGTTCTTCAACCGAACCATAAGCAGCCTCCCATATCATCAGGACGGTATTGGCTCAGGAACACTTGAGTGTTCGGTGAACCGGATCACGTCGCGGTGTCGCACGACTCAACCTTCGAAACATACGCCGTCCTTCACCAGTGTCTCCCGCAAAAGGGCGTAGGAAAGTTCGCGCGTCCCTTTGCCTTTCCGGGCGCACAGAGCGGCCGCCGTTCCCGTCGCCTGGCCCTGTCCCATGCAGTTCACGGTGTTTCTCGTCGACTGGTGGGCCCTCACGTCAGAGGTAATCAGCATACCGGCCACCAGAAGGTTCTCGATTCCCTTCGGACGCAGCGCTTTGAAGGGGATTCCGTATGTGCCGCCGTCCTTGACCTTGTAGCGCTCCCAGTCGTGAAAGCTGTAGACGAAGACATCATCGTCGAAATGTCGGGCTTCCACCACATCGTCGTTCGTGATGTCGTAGTCACAGCTGATGAGCCTGCCGCGACGGATGTTGAGCCGCGGACTCGTGCGCGCAATGAAGGCCTTTTCGCAACCCGGAACGTATTTCTTGAACAGTCCGACGCACCTCAACTGGCGCTTTCTCAACTCCAACTCCGCCTTTGCCACTTCATCGCGGTTCGTCGGACTCACGGGCATTTTCAGGTTCAGCTTGGCAAACATCAGGTAGTTGTCGTAGACGGTGGTGATGGCCGATTGCAGGTAGATCTTCCGTGCTTCCTCGTTAAAATCGTCGGGGAGTTTGCCCCATTGACCTTGCACCCGGATGGTCATGTTGTCCTCGCCGCTGCGTCGGCCCACGGCGTATTCCAGGAGAGCGTCATGCTCTGTGACAAATCTGTAGAGGTTGTCTATACTCACGTTGCCCAAGCCGATGCTGTTGCAGACCGGATAGTCGTTCGGTTCGGTATATTCCGCGCCCGCGAAAGCTGCTAGGTCGCCGTAGCCGGTGCAATCCACAAAGGACTTCGCGCAGAACACCTCTCGTCCCGAACGGCTTTCGACGATGACTCCCTTGATGCGGGAACCGTCCATGACGGCGCCGGCTAACAGGGTGTTCACGCAGACGTAGACTCCCGCTTCGACCAGCATCTCGAAGGTCACGAGCTTGTACAATTCCGTGTCGACGACCGTGCAATGGGAATCGCGAAGACCTACAGTCTGATCGCCGTGTCCTGTACAACCGCCGATTTTCATCAGGCGGTCGATTATCTCCTGGGGGATCCCCTTCACGACCTGTCGCTTCTGGACTCCGGGGAAGGCCCTCCAGATATTGAAGAAACTATGAAGGGCCGTGCCCCCTTCCGTAATGGCCCCGCCGGGATACCCTTTCAACTCGATCAGGACGGTTCTTGCCCCCTGGCGTGCCGCCGCGATGGCCGCCACGGCGCCCGCGGTTCCCCCGCCCGCCACGACAACGTCGAACTTCTTGACGGGGAGTTGCTTTGCGGGTTCCTCGTAATAATCCCCCGATGGCTCCGCGGACCATGCTGGGCCGCCACTTGCAGAACCGGCCACAAGGCCCATACCAAGCATCAAACCGCTCTTTGAAAATTCTCGACGATTCATTCCTTTGCTCCCAACATGCTTCTCGTGAAAACCTTAAGACACTCAATCGTGCATTTCCCACCTCAAACGCTTACCCACGCGAGCAGGCCTTACACTCCGACGACACTACGAGCGAACTATTCACGGGCACTTGCAGCGCATTGGGCAACGCACCCAATAACAAACGCCCATATTGCGCGAATATTCTCTGTTACGCACTCGCCCGGAAGGACAGAAAAGGCCTCCTTGTCGATCGACAATGGCCTTGCATTCACCACGGGGCTGAAAGTGCGCCCGGCCGTCCGCGTTTGGTGCGCACGACCCACATCTCACGGTTACTATCCTCTGCCTCTACGTAGCCGACATGCCAATCCCAGAACAGGGCATTATGCCCATTCTTGTGACGGGCCCGCGCCGCTCGATTGCTGGTATTGTGTTCCGGTGCGGGCAGATGATCTGGATGCCAGACATCCATGTCTCCGAGCCCATCCTGTTCATTTTCAATAATGGGGCGATGAGGACCATCTTCGGCATCCGCTATGTAAATCGTGTTGGCCCTGTCACGGATATTGAGGGTCTTGAATAGTCCGGACACCTCATTGAAAGTGCCGCTCCAGGTGTCCTTCGACCAGGCGTTGACGACATAGGCAACCATCTGGCGCTTGTCCGGATAGGCCTTGCACCGATAATACTTGACGCGCCGGAAATTGCCGTCCTCGAAATCCTCCTTCATATACCGCATGTACTCCATAAACCACCGCGGTTCGCCCATACCTCGGCACACTTTGCCGTCGTTGTCGTCGGCAAACATGGCCACCGCCAGGCCGATGGTGCGCAGGTTGCTTTGGCATACGGTCCCGTAAGCCTGCTTTCGAACCTTACCGAGCACCGGCATAAGGATGCTCATCAGAACGGCAATGACGGCGATCACAACAAGCAGCTCGATCAGCGTGAACCCCCTGTTCTTGACGACCATGTAGATCTCCTTGTGTGTCAGAGTGACATCTGACTGCTGTGTTGCACGGGGACCTCAAAGAGAATGGCGCCCACAGGGGAAATGCAGACGCCGTTCTCTTTGAGGATCTCCCGCCCTACTCGACCTTATCCGTAATCACGAACGCGTCCAGGAGCGTGCCTGTCTCGCGGTACGCGATCTGGAGTGTATACGTGCCGGGCGACAGCGTGAACTCCACAGTAGGATCCCCGGCATCATCGGCGCTGAAGACCTCCTGCCAGTGCCATCCTGAATCGAAGCTGTTCCACCTCACCCAGCCGCTGGCGTGGTTGGCGGTGTTCGTGGGAACCATCTGTCCGGCGGCGTCCAGGACCCGGATCCAGAACGAGTCCCCCTCGACCCTATTGACTCGGCCGGCGATCCTATACACGCCGCCCTGGACCGTAAACGTATACGCGGCAACGCCTCCCTCGGCCGGCGGGGCGTCGCTGCTGTCGGCTATATCCAGCGGCGCCGCAATGTACTGGCCGCCGGAAGCAGCCGCATCCGCATAGATCTTCATCGGTTCCGTGATATTGTCGGCGGCTTCTGCCTCAAACCACATTTCCACAGGGGGCTCGGGAGCCAACCGATACAGCCGAATGTCGTCGAGGTACAATATGCCGCCGGCACCATTGCCGCCAATTCCGATACTGAGCGTCACGACGTTCTGCAAGTCTACGCCAACTGATGCAAGGTCGATATTCCACTGCCTCCACCGCGGCCTTGCGATGACGTCCGTCGCGCCGGGATAGACCACCTCTTTGCCGTTGATCTTCACATACAACTGCCCGGTGTTGCCCTGGGCGCCGTGGAAAAAGAGTGTCAACGTTTGAATGCCGGCGCGGTTCCAATTCTGGGCCGGCGAGAAGGTCCGCGTGGCTTCCGACACGCCACTGTATTCCAGAGGCATGGACTGCTTGCCGCCGCGGACGATGGTTCTCTCCGCAAAAGGCGCCTGGCCATAGCCGACTTGCGAGCCGCCGTTCTGCGGATCCGTCAAGCCATCGATCCATGCTTGCCAAATAGCCCCACCGTCCTCATAGTCATCGTCGTAGCTCTCGAAGTCATCCACAATGAAATAATCCGGCGTTGTGAAGCTCCAGATCGGCCCTTCCCACGAACCGGGAGTCTCGACGTCGTTGACCTCGGTGACCTTCCAGTAGTAGGTTTCACCCAACTGGAGGTCCAACGCTGTCGTATCGTAGCCGTTCCCGCTGACGGCATCAGCCAAAGCCAAGTTCTCTGCATCGGCGCCGACGTAGACGTCATGCAACGTCGCCTCGCGGCCCGCGCGCCAGGTCAGAACGGCGTCCGGAAGCATCACGCTGCCCGGCTCCGGGTCGGGCTGGCGTGCGTACGTGGGAATGTACTCAAACTGTACTTCGCTCAAACCGTACTGGTCGAAGAGTCCGCCCCAGTTGCTCTGCGCTGTGATTCGAACCGCCGTGGCGGTCATGTCCTGCAAATCCACCGGCGTTAGAGTGCCCCGCGCCAACTCCCGGACGCCCAGTTCGATCCAGGACTCTCCGTCCAGGGTGTACGCAATCGCAGCTTCTTTGATCCCAAATCCGACGTGGTTTTCGAGATCAGTGTTGTGGTTCCACACGTTCACGGCGTGCATTTTGTACGGCTTGTCGAACGTGTACTCGATCCAGGCGCCGTTGGGCTCGTTGGCGCTGAGCCACATGTCGTTGGGCTCCTGCGAATGCACGCGGCCGATCAGCCCGGAGCCGTCGATGGTCTTGCCGGCTTCTGTGTCACTGCTGTCTGCGCTCGATGCGGTTGCGCTGATGAGCGAGCCGAAAAGCGGAATCGCAACCGGCTCTACGGTGAAACTCCAGGTCGTGCCCTTATGCACGGTTAGGTCCGGCGAATCATTCACTTCGTCGACCCGCCAGTAATAGGTCTGCCCGAGTTCAAGAGGGCCTTCGGGGTCATAGCTGTTCGCATCCTGACTCGGACTGACCAAAACGCCGAGCGGATTGGTTGTGTCGGCTTCGTTTACATCGTCAAAACTGGCGCCCATGTACACGTCATGCGTGGCAGCCGACTCCCCTGGCGCCCAGCTAAGGATTGCATCCCGAGGTACGTCTGTTGCGCCATCAGCGGGACTCGGGTCGTCGGCGACATCTCCACCAGCCGCGACGACCGCAGTGTATTTCAGGTTGTCAAAGTACACATTCGCCTTTCGCGCGTCGGTGTTGTTGTCATAACCGGCTGCAAGGCCGAAGGCATTGTAGACGTCCTCATTGGCCCCTACCTCAAGCGTTACGTCCTGATCGCCGATCTTGGCGGATAGCGTACCCGAACCGTCGCCACTGCCGCTGGGAGTAAACGTCAAGTGGAAATGGACCACTTGGTTTTGGGGAGCGTAAGGAGGACCGTCTCGTCCTACAGCGAAACCACCGGCGCAAACATTGAGCCGAAAGGCGCCACCCGACGCCCCGCCTGGCTCCATGAAGAAAAGACCCATACTTTTCAGAGCAACGTGGGCGTTTCTTTGAGGAACGTTAGCCGTGTTGAACCAGCCGAGGAAGAAGTAGCCGTCATAATTGATGTCCTCCAGCAAAAACTGTCCGGACATTGTGAGCTCTTCGTTGGTCGTCAGTTCGCCTCCGAGCGTACCGTCGGCAACGTACCTCGGATCGGGCATGGTGCGCGCGACGGTGCCGCCCAGTTCACCAGCGCTGCCGCCGGCGTAGCTGGTGTTGGAGAAGCCAAAATCGTTGTCTCCGCCGGGCACATTGACCACGAGGTCAAACTGTCCCAGGCCGGCATTAAAACTCTCCCTCACCATCGCCGCATTGGTGGGTGCAGAAACACCCATGATTGCAGCGACACCCAACAAAAATAGATTTCGATACATTTTAGCACTCCTCCATTGGATCGTTATCAGTAAGGACAGTGGCACTGTGCCTGCCGTCATCTGATTCCAGAAGAAACTGCTTTGTCTGAAGGATATGGGTCAACATGGCTTGACGGGCCTTCGCCCCGTCGCCTTGCCTGACCGCCTCCAGAATTGCATCGTGAACGCTCCTCGGGCAATGACTCGCCGTCTTTCGAACGGATCCCAGGAGTAAGTCTCTCAACGTCTGCAGGAGGAGGACGAAAACCTCATTCCCGGTCGCTTTGGCCAAATGCAAATGAAAGGCTACGTCCGCTTCCATGGTCTCCTCGACGTTTCGGGCCATTTTGAGATGCTTCACAGCCTGTTTGAGTGCTTTCAGATCGTCCCGCTTTGCCCGCTCGGCCGCCAGACCGGCTATCTCCACCTCCAGGACTTGTCGCACCTCTATCAGTTCCGAATCGGATACTCTGGATTGCCTGAGAAGGATGCTCAATGCCTCAACGGACACACTCGAATCCGCACGTCTGACCCTTGTGCGGCGGCCCTGCGAGATCGTCACCAAGCCCTGGGTGCTGAGAGTTCGCAAGGCCTCACGGATTACGGGACGGGACACCTGAAAGCTCTCAGCCAAAGCCGCCTCCGTTGGCAAAAGGCTGCCGGGCCCATATGCCCCTTCGAGAATCTTCTCACGCAACAACCCTGAGATCTGACACGTCAGGTTTGCCCTGTTGGTCCGGACGGGCTCCACACCCTCCATAGACAGGCTATTCTTAGCTAACTCAACCATACTAATAACATATCAGATGTCTTACAAGCTGACAACCATTTTTCACATAAATTTAGCACATCGTGGCGGATCAACGCTTTGATGTACGCGCACCCCGCAACCTTGGCTCAAGATCGCTGTTTTATCGGGCGAATCGGATCATGGTACGCTATGCCCACTATCGTAAAGGCTATCTGAGATTTCCTGTGCTGAGGACGGCTTGGGCGTGGCGGGCGAAGTGGCCGCGCAGGTCGTGCACGTACCCGCGGAGGATGCCCTCGGCGAGGCCCTGCCGGTCGCCGCAGCGATAGAGGGCCCGCGCCAGAACGATCTCGCGGACAGCGGGATTCACAGACTGCGCGGTGCGGCCTTGGCCCTGTTGTTCTTCACCGAGGATGCGCCGGGCCTCCGACAGCGTCGTGATTGCGTGGCCCATCATACCCGGCTTCTTCAGGAGTTCGGCAAGCGGTTCCGCCGCGGCGGGATCGCCGATCGATTCGGCCGCGATGGCCAGGGCGCGGATATGTGAAAGCGGCGGATCCGGGCCCAATTGGCGGGCCTTTTCCAGAATCGCCGGCAGCGCCAGCGCATCGCGAGTATACCCCAGTGCGATGATCAAAGTGTCCAGGCGGCTGTACTCAGCGCCTTGATTGCCGAACGCAGCAATATTCGAGCCGTCGTCCCACGACAGGCTGCGCACCACTTCAAGCAGCGTCGCGATCCCGGTGCTATCGCCCATCACGGCTAGGATGCGGGCGTACTGCAGTTTCGCAGGGTCATCGGCACGTGCATAGGCCGCACGCAAGGCCGGCAGCGACTGCTCCGGATGCGCGAGGATCACGGCCAGAGCAGCATGGTCGTCCAGGGGACCGTGAACGGCCTCGCGGACCTCGTCGGCCGGGGCGGGGAAGGAGTCTTTATGGGTCAGCACCTCGGCGGGCAGATTGCCTATTTCGTTGAGGTGCTTTTGGACTGCCCCGATATCGACGCCGCGCAGCGGTTCGGCCTTGGCGGCCGCCTGCGCAGCGACAACGCCAGCGGCGTAGCCGAGATTCTGCATATCCGCCTGCATTCGAATGGCCGCCATGGCGTCCGGATGTGCGCTGAGCCCGATGCCGATCACCAGCAGCCCGTCCAGGCCGCGAGGCAGCAGAGACCGATAGGACAGGTAGCAGCGGAACACATCGTCCTTCGGCGGCGTCTTCAGCAGATAGAGCGGATGGACCGGGAAGCCGTACATATCATAGTTGCTGAGGTGGACGCTGATCGTGTCGGGATACGTCCTCGCGGCATGTTGATCGATGGGTGTCAGCGTTGCGTCGCCGACAATCCCGCGGCGCTGGCGGGTATCGACGAGCTGGCCCAGGTCATAGGCCGCACGAAAACGGTCCTTGGCGTACACGCGCAGGTGCCAGATGTCGACCATGTCGGTGTCGTCGGCATAGGTATAGCACGTGTTGATGTAGGAGTCGCCTGGATTGCGCGCCGGCATGCCGGCCAATTGGAGCGAGATATCCGAGCCGCCCGTGTAGACGCAGGGCGCGCCCGCTGCCGCGGCTACGTCAGCGTTGCCCGTGGCGTCGATGACGACCTTGGCCACCACGACGCCGCGACCGTCCGGCGTGGCCACGACGACGCCCCGGACGCGATCGCCTGCAACCCAGACGCCGCAGCCGAGCGCACCGGACCAGATCTCCGCGCCGGACCGACGCAATTCCTGACGCCACCACTCCGCTTTTCCGACAACGTGCACGGTGGCGCCGAGTTCTTTCACGCCCTCATCCACCTGCTTGGTGAAACCCTCGCGGACACCGTGCCAGTATTTGCCGATCAAACCGGCCGTGCCTACGCCGCCGAGGCTGTGCAGGTATTCAATCACGAGCGTTCGCGCGCCGTCTCTGGCGGCGGCGATGCCCGCCGGCGCGCCGGACGTACCGCCCCCGACGACGACCACGTCATATTCGCCGAGCACCGGAATCGTGCGTGCTTCACATTGGATTGTCGACAGCCCCGTCTGCGTCGGGCGTACCCCCGTCAGGACCTCGCGAATGTCGCCGGCCGTTACAACATCGTGTGCATCGCCGGGCAGTTTCACGCCTTGCGGTTGCAGACGCGATGTCGCCTCTTCGGCGGCAGCCCGGCCGATGCGGACACCGACGACCATCAGGTTCGCCGGCCGCAAGAGCGCTTCGGCCGCAGGGCGAGGCAGGTCGGCACAACCGCCGAGGACAAACAAGTGCTTCACGCCTGCCGGGCGGAATGAGGCGAGGTTTGCCTGTTCCGGCCCGGGCCAGGCCCCGGTCGACTCACTTTGAGCCATCAGGCGGTCGGGCGGCACGTGAACGAGCGCGTCGGATGCCTCCAGTTGCCCGGGATGAAATGTCGCGTCACGTGCGAGTTGCTCGATCTCAGCAAGCGACTGGAACGAGCCATCTGTCGGTAGTGTCAGGGTGTACTCGAACGCGGGATGCCGTCGGCCATCGGAAAACCAGTCCAGGTCCAGCCAGCGAACGCTCATGCGCTCGCCCCGACGGAGCTCGCCGCCGATCACGACCCGCTTGAACTGGTGCGACCCCGGAGAACGGGATCGGACGGTCGCGCCGGCCAGCCGAGCCACTGTGGCACGTCCGGTCGCATCCACGATTACCTTCGCCGCCACCGCCTGCCGCCCGGCTCGGTTCGCCATGACCACGCCTGCGATCTGTCCGCGATCGTCCCGAAGCACGTCCGTGACGTAACAGCCATAGAGAAACGGCACATCCGCATCAAGCAATGCATGATCCAGCGTACGCTTCACATGCATCGGCCGCAGCGGGTCGGCCCCTGCGAAGAGCTTCTCCGCCAGCGAGCAGCGGGCCTGGTCCTGTGGGTCCGACCACAGGCGCAATGTCGCACAGAAGTCATCGCCGAGATAGGGCCAGGGCGTAGCCAGGAATACACGTGCGCCGCAACGGGCCGCCTCGCAAGCGGCTGCGACGGCTCCCGACGAGCCCCCGACGACCACCACGTCCACCGAATACACCAGGGGCAATTCCCTCGCGGATTCGCGAACGCGCGAATTGCCTGTAGGAGAAGAGAATCCCAGTGCGGCCGATGCCACGAGCACGATCCCGCTGATTCCCAACCATCGGGCCCCCATACACTCTCCAGTATCGTAGGTCCTCATCGTGGAGCGTCACATCACAGGAGAAGGCGCACCTTCCGTTCCCGGCCAGTAATCGGTCTCCCACAGCCATTGGTTGATGTCGGCGTCCCGATTGGCAGGGTTGGCAACACTCATATCCTTCATCAGGA
This sequence comes from uncultured Phycisphaerae bacterium, assembly GCA_965603165.1. Taxonomy (GTDB): domain Bacteria; phylum Planctomycetota; class Phycisphaerae; order Sedimentisphaerales; family Anaerobacaceae; genus PLanc-01. Next base: position 137,175 of record CBFDBY010000001.1, read on the forward strand.
CGTTGTAGTGCTCGACGGCCTGCGTGATGCGCAACTGTCTCACGGCCTCTCCCAGGGCGCCCTTCCACAACGCCAACTTGGTCCAGGCGCCCGGCGACATGTCCAACAGCAGGGCGCCGCTCGATTCGTTGTTGACGGAACTAACAGCGTCGCGTACTTCCTTCTTCCATATCCAGATGTGCGTGCTCCAGAAGGCGGGATTGTCACGCGGGCTCTCCTCCCAGTATGCCGTCGGATAAGGCGCGTAATCTCCCTGAAGGATTGCCTGCTCGCCATAGTTCACGTCGCAGGACAGGTTTCTGACACTTGGACAGAAGAAGATCTTACGATCCGACAGTATGCGATTGTCCATAAGGTCCTTGGTGAACTGCGGCTGCCACACGTATCCATGGTCGCCCGTTCCGCCCCCATGATACCATTTCTTACTGCTGCGAAAATCGAAGTTGCAGGCAGACTCATAGGTGGCGATCGCAATCCCGATCTGTCGCATGTTCGATTGGCAGGCGCTCCTGCGGGCCTGTTCCTTCGCACGCCGCAACGCCGGCATCAATATCGCCATCAATACCGCGATGACAGCGATGACGACGAGAAGTTCGATCAGGGTAAACGCTCGCATGATTCTCGTGTGCATAAAAAAAGAGCCTTTCGTTTGAACCAACGATCACTCCTCGTCCGCCACATCGGCTAAGGACATTTGCAGGGAGCTACGCCGGCATTTTCCTGCCGCACCCCCGTCAATTCACGTAGTGAGATCTACGTCCGTGAATACGCCATCACAGTCAGGAGGCTGTCAGACCAGCCTGGGCAAGGCCGCTGGGGCCTTGCCCAGGCCATCGGCACAGGCGTCAAACGACGCCATCGGCCGTGCCTCAAGGAACGGCGGACAGCACCTTGAAGTTAAAGATTCTCATCTGGCCGTCGGCTTCGCCATAGATGCCGTAGCCGGTAAGGTCGCCGGCCGGCAGGTCTGCCGTGCGAGGGCCGGCGGCAACAGAGAGCTCCACGCCAGGATTCAGAGTCAGATCGCGCCAGTCGGAAGCCGCTGTGGAGAAGGCACAAGTAACGGTGGTCTGACTTCCCTCTTCGTAACCGGCATCCGTGGCAAACCATGCATCGTCGGACGTATCGCCCGGCGTGCCGTTCGTGTCTATTCGGACCGCGAACCGCAACGGCGTATCCTTCTTCTGGATCTCCGCCGAGAATCCTCCCACATCGGACTGGGAGAGCACACCCGGCTCTTCGGTGAACATAAAGGCGATGTTGCCCTTGAGATGAAAGGCCTTGTTATCCTCCGAATCAACGATGATATTGTTGTCGTTGTAGTGGCCGGGTTGGGTCGTAGTGACTTCCTCGGCGTCCGATCCGACGTAACTTTCCCAGCCTATCCAGGCCAGCGGTTTGTAGTCGCCCTGGCCGTTGGGGAACGTTTCCTCGTACAGCACGGGGTCAGGTCCGACGGCTGACGGCTCCTCCAGAACCACGAGAGCATCGAGCAAGGCGCCTTCTTCACGATAGGCGATCTCGAGATCGTAGGTCCCGGCGGGCATCGTGAAGAGCACCGTTGCCCTGTCGGCATCATAGCTGTTGACCGTCGTCCAGTGCCATTCGGAATCGTTCTCCAGGGCCCAGTGCAGCCAACCGCTGGGGTCGGTCTCCCTGTCGATGCTGGCTCCCTGCATCCTGACCCAGAAGGAGTCGCTGCTTCCGGCGGGAGCGATCACCCGGCCCATGATCCGATAGGTCCCGCCCGGAACCGTGATTGCGTATGTAGCCACTCCTTCGGTCGGGGGAGTATCCTTACTGACGCTGCCGCTTGTCGACGCTATGTATTGGCCGCCGGAAGTATCGGCCACATCCGACCAAACCTTCATGGGTTCGGTGATCGAAGTAGCCGATTCGGCCTCCAACCACAACACGACCTCCGGGGACGCAGGGGCCGAAGGGTACAGCCGAATGTCGTCGATGTAGATGGTGCCTGAACTGCCATTTCCCTCGACGCCGATACTCAACGATGTGACATTCTGCAGATTCGTCACACCCGCCGAGGCCAGGTCGATACTCCACTGGGTCCACCGGGGCCTGTTGATATTCTCAGGGTCGCCGTCGTAAGGAATCTTGACGCCGTTGATCTTTGCGTACAACTGGCCGCCCATATTGGCCGGTTCACCGCAGAAGAACAGAACCAGCGCCTCGACCCCACCCGAGGTCCAATCCTGGCCGACGGCGAAGACCTTATCCGCCTGGGAATAGAACGGCGCTGCCGTATTGCTGTACACCAGCGGCATGGACTGGTCACCGCCGTTTACGATGTCCGTCTCGGCAAACGGCGCCTCGCCATAACCGACTTGGGAGCCGCCGTTCTGCGGATCGGTCAGGCCATCGACCCACCCTTGCCAAATGGCTTCACCGGCCTCATAGTCATCGGTGTAGCTCTCGAAATCGTCCACGACCAGGTATTCCGGCGTGGAAAAGCTCCAAACGTCGCCGGCCCAGACGCCGGGAATCTCAGCCTCATTGACTTCATCGACCCGCCAGTAGTACGTCTGCTGCAGTTGAAGGTCGAGTCCGGCGCCGTCGTAGCTGGCGCTCGTCACTGCCTCGACCAGCGTCAACTCATTCGGATTCGTACCGGTGTATAACTCGTGCGTGCTGGCCTCACGACCGGCCCGCCAACTCAGGTCCGTATCCGGAGGCACTACGCTGCCTGGAGCCGGCTCGGGCTCGCGCGCATACGTGGGAATGTGCTCAAACCGCACTTCGCTCAGGCCGTATTGCTCGAAGAGCCCTTTCCAATTGCTTTGCGCGGTGATCCGGATCGCAGTGGCCGTCACATCCTGCAAGTCCACCGTTGTTTTCCCGCCCTGCGCGAGTTCTTGAGTGCCCAGCTCGGTCCAGACCTCTCCATCCATGGAGTACGAGATCATGGCGTCTTTGATCCCGAATCCGACGAGCTTTTCGAGCTCAGTGTTGTGGTTCCACACCTGCACCGCGTGCACCCGATATGGTCTGTCGAAGGTGTACTGGATCCAAGCGCCGCCCGGCTCCTCCGCGCTGAGCCACATCGCGTTGGGATCTTGCGAATGTGCCTCGCCGATCAGCCCGGAACCATCGATGGTCTTGCCGGGGTTCTTATCGGCGCTATCCTGGCTTGAGGCTGTCGCTGTGATGGAACTGCCGGCAAGGGGAATGGCGATCGGTTCCACCGTAAAGCTCCAGACCTGGCCAACCCAGGGGGAATCCGGATGTCCCTCGTTGATCTCATCGATGCGCCAGTAGTAGGTCTGACCGAGGTTCAGACGGCCGGGGACGTAACCGACCTCACTCTGACGCCCCATATAGGCATCGGAGGCGACGGTGGCGTCGCGCACGGCATCCAGATCTGTTCCGAAGTACACATCGTGCTGGACGGCATTCTCGCCGGGCGTCCAGGTCAGGGCGGCGTCCCGGGGTACGTCGTCGGTCTTGTCGGCCGGGCTTGGCCTTCTCGCCGAGACGGGCAGCACGCCTTCCATCGCGTCACCGATATCGTCCACGCTCATGGCGCGGCTGTAGAGGCGGACGTCGTCGATGCAACCATCGAAGTGTTTCAAGGTGTTGCCGGCCTTTTCAATGACAAGCCGGCCGATTTCCAGCGGTACATCAAACGCGCTGAAAGCGAACCCAGGGTCTCCTGGAATGTACTCGATCAGGGAGGCTGTACTTCCCAGCACGCCATTGACGTAGATAGAAGCCGTCAACGTAGCGTGATTGTACACGCCCGTTATGTGATACCAGGTGTCTGCCGACCAGGACGTGTTGGGCGTGTACGTATAACAATAGGCCGTCCCCTGCAATTTGAGGTACATGGCTCCCTTCGGGCTTTTGCTATGATCTGTGCCGACGAGAGTGAACTCCATGCTGTGGTCGTCGTCCATCGTCATGCCTACGGGAGCCATACTCGATTCAGAGTCTGCATCGAAATCCGCAGACAGCTTCATCCAGAACATCAGCGTCATGTTGGTGATGTCGAAGCTCGGGCTGTTGGGGATACTCGCATAGCCATCGACGCCGTCCACACGCAATACTTTGCCTCTCTCGGCATCGTCGACGATGCTCGCTCCTTCATAGATAGTGCCGTGGTTGCCGTTGCCGCTTGAGTCAGCAGCGATGCCGCCGGCGCCTTCATCGAACTCCCACCAGCCGACGAGGTCCGGGTCTGCCGCTTCTGCAAAGCTCGTCCAGACCAACCCCAGCACCACAGCCAATAGAAGTGAATACCACATCTGCCTGCACATAATCACGTCCTCCAAAAACTCGTTTCTTTCTTGTTTGTTTTGCCGTGCAGAGACATCGATTGTCTCGTCACTCAACTTCTCTTTCTCTTGGACCTAATTCTAGAGCCGGTTCGGCAAACAGGGCCAAATCCCATTGGGAGCCGTCGGTTCCCTCGGTGATCGCCAGCATTAGAAACCGATCCTGGTCATACAAGGGAACGCCGACTTTGATGGCGCCATCCGCCTTCGTGGCGTCTCGCCGTGAGAATCGGACCTGCCCATCGACCAGGACCCAGAAGTCGACCTGCTCATCTTCTACCGGTATCTCTGTACATACCCCGCATTCGGCTACGAAACGCCGGATGCGGTCCCCTGTCAAACGACTGCGCACGGCGCCAAGGTCAAACGTGATACCAACGTTACCCTGCATATAGATATGCGGATGAGCCGCCGTGTCAAAGACGCGGTCGTCCAGACGAGGTCTGCAATTCATTTCCCCCTTGTGTCTGTGATAGAGGATGGTGCGGTGCGTGTTCTGTATCTCGCCGTCAGCCCAACCACTGGTCTCGGGACACCCTTGAAATATGTGACCTTGCGAGGAAACGACGACGGCCGCGCCTCGATCGCCGTTCGGGATGAAGACTCCATCGACAAAGTCGTTCTGTTCAACTCGTACGTATCGCCCTTTGCCTTCCTTGACATACTCCAGCCCTTCGACTGCAGAAAAGCGCCCTGTTAGGGGATCGATCGCGCAATTCATCTGACCCGTGCCGAATCCGTTGCCGCGGCCCAGAATATCCGCCAAGTCCAGACGCTTTCCCGGGATGCCAAAAGAAGAAACCTGGGGCAGCGACCGGTAAAACAGACGCCCCTCCAAATTCCCCTTCTTGACGGTTCCCGTCTCATCGACCCGGGCGCTCAAGCCCTCCGTCAACTCTTGGAGAGGCTCTTCATGCTTGCCTCCATGCGTGGATTCGAGTCGAACCCGTCCATCGAAGACGTGCACTTCGGAGCCGCCTCGTCCATCTACCAGCACCCCGAATTCGGTGCCCAAATCCACCATGTGCGAATTGGGCGTATCAATGGTGAATCCCCGCGAACGAGGCGTTGTGATCTTGGCGGTTGATGTCCCATTTTCCAGAAACATCGAACGAGGTGACCGAAGTTCCAATGTACACGGTGCCTGCAGAATCACCTGGGCCCCGCCAAGGAATTCGATTTGCGCCCAGCCCTCCTCCAGAGACAACCGTCCGCGTCGCAACTGGGGCTGCTGGGGCGGCACGGCCCACCGCGCGGACCGGCAGTCCCCGAGCGTTGCCACCACGCGTTGGGACAGGAAGTACTGCACACGTCCCGTACAGTAGTGTATGAATGCCGTAAGGACGAAGGCAAAGAGAAACAGGGCCGACCCTACAACGGCCGTTTTGTAGGTCATACGGGCCAGTGTCTCAAGTTTCGACCCGACTCGCCGGAAATCCAACGTAAGACCTAGCCCGCGCCATTTGGGAGACCGCTGTTGTCGCTTCTGGAGTTTCTCTTGCTCCGTCAGAAAGGCATCCAATTGTCGCTTCGCGTACCCTTCGATGATGCGAATGCGTTCCTTCGGCGACTCAATGTGCTCCAACAGCGTCCGCAATGTCGGGTCGTCAGGGGCCTCATTGGCAACCTGCTGCCCCCCCCTTCCGCCGCGCGTTGACTCAACGATACGCTGCTTTTCGGCAAACGCGCGGAACAGGTTATCTGCACTGGATGGCTCGCATTCTTCGGCCCGGACGCGTTCCGACGTCAAAATCTCGTAGATACCGCGATTCAAATACGTCTCGATCGTGAACTCTCTGATGTGGGCGGGATCGGACCTGAGCCAGTCCCGCAGCGCGGCGGCCTCGTCCGGTCGAAGCCTGCCCGTGAGATAGCGTTCGATGAGCCGCTGCGGACCTTCCATCAGGTTTCTCCCATGATAGCCAACTGACGCCGAACACAGAGCTTCAAGGCGTTGCGGACGCGATAGAGAATGACATAGATGGTGCTCCTGGCGATTCCCATCAGGCGGGCAATTTCCACGGGCGCTCGCTGGTCTACGTACCACATCTCAAGGAGCCGGCGATCCCGGTCTCTGACCTTGTTCATGCAGCGTCTCAGGGCTTCGTGGGTCACTGCGAGATGCGGCCCCATTTCTTCATAGCTGGATGCAATCCTTTCCATCAGATAGTCGTCAAGGACCTGCTTGTCGCGGCCCCGCTGGCGATAGTAAGCCAGAATCTTGTTCCGTGCGATCCCCAAAGACCATTGCACAAACGACTGATCGCTGTTGTATTCAGGGAACCTAGCGACCAATACCATCGCGACATTTTGGAGGATATCCGCCGCATCATGGAAGTTGGGAACCACAGACGACACATAGCCGGCAACCACAGGCTGTGCGCGAGTCCACAGGGCTGCCAATCTCATCACCTCTTCAGATTTCAGCTTATCCACGGTTGGTCACCCTATCACGTCAAATCCATTCGGCACTACAAAACCTATATCCTATCGGACAACCCATTATATTTTCCCGTTTGCACCTGATTTCTTTCAAGAATATGTAATATTCTCTCGAAAGTAGTGGCCGACGGAGGTGCAAGTGGGGCCGCGACCACGACCAAGAATCGCGGCCGGAACGACCAGCAGGTTCCGTATGGGGTGTGGAACCTTGTTTGTCACGGTGAACAAGGACGAGAACGAGTGTGCTGGTCAAGCGGCCGTCGGACCGCCCCGCAGCGGTTGAATTCGCGAGGCATGGTCGCTTCTTGGAGCGGCTGCGACGCCAGGAATTTGTGTCAATTCTGTGTCGGTCGCTATGGCAAGTCTCTCCTGGTGCCACTTGTTACTCACTTGTCAACCATTTGAAGCCCCCGTTTGTGACACAAGAACCGCTTGTAAGTCATTTTGAATAAAGGCGTTACAGCCAGAGCGGCGGACTGAAAATCCGTGTGTCGGTGGTTCAAATCCACTCCTGCCCATTACTGTAACTTCGAGGCTGACAATCGCTTACGGTTGCCGGCCTTGCGTTACCACATGTTCCTGTCGAGCGCCGACGGACCGCCTGGTAGTGGCTGAATTCGGTGTGAAGGCTCTTTGAAAAGATGGCATGTGGGGCCGCCGTAGCAGGGGCTAACTGGCCTGAACTGTGTTTGACCGGCTGACAAGAGAGAATCATCGGCCTGCATTCGAGATATCGGTAGACTTTGCCTGTGCTCAGAAGCCAGAAGTCACGCAGGACAGACTATGCCGCGTTCTCGAGGCGATAGGGTGAGGATCGGGCGATGCCGAAATGCCGGGATGGCCGGGGCGAATGTGAGAAAGCCCCTCCCACTGCCCTGTGGGGCGATTTTGCTTGCGAGGTGTGGGGGGTGTTCCTATAATAGGATGGTGGAATGGAGGCTCAACGGGTCTGTCGCGGGAGAACGTTGGGACCCAGATCGCGAAGGAGTATCGTTCGTAACAGCACGTTGACACGAAGAGAGTTGGAAGGAGGTTGCACCATGAGCAAGTCGAGACTGATCATTGTAGCGGCACTGAGCCTACTGATGAGCGTGCAGGCCCGAGCGGCCGACGAATCCCTGGTCCTGTATCTGCCGTTCGACGAAGGCGCCGGCACCACGGCTACGGACTTTTCCAGCTACAACAACCCCGGCACCATCGTCGGCAACGCCAGTTGGGTCGCAGGCCAGAAGGGCACGGCGCTGGACTTCGTCAATGGCTCGCACGTTACGGTTCCGGAGATTCCCGAGTACGATGTGACGGCCGAGGCCAGCATGTTGGCCTGGGTCAAGACGACGACGGTTCCGAACTGGTCCCGGGTGATCGACAAGTCGCAGTGGCAGACGAGTGGTTTCGATCTGGTCTTGACCATGAACGTCGGTCTCCCACGGCTCGAGTTCTTCGTCAACAACACCACATCGCTGGTGGACGGGACGACCATAGTCATGGACAACGAATGGCACTTTCTTGTTGGCACGTTCGGCAACAAGACGCTGCGCATGTACGTCGACGGCGAGATGGAAGGCGAGGCCCAGTCCGCCGGGCAGGTGGACATCAATCCGAACGACTGGCCGCTCATGATCGGCGCAGAGACGAGCTCGAACGGTGGCCAGCAGTACGTGGGCAGCATCGATGAGGTCGCGATGTATAACCGTGAGCTGTCGGCCGATGAGGTGATGGCGATCTTCCAGAACGGCATGCCGGCGCGGGAGTCCGCGGGCGATCCTCAGCCGACGGACAAGGCCGTCGATGTGCCTCGTGATGTGGTGTTGAGCTGGATGCCCGGCGGGTACGCCGCGACGCACGATGTTTACCTCGGCACTTCGGCCGACGACGTTGACAGCGCCGACCAGGACAATCCGATGGGAATCCTGGTCAGCCCGGACCAGGCGGCCACGGAGTATAAGCCCGCTGATCCGCTCGAATACGGTCAGACCTACTTCTGGAGAATCGACGAGGTCAATGACGCCCCCGACTTCGCCGTCTTCAAAGGTGACGTCTGGAGCTTCACCGTCGAGCCCTATGCCTATCCGATCACCAGTCTGACGGTCAAAGCCTCCAGCCAGCAACCCACCTCGCCTGCAATCCGGACCATCGACGGTTCCGGACTCGACGCGCTCGGCCAGCACTCCGCCACGATGGACCACATGTGGGTAGGCATCCTGCCGGCCTGGATCCAGTATACGTTCGACAAGGAATACTCCCTGTACGAGTTACAGGTATGGAACGCCAACTCGGGCATCGAGACCCTGATGGGTTTCGGGGCCAAGGACGTTAAGATCGAGTACTCCACCGACGGCGAGACTTGGACCGAGCTGGAGAATGTGCCCGAATTCGCGCAGGGAACCGGCGACGTGACCTACACGGCGAACACCGTTGTCGATTTCGGCGGGGTCGTTGCTAAGCACGTCAAACTGACGATCACGGCCAGTTGGCTCTCTCCCGCCATGACCAGCCTCAGCGAGGTTCGGTTCTCCTATGCTCCGATGCAGGCGTTTGAGCCTGAGCCGGCGGATGGCGCCACGGGCGTCGGGGTCGAGACGGAACTGAATTGGCGGCCGGGACGGGACGCCACATCCCACACCGTATACATCGACACCAATGCCGATGCCCTCGTCCAAGGCGAAACCGTGTCCGATCACAGCTATGCCCCGGCTCTGGACCTTGGGACCACCTACTACTGGAAGGTCGATGAGTCAGGCGACGCCGGCGAGTATCCCGGCGAGGTCTGGAGCTTCACGACCGAGGATTACGCCTCTGTGGATGACTTCGAGAGCTACACCGACGATATCGAGGCCGAGGCGACCATCTGGCAGACCTGGAGTGACGGCTTGGAGGATCCGCAGAACGGCGGCTCGCAGGTCGGTTACGGCGAAGCGCCCTTTGCGGAGCAAACCATCGTCCATAGCGGCAGGCAGTCCATGCCGCTGGCCTACGACAATACCACAAGCACGTTCTCCCAGGCCGTGCGGACATTCGACGACCCGCAGAACTGGACGAAGCACGGCATCACTACGCTGGTCCTGTTCTTCCACGGCCGCCTGGACAACGCTCCGGCGCCACTGTATGTGAAGATCAACAATAAGGAGGTGCCCTACAGCGGCGGCGCCGCCACGACCATGTCCCTGTGGAAACAGTGGACGATCGATCTGGCCTCGCTGGGTGTGAACCTCGCGAGCGTCAACAGCCTGACGATCGGTGTCAACAGAGGCGCATCCGGCGGAACGGGCACCATCTACATCGACGACATCCGGCTGTACGGAACACCCCCCGAGGTGGTCGTACCGACCGATCCCGGCAGCGAAGGCCTTATCGCGCAGTATTTGATGGAAGGCAACGTGCAGGACGCCTCCGGCAATGGAAATGACGGCACGCCCGTGGGCGATCCCACGTATGTGGACGGCCCGGCCGGCTACGGCCAGGTTCTCAACATGGACGGCACGAACGACCATGTGGATCTGCCCATCGGCTCGACGATTGCGACGCTGACCGACACGACCGTCTGCACGCGCGTCTACTTCGGCGGCGGGTCCGGCGCCTGGCAGCGGATTTTCGACTTTGGCTCCGGCAACACGAACTATATGTTCCTGTGTCCGCGCCAGGGCACCAGCGGCAACATGCGGTTTGGGATCCGCACCGCCGCCATCAACGAACAGATCGTCAACAGCCCCGGCGTCATGACCGTCGGCTGGCACCACACGGCCGTCACCATCGACAGCCAGACCATGACGATCAGCGTGTATCTCGATGGTGCGTTGTTTGCCTCCGGCCCCACCGTCCTGCTGCCCAGGGACTTGGGCAACACGACCCAGAACTGGCTCGGCAGATCTCAGTACACTGCCGACGCGTATTTCCTGGGTATGCTCGATGACTTCCGTATCTACAATCGTGTTTTGTCCGACGCCGAGCTGCGATACCTCGCCGGCGATCGATAGTCCACGACATGGGCTTGGGACCCCGGACGTGACAAACCCGTCCGGGGTCCCTTGATGCCCCGGGAGTCCATGTCTCCGGCGGCGGCTTCAACCGCGCGGCCCCGACAGCCTGTCGTTTCAATTGAACGATCGCCCCGTCTCGTTGTCCACCCTGCCGCACCTACGGGAATGGTCGTGTTGATGCTGGCGAGATGGTTGGATCATCCGGCAGGAGCGGCTTGATGTACGTCTGACGTTCTACCGGACGGCCACCTGATGAATGGGATGAGTGAGTTTACGCTTCTGGATGGCTTCCAGAGAAGAAACCGCCTGGCGCTCCTGGGGGAGACTTTCCCAAGAGGGCCTATTGATCCCAAGGAGAGGTGGGGTATCATGGTAGCCACAGGTACAGGAGAATCGTGGTCACAGACAACGAGAAGGAGCTGAAATGAACTGTCGCCTGCAACAAAGGCATGAATCTGTCTGGCTCGTTCGTGTCTTCACAATCCTTGTACTTTGGGGATTGCCCGTACAGGCACAGCCCTCGGGCGGGCCTTATGGCCCGATCCGGCAGAACTATGAGGTGCCTGCCAAGGCCAACCATGTCTATTACGTCGCGCCGGACGGCAGGGCCGATGCGGCCGGAACGAGCCTGGAACAGCCTACGACCTTGGAGACGGCCATCTCCAAGGTGGTGACGGGTGATGCGATCATCCTTCGCGGCGGCATCTATCGAACTGGCGGCCTGAGGCTCAACCAGGGGATCACGATGCAGCCCTATGCAGGTGAGCGGCCAGTGCTTAAGGGCACGCGTGTGGCGACCCAGTGGAGGGCCCTGCGCAACAACGTCTGGCGGACGTCGTGGAAGACGCTCTTTCCGGCCGCTCCGCTCGGCTGGTGGCGGCGGGACCGCGAGGGCATGCGGACGCCGCTGCACCGCTTCAACAACGACATGGTCTTTGTCGACGGTGAGATGCTGAAATCAGCCGGCTGGGAGGGCGAGCTCGACAGCCACTCGTACTACATCGACTATGAGAGGGGACACGTCTACATCGGCGTCGACCCGACGAACCGGCTCGTCGAGATCACGGCCTTTGACGGCGCCCTGGTCCGCATGACCACGCCCATCCACGGCAAGACCAACGACCACAAGGGACCGGTGATCCGCGGGATCACGTTCACCCAGTACGCGCGGCTGGCCCTCGAGATCGAGGGCAAGCGGAGCTTCGGTCCCAACGACGAGCCGACCGACGAGCCGCTCGGACCGGCCGACCCGAGCACTTACGGCAATGAGGTCACCGGCACGACGCTCGAGAACGTGACCATCTCCTTTTGCTCGCGCGTGGCCGGCTACTTCCGCGGCGACGGCCTAACCATCCGCCACTCGCTGTTCAGCGACACGAGCACCGAGGGCGTGTACGTGATCGGCTCGTCCGACGTGCTGCTGGAGAAGAACATCTTCCGCCGCAACAACGTCGAGGGCCTCACCGGCTACTACCCGGCGGCGGTGAAGATCTTCAACCAGAGCTACCGCGTCACGTGCCGCGACAACTTGGTAATGGACAACCCGAACTCCAACGGGATCTGGTACGACGTGGGCGATGTAGACGGCGTGTTCGTCAATAACTGGGTCCAGGACTGCCTGGACGGTTTCTTCTTCGAGATCTCGAAGGGCGCGATCTGCGCCGGCAATGTCTTCGTGAACTGTAACAACGGCGTCCGCGTCCTCAACAGCTCGAACGTCCGCGCCTGGCACAACACGCTGATCGACAGCGTGGCCTCCTTCGAGCGGGACCAGCGCAGCGCCACCGGCGACCATTTCGGCTGGCACCCCGCCACCGGCCCGGACGTGGACGAACGCGAAGGCCACGTCTTCTGCGGCAACCTCCTCGTCGCGAGTGAGCGGTTCTCCAAGCCCCTCCTGCGCTTCCGGCAGAGCCCGGCCCTGGCCGGCAAGCTCACCAAACCCCAGGTCACGCAACTCGACGGCAACGTCTACGTGCGAAGCGACGCCGCCGGTCCCACGGCCCTGCTGGTCTGGAGTCCTGTGCAGGGCGGCAGTGGCATGGCCGAGCTCAAGGCCCTCGCAGAGCTCCAAAAGCTGCACCCGCAGTTCGAAGCCCACAGCAAAGTTGTCACGAGTTCGTTGGGAGACCTCTTCAAGAGCCCGGCCCTCAGCCGCTACGAACTGATTCAGGATATCTCACTGCCGGAATCAGCCACACCCATGCCTGCCGAGGTCCGGCACCTACTCGGTTGGCCCAAACAGAACACGATTCCGCCCGGCGCCTACCCCACCCATCCCTGACCGCTGACCGAACTGACCATCAGCGCCGCGTGAAGATCGAAGCCTTCTCGACACAGGCCTGTGAGGACCTTGACTTACTCCTTGAGGTACTCAATGGGCTTTCGAGAGCTCTTTGTCAACGCCGGGTGTACACCGTCCCCTTTGAGGGAACGAACAGCCATTGGACCGGCCCTACCAGCTTCGGCGATCATCAGGCGCGCGCCGCATAAGCCCAGTAATCAGGCCTGCTTATGCTCGGATGATATTTGCACCTTACGCCTATTTTGACAAGCACGCAAAGGTCTTCCCTAACTCGTATTACTTGAAGCCAGTTAGGGTGCTACCGTTCCCGTGATCCGGAAGTTGAAGGGGTTCTCATCAGGGTCGCTGTTGTTGAAGACATACTCGCCGGTCTTGGTGCCCGATACACCGGTATCCAACTGCACGGTGAACGTGCTCGATTCCCCGGGAGCCAAAGTGGCGCCCCACCCGGCCGTCCAGGTGAAGCCGGTGGGCACCTGTGATGGTGGCTCGAAGGTGAGTATGGACGTGCCATCGTTACGGACGGTAAAAACGTGACTGACTGGAGGGCTGCCCCGTGGGACCGTGCCAAAGTCCGTGCCGTCGGCAACATCCGGAGTTGTATCCCCATCGCTGATGGAAATCCCATCGTACAATACCGTGATGTCGGGATCACCGCCAACGACGGTTCCCGTGATCCGGAAGTTGAAGGGGTTCTCATTCGGATCGCTGTTGGGAACGGAGAAATCACCGGTCTTGGTGCCTGGCTCCGCTGTGTCCAACAAGATCGTGAACGTGTTCGACTCCCCCGGCGCTATACTGTAATCCCGGCCTTCCGGGGCCCACCGGAAACCATCAGGCACCAGAGTTGTCCACCTCTCGAACGTCAAAATTCCGCTGCCGTCATTCCGGACCACAAAGGTATGTCTGACTGGCTCGCTGCCTCGGAGGACGGTGCCAAAGTCTGTGCCATCCGCTGCACTTGGAGTCGTATCGCCATCGCTGATGGAGATGCCATTGCCCAACACGGTGATCTCAGGATCGCCGCCAATGACGGTTCCGGTGATCGTGAAGTTGAAAGGGTTCTCATTGGGGTCGTTGTTGTTGAAGATATACTCGCCGGTCTTCGTGCCCGACACATCGGTATCCAACTGCACGGTGAACGTACTCGATTCCCCGGGCGCCAGAGTCGCGCCCCAACCGGCAGTCCAGGTGAAGCCGGTGGGCACCTGTGACGGCGGGCCGAATGTCAATACGGTCGTACCATCGTTGCGGACGGTGAAGGTGCGGCTGACCGGGGGACTGCCTCGCATCACGGCGCCAAAGTCCGTGCCGTCCGCTGCGCTTGGAGTCGTATCCCCATCGCTGATGGAGATGCCGTTGCCTTGCACCGTGATCTCAGGATCGGCCTCGGTGACCGTCCCGGTGACCCGGAAGTTGAAGGGGTTCTCATTCGGGTCGCTGTTGGGCACGGAGAAGTCCCCGGTTTTGATGCCCGGCACGGTCGCGTCCAAAATGATTGTGAACGTGTTTGATTCCCCTGGTGCTATGCTGTAGTCGTCGCCATCCGGGTACCACCTGAAACCGGCAGGCACCAGGCTCGCCCACCTGTCGAATGTCAGAATTCCGGTGCCGTCGTTTCGGACGATAAACGTATGTCTGACCGCTTCGCTGCCTTGCACGATGGTGCCAAAGTCCGTGCCGTCCGCCACACTCGGGGTCGTATCCTCATCGCTGATGGAGATGCCATTGCCCAGAACAGTGATCTCCGGATCACCCCCAATGACGGTTCCGGCGACCGTGAAGTTGAACATCATCTCATCGTGGTCATTGCTCCTGAACATGAACTCCCCGGTCTTCGTACCCGCTGTCTCCACATTCAACTGGATTCTGAACGTGCCGGTTTGACCCGGTTGCAGTTCGGAGGGCAAATCATCGATCAACCGGAAACCGGCCGGCACTCCCAGTCCCCATCGGGGGACTGTGAGCACCTCCGTACCGTCATTGCGGATGGTGAACGTCTGAATGGGAGGTTCGTCATACCGGATGACGGTGCCGAAGTCTGTACCATCGCCGGTGTCCGGGGTCGTGTCCCCGTCGGTGATCGGGATTCCGTTGCACAGGACTGTGACTTCGGCTAATGACGGCAGATCGTACTCGATCTGGACCTGGGGATTGTTCGCGTGAATCAGAGGGATGTAGGTGGTATATGCTTCGACATCCAGCGGGTTCTCGCGCAAGAGAAGGGATCTCAAGCTGGTCAAGCTCGCCAGAGCGGAGACGCCGCTGATCTCATTGCCCGTGAGAGAAAGATGTTCGAGCCTGGTCAATCGGCCCAACGGGGAAATGTCACTGATGTCGTTGTAGCGGAGGTCCAGTTCAGTCAGATCCGTGAACGCACCCAGCCATGAGATATCACCAATCATGGGCCGGACACGGTGCAGATCCAAGACGGTCAACTGCGTCAGGCCTGACAGGGGCAATACATCGGCGATTGGGTTGTCACCGACTTTCAGCGAGGCCAAATTCCTCATCTCCGAGAGTGCCGAAACGTCGCTGACATTATTGCCGTGCATGTTCAACTCAGTCAGCTCCATCATGCGGGCCAGCGCGGATATGTCGGAGATTCTGTTGGCTTGGATGTGCAGCCAGGTCATCTTCGTCATCGAAGCCAGGGGCGAGACATCACTGATCTGCGTGTTTTCGAGTTGCAGTGTCGTTAAATCGGTCAGGCCGGCCAGGGGAGCGATATCGCCAACGGGGTTATTGGCCATCCGGAGTTGCTGCAATTTCGTGAGGCCGGCCAGGGGTGAGATATCATCGATAAAATTGGACTCCATTCTGAGGATGGTCAGATTCGTCAGCCCGGCGATGGGTGAAATGTCGGAAATCCGACTCTGCTTGATATCCAAAAAGGTCAGTTTGGTCATGCCGGCCAACGGCGTGATGTCACTGACATAGCTGGAGCCAAGGATCAGGAAGTCCAGATTCGTCAGTCCCGCCAGCGGTCCGGCATCGCTGATCGGATTGCCTCCCCCCAGCTCCAGATGGGCCAGATTCGTCACTCCCGCCAGTGGCGAGATGTCGCTGATCTGGTTGCCCCAGAGTCCCAGCCATGTCAAGTTCGTCAATCCGGCCAAAGGCGTGATGTCGCTGATCTCATTGTTCCATAGGTCCAGGAAGGTCAGATTCGTTAGTCCCGACAAAGCGGAGATCTCGGTGATCTGGCTCTTGTCGAGCCAAAGCGTCTTCAGGTTTATGAGCCCGGCCAGTGGCCTGATGTCGGGGCAGAGATTGCGTCCGAGGTGCAACTCGGTCAGATTCGTCAGATCCGCCAACGGCAGGAGACTGGTAATGGGATTGCCCCAGAGACCCAGTGCGGTGAGGTTCGTCGCATGCTGGAGGCCCTCCAGGTCCTGAATCCCGAGAGCCCACGCCTGCAGATCGGTCAACGCCAGCATGTCCGTGGGCGTGGGGTTCCTGATTCCCAGCGTTTGCTCCACGGCCCCTTTGAGATTCGAGTCGGCAAACGCGATCGGCTCCTCGAAGCCGGCCACTCTGCCGGTGATGCAGAACGTGAAGGGATTCTCGTCGCTGTCGTTGGTGGAGAATGAGAGGTCGCCGTGCTTGATCCCTGCGACTGTCGTCTCAAGACGGACCGTGAAGGTATCCGAGTCGCCCGGCAGCAGATTGGATGAAAGGCCCTCGATCAGTGTGAAGCCCTCCGGGACCAGCACGGGCCCCAGCACCAGGGGCAAGGCCCCATCGTTGCGAACTGTAAACGTCCGACTGATCGGCGCGGCGCCCAGTACGACGGAGCCGACGTTTGTATGGTCGTCCGTACTCGGCGTCGTATCCCCGTCGGAAACTGCCACCCCATTGCCCAGCACCGTGACTTCCGCTTCGTCCGTTACCACTCCACTGATGGTGAAGTTGAAGGGATTCTCGTCGGTGTCATCGTTAATGAAGGAGATATCGCCGGTCTTGGCGCCTGCAACGGCTGTGTCCAATTCGACGGTGAAGGTGTCCGACATTCTTGGATCAAGACTGGGGGCTAGATCCTCCGTCACAGTGAAGCCGGTCGGCGCGGTCACCGTCCCCAGCGTCAAGGTGGCGTTGCCCTCGTTGCGCACCAGGAAGGTCCGGCTGATCGGAACACCACCCAGAGCAACAATGCCGAAATCCGTTCCATCGCTCAGCCAGGGAGTGTCGTCCCCATTCTCAATCAGCCGGTTGTTCCCCAGGACCGCGATTTCCGGGCCGAGGACTATGCCGCTGATCGCAAAGTTGAACGGGTGCTCATCGCTGTCGTCGTTCACGACAACGACGTGCCCATTCTTCGTTCCCACGGCGTCGGTATTCAACCGGACGGAGAATGTATCCGCCGCACCCGGGGCCAATGTGGCGGCGGGAACATCCGTCAGCGTGAAACCTCGCAGCACAGTCACACGACCTAATGTCAGCGTCCCGGCGCCGTCATTTCGCACCGTGAAGGTCCGGCTGACAGGCAGGTCGCCCTCCACGGCAGTGCCGAAGAAGGTGTTGTCGGTCGGGTCGGACGCCATGTCACCGTCATCGATCGGGACACCGTTGCCCAGCACCGTGATCTCCGGCGGGGTCGTGGTGGTGGCAAGGCCTCGGATACAGAAGTTCGCTGTCGGCTTGACGGTCATGAGGTCCGTCCAATGGATCCCGTCGAGGCTGAAGTAGCTCTGACCAGGAGCGGACGTGCTCGACCCGGTGTAGCCGTTGATGGCCCAGTCACAGGTGAGGGGAAAGGTCCCGCCGTCGGTGATGTGCAGGTAGATATAGAAGTCGTTGCCCTCCGCCAGATGGATCGGGACAGGCAGGTCCACCGTGTGAGCGCCCGCGAGTGCGCATGTCCCCGTTGCGGAACCGAGCAACCCCGTCAGGGCATCGCCGTTCAGGCTGTCGTAGATTCGAATTTCGTACCCGGCGCCGTCCGCCTTGGTCCAGAACCGCACCGCCACCAGCTCCTGGTCGCACGTGGCCGTGAATGCGTTGCACGCGTAATCGTAGCTCAGGCTCCCAACGTTGCCGAAATCGTCGTGGTAATAGACCTTCTGGTACGTCTCCGGCGCCACGGCTTCGCAGAAACAGATACCGAACTTGCCGCCGCAACTGTCATAGTAGGAAAGCCAGAGATAGCCGCCGTTGCCCCACTCTGCGCCCCAGGAGTTCTTGATGAGCCAGGCGCCGTTTCCAGGAGCTCCAGGCACGACCTTGTCGTCATCCCAGCCGACGATCGTCACGCCGTGGGCCGGCTGTGCCTCCCCGTCAAAGTAGTAGGTGTTGGATGCGGCGTCATAATGGGCCGTGTCTCCATTCATCCCGCTCGCGACGGCCCCATACGTCACCAGGCATTCCTTTATCTCACTCGCCGTGTCGACCATCAGCGCCTCCCGGACAAAGCACTGCGGCGGACCGCCCGGCGAGGGAAAATCATCATAGTCGTGATAGGGATCGTCCGCCTCGCTGACGGGGCCATCCCACCGGCTCAGATAGGCTTCGGTCATGTACTGGTTGCCGCCACTGTTCGGGCCGGAGTCGTAGCCATGCCAGTTCTTCACGTGGTTCTCGGATAGGTCCAACGCAACTCCGCCGGCGACCAGAATGGTGCTCTCCAGAGAGGCATAGGCGGCGAAGGCCCAGCAACTGGGCGATCTCGCCTGGTTCTTGACGGCCGTGACGTGTCCATTCTCGCGCAGATCGAAGCGGGCCGGGAATTCCGACGCGGCAATCCCGAGGCGTCCCGCTCCCCGGGCGGTCGTGGGTTCCACGTCAACAGGAGCACCCACCCGATCGTGCGTGATGGGACTTTCGATGGGAACGACCGCCGGACCCCGAGCGGCAAGCGGCTCGTCGGTCCCTGCGTTGGATTCATAGCCGCAGGTAATCATGATCAGCAGGGGAATGAGCGCTGCGCGCCCAGTGGAGCGTTGCTTAATGCCAAGTGTCACGATCTTGTCCTCCGGAGATAGACGACAAGGGGCAGTGGATCGCTCCTCGAAGCCCGAGCGATGCTCCCACAGTACCTGTCGCAATCGCCTCACATTGCTCTTCTCGAAACCGACCTGTCTTCTCTTCCACACGAGGCGCAGGGCGTGGCCGTCAGCCACGTTCGCGGCTCGTTCCGCATGAAACCCGAAGCCGACGCCGAGACAACAATGTGGCAAAGAGGAGAAAACCAGTAGAGAGGGGCCGCCTTCGTACGTTCTTGCCCTTCACTGTCCTCCATCCTCCAACCCGGTAGCGGCCCCGTCGATATGTACAGACCGAGCGCGTGCGCAAGCATCACTGAATCCATTATACCAACGATTGGGGCTGATTCTACCGGGAGAAATCGGGAGACGGCGCTTTTTTCGCGTCGGGCTTTAGTACGTGAGGCATTGGCTGGAGCAGGGTGACGCAGAGGTTGCCCTGCCCCGCGCCTCACATTCGTGGATGCCTGCGCTTGTCAAGCGGCCATCGGACCGTCTTGGAGCGGCCGAACTCACCGTGGACGGCCTTTGAAAAGATGGCATGTGGAATAGGGGGCCGGAGCAAGCGGTCGCTTCTGCCCTGTCTCTCGGTGAATCAGAAGGTACACAGATTGAAGCGACTCCTATTGCGGGGGCCAGATGCGGAACTGGCCGCTGCAGTGGAGCATGCCCAGTAGATACAACATGCCGTCGAAGTAGCGGTATTGCCCTGATGGGATCGGTGTATTCCAGAGTGCCTCGACGAATTGTTCCGCGCGCTCGTGAGTCGCCGCGAGACTGGCCACGGCATTCATGGCCACCAAGCCGGTCGAGTGGTCGCCGCTGCCGGCCGTACCGTCGAGTGCGAAATGGCTCTGGTAGTCGGATATCCCTTGAGACTCGAAGAAGGCCTGAATCCGATCGCTGAGGGCCCTTTCTCGCGGGTCTTTGGCCCACCAGGCCCAGTCCATCGACCAGTTCATGGCCGAACGCCAGGCGTCGACCTGGAAATTGGCGGACCGCGGATTCCAGGGACTCGCCCAGGGCGTGGCGTCAAAATTGGCATAATCCGGGGTCAGTCCTGTTTCCGGATGGGCTGCGCGCTGAAAGAAATCGCGACTCACGCGGGCGGCCTGCGCCCAGAAGGGCCGATCCGGCTCGGGGCCCCACAGCGCCCAGAGCTCATAGAACGCGGGCAGGTGATACGATGGGTCGGTGTGCTCACGGTTATCGACGTCCGGCGTGAAACGAACCATCTTGTATCCCGGCTCGAAGAGATCGCCGGCCGTGCGCGGGCCGATCACCGTGGGACCGGTGATGAGCTTGCGGTGTCTCATGTCCGTCAGGAGCCGGTCCGCGTGGGCCCGGTAGTTGTAGATGCCCGTGCCGTTGCCCCAGCGCCCCGACGCAAAGTATAACGCCGTGGCGAAATACTCTTCGCCGTCCGGAGCGGGCATCTCGTCGTTCGGCCTGCCGTCCCTTTTCACCGACCAGGAGAAGTAGCCGTAGCCGGGGTGATTGGGATCGTCGTGGTACATGTGCGTTCTCGCCCAGTTCCAGATCGCGTCGAACTCGGCCTTCTTGTCCAATTGCACGGCGATCATCATGCCGTAGGACATACCCTCGGAGCGCACGTCCCTATTCTGAATGTCATAGACATAGGCGAGGGGCCCATCGATGTTCTTCCCGGCCGGAAAATAAACGGCTTCGGTATTCGGATCACCGTGGAACAGTTGCTCGAAGGCACGATTGACCTTCGCCGCCACCTCCGACCGGGAGTGCCCGATCTCGGCAAACAGGTTGCGACACTTGTCGGTGGCAAAGGCGCTCGCACCTTCCGAGGGACTTGCCGTCGTGCAGGCCGTCTGGCTGCCCACCACTGCAAGCGAGACTACGATCAGAACACGCATTGACCCGCCGTGTGTCATGGAAATGCTTCTCCTGCGCATGGTGTGTCCTCCGTCATCGATGGCGGCTGCTATTGCGGCGTCCAGATCCGGAACTGGCCGCTGCAATGGAGCAGACTCATGAAGTACAGTAATCCGTCATAGTAGCGGCCTCGCCCCGAAGGGACCTCGGCATTCCACAGGGCTTCGACGAACTTGCGGGCGCGTGGGCCGTTCGTGGCCGCCAGAGAGGCAACGGCATTCGTACCCACCAGACCTGTCGAATGAACCTTGCTCAGGGCAGTGCCATCGAGTTCGTACTGATCTGGGTAGGTGTCCATTCCTCTGGACTCGAAGAACGCCTGAATCCGATCGCTGAGCACCCTCTCTCGCGGGTCTTTGGCCCACCAGGACCAATCCACGGCCCAATTGCCGGCCGTACGCCACGCGTCGTGTCGAAACGCGTCGCTCCGGCCCAAAGATGCATATGGAGTCCCATCGAAGTTGGCGTAATTCGGGGCCAAGCCCGTCCGGGGATGCGTCGTCCGCTGAAAGAAATCGCGGCTGACGGTGGCGGCTCGATGCCAGAAGGCGCGATCCTCCCGCGGACCCCATCGCGCCCACAGTTCGTAGAACGCCGGCAAATGGTAAGACGGATCGGTCATGTGGTTTCGCATGGAATCGGGCGAGAAGAGAATCATGGCGTGTTCGACATCGACCTCTCTGCCCACCGTTTGCTCCCTGGCGAAGCGGCCCTTGACCATGCCCGTAATCCACTCGCGGTGCACCATGTCCGACAGGAGTCTGTCCGCCTGGGCCTTGTAGTTGTAGATGCCCGTGCCACTGCCCCACCGCCCTGCTGCAAAATACAGCGCCATGGCATAATACTCTTCTCCGTCCGGGGCCGGCAGTTCGCTCATGGCCGTGCCGTCGTAGCGCATCTGCCATGAGAAAAAGCCATACGTGGGATGCCTGGGATCGTCGTGATACATGTAGGTCCTGGACCAATTCCACAGGGCATCGAACTCCGCTTTCTTGTCCAATTGCACGGCGATCATCATGCCGTATGACATGCCTTCGGAGCGCACGTCGTTGTGATTGATGTCGGGCATATACGCCAGCGGCCCATCGGCGTTGGAGCCCGCAGGGTAATAGAGCGCCTCTGTGTTCGGGTCACCGTGAAAGAGCTGTTGATAGGCCTTGCTGATCTTGGCCGCCACCTCCTCTTCCGAGTGCCCCGCCTCGACGAACAGATTGCGGTATTTGCCCGTGACGAAAGCGCCCGAGCCATTGAGGCCGCTCCGAGACGGACCTGCCTCGGCCGAGCCGCCCGTGAAGTGGCTCTCAGGCGGTCCCAGATAGCTCGGCTTGAGGCCGCCTGTATCCACGACAATCTTCTGCAGCACGATGCCGGGATCGACCATCCAGAATTTCAGAACATGCTCGCCCGGCTCCTGGAGGAGATGTTCGGAGGTCGTCACTTTGATATTCTCGCCGACCGCCTG
>CBFDBY010000002.1:0-111521 GCA_965603165.1 uncultured Phycisphaerae bacterium
CGGTCTGGCTGCCGGTGTTGGTCAGCTCGATGAACTCGGTGTTCGGGTCGTCGGGGTTGCCGGTGTCGGCCGGATGGTACATGATCTCGCTGATGCGCAGACTCTCTTTCACCGGCCCGACGGCAAAGACCGCCTCATTCAACGCGCTCCAGGTGTTTCCGCTGAGCGACCTGGCCTTGACATGCGTGCTGGCAGTCAATCTTATCGATCCTGTGTAGAGCTGCGCATGGCCTGTGTTGATCGAGCCGCCGGGAAGGCGGGGATCGGAGCCGTCGACCGTGTAATAGATCGAGCCACTCCATGAGAATATCTGCACGTAGAAGTAGGGATTGACATGGCCGCCTTGCTGATTGAACGTCGGCGGGGCGACGTTGGGGTACCAGCCGACCGACTTGAATTGATTGAGTACGGTTTGGGTTCGTGAAGGAAGATAGTTGTTCACGATCCGGTTCACTTCGTTTGTCCAGTCCTGCTTCGTGAAGGGCGTCGAGCGTCTGGCATCGCCCCATCGTGCCGATTCGGCGATGATGGCCAACTCGATCTGTTCAGCGCGTTTCTGGATTCGGGCGATCGATGCATCGGCGGTCAGGAGCCCGTCGTTGAAGAAATGACGGTACACGTGGTCTGCGAAGTGCATGCGGTAGTCACCGTTCATGCGGCACAATTGCTCGTGCAGCCAGTGGGGATTGAAATACGGCCACTGCGCGCCGGCGCCCGTGAACGGCGTAACCATATTCGTCTCGCTATTACTGACCCCGAGGGTGTGCTCATTGTCGTGATGGAACCACTTCCAGCCGTCGGGAGCTTGGCGATTGAAGATCGCGAAGGTGTTGTTGGGCCGGTTGCCGAAGCGTGAGCCGGGGCCGTCGCGGTCGCCGGTGAAGTACTCGATAATCATGAAGTCGATGAGATTGTCGACGTCGAGCAATCGTTCGTAACTCGGATTACGCGTCCCGTCCGGATTCAGGCCTTGGACGCGGAAATATCGTTCCGTGTTGCTGAGACCCTGCATCGTGGCGTCGTAGAGGCGCCGGTAGGCATCCATATCGCCGTCGGTGGCCAGCATGGCTCGACCGACGCTGCGGTCGCACTTGACGACATCGAAGTCTTCCTTGTCACCACCGAAGTAGGACTCGGCGTAAGAGGCCTCCGATCGCTCCTGGGTCTGGAAGAGGCCCCAATAGTGTCCGTTGATATACAGGTGATAATACCGGCTCCGCGTGTACGGATGCCCCGTCTGTCCCTGGGCATCTCGTGAGAATACCTCGCGGACCATCGTATTCTGGCGATCGTTCTGAAAGGACCATGAGTAATTCTGGCTCGTACGCAGATCGACGTTGTCGAATTCGTCGGTCCCCTCGTCCTCGAACAGGGGATACCTGAGCTTGGATTCGCCATATTCGGCGCGGAAGAACAAGCGGAAGGCGTGCTTCGGATTCTGGTTGCTCCGGCTGAACCCGCCGCGGATACGCAGGCCGGCGTCGATCTGGAATCCCTCGCTCCCGTCGGGATTCAGCAACTCGACCGATACCGGTCTCTCCCAGAGTCGGCCCTCGCTGCTCGCGTGGACGTAGATGCCCGTCTTCGAGTCGAACAGGTTGTCCACGTCTGTAACCAGCGAGATCGATGGGATGGACAGCAGGGCATCGTCGATCAGGTCTTTGTACCTTGGATCGTGCACAACCGCCGGGTCCATTCCGTAGTCGATGGCCTGGCCATTGACGGCGCCTGAAGGCCAGTCGGGCCCCGGCTTTTGCCCGCCCAGAGATTGCACGACGATGTCCTGCACGAAGATGTACGTATGGGTTTCGATGACGGAGGATTTCCAGCCGGGCTTGATCGCCTTGGCTCGCAGGCAGGTCGTGCGGACGATGCGTAGGGGCCCCTCGTAGATCCTGCCCGTCGGCAGCCGGCCCGTCAGCACGTACGGCTCACTGCCGTCGGTGGTGTAATAGATCGTCGCCCCTTCCGTGTCTGTATGGATGGTGACCAGGATCTCCTCATCGCAGAAGCCTCGCTCTGGGCTGAACACAGGTTCCGACACAATCCCTTCATAGTCGGCCATATTCTGGGAACCGGGCGTGGGGGACGCGAACAGCCGCCAATCGTCGGCTCCGTCGGACGAGCGACCATAAGAGATGTCCGCCTGCTGCTGCTCGAATTTGACATGGTCGAGCACCGTCACACCATCGCGGTCAATCAGCGCGACTTCCTCGCCACCGGCACTGAGACTGAAGCTCGCGTGCAGACCGGAAGCCCCGGTATCACGGTCGGCCCAGATCAGGAGATAGCCGCCCACCGGAATGATTGTGGCCAGCCGATTTCCCGGCGGGATCCGCCACTTCTGGGGTTCGGACAGATCGTCGGTCAGGTACATGCCGCCGAAGTCCACGGGCCGCGTACCGTCGTTGTACAGCTCGATCCAGTCGTCGTATTCGCCCTGGGGATCCTGCGTGTTGGCCACGTTGGAGGCCAGAAGTTCGTTAATGCACAAGGCCTGGGCGGAACCGGCCCAGGAGAGGGCTAGGATAGACACTAAGAGACTGACTTTGGCGTGTATTCCCATGCACATCCTCTTTCCAGAAGCGTCGAGCTGGGTCGCTGCTCTTCCGTCCGTCCGAAAAAACGCAGCGTGGCACCCTCACGTTTTACCTATTTTAGCATAATTTGAGCCCCGAAGTCAATGTTGACTGTCGGGCAGCGTGACATGCGCTGCAATATAGAGGGGCGAGCATTGACAGGCGGTGGGCTTCGGCATTAGCCTGTGGTATGAATGAGCCGGCTCCAAATGGGCTGGCAAGAAGGGTGTGTACGAGACATGAAGCCCCGAATTCTGCTGGTTAACCCGCCGATCTATGACTTTGCCGCTTACGATTTCTGGCTCAAGCCGTATGGCCTGCTATCGGTTGCCGGCCGGTTGCGAGGGCAGGCTGAGATACAACTCTTCGATTTCCTGGATCGCAGACACCCATTCGTGACAGGCCGCGAGGAGTTGCGATCCGATCAGTGGAATCGCGGCCGATTCTACAACGAGCGAATCTCGTCTCCCGCCCCCCTGAAGGCGATTCCCCGGCACTTTCGCCGATTCGGCCTGCCGCGAACACTGTTCCGCGAATTCCTCAAGGAGCACGATCCGTTCGATTACGCCCTGATCCAGACCATGATGACGTACTGGTACCCCGGCGTGGAGGAGGTCGTGGAGGACCTGCGGCGCAGCCGGCCCGAGGCTCGGATCGTGCTCGGCGGCAACTACGCGACGCTCTGCCCCGACCACGCCCACCGGCTCGGCGCCGATCTCGTGGTGGTCGGCACGAACCTTCGGCCGCTCTGGGAATTCCTGGAGATGGCACCCGATTCGAGCCGGCCGGCGTTGTGGGAGGCCTACGAGGACCTGCACGTCGGCGTCCTCAAGCTCTCTGACGGCTGCCCGTTCCGATGCAGCTACTGTTCGGTGCCGCAGGTGTACCGGCATTTCAAGCCCCGGCCGTTGCCGCGGGCGATCGCCGAGCTCGAGTTGCTTCTGGCGCGCGGCGCCAAGAATGTGGCGTTCTATGACGATGCCCTGTTGTTTAACGCCGAGCGGCTCCTGGAGCCCTTCCTGCAGGAGGTCCTCCGGCGGGGCCTTACCGTGAACCTGCACACGCCGAACGCGCTGAACGCTCGCTTCCTCAGCGCCGAGTTGGCCGATCTGATGGTTCGGGCCGGCTTCAAGACCTTCTACCTCGGCTTCGAAAGCGCTTCGCAGCAATGGCAACAGGGCACCGGCGGCAAGGTCTTCTCCGAAGAGCTCGCGCATGCCGTCGATCATCTGCTCGCGGCCGGGGCCGATCCGATGGAGATCACCGCTTACCAGATCGTCGGACACCCCGAAAGTGACACGCAGGAGCTGGAAGCATCGATGCGGTTTGTGCAGAGCCTGGGCATTCGCGGCATGTTGGCCGATTTCTCCCCGATTCCGGGGACCCCTGATGGTGAGGCCTGCCGACGATGGGTCGATCTCGACGAGCCGTTGCTGCACAACAAGACCGCCTTCCCCATCCTCCGCCTCGGCTTCGACGAAGTGAACCGACTCAAAGACCTCCAGCGTCAACTCAACCGAGAACTCCGACCTGAATGAAAAGCAAAGATCAGAAAGTCGCCGGCCGCAGCGCGCGGGGCCTCGTTTGCTTTCTCCGGTCTTCTGCGGTATGTTCACTCCCGTATGAAAGCACAGACGGTGCATATCAAGAGTTTTGGCTGCCAGATGAACAAGCTGGATACGGCGCTCGTCGCCTCGGCGCTGGAGGAAGCCGGTTTCAGTTTGACGGAGAGCGTGCGTGACGCCGATGCGGTCCTGATCAATACCTGCTCAGTCCGGGAGCATGCGGAGTCGCGCGTCTTCTCGCACCTGGGGCATCTGAAGCATCTCAAGTCGCATCGGCCCGGCCTGGTGGTCGGCGTCATCGGCTGCATGGCGCAGCGACTCGGCGAGAAACTCCTCGACCATGAGGCGGTGAACATCGTGTGTGGCCCGGCCCAGATTCCGCAGATCGCCGATTTGATCCGGCAGGCACTGGCGGAGCATGAGAAGCATGTCGCCGTGACCGAGAAGATTCGACAGCCGGTCGGAGATGACGGCGTTGCCCTTGACGGTTTCGAGTTGGCGCACAGCGAAGCGGATGCACAGATCCCCGGCCAGGCATTCGTACGCGTTATGCGCGGCTGCAACTACTTCTGCACCTACTGCATCGTCCCCTATGTTCGGGGCCCGGAGGACTGCCGGTCGCCCGAGGCCATTTTGGATCAGATCAGACGGCTGGCGGACCAGGGGGTTCGGCAGGTGACGCTCCTGGGCCAAACGGTGAACTCGTACACCTACCGCACTGGCGAGAAGACCTATTGTCTCGCGGACCTGCTTGAGATGGCCGCACAGGTGGAGGGGATCGAGTGGGTCAAGTTCGTCACGAGCTACCCATCCGCGGAGTTCTACGACCGGATCCTCCAGGCGATGGCCGGCTCGCCGAAGATCTGCCGGTATTTGCACATGCCGGCCCAGAGTGGGTCGGATCGGGTGCTGCGGGCAATGAACCGCCATTATACAGCCGGACAATACGTCGAACTCGTTGGCAGGGCCAGGGCGGTTGTGCCCCAGATCGCCGTCGCGGGCGATTTCATCGTCGGCTTTCCGGGCGAAGCGGAGGAGGACTTCCAGGCCACAGTGGATCTGGTGCGACGGGTGCGATACAAGAGTTCCTTTGTCTTCAAGTACTCCCCTCGCCCCGGCACGACGGCCGACAAGCGCCTGGCCGACACGGTCACCGACGAGGTCAAACAAAAGCGATTCATGGAACTGCTTGCTGTCCAGGAGCGGATCAGCGACGAGCTGAATCAGGCGTTTCTCAATCGCGAGGTCACGGTCCTGGTCGAGGGTCTCAGCAAGAAAGCTCACAAAAACCCGGCCGACAGTGAGGACCACCCGCAATTGATGGGACGCATGTCCACCGATCACATCGTCGTCTTCAACGGCCCCGTCTCACTGGCGGGGCAGTTCGCGCGCGTCCGCATCACCCGGACATCGCCGCTGACTCTGTTCGGCGAGCGAGTCTAATGGAGACGGCCAAGATCAAGGATCAACATGCCCGAAGCAAAACTGCCGGTTCGGCCTGGTTGCCGAAGTCGCGGGGTGGGTCCTTAGCCATGCGTTCACTTTTCCATCCCGCGAGACGCGTCGTTCTTCCTGATCTATGTCACTCGGGGGATGTCTCCGGTTGCTCGGGGAGGATCAGGGGCGGCAGCTCGATGGGTGGGACGGGGCCTGCCTGTTTGATTGTCTCCTGGATCGTCTGACGGTAGGCATCGTGCATGGACATCAGCTCCTCCGCCGGCGCCGTCAGCGAAGGCGCGGAATCGTAGGTCGGCAGCTCCGGCGTCGATTGCGGCAGGATCGCCAGATTCGAGGCGTATGCCTGGAAGCGTCTGGTCCACAGCTTGTAGACCATGTTGGTTTTGACCAGCCCGCCGTAAATGCTCATATCCGTGGCCTCCGGCGTGTCGGCGAAAGGCCAGGATAGCCAGCCGCTCGCCAGGCGACGCGAGGCCTCGATCTCGGCGGCCAGCCACCGCTCCTGGTCGTCCTCGCTGACGAACGGGCGTCCTTGCGGCACCCCGCCGCCATACCAGCCATACTCGCTGAGGACCACCGGTTTGCCCGCGTGGCAGTAGGCCAGGATGGTCTGCAGATAGGCCAGGTTGTTCTCCCAGTTGGTCCTTGAGCCGAGCGGGCGACCCAGCAGCGGATAGAAGTGAATGGAGAGGAAGTCAAGCCACTCGACCTGTCGTTTCGGGTCGAAGGCCGAGTACTGGCTGGGATTCCCGGGCCGCAAGATGGGATAGGACCATTGGATGTATCCGGCGGTGACTAGGTGCGTCGGGTCCGCCTGTCGCAGAGCTTCCACCTGCCGTTGGACCCACTCATCCGCGAGATGCTCTCGGAACCGCTGCCAATCGAGCAGACGTGGATTGTCCTTCTGTGCCTTGTCCTCCGGGACGGCGATGTTTCCCCAGGGCTCGTCTTCCTTGAACTCGTTTGCCCACGCGGCCTTGAGGCCCTCGATATTTGTGTACTTCACCTCCAGCCATGCGTTCCACTTCGGGCGCCACGACTCCACGAACCAGGGCATCTCCGGCTCGTTCAGCAGGTCCCAGGCGAGGATTGTCGGCTCGCCTCGATACCGCTCGCCGAGGGTCCGCCAGAAGTGGTCCAGAGCCTTCAGCGCCTGCTCGCCTGCGAAGCGGTCGGGCTTCCAATAGCCGGGCCTGCCTTCCCAATGGTCGGGGCCGGTCAGAATCAGCCGAACGCCCGACCGGCGGGCAATCCCGACAAGCTTGTCCAGCTTCTTCAAGGCCGTCTCGTCGACCGTGTTGACATCGGGTTGGAACGTGGCGGCGGCCAGGAAGACTCGCGCGCAGTTCACACCGAGATCCTTCATGACGGTGAAATGCTCGTTTATGCGGTTGGGATCGAACTGTTTCCAGACTTGGGGGGGCCAGCCGGTGTTCGGATCATAATAGTTTGTGCCGAAGGGCACGAAGGGCCGGCCGGAGTCGCTCTCGACGAAACTACGGCCATCGGCGCCGACGGCAATCAGTCCCATCTTGGGCCCGGCTTCGGTCTTCGTCGCCGAGGCGCATCCCGTGGCGCCGATCAGCACGGCGACCAGGCACACGGCGCTCAGAATCCCTCGCGCTGTCGCGGACGGGCAATCGCATTTACACCTCATGCTCTTGTCTCCCAAACCACCAGATTGTCATCTCCCAGGCCCCGCACCCGTCGGCCATCAGGGCAAACGAGCGGCGGCGTACACATCGCAGAACAAATCTTTGCGTCTGGCTTCTGCACTTGCGCGTGTTGCTAATAGGCGCTCCAGAGATAGAGCACCTGTGGCGTGCTCAGCTCGAACAGCTTCGTCCGGTCGAATCGAAGAAGGCTCGTATCGGCTTTCTGGGCGCTCAGAAAACTCATGAAGGAGAAGGGGCTGCGATATTCCACCACGCGGGCGGCTTCGATGCCGGCCAGCGCTTTGACCCTCGCAATCGCGTCGTCCAGATAACCGGTCTGATCGATGAGCTTTACCTTGAGGGCCTCGTCGGCGACGAAGATGCTGCCGTCGGCCAGTTTCTCGACCTCGTTCGCCGAGAGCACCTTCTCGCGACCTTCCTTGACCACGTTCACGAAGCGCTCGTAGGCCGGATCGAGCAGGCGAGCCTCAATGTAGGCGAGCTCTTCCTCCGTCGGCGCTCGAAAGGAACTGGGCCAGTCTTTCTTCTCTCCCTTGGTCAGGAAAATCGGCTGAACGCCCAGCTTGTTTTCGAGCAGGTCCTGGAACACAAAATGCGCCATGATGACCCCGATGGAGCCGGTCAGGGCGGTCGGCTCGGCAATGATCTCGTCGCATCCGACGGAGGCATAGTAACCTCCCGAGGCGGCGACGCCCTGCATGAAGGCGACGGCCGGCAGGCTCTTCTCCTGACGGTAGTCCACGATCTCCCGATAAATGCGGTCGCTGGCCGAGATCGTGCCGCCGGGCGAATTCACGCGGACGATGATTCCCTTGACGGTGGAATCCTTCCTGGCGTCTTTGAGCTGGCGATGCACCGCTTCGGCCTGCGCGCTGTCGAGGATCCCTTGCGCATTAATGACCACGATCTTCCTGTTCCGCGGGCCCTCACGGACGACCATTTCTTCGTATACCCGTCCCTGTCCGGCGGCAAACATGGCGAGCACGCCGATCAACAGCAGGAACAGCCCGACATTGGCCAGCATCGACAGGCCCAGCAGCACGCCCCAGAAGACCCTCCAGACGCTGAATTTCCGGGGATAGCCCGGCTGCGGATAGGGCGGGTAGGGGGGGATTGGCGGAGGGGTTTGCCCGCCTCCTGAATCGAGCCTCGCCTGCGGCACATCCGTCCACGAGGACTCGGGCTGATCGTTTCGCTCGGAATCCATGCAAAAACTCCTTGAAAAGAACGCCCGCATTATAGTGGCTGTAGAGATTCCGGTCAAATTGGAATCGTGCGGAGTCGACAGCCGATCTTGGCGATACGCACGGGGGCCTCTACCAGCACGTCAACCAAGCGTTTGCCGCCGTCTCTCCCGATAAATACGAGTTGATCGACCGGGAGCAAGACCTCGGTGAGTCGGGCCTACGTCAGGCGAAGGACAGTGGCCGGCTGGTCGGCCTTGTCAACAAGTCCGGAGCCGCTCTGCAGAGCGCATCGGTCCTGTAGGTCTTGTCACGTTACTGCCCGCTGGAGCGATACGCGTACATGTCAGAGCCTACCTCCCGGGCGGCCTGGACGATCTCGGGATAGGGCTTGTCGCAGACATCGATGAACCCGATCTGGTAGTTCTCGCCGTCGCCCCGGCCGGTCGTTGCCTGGTCCTTGTACTGGAACCAGTGCGTGCCGACGATGTAGGGATTGCGCAGCGCGCCGCGGACGTAGCTGGTGTACTTGTCGGCGCGGTCCTGCTGGTTGTCGGTGCGTCGCAGGCCGGTGTGGAACATGCCGCGGTCGAGGGCGCCGAAATGGAACTCGCCGATGATCAGCGGCATGTCGATCTCGTCGGGCAGCTTCAGGCTCTCCACGCTGTACTCATAACGGTTGTAGCTGACGATGTCGCAGAACTTGGTCGCCGCGAGGGCCGCCCGGTCGTTGACCCAGGCAAACCGGCAGCCCAGGTAGAGCTGGTTCGGTGCGATCTTCTTCAGCTCGGTGCGGATCGTGCTGAAATAGGTCTCGGCGGTCTTCGTGTAGAAATCCCTCAGGTCTTCTCCCGCCTTCTCCACATCCGGTGCTTCCTGGCTGAGCAGCAGGGCGCCCCAGGATACGTGACTCGTCCCCCAAGCCGCGTTGAGGTTCTGGGTCGTGCCGTACTTCGCCTTCAGGTCGTCCACGAAGACTTTCTTGGCGGTCTGGTCGGCCGGCGAGGCCAGCGCCGCGACCGCGAGCGATGTATCGTTGCCCCAGGCCAGCTCATTGTCCACGAAGTAGCCGATGCACCACGGGTCGCCGGCCGTCCTGCCCTTTTCGCGTGCGAGCCGCGACCGGAGTCTCTCCGCAAAACTCGGATCGAAAACGTCGCGAAACTTGCCCCAGTAGCCTTCCGAGCCCTCCAGTTCTCTCGCGTCGAAGTGAATCGTGGCCACGTAGGGCGTCCGGTGCATCAGGTAGATCTCGCCGTCGGACCAGTTTGCGATCGTGTTGATGCCCCAGCTTGCGAAGCGACGATGCGTGATGTCGGCGAACGCCTGCTCGAAATCACCCCCGTACTTGCGCAGGAAGTTGGCCCGGCTAAAGTCGTACGTCCTGTACGGTGAGTGATCCGTGTAGTAGCCGTGCGGGGCCCACGTCCCTCTTCCATAGAACTGTGCAAACGGCGACTCTTCGGCGGGCAGGTTGCGGAAGTAGTGCTCGCGGTCGCTGATGGGCGTCGCGTTCGCACTGCGGACACAGTCGATTCCGTGCGACCAGAACAATCGGCCGGTTGGGTCGACGAGCCACCATTTGCCCTGGTGTTTCTGTACGGTGAAAAAGCCCGTCGCTTCGAGCTGGGGGCCCTCGGTCCAGCCGCCGTAGCTGTTCCAGTTCCGCGGCCTGCCGTGAGATCGCAGGTCTTCTTCCTCAGCGCGGCCTTGTGCGACCAATTCCTCGACGGAGTGAGTCTTGCCGGGCCAGTCGTTATGGATGTATTGCCCAAACTCATCGATGAACGGCAAGAACGTGGAGGCATCCAGCACCTGCACGCAGCCGCTCGCGCGGATGCCGTCGATTTCAAAGACGTGGTCCTGCGACGGATGGTTGACGAAGATGACCAACTGAATCACGTTCGCGGTATCGATCTTGCCCGCATGGACGGGATTCGCCCGCATGCCCACAAGCTCCAGCGGCTCGTCGAGCTTCCAGGGAACGGGAAAGATGCGAACGGTCAATGTCTGGGAGGCGCCCGGATCCACCGAGACGTGGTCCGTGACGCAGTAATTCGTGCCATCCGCTCCCGGATTGTCCACGCGACAGTATACGGTGACGTTCGTATCCCCGGGATTGACGATCTCCAGCGAAATGGATTCATACGGCGACAGGTCCCATTTGCCCTCCGGGGCCCTGAGCGTCACGCCGGGCCAGGGGGCTTCGTGCCCCGTCTTGACGCGAAGCGTCCCCGCACGCGTCACCGCGACCTTGGCGTCGCTGGTCTGAACGCCGCTGGTCTGGAAGCCGGATCCGAAGTCGAAGAGGACCCGCGATTCACTCCCCTGCGCAGCGGAAGTGATCGATGCGCCCATACAGATGAGCACAAATGACGCTGTGCAGATAACCACCAGATAGCTTCTCATGATTTCATCCTCGAAAACAGAGCGTGATGTTGCGGCTTGTCATCTCTCCGTCCGGCCACGCTCGATGCCTATTTCGTTTGCGTTTCGAGCAGGTACCACATGGTCCCATACTCCGGCGACAGCGTCAGTACTCCCCGCCCATCTTCATAGGCGACAGGCACATTCCGCCTGGGTGAGCCGTCCGGCGCAAGGGCGTGGCAGGTCCATTTCCCTTGGGGTAAGATCATGCGGCCCTCAACGGGCTCGATCCGCACGGGCGCCTGGCCCCAGTTGCGCCCGACCGTGCGCCGGTCCGGGGAGAACTTCATGCCGGTGTTCTCACAGCGCCCGCAGGCCGTGACGAGGATCTCTTTCGCCGCATCGTCCAGAGGCGTGACGGTCAGAGTAACGAAATCAGGGGACGCCACGCGGATCTTGCCGCGTGTAGCCTCTTCGAATCGTCCGGCGTGCCCCGTATACACTTGTGCCTGGGGGCCGATCGCCTGATAGATCCCCCGACCGCCGTTATCGACCGACCATTTCAGTTCGGTGGCCTGTGCATTCTGATCGAGGCTCGGCAGCCGAGCGCCGGCGTAGTCCGGGAGAATCCGGCTGTTCAACATATCCTCCCAAGTGATACGACCGGCATCCCCCAGCACGGCCAACATGTTGCGATCGCGCTTGCCGTGGAGCTCCGCCATAGCGGGCAGTCGCCGGGCGATATTTGCCACGCGGACAGTCCGCGCCGGCCGCAGGCAGGGGATGCGCCCGTCGAGAAAGATCGCCGTGCCGGCTCGCATGAAGCCCCACTTGGCCGGGTTCGTGTCCATATCGAAAAAGCCGCTCATGGCCTCGCGCTCCCAGTCGTCCGTGGCATGGGAGTACGTGAAGAGCCAGATGCCGTCCCAATCCTGTGCCGCGGCGAAGGAGGCAACCATCGGGACGCACTCGGCCTGCGCGTCGAGCGGGGCCGGGTGGTTGTACTCGCTCAAGGTGAACGGCTTGCCCGCCATTCGTTCGGCGGCGATGCGAAAGAGGGTGGCCTGTTCGGGATGGTCCGTCATGGGTCTTTGCTCGATGAGCCAGTTGCCCGAATCCCAGGGCCGGCCGGGGAAGCGCGGGTGCTGCCAGTAGGCGTGGCTGTCGATGAAGTCCATGTCGCTCTGGGCGTAGAGCCCCAGCGGGCCGAAGACAATGGTGCCGGTGACGAGGGCGCCGCAGCCCAGGTCATTCCTGACGTAGGACCGCATATCGTCGAAGTAGGCCTTTTCCGTCTCGGCCAGGAAGACCGTGCGGTCGAGAATGCGAGGCGTGCTTTCGTTCTCTTGGAAGAGCTTGACCTTGCCGGTCTCGAGGGCTTCCCCCTCGGCCAGCCCTACCTGTCCGCCCGGCCGTAGTTCGACGCCGGCGAGCTGGAAGGTAGTTTCGTTGCCGCCGAACCCAAAGCTGATGCGTGCGTTGTCGTCATCGGCGCCGGCCACGAAACCGAAGGTGAAGGTCTTCCAGTCCGGGCCCAATTCCACGCGTCTGGAAAGGCCGAGATTGCCCCACGGGCTGTGGGCCTGGCTCACGCCGCAACTGATGGTCCGCGGCTTGCGACTGGCGGCCTTGAAGGAAACCGTGTAGTAGCGCTCGCTCACCACGGCGAAACCGCCTTGCGTGAGTTGCAGGTGCCATTCCGTGTCGTCCACCTTGTTGATTTCGATCCGCACCGCGCTTTCAGGCATGTCGGGCGATTGGGACAGGGAGGCTTGGCAGCCTTCGTGCTGCTCCAGACCCCAATGCCAGGGTTTCTTGCCCTCGGTTTCCCAGTCGGCGAACGTGCCGTTTTGCAGCATGTCTTCGCCCAATGGCTGCACGCCCTTGGCCCAGGCGGCTCGCAGGGTGCTGTCGGATCCGTATTTGCGGCGCAGCCAGGAGTTGAATTGCCCCTGCAGGATCTCGGCGTAGTAGGGCGGGAGGGTTCGGAGCTTCTCGTCGCCGTCCCACATGAAGAAGCTGTCCTCGTTGGTGATTTCCACGAAGGCGATGGCAGGGTCGTCGGCGTAGCGGACCTTGCGGTAGGGGTTGACGTGTGTCAGCAGATCGCGGGCGTACTGCTTCTGGGCGTCGATCAGCGCCGGGGTAAAAATGCCCACGATTTTGTCGTAGCTCGTGTTGGCCTCGGGCAATCCGATGGTCCGGCTGTGGCTGTGGCCGACGTGCAGATTGATGTTCACCCAGATGCCGCGTTTGGCCAATTCGTTGATGAAGAAGTCCAGACGGTCCAGCGCCTTGGGTTCGATTGTCTTTCCGTCCTGGGCGTCCCAGATCCCTCGCGGCCAGCGGGCGCTGTCCATGTGGTGACACCGTACGGAGTTGACGCCCGCCGCGGCCAGGCGAGCTGCGACGTGCGGGGCATCCTCGTGGGTGGGGAAGTTGGCCCCGAAGCACAGGTTCACGCCCCAAATGCGCACGCGTTGATCCTGGTGGAAGTGTTCGGCGGCGGCCAGTCGAGTAGAGTCCGGCGTGATGGGTGCGCCAGCCGGCGCCCAGATATGCTGCCCCGGCTCAATCTTGGGCGGGATAACGAACGGCACGAATTCTTGACCCGTTGCCGCTGTTCCGCCGGAACAGTGCAAGACAATGACTGCGGCGAGCAGGCCGATCCTTGTTCTCGTAATGACCGCAAGAATCAATCGGCCTCTGTTTCCACCCTGTCTCAGTTCCATCGCTGTCTCCTCATGGTTGACTGAAGTTTTGCTGTCGGGCGTGCACCCCGATTATCTGCAACGCTTCTGCAAGCTACTACCATACGGCCATTTCTCTATCAACCCCAAATCGGGGGTGAACCGTGGCGTCCCGTCGCGTCGGCAGCCCAGGCAAGACCGGGACATACCCCCGCGGAATACGTGCGGGAGGCCCGAAAAAATCTTGCGAAAGTCATAGAAATGCCCTTGCCCGCAGGGACGTTGTGCGCAGAATATGGAGGTGGACGCAAACCAACTGTTGAACTGAATGCCGGTGAGCCGATTTCACTATTGTGCAGAGCCGAACCGGCAGGGCGGTAGGAGGTTGGAAGGCGAACTGCACCACGCCGTTTGGCTGCGTGGTACAAGTGATTGCGAGTCCTAAACGGGTGGCCCGGCGGTTGTCCGGGTGGTCCTTTTTATCTGATAGGGGAACACGGATGAGTCCGATAAGCGTGGCACGGAAAAGCATGACAATGATTCAGATCAAAGCGAAGGCCAAGACCCTGGGAGTGATTCCGGGCAAGATGAAAAAGGCCGAGCTGATTCACGCCATTCAAGCCGCCGAGGGGTGCACGCCCTGTTATGGCCGGTCCAACGGTGACTGCCCCTGGCTGGAATGCTGCTGGAGAAGCGATTGCTTCAAAGCCAAGGCGTAGGTCTGCAACGTCCCGGTTGCAGCACGCAGGTTCCGTATCGTCACTCCGGAGATATGGTTGTGGGATGATCTCGCGGGGGCTTTTGTGCCCGCGTGCCCCCGAAAGGCCGAAGGTGTCAATTTGGGCCGCCGCACCGAGGAGATTTCTCTTGACACGCGGACAATGTGATGGTAAGGTTTTGTGCGTGTCAAGGTGTATACTTTCCTCCCTCGAAGCATACCCCTGATGACCAGAACGAGGGAAATGTATGGGGACCCTGTGGGTCCCGGGAGAAGATGACGTGGCACGAGGTACGGTCAAGTGGTTCAATGAGAAAAAGGGCTTTGGTTTCATTACCCCGGATGACGGTGGCGAGGATTTGTTCGTCCATCATTCGAACATTGCCGGCGAAGGTTTCAGGTCTCTTCAGGACGGTCAGGCGGTCGAGTACACGCCGGCGCCCGGTCGCAAGGGTCTTGAGGCGACCGAAGTGCGGCCCTGCTGAGACCGCGTAGACTGATAGGCGATTGCTAATCAAAAGGCCCCGCTTGCGGCGGGGCCCTTTGTCTAATCTGATCGCATCGTTTTGCCTACCGGCCGCCCAACCACAGACGGCACGTCTGACTCACCTGAACAAACGTTCAGCGCTCTGTGACGGCGGTGCGGAAGTCATGCTTCGCGTGTCCGTCAAGGCGAAATCCTCCGGACAAGCCGGCGCGTTCATCATCCTTCTATGCGTAGCGCCGCCGAGGTGCGTGGAAAGCGCTATGGGATCGGGCGAGACGTATCCCGGGCCACGTATCACCAGTTCTTATTCTTCGTCGTCGTAGTCTTCATCCTCTTCTTCGTAGTCTTCGTCCTCCTCCTCCTCCTCGTCCTCTTCTTCTTCCTCTTCTTCGTAATCGAATTCTTCATCGAGCGGCTCACAGGTGCAGTTCCCAGGTTGCTCGCCGCAACAGGAGCAAACACCATCCTCGACAGGAGTGCCGCACGAGCTACAGGAGATACATCCACATGAATCACACATTCGCCTATTCCCTCTAAGAACGTTTTTGAAACAACCGACCGGCTCAACGGATTCACTGTGAATCCGCTGGCCGAAACCGGCATCATCGTATGGTTGGCCATACGAAAAGCAATAGCCTTTGTGCAAAATTTTTCGTCTGATTTTGGGGTGCCCGGAGGGGCGGAAGATGCCCTGCACGAGGGCGAGGATGCGGTTGCTCGGAAGACGAATGCCGGACCGGATTTACTTGTATCGCTGCAGGGCCAGACGGATGATCTTGGCGATGAGGTCCTCGTACTTGATGCCGGCTCTTTCGGCCGCTTCGGCGACCTCTTCCCCATAGGCAATGTCCGGGTTGGGATTGGCTTCGAGGACGACGAGCTTGTTGTTGGGCGTCAGCCGCATGTCGATTCGGCCGTAGTCCTGGAGTTGCAGGACTCGGTACGCTCGTTTGCAGATGCGCTCGATGTTCTTGAGCGTGCCGGGCTCGAGTTCGGCAAACCCGAAGTGGATCTTCCATTTCTCCCGATAGACGCGGTCCCACTTGCAGCGGTAGGTGAGAATGAGGGGCCCCTGATCGTCGCCGGCATCGAAGAAGCACTCTCGGGGCGGCGGGACGGTCAGCCGTTTGTTGCCGAGCACGCTGACGTAGAGTTCGCGGCCCTCGATATACTCCTCGGCGATGACCGCCTGCTCCCATCGCTCGTGGATGAAGGTGGCCCGCTCCCGCAGGGCGTCTTCATCGTAGACGATGGACGCATTGGAGATGCCCTCGGAGCTGTCTTCGAAGGCCGGCTTGACGACGAGTGGAAAGGAGAGGCTCTTGGGGATGCGGATGCTCTGATTGTGAGGCAGCGAAAGAAAATTCGGCACGCGGATCTTGTGGAGAGTGAGCAGTTGCTTGGTCAGCCGCTTATCGCGACACAGAAGCAGACCCATGGCGCCGGCCCCGGTAAAGGGGATATCCAGCAGCTCCAGGAGGGCGACGATATTCTTGTCATAGCGGCGATCGCCGTAGAAGTGCTCGGTGAGATTGAAGACCAGATCGGGGTCGTGGCCGACCAGCGTCTTGACGACGGCCGCAATGTCACACTCCGCCCCCAGAACCGAGACGCGGTGACCGAGGTTGCGGAGGGCGTCGCACACGTGGTACTCCGTGATGGGCTTGTCCGACGCATTCTTGAACTGGGGGTCGTCCGGCGGGATCGTGGCCGGATCTACCAGGACGGTAATGTGCAACTGTCGGCTCATGGTCTATCTGCGCTTCCTGCTAATCGTGAGAGTATTGCTGGCGATGGTCGTCAGCAGGGCGGTCAGGCCGATGATGCTTTCGTGGTCGCCAGCTCGCGCCGTAAGGCCCAATTCATCGCATCGGGCGGCCAATCGGTTCACGAGCTGATAGATGTCATACTTCCGGTGGCCGGTCCATCGTGTAACATTGCCGGTCAATTGGGCACGATGCGAACGAAGCAATTGCGAGGCTTTGACCCCGGACGGGCCGGGGTGCCTCGCGGGAAACAGCTCCCCGAGACTGTCGTCGTAGAAGCCCTGGAATTCACTGCCGAGGAACCGGCGCTTGCGCTCGTAATGTGCCGCCAGGGTGGAGGTCATGCGCGCCGCCGAGTAGGGCGGGTGGCCCTTGAGCGTGACGAGCGGCGGTTTGTCGGCGATATCCTTCATCACACGATCCATATAGTGCAGCTTCTTGATGACGGGCCAATCCTTGTACTTCTCCCGCCATGGGCTGTCGGGGGGCAGCCATACGGCGAACGTTTCGGCGAAGTCCTCATCCGGATGGGACTGCGCGTAGTTATCCTTCAGATGGATCACGAAGCGGCGGGAGTAGGGCTGATAGAAGTATGAGTTCGAGTACGTGGCGGAGAACCGCCCGAACAACTGCCGCCAGCGCGTCCGGCGGTACAACTGATAGGCATAGCTGATGGCGTGGCCGCACTCATGCCGCAGCAGCTTCATGCAGGATTCCTCGGTGGCGCCCTCGACCTCGTACATCATCTTCTGTTCGAGCTGCTTGAGCCGAGGGTGGGTGAGACAGAATGGGATGCCGACGATCGGGATCTTGTCGGGCGTAAGCCACTCGTCGGCCAGATAGCAGGGCGGGTGGAACTGGATCCCCTTGGCATCAAGCTCCGCACTAAGCCTGCCCACGCAGGGCTCCACCGGCGATCCCGCGATCTGCACGTTCAGGTCCCGGATGCGTATCTGCAGCAACTCCTCGTCGGGGAGTTGCTGCCAGTCATATGTCCTGTGCGTTCTGCTCATGGCTGCATCCGCATCATTACCGTCCGTTCTTATACCATGCGAGACGGTGTGCATCAAGACGCGTTTTAGCGAGCTTTGTCGCACGGAATCCGCCCTGGGGCCGGTGGCATAACGATGCTGGTGCGACTCTCCTGCGACGACCGCAAACTTCAGTTCTGCGCCAACCGCGCGGGCGCCCCATTGAGTTGAGAACTGTAAATGCCCACCGTGGAGTCGAGCAGCGTTTCGTTGGTGGCGTCTGTGCGGATGTGCAGGTTGCCGACCTGAATGACGGCCTCCGACGCCTCGACCGCCGTGAGGAAGTCGACAAGCTGTCTCAGCGAGACATCCTGCAGTTCGATGGTTACCACGACCTCGGAGTAGTCGCCCTGCAGTCGCAGAATGTCGCCCTGCATGGTCACCACGTTTCCGGCGAGCTTGTGCCGCTCGATCATGGCCTCCAAATACGGCAGAAGCTGGAAATCTCGCTCTTGCGACGCCATTTTCGCCCGCAGCGCCTGGAACCGCTCCTGCAATACCGCGTACTGCTCACTTTTGGCCTGCAGTTCCTGCAATTGGGCCTGTTTCTCAGGGATGATGCGCTGGAGCGTGCGGATGCGGCTGCGGGTCGGTTTAATGGCGACGGCATACAGGGCCCAGACGGCGATGGCTGTCGCCAAGCCGATCGAGAGCAGTCGTTCTCTCCGTGTGATCTGTATCATGATACCTTGCCCCCGACCGATGAAAGCGAGATCGTGAAGTGCACTTTCCCGGATTCGGCGTCCTTCTTAGGCGTGGGGACGTCCACGACCCGCAGGCCCGGGATTTGCCCCAGCAGACGCTGCCATTCCGAGAGCGTCCCAAACGAGTCGCAGCTTCCCAGGATCCGGACGGAGTCGGCGGCGATGAGCACATCGTGGAGCTTCAGTCGTCCCCCGGCAGGCGTGCATTGGCTCAGTGCGTACAGAACCTCCAGGGGGGTCGGACGGCCCGGGTCAAAGCCGGTGAATGCCTCGCGTTCCTTGCGGAAGGCGTCGAGCTTCTGTTGAAGCTGGATCGCCGGATTGACGATGTTCGTTTCTTCCGGGACGGCTCGACGGAAGATCGCTTCCGCCTGCTTCTTCAACTGCGTGTGCTGCGACTCCAGCGACGAGAGCTGCAGAAACAGGCCGATGAGCCAGACCGCCGCGGCGGCGGCCACGAGAGCCCCGCAGATCTTCAACTCCCTGGCGGCCTTCAAGTGCGGTCGTGTCTTCGCTTGGTAGATCCCGAGGAAATTGATGGATTTGGTATTCGCCTGAAGGCTTCGCAAGGCCAGTCCTTCCGCGATGCACAGCGCAGAATCGACCTTTACTCCTTCGGATGGGACGATGCCGGCGCACGGATCGACGGGAACGATCCGGGTGTCGATCTTGTCCGGGAGCGAGGCGGCCAGCAGCGGGGCCATCTCGTGAGACGCGATCAGGAAGACGGCAAGACCTGCGTCCGGGGCGTTGCCGAAGAGCCGTTTCCAGGTGATCTCGATCTCCTGGCCGACGATCTCTGCCGTATCCCGGGCAAGGGCTTCGATCCCCTGATCGGCCGTCCCGAACATGGGAATGTTTCTGACCAGCAAGAGATTGCCGTCGTAGGTCACGGCCAGACTGAGCGTGGATGCGTCCACGTACAGGATGACAGCCGGGCCCTGCGTGGATTCCGGATGATTGGCACTGACGGCCATGTGGGCGGCTGTGATCGGCGTCTCGACCCGTCCCGGCTTGATCTTGGCTTCCTCCAACTGAAGTAGCTCTCGCCTCAGTGATTCGATCGATGTCGCGGCGACGAGGACCGAGTACTTGCCGTCGGCCAGCCTCAATACGGAGCAGACCTGAGCGGCGATGTCATCGGCCGGGATGGGGAACCGGTCCTTGAGGCCGGGTGGGTCTGCCTGCCTGAGTTCCTCCAATCCGGGCCTGTCCGTCTGGATGTCGGCGAAGAAGAAGGCGTTGTGCGGCAGGGAGATGGCGATCTCGGCCCGTCGGTCGAAGCCATGTTCGGCGGTCAGCGAATGTAAGATGCCCGGCAGGGAATCCGTGCTCCGGCGGGTCTGCATGGCGAAGATCTTCTCCAGGCACATCCCCTCCGGCGTCCGCGCGACCTGTGCGGCACGCACGTGAGATCGACCAATGTCTATACCAATGCATCGCTTGGGCATATTATCGCCTTACCCGTTCTCCAGCCGAACAGAAGCCCTGGATCTTAAAGCTCCCGATAGGACACAATATCGACATTTCCGGCCTGTGTGTTTCTCCGTAACAGGGCCTCGATCGCACATTTCCGCGTTCGCGTGCTTCCCTGGGACCTGACACGATAGTAGCGTTCCGTTGGGGCGACGGTGATCAGATCTTTCATCGCTAAGTACACGTTATCGGTCATTCCTGGGACATTCCTGAGTTCGGCCGTGCTCCCAAAGGGCTTCAGTTTCCGATGGCTCACAATCATCCGGGCCAATGCCCCGTCTATCTGCTCCGTGAGCGACTCAATGACGAGCGGGGGAGCCGCATTGATGTTTATCTTCCCATCGCCCAGGCACGTAAGGAACGGTCGCAGACGGCCGAAGCCTTGCGGCGTGATCCCTCTGACCAACAGAACTTCATCGATTGTATCCACCGGCTTGTTCCTGCACCGGTAGGCGGGCGTACGCGTCTCGTAATAGTCGTACTCCGCGCCGGTGTTCTCTCGCTGGATGAACGGCAAATGGGTGACTTCATCATCTTTGTCCACCCAATCGATGACGCCCGGGACGATGCCGTATCCGATTCGCTCGGAATCCGTCTGTTGGCCGTTGACAAGATCGATCAGGCGAAGGAACTGATCGATGCGCTTGCGATTGAGCTGCCCGTCCGCATTCTTCAGATGGTTTATGTTCAGCAGGCCGTTTTCTTCCGTGACGGTTAGGGAGCAGCTTCCATCACCGACGGGCCACGTGTTCCCGCCGTCGAGCAGTCGCGCCCATTTCGGGTCGGCGGAGAGATCCTCCGTATCTCTGATCGCCGCCACGGCGATCTGCAGCCCGGCCCAGGCACTGTTCCAGACCTGCTCGGCGCTGTAGAAGCCATCCGCTTTGTCCAGGCTTGTGCGGGTCGCCTGGTTGAAGCCATACAGCAGCGCGGACAGCATGAGCACCGCACCGAGTACGACGATCAGAATGAACCCGTTTTGCCTGTATCCCTGTTTGTTTCTTCTCATGGTTTTCCGGCCGATGTAGTTTGCAGCCGTTCTTGCACGGCGGTCCGGCAGGCCACCGGCACCGCCGTTCCATAGCGGTACGCTCGTCCGTTCTCATCAGTGACCGTCACCGCAATCCTGACGGCCTGCGGCAGTCGCCGGGTCTTCTTGGCGTCCCATTCGTGTTGCCATTCCCGCCCGTCGTGGAACTCCAGATCGATGCTCGTGACGCCCTTCAGAACCGGCCGCCAGACGCTCCGATCTCCTGACCGGTCGGGACCGGGCATATGTGGCTCGCAGGAGATGGCCAGCACGCCGGCCGGCTTGTCATACCGATACGCGATACGCGACAGCCCCATCGGTCCGTCCGGGCCCGAGCTAAGTCCGCCGGTCGTGGCGAAGCGCAGAATCTCGCCTCGCATCCCATGTCCATCGCCTTTGAACAGGACAGACGCAAGTTTGGATTCATCCTTCGGGGGTGTTGAGCGATAGGGAGCATTATCATGGTCCGCCGTCGAGGGCGGCGCCGTTGTCGAATCCGTTTGAGACGGGGGCGCATACGCACAGCGAATCTGGCGAGCCATCAAGCGAAGCACAAGCTGCGCGCGCTCGGAACAGGCCATCCGGCCATCGTATACGCCAAGAGATCGAGACGTGGCGGCGTAGCTGCCGTACACCATCGTCATAATGGTCGCTATGATCGCCATCGCAACCATCAGTTCGATCAACGTAAACGCATTGGATCTCGATTCACTTCGTTTCACGGATTCCGCTCTTTGCCACGTAGGTTGTCAGGTGGATGGTTTTTCCGCCGGGGTCCTTCTCCAAGCTCACGTCCACCGCGACCTTCCGCAGGTCGCGAGATCGCAGGTCCGACGGACCTCCCGGCAGGGCGCGTTGCTCCGTCACCTCCGTTCGCCAGGCAAGTTCGGAGCCGTTGGCTTCAGCGACGCCGGACTTGGCGCCGAGCGGCGGATACCCGCAGGACAACACATCCGCCATCTTCTCCTGGGCCAGGAGCACAGCCTGCGTGATCACCTGGGCCTTGTCCGCCGTTCTGAGGCTCACCAGATGAAGTTGCAGCAGCCCCAGCAAGGCAGTCGAGACGATTGCCAGGGCGGCGATCACTTCAATAAGAGTGAATCCCTTCGGTTTGTTTGGTTTCATGGCTATTCACAAGGCGCCGGCAGAATCGGTATAGGACGGCGGCTGGCTCAGCTCTCCTCGATATTCCAGCTTTCGATATCGGCGTCGTCCTCGGCCCCTCCGTCCTCACCATCCTTGCCGTAGGACTCGATATCGTAGTCCTTACTATGGACCCCCGGGCTGATGTAGATATACCGGTTGCCCCACGGGTCTGTCGGCACCCGCTCCAGATAACCGTCGCGGTCATACCGGTCGATCCCCGGATTGGTGACCAGGGCCTGGAGACCTTCGGAAGTGCTCGGGAAGCGGCCCGTATCGGTCTTGAAAAGGCCCAGGGCCGACTGGATGCTGCGGATGTCCACCTTCGCCTTGGTTCGCCTGGCCTGCTCCGGCTTGCTCAGGACTTTCGGCATCACCATCGTGGCCAGCAGACCCAGAATGACTACAACGATCATCAGCTCGATGAGCGTGAAGCCTGTGCGATTTCTTCGGTTGTGTGTGCGGTGAATACTCATATCGTTTGCCTCCTCACAAGGCCTGGTTGATTTCGAAGATGGGCAACAGGACTGCAAGC
Source organism: uncultured Phycisphaerae bacterium (assembly GCA_965603165.1). Taxonomy (GTDB): domain Bacteria; phylum Planctomycetota; class Phycisphaerae; order Sedimentisphaerales; family Anaerobacaceae; genus PLanc-01. The sequence goes on from CBFDBY010000002.1 coordinate 22,410, forward strand.
ACGATGAAAGCGACGACGCCTCCCATGATTAACAGGATGGCCGGTTCGAGCAGCGAGGTCAGCGTTCGGACGGACGTCTCGACCTCGGCGTCGTACATCTCGGCGATGTCGATCAGCCCGTCCTCGATGTTGCCCGACATCTGGCCGGTTGCGATCAGGTGGTAGACGACGGGTGGGAACATGCCGGTCGTCCTGACGGCGTTCGCGATGCTCTCGCCTTTATGAACGGAATTCTTGATGGCGTTCATGGCATCCGCGATCAGACTGTTCTGGATGACGCGCTGCGTAATCTCCATGGCGGTGATGACGGGAATGCCGCTCTTCATCAGCGTTCCCAGCGTTCGGGTCAGCCGCGCCAGCTCCAGCCGGAACAGCAGCGTTCCGAACAGCGGCAGCCGCAGCATGATGCGGTCCGTCCAGGTCTTGCCCTCCCGGCTCTTGTAGAGGAAGACGGTCCCGATGGCAGCCGCACAGAACAAGCCGATGATGACGATCATGTATGTTTGCATGAAACTGCTGACGGCGATCAGGAATCGGGTGGGCCAGGGAAGCTCCTGATTCATCTCGATGAATAATCGCGTGATGCCGGGGACCACATACGAGATCAGGAACGTGACGACCGCCACGGCGACGAGCGCCATTGCCGCCGGATACGTGACGGCGGCCTTGACCCGGCCGACAAGCTGGACGCGCTTCTCCAGGATATCCGCGATGCGAGACAGTACTTCTTCGAGCGCGCCGGTGCTTTCCCCGGCGGAAACCATGCTGATGAACAGCGGCGAGAACAGGCCGGGGTGTTGCCGCAAGGCGTCCGCCAGACTGCTGCCTTCATTCACGTCATCCCGCACCCGCTCGATCACGTCCGCCAGCGGCCTTTTCAAGAGTTTTCGCGGCAGGGTCTTTGCGTCCGTCGGACACCGGAGCTGCTCGACCAGGGCCGACAGCGCCGGAACCAGGGGCATCCCCGCATGGAGCAGGGCGCTTAACTGACGGGCCAGTCGGCAGAGTTCCTTCGTGTTCGCTCTGCGAAAGACCTCGATGCCCGGCTTCTTCGGCCCGGTGCGCGGTTCTTCCTTGCGGTCGGATGCAAGCTCGTCCATCTCCAGGTCGTTCAGCAGCGGCGAATCAAGCATAGGCATTTCAGCTCACCTCCCTGCCGACTTGTACGCAGTCCTGCGTGACGCGATAGACCTCCTCCAGGGTGGTCAAACCGGCCAGGGCCCGGTGCAGTCCGTATTGCCGCAACGTCACCATGCCGTTCCCGACGGCTGCTTTCTTGATCAGGTGGGATCCTTGCCGCCGAACGATGAGATCTCGGATGTTGTCATCGACGAGCAGCAGCTCGAAGATGCCGGACCGGCCCAGGTAGCCCGTCTCCAGGCACTTCGGGCAGCCGGTTCCCTTGTACAGTTTCACAAAGCCCTTGGTCACTTTTCGCAGTTCGCTCCACGAGACGGTTCCATCTTCCGGGTCGTACAGTTGTTTGCACTCGGGGCATATGACTCGCACGAGGCGCTGGGCCATGACGCCGACGACCGTGGATGAGATCAGGTACGGCTCGATCTCCATGTCGATCAGCCGGGTGACGGCCGAGGCGGCGTCGTTCGTGTGCAGCGTGCTGAGTACGAGGTGGCCGGTCAGCGAGGCCTGGATCGCAATCTCCGCCGTCTCACGGTCGCGGATTTCGCCGATCATGATGATGTCGGGGTCCTGGCGGAGGATGTGCCGCAGGCAGCTGGCGAACGTGAGATTGATCTTCGGCCGGACCTGCATCTGCCCGATGCCGGGCAGTTGATATTCCACCGGGTCCTCGACGGTCAGGATGTTGCGCTCCTGACTGTTGAGCTCGTTGAGAGCGGCGTACAGCGTCGTGGTCTTGCCGCTGCCGGTTGGCCCCGTCAGCAGAACGATGCCGTGGGAAATCCCGATCAGGCTGCGGAAGGTCTTCAGCGTGTGCGGGCCGAATCCGATGTCTTCCAGCTTCAACTCTCCCCGGCCCTTGTCGAGGAGCCTGAGCACGACCCGCTCGCCGCCGGCGGTCGGGATCACGGACACGCGGATGTCCACGAGTCCGTCGCCGATGCTGACGCGGCTTTGGCCGTCCTGGGGCAGCCGGTGCTCGGCGATGTTCAGGTTTGCCATGATCTTCAGCCGGGAGAGAATCGGGCCGATCTGGCGTTTGGGAACGGTCAGAACGTTGCGCAGGACCCCATCTACACGGTATCGCACCTTCACTTCCTGCTCGTAGGGCTCGATGTGGATGTCACTGGCCCGGCTGTGGACCGCGTGAAACAGGATCTTGTTGACCAGCTTGATCGCGGGGGCCTTGTCGGCAATGTTGAGCAGGTCTTCCGCCTGGGTCTGGACCGTGCTGGAGACGTCCGGCGCGTTTTGTGGCTCGCCCGATTTCCCCTCTGGGCGGTCGGGGCTGAGGTAATTGACCTCTTCGCCCGGACCGAGATAGTAGCACCGGCTGATCGCCTGCTCGATCTCGGCGGCCGGACAAATGACGCGGCGGCACGGCTGGCCCAGAATGCTCACGATGGCGTCGTAGGCCTCGACGTTCAAAGGGTCGGCCAACGCGATGGCCGGTTCGCCTTTGTCGAGGAGGATCGGGATCGCACGCTGCTTCTTGAGAAACTCCAGCGGCAGTTTCCGCATCAGTTCGGAGCTCAATTGCTCCGGCGGGATCTTCTGAAGCTGTCGCTTGTTTGTCTGCTCGCACAATTCCGGGCTCACTTGCTGGCCTCCTCGCACGCGATCGATGGGTCGATGGACCTGGGGTTCGCCGTCAGCGGTCTGCCTCGAGAGCCGGACTCATTTCGTCCCGTTTGTGCTCCGTCATCTTCAGCAGGTCCTCCTGGCTGGACATCACGTGCGGCGTGATGAACAGCAGGAGATTGGTTTTCTGGAGACGGTCACGCTCCGACCGGAACAGCGCCCCAACCAGCGGCAGGTCTCCCACCAGGGGGACCTTCTTGACGGTGCGAATCTTGTCGTCGCGGATCAGGCCGCCGATCACGACCGTCGCACCGCTGCCCATGGTGATGACCGTCTGGGCGGTTCGCTTGGCCGTGGTCGGCGTGTCCAGCGACTGGGTCGTCACGTCCTCGATCAGCTTCGTGAACTCGCTGTCGACTTCGAGCCGGATGAGCCCGCCCTGGCTGACATGCGGCGTGATCTCCAGCGTGATGCCCACGTCCTTGTACTCGAAGCTCTTGATGACGGTTGGGGTGACCGGATCGACGGTTTCGGTGATTCTCGATTCCGTCACAAACGGCCGGTTCTCGCCGACGATGATCTTCGCCTTGCGGTGGTTGGAGGTCAGAATGTGCGGCGTCGACAGAATGTTCACGCCGGATTCCTTCTCCAGCGCCTGAAGAATGGCCCCGATCTTGATGTCCCCATTCGCGGCCTGCCAGGCACCGACGACGAGTCCTTCCGCCGTTCCGCTGAGGAAGTTCACCCGCGTGCCAAGATTGGTCAGACCGAAACCGCGCACGCTGTCCGAAACCGCGTCGTCAAGCGTCGCCCAGTCGATCCCGATTTCCCGGAGCGACTCCTCGCTGACCTCGAGAATCTGCATCTCGACGAGCACCTGCTCGCGAACGATGTCGAGCTTCTCGACGATCTGAGAGACTACCTCGAAGTCCGGCGGCGAGGCGACGATCACCAGGGCGTTGGTGCTCGGGTCGGGCGTCACCTGAATCTGCTGAGCGGATTCCACGGCGCCCGTGAGTCTCATGCTCGTCAGGGCGTCCTCAAGAGATCGCGAGACCTCGTTGGCGTCGGCGTTCTTGAGATAAGTCACGTGGACGTTGTTCATCCCCACCGGTCTCTGGATGTCGAGTTCTTCAACCAGCCTCGTGACGGTGTCGACGTCCTGTTCGCTGGCGATCACGATGAGAGAGTTCGTTCGATTGTCCGGCAGGATCCTCGTGCGATTCTCCGCGACGGCGGGACCGCGAGCCCGGCCTCCCTGAGGAGCCGGACCGGCGTTCTTCTCCAGAATACGCATCACCTGCTCGCTCAACACCTGCGCCGAGGCGAACCTCAGGGGAAAGAGCACGACCTTCTCCTTGGAGCCCTCGACGTCGAGCTGGGCGAGGATCTGGGCGATGTGATGGATGTTCGCCGAGGTGTCCGTGATCATGAGCGAATTGGTCCTCGGGTAGGTCGCCATCTGGGCGCCGGCGGACAGAATCGGTTCGATGATCTGGCTCATCTCCGTCGCATCCGCGTATTCCAGCGGGATGATCTGGGTGACGATGACGTCTGTCCTTGGGATGAAGGCCGGGTCGGCGCCGATACGCACCTGCAAGTGGTTCCGGGCCGCCTCAGCCTTGGGGACCACCTTGACGGCGTTGTCCATCTCGATCGTGGCGTAGCCGTGTACGTCCAGAATGGACTGCAGGAACGCGTAGATGTCGCCCAGGCGAATGGGGGTCGGCGACATGACGGTGACCGTTCCGGTTACGCTCTCATGTGGGATGAAGTTGATGCCGGTGATCTCGCCGATGGTTTTCAACACGGCTCGTATGTCCACGTTGTCGAAATTGACCGACACCAGTTCGTCGGCCATCCCGGGTCGTAGCAGAGGCATATCAACCTCTTGGGCCTTCTCAACGAGCGGTGCAGCCGACTCCTGCTCCGTGGCCGCACTTTGCTCCGTCGGCACTTCCGCCGGCGTTCGAGTCAGCGGGACCTCGACCGGGCTGACGGGGTCCACCTGGCTCAGCCAATGCTTCGAGGCATCGTTCTCCGGAAACTCGGAGAGCGAATGGACCTCCGGCGTCGTCGGGGCCGGAACTCGTTGGGGGGAAACTGTCTCTTGCCCTGACGGTGCTACTATCCGGTCGGGATTCGGAGCCAAGTCCGCCTCGGCGGTCTGTGGGTCTGCCAATTGAACTTCGTTCGCTTGACTGTCCGCATCGGCTTGCGGCGGAGTCTCGCAACCCGTGAGGATCGTGAATGCGAGACATAGCGTCAGCATAAGCGTGACCATTACTTGTACACGCCGGCTGTATGTGGTGCCGCCGTCATTTCCGGTTCGCATCGTGATATATCGTAGCGTTTCCAAGGTGCCCTCCATCCTGTCAGATCTCAAACGACAGGTCTTTGCTCTTGCCGTCGCGTAGTAGTTGAATGTCCACCTTCGACTGGGTCTTCGCCTTCATGAGGACCTGGAAGGCCTTCTGCTTGCTGGTCAACTGTTGGCCGTTGATAGTTCGAATGACATCGCCGTTTCTCAGGCCGAACATCTCGGCTAACGGGACCTTCTCGAGTCCGGTGATTCTCAGTCCTTGCGTTCGATTGTTCTTCTTGTAGGGCTCGATCGTGACGTTGTGGAAGATCTCCTCCACGTAACGGGCCTGTGTGGAAAGCCGTGGGGGACCTGCGGTACTCTTCGCGGTCTGCGTCGTGGCTCGTTGCTGCGCCTCCGCGGGGGCGGTTCTGTCGTCGCTACCTGCGCCGGTATGCAGTCTCAGGATGAGATGCCGGCCCTGATGTCGAAGCACGACGGCGTCCCGCCGGATGGCATCGACCGTTGCGGATGCGACGATGTCCCCGATTCGGTACGTGCCGATTGTCTTGTCGGTTGTGTTCTGAATGATGGCGCGGGACGCCGCCGGTCCACCGGCGATGGCCCCCATCAGTTTCAGGCCCAGCTCCTCCGCCGAGGCCATGGAGTCGAGCGCCGACCGGTTTGCATTCACCGGCGGGTGGGCGATGCCATCCGTCCCGGTGAACAGGTTTCTCCGGACGATTTCCGAATAGTCCGAGCGGCTCTGGTCTTCCGTCGGCACCGCCTGCCCGTCATGGGTCTGCTCATCGCCATGGGCCGCACTGGGATTGAACGCCTCGCCAGGGTGCAGACACGTGCCAATCGCCTTAACGCCCGCGTACGCCAGCACGACGACGAGGAAGGCCTTGGCGAACCACAGGATCTTCATGTACCGTTTTTCATCCATTTTCTTTCCCGGCAAACACACTTTATCCCTGCGTTTCATCGTCCTGGGGAGGTTTCCACTTAATCGGGCGGGATCAGAATGAGCGGCTTTGTGACGGATCCCGGCTGCTATCATCCGAAGGCGCCGGTTATCGGGCTGCCCGGGTCCGCCGCCTCATGCCGGACCGATAAGCTCGCTTCTCCAATCGGCTATGACAGCGTTGCCGCCATGACGCCATAGCTGATGTTGGCCAGGCCGTGGAAGACGATGGGGGCCAGCAACGTCCGGGTCCGGAGGAACAGCCAGGCCATGAGCAGACCGGGCAGGAAGGTAAGGGCCGATGTTATCTGACCCTGAACGATCACATGAGCGACCGCAAAGCAGGCCGCGGAGACAGAGACCACGATGCACTGTCGTGCGGTCGAAGACAGCCGGCTCGTTCGGCCGAGCAGTCTCATCGTGTTGGCCTGGACGTACCCACGGAAGAATACTTCTTCGGCGACGGCCACATAGAGGAATTGGTGCAGCGACCATGTGAGCCAGCTCTGCTGTGGCGCCATCAGCGGTCGCACCGGGATCGACAGATGCAGAGATCTCAGCAGTTGCAGACCGAAAAACACCGCCGGGAATATATAGAGACACGTCCAAAACACCGTTCCGAGAGCAGGACCGATTCGGTCGGCGTCAAGGCCGATGCGTGGGAACTCGCGCTTTTCGATCCACGCAGGGAGCAATGCCGCCGCGATCAGGATGCCCGGAATGGCATACGGCAGTTGATCCAACGAGCGCCATGGAGCAAGAAACCTGAGGGTCAGGACCGCGGCGGTTGCGACCAGGCCGGTCTCTACAGCCAGTCGAATCGGATGGTCCACAGGTCGTTCGCGGACACAAGGCGATGCCGGCCTTAAAGGCAAGCGCGCCGCGGCGACGCCGCGTAGACCGCATAGGTAACTCACGAAAACCTTCATGCTTCGATATTCTTCGTCGCCTTCTTGCTGTCTCTACGCCTGATGACGGCCATCACCACGGCTATGATCGCGTAGGGCACGAGCAGTTGCCCGGGCGAGCCGCTACCGGTCGGCGAGATGGAGCAGCCACCGCCGCCGCCACTGTCTGTCGTGCCGACGTCGGCATCGCCATCGACCACATAGAACGGCGTAAAGTGTGTCGTCTTGAATCGCAGGGCGTTCAGACCAGATGAGACAACGATGTTCTCGACCTCCGCAATGCCCTGCTGGCTCAGTGCGCCCGTCAGGGAGTTATACCAATAGGGCGTGGCGTTGCCGCCTGTGCCGGAGAAGCGGTATGGGATCGTTACGGTCACCGGCTGATCGAAGTCAATGCCGCTCGGCCCGAAGTCGTAGCTGCCCAGACAATTGACCGGCGAGATCGGAGGGTTGAGAATCTTTGAGATCATGATGCGCACGTCCGTTCGACATGCGCCGGCGGGCACGACGATAGAGACATCTTCAGGCGCCCGAATCGCGCTCGGGTCGATGCCGATGATCGCCCCCTCGGAGGCCACGACGATCTTCGAGTCCAGCGGAACGGGATCGATGAACGTTGTCGCGGCGTAGTAGATTTCCGTCGCATTGTCTCGATCATCCGTCCAGAGCACATAGGGATGGCCGTAGCGGTCCACGCCGACGGCCGGCTCGCTCTGATTGGCGCTGGTGCCCTCATCGGCGATAAGGACGTTCGTATTGGCCGTTCCTGAACTCAGGTCGGCGAAGTAGAGGTCGGTGTCCGTGCCGTAGGCGCCCACGTGGCGCGCATCCCGCCAGCAGGCAAACACACTCTGACTGCCGCCGCACGCAACGGACGGCGCCGTCTGATCGGCGCCGGAGGTGTCATCGATGATGGTCACGCCGGCCAAAGGATTGCCCGGCAGGCCGTCGGACCGAGCATAGTGGATATCGCTATCGCCGGAGGCGCTGTCCTCCCACAGCAGATGGAGCGTAGACGTGCCCGGTTCAGCGGCCACGGCCGGATCGATCTGATCGCCCGCGCCGACCACGAAGGGCGCTTCCATCCATCCTCCGCTGCCGAGGGCGGCCCCGTAGATATCCGCTTGCCCGGCTCTCATGTCCGTCCAGACGACGTAGGCTCTGTCTTGTCCGTCCACGGTTATATCCGGCTTCAGTTGGTCCGCCGGATCGCTTGTGACTTGTGTTACGTCGGAGACGGCGAACGCATTCACGGAACTGGCCACGTAGATGTCCTGATTGCCGTTGCGATCGTCCTGCCACGCCACATAGACGCTCCCGGATGACTGATGATCCGTTGCGATGGCGGGATAGATCTCATTGTCGTTGGAATCCGCGACGCGCACTTCTCTCGAGAACTGTTCCCCATCCGAGCAGATCGATGCGAAGATATCCCAGTGGCCCTGCCGGTTGTCCTGCCAGACCACGTACACGGAGCCATCGGCGCCCACGGCGAGATCGGGATTGCACTGGTCGGCGGAGTCCGTCGTCAGTTGCACGGGCGTCCCGAAGGCGTCCGCCCCGACAGCTCGTTTGGCGGTGTAGATATCCCTGCCGTTCTCCGGGCCCGTGTGCCATGCGGCCCAGAGGTTGCCGGCGGCATCGCTTGCCGTGACGGGCCGGCTCTTGCCCGGCGCCCCGACGCTCTGGCTGACCGGTTGGTTGCTGCCGAATACACGCATCTCGGTCACGAACGAGTAGGTGTATTCGTTCATGACGTTGCCCGCCAGGTCGGCCGCGTTGACCTTCACGGTAGCCGTGTGGTCGAACTCGAACATCTCGGCGTGCTGATAGGTGAACTTGTAGTCGTTCTTCGTGCCGGATCGGTTGCACTGCCCGTGTGCGCTCGTGTTCCCCTGGTATACAATCACGTCGTCCACGGCGATCGTAACGGATTCGGCGTTCACGCCTGCGCCCGCGTCGGTGACGTGGAGGGTCACCAGATTGTTCAGGGGCACCTGGATCGCGTCCGGGACCGGCGCACATCGGGCCACAACCGGAGCCGCCTCATCCGGGGCGAGCGCTGCGACCAGCACTGTCATGGTCTTTGAGTCGGTGAGCTCACCATCACTGACGGTAAATGTGATTTCGTACGAGCCGGCTTCGCCGTAGCCGGGCGTCCAACTGAATGTTTGGCCGGTGAGGTTTGCATTGCTGGGGAGTCCGCCGGCCGAATACACCAGGTTGTCGCCATCCGGGTCCATCGCGGAGACGGTGAAGCTCAGCATATCCGTTGCGTCCACCGACCTGTCGCCCACGGCCGCGAGAGCGGGGGGCCTGTTGACGTTGGTCACGGATATGGTGACGGTCTGTGAATCCTGGTCGCGGCCGTCGCTGGCCACGAACGTCACATCATAGTTGCCGGCCTGATTGTATGACGGCGTCCAACTGAAGGTTGGCCCCGTGAGACTGGCCCCACTCGGTGCATTGGTGAGGGAGTAGCTGATGGCATCGCCCTCGGCATCCGTGGCATTGATGGAGAAGGTCAAAGGCTCGTTCTCACTGACGGATTGACTGCCGATGGCCGCCAGGATGGGAGCGGTATTGGGCCTTTGCACGATGATCGTGACGGTTTCCGAATTCTGTGTCGTACCGTCGCTGGCCGTGAACGTCACCTGATAACTGCCGATCTGATCGGAGCCGGGCGTCCAGGCAAACTCTTGATCGGAGAATGTCGCTCCGCTCGGCAAACCGCTGACGGAGAGCGTTACAGGGTCCCCATCCGGGTCACTGGCGGTCACGGAGAAGCTCAGTGGCTCATTGATGGTTACCGAGCGGTTGCCTATCGGTTCCAGCGCGGGCCCGCGGTTGACGGGACCGCCGGATCCGTACTCGTATGGCCCGATATCGGGCACGGCGTCTCGCGCGGTGTCCGCGATATCCAGATTGAAGTCGAAATCCGGGAAGATGGCTTTGGGAAGGTAGGCGTCGACCACCGTGCCGGCGTTGATCGCGGGGCTACCGTCCGCCAGTCGGTAATCATGGTTCGCCGCATCGACGAACAGAGTGCTCAGCGCCTTGCAGACGGATTCTCCCTCGGCCAGGCTCCAGCCGGCCCGCGATGACTGGTTCCAGTTAAGGGCTGTGTAGATATTGTGACTGCGAGTGCCGCCCCCTCCACCGGCCAGGATGTTGTTCTTGACAATGTACGTCGGTCCACTATTGAGGGCGAGACTATTCGCCAAGTCGGGTCCTCCAAGTATGGTGTTGTTCAGAATCGCCACCGTTCCGGAGCAGCCCCCCCAACTCGCCACGATCGAGCCTGCCGACCCATGGAAGATGTTGTTGAAAATCGTCAGGTTTGATGATGTGCTGAAGGTGAACGCATGGGATGCATCCGTGACGACATTGTAGGCGACCAGGATGTCCTTGGCGTTTTGGTAGACCGAGATCCCGTTGGCGTGTACGCCGCCGCCACCCACGCGATTCCCAACGACCTGCGTCTTGGAACATCCCGGGGTATAGATGCACGACCTGGTCGTCGCGGACGTCTGGTTGGCCCTGACAACGCCCTGCACGGTGCTGCTGAGTAGGATCCCGAAGCCAGTTTGAATGTTATAGATGTTGTTGTTTTCGATGATATCGCCGCTTCCCGAGTGGAGCCAGATGCCCGCCTTGCCTTTGTTGTTGTAGATGCGACAGTTTCGGACGATTGTTCCTGTGTGGCGGGTATTGTGCGGGCATATGACGCCGCCGCTGTGGCCGGCTCCTCCATAGCCTCGTATTTCGAATCCGTCGATGGTTACGTAGCTGCCGCAGTCGACCAGGAAATAGAACGCCACGGAGGACATCGATATCGCAACACTCTGCTCGAGGTGATCGGTGGCTCTCGGCCACAGATAGACTGTGTATTGGCCATCAACAGGGATAGGGTTGATGTAGTATTCCCCCGGCTTGTCCACGATGTGTGGGTGATTGACGATGCAATAGCCATCAGGGGAAGAGCCCGTGTTCGCCAGGTCCGCCGAAAGAGGGGCCTCGAAGGTGATTCTCCCTTGACTCTGATCGAAGTCGGCGATCGTATTGTCAAGAACCGCATTGTTTGCGGCGTGGGACCAGATTCGCATCATGGCCCCATTCCAATAGTCGCTCGGCTGGTTCAGTCGAGCCGGGTCCCACAGGTAATTCCTCTGTGTCCAGTTACGGCTATCGCTGAGACTGGCATACTCACTGACCTTGTCGAAGACGACCCCGCTCTGGTCGGGAAAGCATGCCATCCGGAGCAGTTCGCCGTTCTCAAGTATCATAACGTTCTTCAGATCGAGGGAGTCGGAGGTGATCTGGGTCTTGTAGATATTGGCGTAGTGCGGGTTTCCGACGCCAAGGACAGATAGCCCGGGCTCATTCGCAGTGCATCGTGTCCAACCCGTGATCGCCCTGGTGCCCTCCAGCACAGGCGTTTCGTCTGGATAGGCCTTGATTGTGATTCTCTGGTCAGCCGTGCCGTTGATGTTGATGGTGATCGATTCTCTGTAGACACCGCCTCGAACGAGCACGGTATCGCCCGGTTGGAGTAAGGCGACGGCCTTGCGGACCGTTGCCCAGGGAGCCTCGACCGTCCCGGCGTTGCCATCATTGCCGTTGACGCCATCGACATAGTACGTCGCGGCCGTGGCGGAGGCTGCCACTACCGTAGAGAGGATGAACGCGATGCTTGAGAGCGATAGCCAAGTGCGCACCAACGGAAGATGGCGACGATGATCCCGGCAAGACCGGGACAGTTGTCCAGTAAGAACCATGTGTTCCCCCACAAGCTACTTAGGCCTGGTGTGTGATTTTTCAAAAGGTCTTTGCCTAAATGGTACAAAAGGAAGCACAGCCCATGCAAACAAATCCGTTTTTGCGGGCTTTGGCCGGCGTCGCCTCCGCCGCGTGCATGATGGCTTTATCGGACGTGAATTCAGGGTTTTCTGGGACGGATCCCTGGTGCTGGAAATGAGGCGTCTTCCGGTGAGGCAGCATCACGCCTGGGGCGATCGCCGCGCCATGCCACGGAGCGGTCGAGGGCGGGGATTGGCGCTCTGCAGTTTTGGCTGGAGTCGGCTTGACAGTACGTCGATAATGGTCATAGAATTAGAGTTTCTTGGCTATTTCCGTCTCGACGGACTGAGGAGGTATCCAGCCGGTCGGTTCTTGCGATCTTGGGCGTTATGTCCGTGCAACGTTCGATGGAGCCAAAGGGGAGTACCCCTAAAAGGGTAAACGCTGTGATGTACGCCAATGGAATCAGATTTGGGGCGAAATGTGGCAAGGGGCCGTTGTACTTGCGTGCGCGTGGCACGCCGGCGTGGTTGGCGGGGGTAGTGGCCGTGCTGCTGCTGATCGGGGCCGGGGCTGCCTATCGCGGCATGGCATTCGGACTGCAGACGATTCTGAGCAAACCCATAGAACTGCCAGTGCCCCTCAATGCGGCTCCCATGGATATCAACGGTTGGACGGGGCAAGAGTTGGCCATTCCAGCGGTCACCAAGCACTACATGGAGACCAACTTTGCGGATGATTTCATCAGCCGACGCTATACGAACGCTGCGAAGGGGCTCTGGGCGGATGTTTACGTCGTCTACTGTAGCTCTCAGCCTGCAGGAATTCTTGGACACCAACCGCGGGTATGTTTCCCGGCACACGGCTGGATCCACGACCAGACGGTAGCCTCTGAGATCGTGTCGGCCGACCAGCGTCCGATACAGTGCCTGATCCACCAGTTTCACAACGCCTCGACCTACCAGCAGGTGGTCGTGTTGAGTTTCTACGTTCTGAACGGGCAGATCACGCTGACGGAGCGAGACTTCGCCGGCTTTGTCGGGCGAAGGCCCAACCTGTCGGGCGATCCGGCCCGATATGTTGCGCAGATCCAGGTAAGTTCGGTCCTTGAGAATTGCGTCCGATTGGCCGCCAGCGATCTGGTGGACACCCTGCTTGCATTTTTGCCCGATCAGGAGGGTCGGGTCAGAGCAGTGGGCCTGGTAGACGGACTTGCCGGGGAGAAAAGAACAGTTCAGGACGATCATTGACGCCCTGCTGCCGGCCCTGGCTTAGCCTAAGTATCTGCAATACAATGGGTTATGTCTGTCTCGGGAGAGTAACCGACGGGGACGGAGTCCGCCCACCCCCCCATTGGACCGATGGAGCGGATGAGCCGACTCACAGGGACGGCGGCACATGAGTTCGCAGATTGAGATTAGCAAGCGGTTGCTTCTGGTTAACACAGCCAGTGGGATCGTGGCGAGGGTGGTCAATGTCTCGGCAGTGGTCTGGCTGCACCAGTATCTGCTCCGCAGGATCAGCCCCGAGGAGTACCAGCTGCTGCCCGTATTGACGGGGATCATTCTACTGGTGCCACTGCTGACGACGGTTCTGACCGCTGGTCTCGGCCGTTTTGTCGTAGCGGCCTACGCCAGAGGGGATGAACGAGACATCACCCAGATCGTCTCGACCATGTTTCCGTTGCTGTTGGCGGCGGGGGGTGTCCTTCTCGCCGGGGGGCTGGCGTTTTCCTGGTACGTCGATAGGATTCTGTCCATCCCGCCTGGCCAGGTCTGGGACGCACGCATCATGATGGCCTTGCTGATGCTGTCCGTGGGCACGAGACCCCCGTGCGCAGTGTTTACAGTAGGGCTCTTTGTGCGGCAGAAATTTGTCCTGCACAATTTCCTCAAAGTGGCTGCCGAGCTGCTGCGGCTGGTGTTGCTGTTCTTGCTGCTCTTTGGCGTAAGCACACGCGTGCTGTGGGTAGTCGTGGCCAACGTCACCATTGAAGTTCTTATGACGATCGTATTGGTGGTCGTCTCCCGGCGTCTCATTCCCGCCCTGAGGTTCCGGAGAAGCGAGATTCGATGGGAACGTGCTCGGGAGCTTATGTCCTTTGGGGGGTGGAATTTCCTCAGCTATTTGGCGTGGCGGCTTCGGCTGACCGTGATGCCGCTGATCCTGAACCGGCTGGCAACGCCCATGGACGTGAATATGTACTACATTGGCTCCCTGCCGCGGCGCCAAATCGAATTATGGGCCGACGTTCTGGCTGTGCCCCTGTCTCCGGTCGTGACCGGGATGCATGCCACAGGGGCGAAGGAGCGGGTCCGAAACGTCTACATGCGTGGAGGTCGGATTGGGTTGTGGGTTACCCTTATGGCAGCCCTGCCGGCTATCATCTATTCCCGCACGCTGATCCGCCTTTACATTGGCAATGAATTCATGGATGCTGCGGTCGTCATAGCGTTTACGCTGGCGTCTCTGCCGATAAGCAATGGAGCCTGGATGATTTGGCAGGTGGCGAACGCCACGGGGCGCATGCGTGGCATGGGGATCCGCTCCCTGGTCATTCAACTACTTGTGATCGGTATGGCGTTCTACCTGGTTCACGAGCACGGGTGGGGCGCGGTCGGAGCGGCCTTCGCCTCTTTTGCCATCGGGGTGGCGACAACCAGCATCACCCTATGGCCCTTGGGACTAAAACTGGCGGATGTAAAATTCGGCACGTGGGTCCGGCAGACCCTGGTTCCGGGTCTGGCGCCGGGCTGTGTGGCGGCCGTCGCATGGGTGGCCCTGAGTATTCTGGTGGAGCCCGATAGCTGGATTGGACTGGGCTTGTGCACGGCCCTGGGCATCCTCTGCTACATGGGAATGTTGCTGGCATTCTGCCTCGAGCCAAGGGACAAGGAGGACTTGGCGACGGTTTTCACGCGGGTCAGGGATTGGGTGCAAGGCCGGCCGGGGGCTGTCGCCGGATGGCCGGCAGGCCAGATCGCGAGTTCGGGATCTGATTGTTCCGCGAGGTCACCTGTGGAACCGGCCGCGTGTGAGGACAGGGATTCCGGCGCAGGCCGTTGTACAAATGGATCTACATCAGAATGACTGTACCAGGGCTCCAGATCATCGCGAGATGTTTCGGCCTTCTGGCTGTACATTCGTGATCATACAGGTATGACAGCTTTTGGCGCTATCATTGACGCGAACTCGCAGACGAAGGCTGTGTTTGTGCGCGCCCTGGAAGAACACTTCGACGAGTACTACGGCGGCCCCGCAAACAGCACGAGCATAGGAAATCTTGAATGTCACTGGCGAGCATGCGCCTCGGCTCCAATATCCACGGCTCACGATGGAACTACTACGGCCTGGGTCTTCGGGCATATCGACGAGGTTCAGGGGCCCAAGCCGGCTTACGCCGAATTCGTGATGTCGCATTTCCGGGCGAAGGGAATTGCCGGCCTGGCGTGTTACGGCGGGTTCTTTCTATCTATTGTCTGCGACCGAGACGACTACTACGTCTTCGCGGATCGCCTGGGCTTGTTTCCATGCTACTATACAGTCCGGAGTGACAGATTACTGCTCGGTAGTTCTTCCGATATCCCGGGTTTTCACCCGGAGGTGTCGCGGCGTTTGAATCGCAAAGGTCTCATTGGGCACCTGCTGTGCATGCATGAGGTTCTGTCCGAGACCCTCTGGGAAGGCTGTCGTCGCCTTGACGCGGGAGAGATCCTGCATTTCTCGCAGCGCGGTGTGGAAGTAAGCTGGGAGCCGTCTATCCCGATTTCGGATGAGAGTTTTGGACTGCCGTACGAGGATCAACTTGAGAACGCGCACGCCGCCATGCTGCAAGCGTTTGAGCCGTACCGCGGCCAGCGTGTCCGGATGCTGTGCTCGGGTGGCCTCGATTCGCGACTCGTTGCAGGATATCTTGGACAGCTCGGCGCACGTGTCGAAGCGGCCTACACGCTGGGGATGCCGACGGATCTGGAGTTCCGATGTGCCCGAAAGGTCTGTCGGGCGTTGGATCTGCCGCAGCAGCAGATCAGCGTCAATCTGTCCAGGTATTGCCATTATGCCGACAAGCAGATCGTCACCATGCAACTCGCCAATGGCTTCAATGATCTTGCGTGGTGGAGTCTCCTCGAACAAGTGCCTGATACAGGAGTGCCGCTGGTCAGTGGTCTTTGCGGGGACAACATTCTTGGCGGCAGCTATATCTCATGGGGCTACGATGCCTCTGTCCAGAAGCATTCGTTCGAGAAGCTGTTTGGGAACGTCAACAGGTATGGACTGCCTTGTGATCTTGTGTGCAAGCTGCTTCCAGGTGATGACACGGTCGGTCTCGTAGCAGAAATGGTGGAGCGGTTGCGACAATGCTATGAGCGTTTGCCTGGCTATGGATTCCAGAAGACGTGGCACTTCAACCTACTGCATCGGGTGCGGTTTCACCTCGGCGGCGTCTTGGTGTGTATCTCGCATGCCGTCTGGCCGTCGACCCCACTGGCTTGCAGTCCCGTCCTGGCGGTCGCCGGCGGCGTGCCGGCTTGTGCGATCCTCGGACGCCGCCTCCAGAAGGATTTGCTGATCACCAGATTTCCCAGACTGGCCAGGCTGCCCCTGGATCGGAACTCGCTGAATACGCGTCCCCTGGCGCCTTCCATAGCCTATCGCATCAAGAACAAGATCGCGCGGATGAGTGGCATGAGGAAGTTGCGTCATGACCAACGAGAGGATCGGTACTATTATCGTCTCTATGACATCAACAATGAAGGATGGCGCCTTGTGAGAGACGCGTGTAATCGGGTGGCCGAGGCCTTGCCCGCTGTTGTTGACCCTACTGTCTGGCGTACGATCCTTCCTGATCCGAGCGTGCCCATCAAGGTACAAGATCCAATAAAGGACGTATCGGGGGCGAAGTCCTTGCTCGGCTTCACGATGTGGTACGAGCGGCACGCCGGAGACTTCAGATGATGCACGTCACACAAATCGAAACTTCCCGAACGGATGCCGGCGCAACGCTGAGCGCGCGGATTCGTTGCCCCGGGTGTGATTTGGACGGCGTGGAACTGTGGGTTCGCTATCCGTCTGAGCTCCATGATTCTCTCTCTTCATCCGCCGACCCGTGGATTGCGATGTTGCTCTGGCCGGCCATGAGGCTTGGGCGGGACCTTCATGTTGATGCCGTAGCGTCTGTCAAGCTGGTTGAGGCGGCGCCGACGCTCATGGCCATTATGCATTGTTGGGACGCTCGCTTCAAACCTGTTGAGGTCCGGCCGCAAGCGACATCATGTGACCGAAAGGCCGGCACCGGCGTTGCGAGTTTCTTCTCAGGCGGGGTCGATTCCTTCTACTCGGCGCTAAAGCACACGGCGCCCGAGGCGCCCGCCGGGACCCGGGTCACTCACCTCGTTTCCGTAAGGGGGCTTGATGTCAGACTGAACGATGAAGTCTTATGGACACGAGTGGGCAGCCGCCTGCGCGACGCCGCAGCCCGGATCGGTTGTACGTGGGTGGAATGCTCGACCAACGTGCGCGAGGTCGTGTCCGAGAGATTGGTCGGATGGGTGATGTACTATGGTGCGGTTCTGGCCGGGATTGGGTTAGGCGTACAAGGTCTGTGGAATACCGTCTTGATCCCGGCGGACCAGACCTATGCAGAGATGTTCCCAAGTGGATCTCAC
The DNA here is from genome assembly GCA_965603165.1 of uncultured Phycisphaerae bacterium. Taxonomy (GTDB): domain Bacteria; phylum Planctomycetota; class Phycisphaerae; order Sedimentisphaerales; family Anaerobacaceae; genus PLanc-01. The sequence goes on from CBFDBY010000002.1 coordinate 39,774, forward strand.
CCTCTTCTGGACCCGTTATGGTCCACTGAATCGACACGGATTGTGAACGACGGGGCGGAAGCCACACGAGTCGAGAAGATCGTCTCTCGGATTGCGCAATCCGAGGTGGCGCTCGAGCATCTTCGTGTGTGCTGGAAGAATCCCGACGGTCGATACAACTGTGGAATGTGCGAGAAATGCATCCGTACCATGGTAAGCCTGAAGATCGCTGGTGTATTGGATCGATGCACGTCCTTTGATCGCCCTGTGAACTACGGGGATATCAGTCGCGTGACATTCTTGTCACCCGGGCAACGGGCTCTTATGGTCCAAAACTACCGGGCGGCTCAGGCGGCCGGTGTGGACCGTCGGTTGATTCGTTCTCTGAAGCGCTGCGTGGATCCAAGCGCTGCGTGGACGGTCCGATGTGTCTTGGGCCGATGTGGGCGACGAGTAGCCCGCGAAATCGATCGATTTCTGCTGGCCGGGCGTATTCGTGCGTGGTATCGCCGCATGTGAGCGCCGAGACCCGAGAAGTCACCTGCTCCCGGCTCTTGTGCCCATGCGATGGGCGCGAGGAAGAAGGCTTTCTGAGTTCGCGAAAGAGGGTGGAAGTTTCGACTTGAGAACATCCAGAGAGGCACGTAGATGTCGGTAGGACACAACCCAATACACGCAGATGACGCCGGGCATACGGTTGCGCAGGGGCGCTCCGCGCCGGGTGCATCCTTGTTCAGCGGCGATGATCCATTTGTGCGTTTCCTGTTGGATAACAGCCGTCGCGTTTTTTACATGAAACCGTATAACGGAAACAGCGGAGATGCTCTCATCTGGCTCGGCACGAAGCACCTGCTGGCCGATCTTCGCATCCCCAGAACGATGGATCCCAAAGCTGCGGACATCATCCTGATGCCCGGGGGAAATCAGACCATGTGGCAACTGAACATTGACATATGGAAGGAAGTCTGGTCCAAGTATCCTGATAAGGACTTCGCCGCCGGCCCTACCACGGTACAGTTGGGCGTAACGAGCTGGCTGGACGACGTCAGACAATCCAAAGCCCACATTGCTGCGATCTTTGCGCGGGATCCTCAGAGTTATGCGAATCTCCAAACGTGCGGCCTCGATGCAGACATCAAAGTCGGGCTATCCCACGATCCTGCCATCTATCTCAATGGGTCGCAGTGGGTGCGAGATCACAGGGAAGCGGCGACCGAAGATTTCATCCTGGCGGCGTTTCGCGACGACCATGAGGGCACAGGGGGAGCAGCCGGTTTGCGCGGGACTTGGGCTGAGCGGCTGTTCCCCCGCCTGTGTGCCCGAATCGATCGCCGCTGGAGAGATCGAGGCCGGCGCCAGAAACTTGCCCAGGTGGCTCGGCACAAACGGAGTGCGAGGCCGTTGAAGATGTGTGATGTGTCGAGATACTCGTTTGAGTACTTTGTCGAGATCGTTCGTTCGGCTGCCGAAGTTCATACCGACCGTCTGCATTGTATGCTGCTGGCTGTGATGCTGGGGAAAGCAACTTTTGCGTATCCTACGACCTACGGAAAATTGGAGGCGGTTTACGCTCACAGTCTTAAGAGTTGGGCCCAGGTCGAGTTTGTTCCGGGCACGCAAGTGTCCTGGGGGCGGGAACTGCCCGCAGGCCCGGCTTGATTGCTGAGGCGGCCTCCGTGGTTTCCACGTGTTACGAATTCCGTCAATTACACCGTAGACCGATGCTTATGGAATAGCGCATTTCCGCGCAGACCTGCAAGGGGGATGGCTGCCTTAGCACGGGGAGCGCACCGAGCATTGAGATATAGTTGCGATGTTCCTTACAATCACGATTCAAACTTATAATCGCGCTGTTGGGCTGGCGGAAACGGTACGCAGCCTTACGGCACTGCGTCGTCCATGTGGCGTCGATTACGAGATCCTTGTGGTCGATAATAACAGTACCGACGATACGGCCAGGGTTATTCAGGGATTGAGCGCTCAACTGGGGTCCAGATTCCGGGGCATTTGTGAGCCGCGACAGGGATTGAGCTACGCGAGGAATCGCGCGATTGCGGAAGCTCGCGGAGAAATCATTTGTTTCATTGATGATGATGCCCTGGCCGACGAGGATTGGCTGGCTGCTCTTGCGGAAACCTACCGGGCGGATGAACGTGTGGTGGCGGCGGGGGGGGTCGTCAGACTGCAGTGGCCTGAAGGCTACCGCAGACCGACCTGGCTGTCCAGCGAGCTGGAAGGTTACTTGAGCGGCCTGGATATGGGACCGCATGGTCTCGTGATGGAATATCCGCATTATCCACGCGGTTGTAACATGTCTGTCAGGCGTTGTGTCGCACAGAAGGTTGGCGGTTTCTCCGCCCGGCTTGGACGAAAAGGTCCAAGCCTTGTTTCCAACGAGGAGAAACATTTCTTCTACAAGGTGCATCAACAAGGCGGCCGTGTCGTCTACGTTCCCGAATCGGTCGTCTACCACGTGATTCCTGAGACGCGATTGTCGAAAGGTTTTTTCATCAAACGCGGATATGCCCAGGGCGTATCGGATTTCATCCTGAAGCTGGAGACACAGCCCCTGCGATGTTCCCTGCTCTGGCATCTTCGGCAGATTGCGACAGGCGCCCGGTGGTCTTCCCGTGCGCTGCTGGGTGGGGTCGGTTCCTTTGTTACCGGCCGTAGACGCGATGGGAAGCTTCGAGCCTTCGTTCGTGTCGCACACGGGTTTGGCTATATGGCCGCAACGGTCGCTGGATTCGGGCAGCGCGGACCAAGTCCAGCGAACGGGAGTGCCGACCCGGCGGACAAAGCCACCGCAGCGCCTTGAGGGTCGGGATAACCGTGCATCGCGCACTGCGGGTCACAGAGTTCCGCTGATTGCGATACGAAACTGCCCAGTGCATTAACAGAATACGGACGGTCGCGAGAGCGCAGCGACCTGGCGATGGTGTCGTTCTGATGGTCGATAAACACCAGACAAAGCGGAAGGTCATAGTCCTTGGGGCGGGTGTTTTTGCGCAGGAGATTGCCGACTGGCTGTCGGATACGGGCCGCGAGCTTGCGGGCTTCGTGGAGGGCCGGAGCCGGCAGCGGTGTCGGGAGCCGCTTCTTGGGCTGCCGGTGCACTGGATTGACGACATCGGTTCGCTCCGGGATTCCTGCCGGGCGGTATGTGCCGTGGGCTCGCCACAGCGCCGGGCCTTCATCGAGCAGGCTCACGTTCAGGGTCTGGAGTTCACGACGGTGGTTCACCCTGCAGCGCAGATCTCGGCAACCGCGAGTCTGGGCGAAGGCAGCATTGCCGGCCCGGGGGTCATCGTCGGTTCCCACACGGTTGTGGGCCGGCACGTGATCCTCAACCGGGGCGCCCTCATCGGTCATCACGTTCGCATCGGTGATTATGTCACGATCTGCCCGGGGGCGAATATCGCCGGGAAAACGACGGTCGGATCTTGTGCGTTCGTGGCCATGGGTGCCGTCATTATCGACAGGGTTTCTGTCGGCGAGAACTCTCTGATCGCGGCGGGAGCAGTGGTGACGCGGGACGTCCCTGACGGTGCGCGGGTCGCCGGTGTGCCGGCGCGGATGATGAAGACGACGACATAAGAAGGGAGAGCGACGCGCTTATGGATCTGATCGTAAACTTCGCACCGACGGGCATGATCCCGACCAAGCAGATGACGCCCCACGTCCCGATTTCCGTCTCGGAGATCATCGAGGACGTTCATCGAGCCGTCGAGATAGGGATTTCCATGGTCCATCTGCACGCTCGCGATGAACGGACGGGTGAGCCCAGCTATGAGGCCGGCGTCTACGAGAGAATCATCGCCGGCATACGGTCTTTCTCCAAGGACCTGGTCATTTGTGTGTCCTTGAGCGGGCGCGACTTCAAGGAGTTCGAGCAGCGGGCGCAAGTCCTGCAGCTCGACGGCGATGTCAAGCCTGACATGGGCAGTCTGACCCTGAGTTCGCTGAATTTCAACAAGGTCGCCAGCATGAACTGCCCGGACATGATCAAGGCCCTGACGCAGGAGATGAAAACCCGCGGGATCGTGGCCGAGTTGGAGGCCTTCGATGCGGGGATGATCAACTACGCCCGTTATCTGGAGAGGAAGGGCCTGATAGCCCCACCGTTCTACTTCAACCTTCTGCTGGGCAACGTCGCCTGTGCGCAGGCCGACCTGCTGCATGCGGGGATTATGATTCGCGATCTGCCGGCCCACTCCTTTTGGTCGCTGGCGGGCGTCGGCGATTGGCAGTTGCCCATGAATTCCGTGGCCATCGCCATGGGCGGGGGGGTGAGAGTCGGACTTGAGGACAACATCTATTACGATCCAGGGCGGACCCGCCTGGCGAGCAACTCTGACCTGTTGTGCCGTATCCATACCCTTGCCGAGGCCAATGCCCGATCGCTCATGACTGCCCGGCGGTTGAGGCAATTACTCAATCTCGGACATGGCCATGGAGAATACGGGCGCTGCCTGAAGGCAACAACCGGTGCTGAAGGCTAAGACGTTGCCTATGCAGTTGGGAGTGTAGGAACATGGATTTCAGAGGGCGAGAGTGTGATGTGGAACGGATCGAGCGCATCGCGCGCGAACATCGACTCGGATTACTCGTCGATGCATCGCATGCCTTCGCCCGCTCACACAAGGGGCGGACGATTGGGTCCTTCGGTGATGCCGAGGTGTTCAGTTTCCACGCCACGAAATTCGTCAATACGTTCGAGGGCGGCGTCGTTGTCACGAACGACTCAACCGTGGCAAAGAACATTCGGCTGATGCGTAATTTCGGCTTTGCCGGTTTCGATAACATCACCTGCCTCGGCCCAAACGGAAAGTCGAATGAGGTGTGTGCCGCCATGGGGCTGAAGACACTGGACAGTCTCGACGAGTTTGTCGCTGCCAACCGCCGCAACTACGAACAGTAGCGACGAGAGTTGGGGAATATTCCGGGCATTGACTTCGTCATGTACGACGAGGCGGAGAGATCGAATTATCAGTACATTGTCGTGACGGTGGACGTGAATGGCATGGACGTATCACGTGACGATCTGATTAGCATTCTCCACGCTGAGAATGTTGTGGCGCGACGGTACTTCTACCCGGGTTGCCATCGCATGGAGCCCTGCCGTTCGGGCGTGGTGAGGCCTCTGTCCCACACGGAAGCCCTGGCGGAGTGTGTCCTATCGCTGCCGACGGGAGTATGCGTGGAGTCGGGTGCGATTGCCTCCATAAGCCACATTGTGAGACTGGTCGTTGCGGAACACCGTGAAGTGAGCCGACGTTTGAAGAGAATCCGCGGGAACGCCGTGGCTGCATCGGAGACGGATCGCGGCAGTCTCGCCGGGGGTGGGTATTCCCGAAGGCGGTTGTGAAAGTCAGCGCACTTATAATTACGTTCAATCATGGACGATTCATAGAAGAGGCCATCCAGGGATTCCTGAGACAGGAGACGGACTTCCCGTGTGAGTTGCTGATTGCCGACGATGGCTCGACGGATGAGACCCGCGATGTGATTCGACGCTATGGCCAAGAATATGGCGATCGCATCCGAGTCCTGCTGAACCCAAGCAACCTCGGGGCCCGTCGGACCATGATTCGAGCGTACCATGCCTGTCGTGGGCAATATGTGGCGACGTCGGACGGCGATGATTATTGGACGTCTCCCGACAAGCTGCAACGGCAGGCCGAGATGCTGGATCGCCATCCGGAGTATGCGTTGTGCTTTCACAGTGTGAGAATGGTGTGGGATGATGGCGGCCGTGAGCCGATGATCTTCCGTCCACGCCGGATCAAGGAGGCGTACACTCTGAAAAATCTCTTCGATCACAATTTCATCGCGTCCTGTTCTCCGATGTATCGCCGGGGCCTGTTCGATCGGCATCCCGCATGGTGCTTTGACGTGCCTGTCTACGATTGGATGCAGCATGTTCTGCATGCGCAGTACGGCACCATAGGGTATATCGACGAGCCGATGGCGGTCTACAGGCAGCATGGCGGCGGTGTGTACTCCATGAGCGGCGCCGTAGAGAGACTGGATGTCGCCATAGAAATGCTCAAACGCTTCCGCCCCGCGTTTGCACGGAAGTATCGGCGCGCGATCGACACTTCTCTGTGCAAACACTACTGCACGCTGACACATCAGTACTGTGACGAGGGCAGGCTGGCCGAGGCCCGGCGTTGCATACGGCAATGTTTGCGTGCGGTTCGTGTTCTGCCGCTAATTCCCGTTGGGGGTTTACTGAAGGCGACAGTGAGGGCATATGCGCCCGGTCTCCACAGGCGATGCAAATGGATTCTTGTCAAGTCGCAGTGTTTGCCGGCAGCGTCGGGCAGAGGGAGAGCGGATCCCCATTAGGGTAGAGCAGATGCGTCAAATCCCCGGATATGCTCTCTATGGTTCCCTACGGCCGTTGTCTCAAGCAGGCCCCAATCGAGGTCGTGGAGGCGGACCCGGCTCGGCGAAATCGAGTGACGGAGGTAGGAGCGGAGTGGACGCTATGACGGCAAGAGTTGTGAAAGCGGAACTTACCTTTGGCGCGCGACCGATGCGACCCTGACCCTTGCCAAGGTCTTGGTTATGCTCTTCACGATCACGATTCCGACATACAACCGCGCGGATACGCTGGCAGAGGTGCTGCGAAGCCTGGAGCAGCTGCGCTGTCCGTCCGATGCCGAATACGAGATCCTCGTCGTGGACAACAATAGCTCTGATCACACGGCATCCGTGGTCGAGGAGTTCCGTCCCGTGCTGGGGCACGCGTTCCGAAGCGTCTTCGAGCCCAGGCAGGGGGTGAGCCACGCGAGGAACCGTGCCTTCGGGGAGGCTCGCGGAGAGGTCGTGTGCTTCATAGATGATGACGGTATTCCGGACCGCAACTGGCTGGTCGGGCATGCGCGAGCCTACCGGTCCGAACGACGAGCCGTCGCTGTCGGCGGGAGAATCCAGTTGCGCTGGCCGGAGGGCTGGTCCAGACCGACATGGCTGCCGCCACAATTGGAGCATTATCTCAGTGCTTTGGACTTGGGGCCGGAACGTCAGTTGATGCGCCATCCTCACTATCCTTATGGATGCAATATGTCTGTCAAGCTTCAGGTCGCACGTGATATCGGCGGGTTCTCCGTGCGTCTCGGTCGGACGGGGACCGACCTGATATCCAACGAGGAGCAGCACTTCTTTCTGCGGGTGGAGGAACATGGCGGCCTGACGTTTTACGAGCCGGAGGCATTGGTCTACCACATGATTCCCACTTCACGCCTGTCGAAGAGGTTCTTCCTCCGGCGCGCCTACGCCCAGGGAATCTCGGACGCGCTGCTTAGGCGAGAAATCTGTGGTGACGCACTGTCACGTCTCTCTGAGGCCAGGCGGCTTCTGGGCGGCTTGAAGATGCTGGTCGTCGCGGCTTCTCGGGCGGTTGGCGCGTGTGTCGCCCGAGCGGATTCCAAGGCACGATTTCTCACCAGGGCACGGACGGCGCATGCAGCCGGGCGGGTCGTGGAAACTGCCCGGTTGTTAGGCCGGCGAAGTTGGAAGGGAAGCGCATAGAATGGCTCTGGTCAGCGTCGCTCGAAACACAGGCATCCGTTTGGCCGAGGGCGAGTGGGTTGCCTTCCTGGATTCGGATGATTGGTGGCGGCCTCAGAAGCTGCAGCGGCAACTGAGATGTGTCGAGGAGACGGCGCGGATGTCTGGTTCGCGGGCCATATCGAGGTCCATCGACCACAAGGATGGTTGCGCGCCTGCGATGCTCGATCGTGATGTCGAATGAATGACTACAATCGGATGAGCCCAAGGATTCTGTTCATCACAGGCGGCGTTCCATGGCCGGTTCACATGGGTGTGAACCAGCGAACGCACCTGCTGCTGCGCGCGCTGCGAGAGTATGGCACAGTGGACACGGTGATCCACTCGCGTTACGCCGCGCTTTCTGATGCCGACCTGGAATATCTGCGCGACAACTATGGTGTTGTCACACGTTTTGTCCAGCAGGCTCCCGGCGAGCGCTGGCCCTGGCGGCTCGCGGGACGCGTGTCGAAGCCGCTGGCTTCTCGGCTTGGGACACACATCGGAGGTATGGGGCTGTGGTATCGGCCGCAGACCGACATCGGCCGCTGGCTTGCGGGACGGCTGCAGGAACGCCGTTACGACCTGATCGTCGGCCGTTATCTCCGGGTGCTCGCCAGTTCCGGCGCCCTTTCCTACCAGCCGGTCGTTCTCGACCTGGATGATTTTGACTCCAGCACGCATCGAAGCCGTTTGCAGCAGCCTGGGCTTTCCACGTTGCAACGATATTCGATACGGCGACAGGTCAGGCAGGTGGAAAGCGTGGTTCCGCGGCTCTTGCGCCGGTGCGACCATATCTGGGTGGCAAGCCGGGCGGACCAGGACCTTTTGAATTCGCTCCCGACGTCGGTCTTGCCGAACATCCCGTTCGAATCCGATGATACAGAGCCCGTTGCCCCGTGTGAACCGCGTCCGGAGAGCAAGATCGTTCTCACTGTCGGCTCACTGCGCCACACGGTGAACGTGAAAGCGATCGATCGATTCCTGGAGGCAGCATGGCCACGCGTTCATGCCCGTGTGCCTGAGAGTGAGTTTCGTATCGTCGGCTTCGGAATGACGGATAGCCAGAAGCGGCGGTGGGGAGGCGTTGCCGGTGTGGCGCCGGTTGGTTTCGCGGCGGACCTGAGGCGGGAGTACGATCGCTGTGCATTTAGCGTCGTGCCCATCTTCGAGGGCGGTGGGACCAAAATCAAGGTGCTGGAATCGCTTCGGCACGGCAGGACCCTTGTGGGGGCGGCGCACTCCTGCCGGGGCTATGAAGACACGCTCCGACACCTGGAGACCCTATGGGTTGCGCAGGACGAAGGGGCGATCATCGAGGGATGTGTACGGTTACTCAGGGAGCCGAACCTGCGGCACGAGATGGCCGAAAGGGGTTGCGAACTGGTCCGGCGGAATTATTCCTATGAGAGAGTCAAACAAGTGGTCGCTGAAACGATGGATCGCATAACGGCTCAGTGGAAGGGAGTACAAGCCCGCCAACCTGCTTGACTGACCACTCGGCGCAGATCGAGAGATTCTGTCTTATGAAAGTGCTTGCTGCCATAGCCAATTACGGGACGAAGAACCAGGCGTACCTGGCTAATCTCCTGGATGAATACCGGTCGATGCCCTACGAGGTCCAGAGTGTCGTGCTGTCAAACGTCCCGAAGGAACTCGGTCCCGATGTGGAAGTGGCGGTGGGGTTGCCAAGCAAGGATCCATGGTCGTTGCCGTTTGCCCACAAACAGATCTTTGCAGATCGCGTCGACGACTACGACCTGTTCATCTATTCGGAAGACGATACGCTGATTCAGCAGCGGCACATCGATGCCTTTCTGGAGGTGACGAACGTCCTGCCCGCCGACCGGATTGTGGGTTTCCTGCGGTATGAGGAGGATGCGGACGGACAGAAATATTGCTCGACGATGCACTCGTTTTACCACTGGATGCCAGGTTCGGTGGAGTCGTTCGGGCCCTATACGTTTGCGTACTTTACGAATGAGCATTCCGCCAGTTACATGCTTACACAGGATCAGTTGCGACGCGCTATCGCCTCCGGGGGCTTCCTGGTGCCCCCGCACCATGGCCGTTACGATCTGCTCTGCACCGCTGCCACGGATCCATATACCCAGTGCGGTTTCAAGAAACTCATCTGCATATCCCGAATCGAGGACTTTTTGCTGCACCATCTGCCGAATCAGTACCTCGGCAGGATGGGATTGCCATACGATCAGATGCGGGCTCAGGCCAAAGCATTGTCTCGCTGCCTTGAGGATCGGCAGGCATGTGCGGAACTGCTGCCGTCACCTGTTGGGCTGAATACATGCCGATGGAGTAAGCGGTATTATGGGAGGGCCGACGAGAGCGTCCTGGCCGCCGTGCCGGACAACGCGCAGAGCATCCTCTCCGTAGGTTGCGGAGATGGAATGACCGAAGCGTCTTTGATCGCAAGGGGAGCGCGGGTGGTAGGCATACCACTTGATGCAGTCATGGCTGAGCTGGCAACGGCTAAAGGGGTCGAACTGACGTCGCCTGATCTGGAGAAGGCCGCCGAGTCGCTGCGTGGCCAACGGTTCGACTGCATCTTGCTGGTGGACGTCTTGCCGCACGCTCCCGAACCACCGGCTCTTTTGGCGACGGTCGTGGAGCTTCTGGCCGAGGGGGGCCGGCTCATTATTACGGCGCCAAATTTCGGATATCTCAAGTACAGGCTGAGCGACCCTGACGGTAGGAGGATGTGGCGGTCACCAGACCCATTTGAGAGATTTCACCTGCATCGAACGACGCCGCGTATGCTCGCACAGTGGCTGCGGGCGGTCGGGTTGCAGACGCGACGTTTCGGCAATGAAGAAGACGCTCGGTTCGGGTGGCTTGTGAAAGCATCCTGTGGACTTGCCGGTCCCTATCTGTTGCGGAATATGAGCATTACAGCCGACAGGGGGGGCAAATAGCTGTGAGGCAGCAGGCTTCCGTTGACAAACAGGTGCGGGATGGCTCAGACGTCCGGGCAACCGGACAGAGCCGAGAGAGGGCCGTTCGTGTCTGTCTGTTGGGTGCGTCTTTTGATACGGGGAACCTCGGGGTCAATGCGCTGGCGGAATCGACCATCCAGCTCCTGCTGGATCGGTGGCCGCAGGCGGAGATCGTACTGCTCGGTACGGCTCGCGATCCGCAGGAGTTCTGCAAGGTGATCGGCGGGCGGGAAGTCCGGATTCACAGTGTGCCCGTACGCTTCAGCAGGCGGCTCTTTCTGCCGTACCATTTCTTCTGGTTCGCGCTGTACGGCATGCTCGCTCGATTGCTGCCGTGGCGGGCCGTCCGCAGAAAGCTGTTTGCCCGAAATCCCTATTGCCGCACGTTGCATGAGGCGCACCTGGCCGTGGATATCACGGGAGGCGACAGCTTCAGCGATCTATATGGGATGCGTCGTTTCGTTCTCGGCTTTCTGCGCAAATGGCTGGTGCTGCTGTACGGCAAGCCCCTGGTGATGATGCCGCAGACGTATGGGCCTCTGAACCGCCGTTTCTCCAGAGGCCTGGCTCGGCATATTCTCAAACGATCGAGCAGGATCTATTCGAGGGATCGCGCCGGACTCGAATACCTGGATCGTCTCTTGGGCGGCGCCGGAGTCAATGGGAACGTGCTCTTTGCCCCCGACGTGGCTTTTGTGTTGAACGCACGTGAGCCATCCGTCCTGGACATTGATGGGCTGGATCGCGTTCGCACAAAGGCATCCACTGTTGTAGGCCTGAACGTCAGCGGCTTGATCTACTACGGGGGATATGAAGGCGGCAATGAGTTTGGGCTGACAGTGGACTACAAGGAATTGATCGATAGGATTGTCGCCCTCCTGCTGCAGGAGGCCAATACATTGATGCTGCTCGTTCCCCACGTCATTCCGGTCGGGGGCTTTCGGGCGAACGTCGAGAACGATCTCAACGCGTGCCTGGATGTCTACGATCGCCTCTCGCCAAAGTATCCCGGGAGGCTTTTTGTGGCGCGCGGGTGCTACGACCAATGTGAAATCAAATACGTTATCGGCATGTGCGATTTCTTCGTCGGGACGCGCATGCACTCGTGCATCGCGGCGCTTTCGCAGTGCATTGGGGCCGTGGGTCTGGCGTACAGCAAGAAATTCGCGGGCGTCTTTGAAACGGTCGGGGTCGGCGAACTGGTCGTGGATATGCGGTCGGGAAACGCCGATGAAATGATCGCCACAGTCCATGGGGCGTTCGTGTCACGCCGAGCCGTATCCGACCGTCTTCGGGAGACCATTCCGTCGGCCAGGCGGCAGATCATGGGTCTGCTGGAGAGTATCGATTCATGAGCAAACACCTGAACAACGTGCAGGATGTAGTCTCCTGGCGACTCTGCCTCGGATGTGGGGCCTGCATTTCCGCCTGTCCGGAGGGCGCGTTGACTTTGATCGACGTTGAGGAGGACGGGCTGCGTCCCAAAGTCAGTCCGGGCAAGTGTGCGGGTTGTGGTGAGTGCATACGGGTCTGTCCGGGGGTGGGCATTGAGACGAGTCATTCGGATGGTCAGCCAATACGCGAACTTCACGCCGCCTGGGGGCCGGTTCTGGAGGTCTGGGAGGGATGCGCCGGCGACCCCGAGATCCGTTTTCACGGTTCATCGGGCGGCATTGCCACGGCCTTGTCGCTCTTTTGTCTGGAGCGGCGGCAGATGGCGGGTGTTCTCCACATCGGTCCCGATAGCGGCAATCCACTGGCGAATACAGCGGTGGTCAGTCGCAATCGCGCCGAGCTGATGGTGCGAACGGGTTCGCGGTACGCGCCGGCGGCGCCGTGCACGGGCCTGGCGTCGTTGACTGCAGGGGGGCGGCCGTACGTATTTGTCGGCAAACCGTGCGATGCGGCTGCCGTTCGGAAGTGGCAGGCCGTGAACGAGGAATCCCGAGGCAGGATTGGGGTGGTGATCTCCATCTTTTGTGCCGGAACGCCGAGCACGCGGGGAACGAAGAGGATTCTCGAGAAGCTGTCCGTCAGGCCGGACGAAGTGATGGATATCCGGTATCGCGGCCGTGGGTGGCCCGGCCGGACAGCCGTCAGGACGAACGGCACGTCACAGGGCGAACGATCGATGAGCTACGAGGAGTCCTGGGGCGATATCCTGAGCAAGCACACGCAGTTCCGGTGCCGGCTCTGCCCGGATTCGACGGGGCAGCCCGCCGACATCTCGTGCGGCGATCCGTGGTACAGATCGGTCGAGCCGGACGATCCGGGCCGTTCGCTCGTGCTGGTCAGAACCGATGTCGGCAGGGCAATTGTGCGTGAGGCCATGACGGCGGGCTACGTACAGCTCGAGCGAGTGGGGCCGGATACGCTGCCGAAATCCCAGCGGGCACTGCTCCGCAGACGGCAACACCTGTGGGGCCGGCTTCTGGCCTTCCGGGTCTTCAGGGTGCCGGTCCCTCGTTACCGCGGATTCTCGCTGTTGACGAACTGGCGGGCGCTGCCGGCTCGTGACAAAATGCGATCGCTCTTCGGCACGGTCTGCCGAATCCATCAGCGTAAGTGGAATAAGCCCCTTGAATACGAATCCCATGTAGGATAACGCGGCGTATGGCAGAAGAATCAGGCATACTCCCTATAACCGTGATGATCACGATCTTCGCCATGATCCTGATCTTCGTACTACCTCGCAGGCACTTCCTGGCTCCTTTCGTGTTGGCGGCCTGTTTTGTGCCGGCAGAGCAGCATGCGTACGTTTTCGGGCTCCATTTCTATGTGCTGCGTATCCTCATTCTGGCGGGCATTGTCCGGATATGGGTGCGGAGTGAGCGAAGGGCCCTTCGCTGGAATCTCTTCGATAAGATCCTCGTGGCCTGGGTGTTCTACCGGGCGTTCGCCTTCATCCTGCTTCGCGCGCAGGGGCAGGCCGTCATCTACCAGTCGGGGCAGCTCCTGGATGTGCTCGGCATGTACTGGGTCGCCCGACAGAACATACAGACATGGGACGATATCAAACGAACGGTTGCGGTATTCGCCGTATCCAGTTTTATTCTCGCGCCCCTGATGGTGCAGGAGTGGGTTACGGGGAGCAACCCTTTCATTGTGCTCGGCCGCGTCTATACGAATCTGCGCGAGGGGGACTTTCGCGCCCAGGGTTCTTTTCCCCACGCCATCATCGCGGGGGCGTTTTGGGCTTGTCTTGCCCCTCTTTTCGCGGCTCTCGCCATGGCCGGACGTCACAAAGCCTTCTATTGGATTGCCATCGGGGCCTCGGTCGTCATCGTGTTTGCCTGTCATTCCAGCACGCCGCTCGGCGGGATGATGGCCGCGGCGTTCTTCCTGGCGATATACAAATATCGTCATTATGGGAGATATATATTCTGGGGTTTCTGCGGGCTCTTGACCGCACTTCACGTCGTCATGACGGGCCCCGTTTGGTCTCTTCTGGCGAGGGTAAGACTCGTGGGTGGGTCTACGGGGTGGCATCGGTACCATTTAATCGATGCGACGATCCGGCACTTCAGGGAATGGGCCTTTCTGGGCACCGTAAGTACCGCGCATTGGGGCTGGGGACTGTCCGATGTCACAAATCAGTACTGCCTGGAGGCCATGCGGGGGGGGCTGCTCAGCCTCGTACTGTTTGTCGCCATGCTGGTGGTTGCCGTCAGGGCGACGGCCGGGTGCAGTCTGAAGAACATGCCAACTGACCAGAAGTGGCTTGCCTGGGGGGTGTGCACCTCCATTCTTACGCACTGCGTGATCTTCCTTGGTGTGGGCTACTTTGGCCAGATCTTGATGCTGCTGTATATGACGTTCGCGTTTGCCGGCACCATTTGTGAATGGAATACGCAGTTGAGCAGGCCGACCGTCGTGAAATCTCGTGGGCGGCTTTCCGAGGGAACCGTCGCCCGTAACGGCGTCTCGGTTGTCCGATGAGCTGCACGGTCTCAAGATCGCATTGACACGGTGTGTCTATGCTCGAAATCCTTCTCGTGGTGATTGTCGTCCTTCTGTTTCTGTACTACGGGGTCCCTCTGTTGTACATGTCGGGACTGCGAGTCCGGTTGACACGGAGGGGGAGGCGCCGCAGGCAACTGGTCTTGACGTTTGACGACGGGCCGGGAAATCATCTGACGGCGCGAGTCCTCGACCTGTTGCGGAAGAACAACGGCAAAGCCACATTCTTTCTGCTCGGTCGGAACATCGCGGGGCGCGAAGATCTGGTTCGCCGCATTGCTGCCGAGGGGCACGAGATCGGCGCACATGGCTTCGACCATCTCCACTACTGGAAGGTAGGTCCGCTACGGTCCATCGCGGATATCAGGAGGGGCTGGTCGGCGGTGGATCAGGCGCTGGGTCGGCAGGGGGGCGCGTATCCCTTTCGGCCGCCGTATGGCAAGGTGAATCTGGCGTGTCTCATTTATCTCTGGATGCGTCATGTGCCCATTGTGTACTGGACATACGACTCAGGTGATACCTGGCCCCCGGATCGCCGGGAAGCGCAGTGGGCGCGCCTGCCGGGGGACGTACCCGATGGAGCCGTGGTTCTTATGCATGATTTTGACCGAACGGGCACGCATGTTGATGGTATGGTCATTGATGTCGTCCAGAGATTCCTGGACCGAACCGCCGAGAAGGGGATTGGGCTCTCGACCATATCCGACTTCTTGCGAGATTGCAGAGCGCAGTTGGATTGAGGACCTATGCCAGCGCCGTATGAGTCCATTGTGGGGGGCAGCGCGGACCAGTGTGTGGTCGAGATTCGCCCTGCTGTTATCGGAGATCTGAACGCTTTGGTCGAGATTTGCCGGTTGAGCTTTCCGGGTTCCCTAAGATGGCAGGGGCCGAGACGAATTGCCGCGCGGCTCTGGCGGCGCTGGCTCAGTTCGGGCAGTTGCCGTTGCTGGGTCTGTTCCCGTGGCATGGAGGTGCTTGGCTTCGTTGTTTTCATTCTGGATTGTGATCGTTACAGGGCGGAGGCCGAAACGAGGGCCGTGACTTCGCTCGATTCTGCTGTATTGCTGATGTGGCATCCCCTTCTGGCAATCAAGAAAGCGATATCGAAGTTGTCCTTGTATCGCGCAACACCGCAGAGTGTGAGTGTCAGAAAAGACATGCCTAACGTCTTGCAGAAGTGCACATGGATTGAGCTCATAGCGGTGCGGCCCGATGTCCAGGGCAGGGGCTTGGGGGCCATGATGCTGGAACATTGTGCAACGGTCACCCGGACCTTGGGCTGTGAAATGGTAAAGCTCAAAGTGAACAAAGATAACGTTCAGGCCTTCCGTGCGTACGAACGGGTGGGATTCGAGGTAACGGCCGAGGATGCGGATGCCTACACGTATACGTATCTGCTGAAATAACGTGTTACGTCCTGGAGCACACGCACAAATGTGCGAGGTTTTGTGGGGATTGTATGGCCATGTCTAGGCAACAGGCAACCATGTCAAACAACAGCCGCAAGAGCAATATCGATGACGGCTGGGAGATGATAATTATTCGTTCCATCGACGAGATCGAGGCCATCCGCCCAATCTGGGAGAAGATGCATGCCGACGAGCCGTATCCGATGGTCAATGCCGACATCGACCGGTATTTGTCGGTTTTGCGTGCCACGGGAGACAGATGCAGTCCGTTCGTTCTGGTCTGCAAGCAAGGCGGTCGGCCTCGGGCCATGGTGGTGGGCCGGCTGGAGAAGCAAAATGTCCCGTTGCGCATCGGGTATAAGGTCATTCTGAAGCCGGAACTCCGCTGTTTGACGGTCATATATGGCGGCATCCTGGCTCCGGCGGACGATGTGGTCAGCGCCATGCTGGTCCGGTCCCTCATGAAACTCCTGCGGCGTCGAGAGGCGGATGCCATCTTCTTCAATCATCTTCGCGCCAATTCTTCCTTCTACCGGCAGGTCGTGACGATACCGCACTTCCTGTGCCGCAACCACTTCTCCGTGGTTCATCCGCATTGGCGGATGCGCATACCCAAGACCCTTGAGGAGTTTTACCGAGGCCTGTCAACAAAGCACAGGCACAACATCCGCGGCGCTGTCAGGAAACTGGAAAAGCAGTGGCACGACCGGCTTGAGATCATCCACCATCGTCGGCCAGAGGACGTCGATCGCTTGTGCGAAGACGTGGAATGCGTGGCCCTGAAGACCTATCAACATTCTCTTGGCGCCGGTTTCCAAAATACGCCTTTGATGCAATCGATGTCGAAAACGGATGCTCAGCGTGGCCGTTTGCTTGTGTCGGTCCTCTACATTGAGAATAGGCCATGTGCTTTCCAGTGGAGTACTGTCTATGGGCATACGTACTTTTTCGAGAGGATGGGCTACGATCCCGCCTGGACCAAATCCGGGTTGGGAACAGTCCTGTTCGTCAAGGTGCTGGAACTGCTGTGTGCTGACGACGGTCTGAAGCACATAGACTTTGGCTTTGGGGATGCCCAGTACAAGAACAGCTACGGTGATGAGTCGTGGGAGGAGGTCGCCACGACGTACATCATGGCTCCTCGAGTTTGCCCTGTTCTCGTAGGCATTCTCGACAGTGTGAACGCCGGGCTCGTGCGCTCATTGACCATGATCGCCAAGAAGGTGGAACTCCTTGCTTGGATCAAGCGGCTATGGCGCAGGAGACTGCAGAGAACGGCCACACAGCGAAAGAAGGCGGCGCATGATTCAGATGGTACTTCGACGTAATACGGGGATGAATGTGGAGCATGTGAGTCAGTCGGATGCGTCAGGGCCCTCCTGTAATGAGCGGCAGGTGCACGAATGGCCGCGTGAGTTGTGTCGGATTCCCCGAAGGACACAGTGCGGCATGAGGATCTGAAGCAAGTGGACGTGTCCATCGTCATTGTCAACTGGAATACGCGGGACATCCTCCGCGATTGTCTTCGAACGATCTACGAGCAGACCCGGAGCGTCGATTTCGAGGTGATCGTGGTGGACAATGCCTCGCAGGATGGTTCTCCCGAGATGGTTCGCTCGGATTATCCCCAGGCCATGCTGCTGGCGAACGGGACGAACGTTGGATATGCAGCGGCGAACAATCAAGGGATCCGAGCCGCCCACGGCCGATATCTTCTGGTGCTGAATTCGGATACACTGATCCTCGACGGCGCGATCGACCGGATGGTCGAGTTTGCGGATGCCCACCCGCGCGCCGGCGTCCTGGGCTGTCGGGTCTGCAATCCCGACGGTACGCTCCAGCCAACCTGCTTTATGTTTCCCTCCATCTTCAATTCGTTCCTGTCGGCATTCTACCTGAACAAGCTGTTCCCTCGCAGCAGGCTCTTCGGTCGCGAGGCGATGAGCTGGTGGGACCGGAACGACGTCCGCGAGGTACAGGTTGTCACGGGCTGTTTCATGCTCATTCGTAAGGAAGCCCTCGACGGAGTCGGATTGATGGACGAGCGGTTCTTTATGTACGCGGAAGAGACGGACTGGTGTTACCGCTTCGGCAAGGCGGGCTGGCAGGTGATGTTCACGCCCGCGGCCCAGATCATTCACCTCGGCGGGCAGAGCACCGCCCAGAAACCGGCGGAAATGATCGTGCAACTTAGAATCAGCATCCTGCGATTCGTCGGCAAGCACCACGGGGCGATTGCCCGCTGGTGTGTGGCTCTGAACATGATGTTGTTCTTCGCAATTCGTATTCCTATCTGGTTTGTGATGCGCCTCCTGCAGCCGGAGAAACGCAAGCTCGCTGACGTTCGGATGCGTGCCTATGTTGACGGCATCCGAAGAATTGCCCTTGGTTGACAGGAATCCGGTGATTCGATCATGAACGGCAAGGTTATCCTCAACGGCATTGTATCGCTCGCAGTCCGACGGTTTGCGGGACCGTTCTGGCTTCGGAGGAGACAGCTTGCCAGAACGCAATGGCTGGATGGTCCGTCGCTGGAAGCCTTGCAGTTGAGCCTGTTAAGGAGACTAATCGGTCACTGCTACGCGACCGTGCCCTTCTACAGGCAGCTTATGCAAGATCGCGGCCTGACGCCGGATGCCATAGGGTCACTCAGTGATATTCAGAAGATGCCGGTCATCACCAAGCAGGATGTCCTGCAGGCGGGCGATGCCATCATCTCTACGAAGTTTCCCCGTTGGCGGCGGCGGCGGACCAGCACGAGCGGAACGACCGGAGCCCCCATGCCAATCTATCGGAATCTCTTCTCGATTGGCGATGAACATGCGTTTGTCAGGCGGCAGTGGGATTGGGCCGGCGTGGGGTTGTTCGACAAGTGTGCCTATCTCAAAGGAAGGGTATTCACAGAGATCGGCAGACAGACAGATCGCCTTCACATGTACGATCCAGTGATGAGGGAGTTGCACCTGTCAACCTATCATCTGTCGCCGGAGATCGTGCCGACCTATGTGAAGATCCTCGAACAACATGGCGTCAAGACGCTGATTGGATACCCGTCGTCGATCTATCCCGTAGCGAAAACATGCCTGGATCGGAAGATCCCGCTGAAGCTGGACGCGGTCCTGTTGACGTCGGAGACGCTGATTCAGCCGTACCGGAATGCGATTTCCGAGGCTTTCGGCTGCAAGGTCTTCGATTTCTATGGCGGCGCCGAGCGGGTCTGCTACATTTTCACCTGTGAGCACGGCAGATACCATGTCCAGCCTGAATATGGTCTGACCGAACTGATCCCCGTCGATAGCGAGGAGGAGGGATGCAGCCGCATTGTGGCTACGGGCTTCTGGAACATGGCCATGCCCTTCGTTCGATATGACACGGGGGACTTGGTGATTCGTTCCAGGGACGGCTGCCCCTGCGGACGCGCGTTCCCGGTGGTCGATAGAATCATCGGCAGACAAGGCGATGTCATTGTGACTCCATCGGGGCGGCAGCTCGGCGCCAGCATTGTCACCCATCTGGTGTACGTGATATGCGGAGCGGACCACTTCCTGGAGAGCCAGGTTATTCAGGATGCGACTGATCACATCACCATTGAGTACGTGCCGGGTCAGCAGTGCACGCCCGAGCACCTGGCGGGCTTTGAACAACGGCTCCAGAAATACCTGCCTCAGGATCTGCGATGCGCACTGAGGGAAGTGGATGCCGTGTCCCGCACGAAGGCCGGCAAAATCCGGCCGATCGTATCGCGAATCAAGCCGTGATTCGGCTGGGAATCCCTGCAAAACGGATCATTCTTCATGCAAATGACAGCAACGACGCGTGACCATAGGTGTACGTTGTGTTTCGGCGGCCAGGATTGGTGGTACCACAATCGCGCGCACGTCGACATCCAGCTTATGAGGAAGTACGCCAGGCTGGGACGTGTCCTGTACCTTAATTCGATCGTCATGCAGCGCCCGAAGCTCAGCCAGGGCCGCCGCTTCGTGCAGAAACTGGTCCGCAAGGGCAAGAGCATTTTCAGGGGCCTGAGAAGGGTGGAGGACAACTTCTGGGTATACAGCCCTGTGTCGTTGCCTCTTCATCACAGGGATTGGTCCCGCACATTGAACCGGGCGGTAGTGAAGGCGCAGGTGCTTTGCGCCGAGACGCTCTTGGGGTTTAGAAACCCGGTCATGTGGGTGGTTTGCCCGGCCGCGTGCGATGTGGCGCTGGGCCTGCGACGGGCAAAGCTCGTCTACCTGAAAACGGATGCTTACGAGCTCTATCCAAACGTCGATACGCAGATCGTGAAAGGCTACGATCTAAAGCTGAAAGAGAATGCCGATCTGACTCTGTTTGTTAGCAGAGATCTTTACGAGAGTGAAGCGGCGGAATGTCGGCGAGCCCTCTTCCTGGATCATGGTGTCGATTACGATATGTTCGCATCGCCGCCGGACGAGGAGGATTGCGTCACCGACCTGGTGGATGCAAAACGCCCCATTGTGGGTTATTTCGGCTCGCTCGACGGGCATACGGTAGACTATCGCCTGATCGACAAGGTCACAGACCTGCTGCCGGAGATGTCGTTTGTATTCGTCGGCCGGGTGTACGGCGAGAACCCCGTGTTCGCGCACAAGAAGAACGTTCGGATGCTCGGGCAAAAGGACTACGAGCAGATTCCTCGATATGGCCGGCTTTTCGACGTCGCGATCATGCCATGGAACCAGACGGATTGGATCCGGAAATGCAATCCTATCAAGTTGAAAGAATATCTCGCTCTTGGAAAGCCCGTTGTCAGCACCCCCTTTCCCGAGCTTGCGAGCTATCAGGGACTGGTGTATACGGCCGTGACCCCAGAAGACTTCGCGGCGCGCGTCAGGCAGGCTCTTGCGGAGGATGGTTCCGAGAGAATCGCGGCCCGGAGAGAGCGGGTTGCCGGGTGCACATGGGAGGCCCGTGCGCAAACGGTGTTTCAGGAGTTGTTTGGGCAAGACAAAAGTTGATCCGGATGAACGATCTATGGGCAAACGACCAAAGCTGCGTGTGTGCCTGGCCGCCTCCGCGGGCGGCCATCTGACTCAACTGCTGAAGGTGGCGCACGGCTGCACAGGATACGATGTGTTTGCCGTGACCACATCGGATGTGGTGCGCAACCGGCTTCAGGAGTACGGCAGGGTATACGTCGTCGGCGAATGCAACCGAGAGCATCCGCTGCGTGCGGCGTGTGTTCTGTTGCGAAGCATCGCCATTCTCTTGCGGGAGAGGCCGGATGTGGTTCTGAGCACGGGCGCCGCCCCCGGGTGCATGGCCTGTTTCCTCGGCAAGCTGATGGGAGCCAAGGTGGTATGGGCAGATAGTATCACCAACGTGAAGCGATTGTCCCTGTCCGGCCGACTCATTCGACCGTTCGCAGACCTCTTTCTCGTGCAGTGGCCGGACCTTGTCGAGCGATATCCCGGCGTTGAATACGTGGGGGCCGTGATATGATTTTTCTCACTGTCGGGACGCAGTTTCCCTTCGATCGCTTAGTCAAAGCGGTGGATGACCTTGTGGGCGGGGGCGTGCTCACGGAGACGGTTTTCGGGCAGATCGGGGACGATGCATACAAGCCGCGGCATTTTTCCGCCGTGAGTTCTCTTGGCAAGAAGGCGTTCGATGAGCATTTTCGAAACGCCTCGGCGATCATCAGTCATGCGGGAATGGGCACCATTGCCATGGCCCTCGACCATGGCAAATCTCTTCTCGTCGTGCCCCGACGCAAGAAGTACAAGGAAGTGGTCAACGATCATCAGGTTGAATTAGCCGAAAGATTCGGCGCGCTCGGACATCTTCTGGTGGCCTGGGACGAGACGGATCTGCCAGGAAAGGTGCGGCAACTGAGGTCATTCGTTCCGGAGGCTCGCAGGCCCGACCCCGATGCAGTGGCCAAGAGGATCGTCCAATTTCTTGGGCAATTGGGGGAGCCAGGAGGGGCAGGATAACATGAGCCTGTTCAGAGGCCTTTCCGTAGTCAGTCGCAGAAGAAAGCTCGAACTCTTCAACGAGCTGATGAGACCGACAGCGCAAACGCGCGTCCTGGACGTGGGTGCGGAGATCGGAGCCGACGCGAATGAGGGCCTCAATCTGATTGATGTCTACCCGTGGAGACATAATCTCAGCGCCATAAATATCAGGCCCGAGCATGTGCAGAGCATTCGGAATCGCTGTGCCGAGGTTGACGCCAGGGTCGGTGACTCTCGCCAGATGCCCTGGCCCGACAAGTATTTCGACATCGTCTACAGCAATGCCGTGATCGAGCATGTTGGCCGTCTGGAGGACCAGCGAAAGATGGCGCGTGAGATCATGCGGGTGGGCAAGCGGTGGTTTGTGACGACGCCGAATCGCTGGTATCCGTTCGAATTCCATTTGCGCCTGCCTTTTGTGACTTGGCTGCCATGGCATGGATACATGTGGTTTGGCCGACTCGTGCAATATGGGCACGTTCAGCAGAGATACGTATTTGGCGTTAAGCCTCAAGAGATCCGATTGCTGGGTGTGTCTGGTCTGAAGAAGTGTTTCCCGGGCAGCCGGATCATCAAACATCGCGTGACGTTCATGGCGGAGACTCTTGTCGCTGTTGGCGGAGAGATGTAGGCGGGTCTCCTCGCAGGGATGGTGACATGAGATTGTGCGTTGTCGGTGTGGGGTGTGTGCGCTTGGTGAGCGGAGCGTGTTTCGTCGAGGCAGAAGGAGAAATGGGCGTCGATCTGGAGGCTGATCTACGGCGGCGGCAGATTTTTTAGAACCGCTGCGCTAAGAGACCCGCAGTTCGGCCAGCCTTTGGAGTCCGCGGACCGCGTCGCCGAGTGGGAAGACCGGAACATCTATTTGAACTCAGGGATGACGATCGTCCGGATTCTGGTCATGTTTCATCTGATGTGCCTTGGCTGGCCGTGCATTCTCATTTGTATTGCTGCCTCAGGGAAAAGACCGCGGTCTTCGTGAAGACTCCACTCATGCCGGCGACGCGCCGCCTGCGCACCCTGCGTGCGGCGGCACCTCAGTCCGATGATGAGCAGAGCAAGCAGAGAGGCGACTATCGCAGGAGACCGGCCGTTGCCCTTTTGACAAAGATTCAACGTCAGTGTCGAGAACGCCGGGCCGAGCAGCTGATCCTCGATATCCCAGCTTGGCGGAGCAGAACAGAGTTCCATACAACATTTCATGCCGATCAATTGGACGATCCGACGCAGTTTCACGTATACAATCCAATTGCAGACTTCAAGCAGTATTATGGGAAGCAACTCTACTGGGAGAAGGCTCACGGGCATTTTACGCCCCTGGGTTGCAGAATCGTGGGCGAGGGCCTGGCGAGGATGGCACTGGAATTGGGGCTTCTGGGGCACGATTTTCGGAAAGAAGAGCGGTGAACTGGCCGAAAGAATCGATGGGACGATTCTGTCGCCGATGGCATTGGCACAGGTTTTTCCCGGACGGAATTGGCTGGAATTCGGACCATCGCCGCGTTAGAATACGGGGCACAGATCGGCAAGGCATTCTGCTGCGTAGCAGAAGCATCTTTGGGGACGGATAACCACGAGCAGGGAAGGCGAGGACGTTGAGAAGACCGTGTGCGCGCCAAGAGTTTTATTGGCAGGGACATACGATAGGAATCCGATAGACGGGAACGGATGATACAGAAGGGTTCATTGGAGAAACTCGATATTCGGACCGTGGTGCTGGTCGGAGGGCAGGATTTCGGACGTAGCCCGCTGGCGGCCCACCTGCCGGTCGCTCTCTGGCCGATTGCCGACAAGCCGGTCCTCCAGCGGTTGCTGGATCATCTGGCCGATGAAGGGATTGACAGTGCGACGGTGTGTTGCGCGAAGGATGTGTCGGCCGCTGTGGAGAGAGTATGCACAGAAAGTCGTCTGAGTGTGACCCTTGTGACGGAGGAGCTGACCAGCGGAACGGCCGGTTGTGTCCGGGATGCGGTCGCATCCGACCCGGGAGAACTTCTGGTGCTTTTCTCCGCCGGCATAGCGGCTCCGCCTCGGATGCAAGGCCTGATCGAGGCACACCGGGCTGGCGGCGCCGAGTTGACCATGGCGTTCAATCCAGGAGGCGAGGACGGCTCGGAGTATGGTGCTCCGGCCGAGATTTACGTATGTCAGCCGAGCATATTGAGCCATATTCCCGCCGGTGGCTACTCGGACATCAAGGAAGCGGTGATTCCCTCTGTCCTGCAAACAGGTCGGGTCCATCCGATGGCCCTGCCGCAGGAGGTCGGGAATTTCCGGGATCGCAACGGGTATCTCCGTGCGCTGCATGTCTTCCTGCGGAACAAGGTTTGTAGCCGCGGCGACAGCCCTATCCCGGAGCATTCCGAAGAGGCTCTGGTGCTCAAGGGAACCGATGTATTCGTGCACCCTGCGGCCCGCATTTATGGGCCTGTGGTGATCGGAAAACAGGCACAGATTTTGGAGGGCGCTGTAGTGATCGGCCCTGCAATGATCGGACAGAGTGCAGTGTTGGGCGAGGGCAGTGTGATCGTCAGGAGTGCCCTTTGGGCTGGGGCGGTGGCCGGCGCGCATTGCGAGGTTCGCGAATCGATCGTGGGTTGTAACGTGGCCGTTCCCGCCGGAGCGGAGGTGGTCGAGCGGGCTCTGTCAGCCGATGTCTCGGACCGCGGTAGAGAGAAACTCTGGACACAGCACGTGCGAGGCGGCGTCAGCAGAATTGGCTCGTCTCTGCGGTCGTCCTTCGACCGGATCGAGGAACGGTTGCCCGGATGGGTGCCGCTTTCACCGAAGCAGCTTGCGTACGGATGTGGGGGCATCATTGTCCTTCTTGCCTTTCTCTGGTCCTACTGGCCGACGCTTATCGACCTGATGATCGTGTGGAAGAGAAGTGACGAGTACTCGTCCGGACTTCTCGTTCCGTTTCTGGCGGTCTACGTGATCTGGACACGTCGTGAGGACCTTGCGCCGGTGCCGGTTCGTCCGGCAATCCTCTGGGGCGCCGGGCTCTTTCTCTTCGCGCAGGCGGTCAGGGGGGCAGGCCTGTACCTCATGTTTCATTCTGCCGAACGGCTTTCCTTGATCCTGTCGCTGGTGGCCCTCGTGCTGTTGCTCACCGGCTGGAGATATCTGGGAAAGTTAGCGTCGGTGCTCGTGTTCCTGTGTCTGATGTTTCCCTGGCCGCGCCGCCTTCAGGGGGCGGTGGCTCTGCCTCTGCAGAGCTGGGCCACGACCTCGGCAGTCTTCTGCCTTGAACTGGTTGGATACGAGGTTCTGCGCGACGGCAATGTCATTCACATCGGGGATTCCAGCGTAGCGGTGGCCGAAGCGTGCAATGGCCTGAGGATGGTGACCGCATTCTTCGTAATCAACGCATTGGTAGTGCTCCTGGTCAGGCGCGCCTGGTGGGAGAAGCTCCTCGTTGTGGTTTCAAGCTTGCCTATCGCACTGCTGTGTAATACCCTAAGGCTGGCCGTGACAGCCATCCTGTTCACGATCATTGAGGGTGAAGGTTGGAAACAGAGGTTCCACGACTGGGATGGCTATGCCATGATGCCTTTGGCGATAGGCATGGTCGTTGGCGAGTTGTGGCTGTTGGCGCGGCTGACCACGCCTCCAGTGGAGGTGAAGCCTGTGATTATCTCCCGGCGACCCGCAGGACACGTGCCGGACTCTTGAACAATGGGAGAATGGACCTATGAATAATCTGGAGAAGTACCTGGATCAGGTGATCGAGCAAAGGCCCGTCGTGTACGAGGCACCCTCGGAGACCCATGAGCCGCCGACAACGAACTTCCTCGCGAGTGTCTGGAAGCGGTGGTACATCGTTGTCCTGGTGACGATCACGATCTGTGGACTGGGGCTGCCGGTGGTATGGCTGCTGGTCGAACCTGTCTACATTGTGCAGGGGGCCGTGCACGTGGCGCCGACCGTTCCCGGGATTCTGTCGGATGAGCCGCAGCGTGGCAGTATGGGCGCCTATGGCGAGTTCGTGAATACCCAGGCGACCATACTCGTGAGCAGTCCTATGCTGGAGAGAATCGCCGACGATCTGGTCGGTCGGAATCTGTCCACCCTCAGCGGCAGGCCTCAGACCCGCGTGGCACAACTCATGGCGAAATTCCGGCAAACGCGTGGCGCCGTCGATTCGGTCCAGGTGCTGAAGAACGCCGTGGCGGGGGAGACCATTGCGGCGGGGCATCTTCGCGGCACCGAACTGATTGCCGTGACGATGAAGAGCCCCAACGTCAGCGAGGCCAAGCAGATCGTCGATTCCTTTCTCCGCAATTACGAGGCCATGTATGGTTCCTTATCCAGCCAGACGGACAATGCCAACCTGACCCTGCTGGAGAGCAAGTATGATGAGCTTCTGGGCACCATCAAGGCGCAGCACGTGGACATCCGCCGGGATGCGAACGAATACGGGGCGATCGTGCTGGACAGCAGGCAGGACATGGAAATGCGCCGCATGACCCAGTTGATGACCGAATTGACCCGCCTGGAGGCACAGCGGATCAGTCTGGAAGCGGATATCGCCTTGCTCGAACAGACCGAAAAGGCCAGCATATCCCCCGATCAACTGGTTGCCGCTCGTCGCGAGCACGTCAACTCGGACCCGATGATTACGGAACTGTCGCAGAGCATCGTGGAAATGGAGCGAGATCTGCTCGTGGCCAAGCAGACGCTCATGCCGGGAAACCCGATGTTGACCCAGAGGCAGGCGATGCTCGATGCTTTTAAGGAGACACTCGAGAGCCGGCGCAAGGAGCTCGAGAACGAATTCGACGAAGGGTTGGATGCGCGCCTGAAGGTCGCCGCTGAGGAGCGGCTGGCGGGGGCGCGGGCCCAGCTTCAGCAGATCAAGGTCCACGAGCAGCAGCTTCGCCTGGTGCTCGGCGAACAGGACACCACGACCCGGAAAATCGGGCGGACAAACCTCGATATTCAGGCCAAGCAGTTTCAACTGGATCTGGACCAGGAGATGCTGGCGCAGGTTTCCCGTCGCATCAAATCGATTGAGATGGAGCGGCAGCGCCGCCCGCGTATTACGCTGGCCTTTCCGGCCGAAGTGCGAGGCGAGAAAGACGACCGCGTCAAGCTGGCCACGGCGATCGTACTCGGCGCATTGTGCTCCGGGTTCGGCCTGGCGCTGCTGCGAGACAGGATGGACAAAACGCTGCAAAGTCCGGATGACGTCACGCGGTATCTGGATCTCCCCATCATTGGCACGACGACCAGCTCGCGTACGCTCAAGCCGGCCGCGTTCGCCGAGCAGATCGCCGGCGATTACCAGACGATTCGAACGAATCTGGGAATGCTCAACAATGGCGGAATGCCCAAGCGGCTCACGGTCAGCAGTGCCGGCATGCGCGAGGGCAAGACGACGTTCGCCGTGAACCTCGCGACGAGCATGGCCAAATCCGGCAAGAAGGTGCTGTTGATCGACGGCGACCTGCGTAAGCCGGACGTTGGGTTCATGCTCAATATCGGCAACGGGTCCGGCGGCCTGCAGGACGTGCTCCTCGGAGAGGACCCGAGCGACGTCATCTCTGTGCAGGTGTCCAGCGGCCTGCACGTTCTGCCCGCGAATCCGCGGCATCTTGCCGATGCGTACGAGTTGCTCACCTCCGCGACGGCCGCCGAGCAGATGGAGAGGCTGGCGCGAGAGTACGATCATATCATCATCGACAGCCCGCCGGCGCTGGCCTTTCCGGACGCATTGGTCTGGGCCAGGCTCTCCGATGCCGTGATTCTGATCAGCTTTGCCGGCCAGACCACGGCCCCCGAACTCAAGGAGGCCAAGGAGAGGTTTGCTCGCATCAAGGCACGGGTTCTCGGGGCGGTCCTCAGCAACGTGCCCGTGGACCAGAATCTTTATCGTTACGGTTACGGTTATCGGGCCCGGGGCGCGCAATCCGCACGGAACGCCCGGAAATCGAAGAAACTGATGCTTCCCACCTACGGTGAGGACGGCGGGGCGACAAAGGGCTGAACAGCCGATGCTGAGTGGGGGATTTCCGCAAATCGCGGTCTGAATGTGCTATGCGGCTGATCGTGATCCGAGAGGTAGGAGACGGCGGAGCCGGGGTCGACAGGGGGCTTCTGCGATATGCACTGTCGACAGAGCCACTGGCCGGCGTGATTGAGGCCGGCGTGCGCCGGGTCCGAAATCCCGAAGACCGAACGGATCCAACGAAGTGGCTCGGCGGGGCGCGATCGGATGATTCGCTTTGGGCGATCCCTCAGGATTGGCAGACAGTTCTGCGTGCGGACTTTGGCCCGACGCTGTTCTACGGCGATTCCATCGATATCGATTCTCAGGATCTCGAGGCCGGTCGCGCACCTTGGGTGATGATTTCGGACGGTCGTTTCGTGACGCAACTCAACGGCCGACTGCTCGAACGGTTCTTCGCGAATACCGCGGCAGACGTCGTGGCCGTTGCGGCCTCTCCAGAGTTGCTCGCTTATGGTGAGCAGGTCCGATTGACGCCGGACAACCAACTGGTCGGCTATCGCCGATTGTATACGGATTCGATGACGCCGATGCCGCTTCCGATTGACTGGCCTCATCATCTGTTTGTGAGGCCAAAAGCCCTCGGACCCATCTTGGACGGTGGTTTGCTTTCGAGTTTTGGCACGCTCGTAGAGAAATGCCGGGCGCAAGGATTCAAAGTGCAGGGCCTCGCGGCCGCCGGATCAGCCTTTGATCTGGAATCAGGAGACGGCCTGCTGGCACTGTGCCGAATGGTCCTGGGGCGCTCAAGACATTTGGGTGCGGGCCTGCCGTCGGCGAATGAAAGGGGCCTGCCGCCTTGTCCCGGCGATCCTGACGTATCCCCGCGGTCGCGCCTTGTCGGCCCGGTGCTGCTGGGCAAGAGAGTGGTGATCGAGCCGGAGGTCGTAGTCGTCGGCCCGAGTGTCCTCTGTAACGACTCCCGAGTTCACCAGGGTGCCGTTGTTGACTCCTCCATCGTCGGAGGGGGCATGTCGGTTGAGGCGAATCAGGTTCTTCGCAGTCGCATCATGGTGACGCCGGAGTTGTGCCCCGCGAAAGGGCGTACAACACTTGCGTGGCGAGATGACACGAAGCCCGAGTGTACAGATATGCCTCGACGGGAAGTCTTTCGGGCGTGGCCGAGGCTCTCGTACGCCGGCTCTTTCAAGCGGATTGCGGATATCATCGTCGCCACCATCGTTCTGGTTCTGTTTGCCCCTGTGATTCCATTCATCGCATTGGCCGTCAAGATCAACTCTTCCGGACCTGTGTTCTTCAAGGACCGGCGCCAGGGGCTCCACGGAAGATCGTTCGATTGTATCAAGTTCAGAACGATGAGGGCCGGATCGGATAAGATCCAGGAGAAACTGCGGTTTGTCAGTGAGGTGGACGGTCCCCAGTTCAAGATGGCCGATGACCCTCGAATCACGGCCGTCGGTCACTTTCTGCGGGAGACGTATCTGGATGAGATTCCGCAGTTCTTCAATGTTCTGTGTGGGCAGATGAGCGTGGTGGGGCCCAGACCTTCCCCGGAATCGGAGAACACCTTATGTCCCGTTTGGCGCGATGCGCGGCTTTCCGTCCGGCCGGGGATCACCGGTCTTTGGCAGACCTGTCGTACCCGTGAGCCCCTGAAGGATTTCCAGGAGTGGATTCATTATGATACGCAGTATGTCCGCGAACTTTCGCCTCGGCTGGATCTGTGGATATGCTGGCGGACGTTCATAAAGATGCTATCCAGCTTCGCGCATCAATTCTGATCGGCGCGAAGTCCCGCGTATGCATCGATTCTCTGCCTTGGCTCTCAAAGGATTCGGCAGACCTGTGCCGTTTCAGGGTGGCTCGTGCTCCTTCGGTTGGCGCCAACGGCCCTCGTTGAGTCCGGAACTGGCAAAGCTCGTCGGTTGATCGTTCGTGCGAGTTGCCGGCCCACCTCCGATATTTGGGTCGGGCTATCCGACCATGGTTGGGTTGTGACGGGTGGGCATCATGGCGGTCCTTGGCGGAGAAGTCTTTGAGTTGCACCTTCCTGCGTGAAGTGCCGGAGAATGTGGGACCGGGACTTTTGTGGAGTTCCCGGGACGGATACGTCATGCGGTTGGTCTGAGAATATCCAGTAGTATAGCGCACTTCTGAGATCGCGTGTTCGGAAAGGACAAGCAGATGGCAACAAGATATTTCAATTGGAAGCTCGCCTTTATCTTGGTGATTGGAACAGGCGTTTTGATTGGAACCATGTTCTCCCTGCGCCATTGGCAAAAGAGCACGCGCGCCGATCAGGCTCTTCCCGTAGGGGAGAAGGCCTACGAGCAGGAGGACTGGGAGGAGGCGGCCGTCCAACTTGGGCGTTACCTGGCTGTTAACGGGGACGACGTTGCGGTTTTGCTCAAGTATGCCCATGCCCAGCTAAACCGGCGACCCGTGACCTCGGGCAATGTCATGCAGGCGGTTGCTGCGTATCGGTCGGTGCTGCGCCTCGAGCCGGACAATACCGAGGCTGTGCGGCGTCTGACGGAAGTGTACGTGGGGATGAAGCAGTCGGGAGAGGCCGAACTGATTGCCGAACGTTACCTCGAGGCTTCCGATGATCCCGTCGTGCGACGCATGTTTGCCGTTGCGCTGGTGCAGCAGCGGAGGTTCTCCGAGGGGGCGGCCCAACTGAGTCGCATTCTTGAGGAACATCCGAGCGAGGTCTTGGCCTACGAGTTAATGGGGCAATTGGCCGAGCAGCGTCCCGACGATGTCAACAAGCCGGCCACGTTCTGGTTCGATGAAGCCGTCACCAGGAATCCCGAATCGGCCCTGGCCTACACGATACGCGCCGGCTTTCATCTGCGCAACAACAATCGGACGCAGGCGCTCGCCGACCTGGAGCAGGCTGAAGGTCGCAACTTGTCCGATGTGGACGTCAGGCTTCGCCTCATCCGTGAGTTGATCAATGTGAACGCGATGGATCGGGCCAGAGAGCATCTCAAGGTGTTGCAGGCGGAAAGCCCCACGAACCAATCGCTCTGGCGGAACTGGGCCCAGGTTGCGTTGCGGACCGGCTCTCCCGACGAAATGCGCACCGTGGCGGAGGCAGCATTGAAAGAACTGGCGGCTCAGCCGTGGGATTTCATGCCGGTTGCCGCCGAGCTGTTCATCCGAGCGGGCGACTACGAAAAGGCCGCCGATTGCTTGTCCAGGATGCAGAAGAAGGACATGTTTCCTCCGACGGTTGCCTTTCTGGAGGGTCTGCTGGCGGAGAGGCAGGGACGACTGAGAGAGGCCGTCACAGCTTGGCAGAAAGCGCTGTCTCTCGGCTATCGGTCTCCCGCCGCTGTCCACATGATGCTGGCTTCCGTATTCTCTCGTTTGGGGGATGTGCAGTCGGCGATCGGGCAGTTGCGCACCTTGGTCTCGAGCGTTCCGTCCTATCTTGACGGCCACCTGGCTCTCGCCCGCCTGCTGGTTCGAGTGAGGAACTGGCCGGACGCATTGGAGGAGGCCCGCCGCGTCCAACAGCTTGCGCCCGGCCATACGGAAGCAGCACTTCTGGAACTCCAGGCCCGGACGTATCTGCTCGGCAATGCCACCGATCCAACGGCGGATCGGGAGAAGGCCTGGCAGAACGTGGAGAATCGCTTGGGGCAACTTGACGAAGCGACCGATGGCGTGCTTCAGGTCAGGTTGCTTGAGGCGCAGGTGGCCATGATCCGGGGCCAACAGGCAAGAGCCGGCGACATCTTGCGTGAGCTCGAGGCCAAGCATCCCTCGGACATGCGGCTGGCACTGCTTCAGGCGGAACTCAGCGCTTCGGCAGGAGACGAGGAGGCGATGGCCCGGTTCCGGGACGTCGTGGAGAGGTTCCCGCAGGCGTTCGAGCCGGTTCGAGCGCTGGCCCTGTTCCTCAATCGACTGGAGAAACAGGCCGAATGCGAATCGACGATCAAGGAGGCCATCTCGAGGGCCCAGGAGCCAAGCCTCCGGAGGGAGCTGAGTTTGCTGTTGGCCGATTTCTATCGACAATGGGGGCAGGAGGACAAGCAGTATCAATGGCTTTCTGAGCTCGCGAAGCAATCGCCGAACAATATTCAGTCCAAGCGTCAGCTTCTGAACTGCAGTCGCGTCGTGCAGGACTCCCGACAGGCGCAG
The DNA here is from genome assembly GCA_965603165.1 of uncultured Phycisphaerae bacterium. Lineage (GTDB taxonomy): Bacteria > Planctomycetota > Phycisphaerae > Sedimentisphaerales > Anaerobacaceae > PLanc-01. Next base: position 71,737 of record CBFDBY010000002.1, read on the forward strand.
AAGCTCGTCGACGAGATTAAGGCGCTGGAGGGTGAGAAGGGCTGGCAGTGGCGATACGAGCAGGCGAGGGTCTGGTTCTCTTCGGAGAACTTCCAGGATCACTATGTGCACATTGTCAAGCTCCTCCAGGAGAACCTGCTGGCCAACCCTCAGGACCAGGCGAGTCGCATGCTTCTGGGCATCACCTATGAAAAGGCCGGTGAGCTCCAGTTGGCTCTGACGCTATACCGCGAGGCGCTGGCCCGATCGCCGGACAGCGTGCAGATCGTCATCCGAACGGCGGCCGCCCTTTTCAAGGCCGAGGAGTTCGGTGAGGCCCAGGAGATTCTCGACAAGGCGGCACAGCGCGACCTGTACCATCCGGACTTACAGAAGCTGCAATTACAGAGTCACCTCAGACGCGGCGAGTTGACTTCCGCATCGGGCATCCTGGAGCAGTTCCTCGACGAGGATCCCAACAATATCTCGGCGAGCTTGTCCCTCGCACTGATTCATATGCGTCAGAAGAGATACGACGAAGCGGCCACAATCCTCGACGACCTCAAGACGAAGATGCCTGATTCCGTTTCCGTGACCGCTGCGCAGATCCAGCTCCGGATCGAGCAAGGCAATCCCACAGAGGCCATCAGGCTCTGCGATGAGACGGTGAACAGACTCGGCAGTGCATTTGCCTACATGCTGCGTGCACAGACGTATGTCGTCCTGAAGGAGAATGACAAAGCACTGGAGGACTTCGATCGGGCCGTGACAACGGAACCTCAACGAGCGGAGCTATGGGGGGCCCGGGCCGATTTCTACGGCTCCATCGGACGGATCGAGGATGCCGTCGCCGACATCCGTGAAGCTCTGACGCTTGCGCCTGATAATGCATCGATCCAAAAACGTGCGGTATTCCTGCTGCTGGCCTCGGGCCAATCGTCGCTGATCCGAGAGGCCGAAACGCTCCTCGACAAAGCCCTCGCCGCCAATGCGCAGGACCCGCAACTGAAAGTGTTCAAGGCACGGACTCTGCTGCAAAAGAGGATCGCCCCGGCGATCGAGCAGGCGCGCCGGCTGCTGCGGGAGGTGACGGATGAGTATCCGAAATCGGTCGAGGCATGGGAAGTCATGGGCAGACTCGAACTGCAACAGGGGCAGCCGGGCCGAGCGGTGGATGTGGCGTTGCGCGGCCTGGCCCACAACCCTGATGATAAGCGTCTGCTCCTCTTGAAAGCGCATGCGGAAGGGATCCGTTCGCCGATGCTGGCGGTACCCACGTTGAAGGTGCTGGCCGATCAGTATCCCGACGACATGAACGTTCTCGTCCAATTGGCTGGGGCGTACCTCGATTCGGACAGGCCGGAGCGGGCGCTCGAGCTGCTTCGGGGACGGCTCCCAGATTTGACAGGTCCTGCCCGTCGTCGTTGTGAGATGGCTCTCGCGTCCGCCCTGTACAGGATGGGGCAGCAGGACGATGCGAAGCTGCTATTCGACACGCTGATGCAGGCGGAGCCGGACGATTCGGCTCCCGTGTTGGGGTTGGCACAACTGCTGGCCGGGGAGAAGCGATGGGCTGAATTGAACCAGCTTGTGCGTCAATGGCGCGATGGCCATCCCGACGACAGCGAGGTCATGACCGCCATCGCCCGCGCGTTGGTGAATACGCGCGACAAGGAGGGCCTGCAAATGGCCGAGGATCTGCTGCGGGTGGTCCTGGCGCGCCATCCGGATTCTCTATCCAGTCTGATGGTCCTTGGCATGTTGATGCAGGGCGAGCAGCGTCATGACGAGGCCGCTGCCTTGAACCGCAAGATTCTCGAACTTGATCCTGACAACGTCATTGCCATCAACAATCTGGCGTGGGTCCTCTGTGAGGAGCAGGGTCAGCCTGAAGAGGCGCTCAAGCTGGCGGAAAAGGGCCTGACGATCGCCCCGGAATACATGGACCTCATCGATACCCGGGGGGTGATTCATCATCGTCTGGGTCATCTGAAAGAGGCGGCGGCCGATTTCAGCCGGTGCGTGGAACTGTGTCCCGCCCATCTGCCGTCGTTGGCTCCTGTGCGGTTTCATCTGGCCCGAGTGTATGCGCAAATGGGTCGCAAGACCGAAGCCGCCGAGGAGTTGAAAAAAGCTTTGGACGTACAGGATCGCGTCGGCGGTCTTTCCGACGAGGATTTGGCGGATGCGAGAAGTCTTCTCGATCAGTTGCAGAAAGGTGGTTGATGATGTCTCAGTTACCCCGAGCAAAGAACGGCCGTCTCACAGGGGGCGCGGGGCCCGGCCCCGACAGGCCGCCTGCGCTTCTCGATGAGAGGCAGTGGTCTTACTTGTGCAGGCGGTACGAGTTGACGCCGCGTGAGCAACAAATCGCCGAACTCGTCTGTCAGGGATTCCGGAACGGCAACATCGCCAAGCATCTGAACATTCGGCCGGGCACCGTCAAGACTCACGTGAGAAACATTTATCGGAAAGTGAAAGTCAAGAACAAGATCAACATGCTGCTTCGTTTTGTTGCCGAGGCCCGGGACCTGTCCGGCGGCCAGCAACATGCAGGGGCAGTCCGTCTGGCTGACTGATCCGGTCGCGTACCAGCCTCTTGGACGTATCGGTTATCTGGTCGATCCCGTCGGACCCGCCTCGTCGCGAGGCAGCACTCCTGGTTACCATTCACTCGCCTCCATCCCATTCCAAGCCGTTTGAGGGTGGAGGCGCCTTTTTTTGACACCCTCGTACCCTTTTAGGCATACCACTAAAGTTGTATATACACGTCGATTCGCCCATTTCAATGTGGTTTGTGCCGGTTTCAGGCCCGATAGGGGCCACGTGCTGATCGTTTCGCGGGGAGGAGACTCGACACTCCAGATTCTGAGAGAATTCGGTTGACATAGGGGTGATGGGTTGCTACAATGCACGAAATGGTGCCTCAACGGAGGAGGATTTACACCCCCCGTGTCTGTCGTAATGGATTGTCGCCCGGAGAATGGTGATATCCTAACTTTGCGCGCGGGTGTCGAGCCGCCGTAGGTGATCGCGGTGACACTCGAGTTAGGAGGAGGGGTGTGTTAGAGAGTAGTGGCAGAACGTTGGCGGTCTTATTGTCTCTGCTGTTAGCAGGGACATGGGGCAATTCCGTCTTGGCGGCCGATCAGATTGCGGCCTGCTCGACAGGGTTCGCCTCGGCGTTTGAGGCCGGGGCTTCGCTTGGTTCCGTGCAGGCTTCGGATGCCGTTGCGCATCCGTGTGCTTGTGGTCTTGCCGCCGCCACGGCCCGTTTCCTCAAACCGCCGACTGCCTCTATGGGCACGTCCTCATCTTCTTATCTTCAGTCATTACCGGCCGAACCGAAGTTCATGCTCATGGTTCTGGTCGGCTTCCTTTGCGTCTCCCTCCTGCGCGATTGGCGACTGTGGCTGACCGTGGTTGCCTCCATTCTGTCCATCAGCCATCATCGGCTGCATACCGCCTCGTCGATATCTCAGGATCAACCCGACAAGAGACGCCTTCGTCACCTGATGATGTCTTGCGACGTTTCCTTCCACGGTGACAGGCAACTGCCGCCATGTCTCTGGCGTCAGTATGTGCCATTTGTACGCGCGAGGGGCGGGAAGAAGCCTAGTGCGTCATCCGGTGTCTTAAATCCGCCATCTTTCAACCGTTCGGATTTTCTTCCCTCTGTGGCTTTCGTTACGGATGGTTCTGGGTGTCCTTCAGCACAACTGGCATTTGCGCAACTCGCGCGGGGACCCCCGCCATGACCATCGAGAATCCTTACAACAGCCCTCGCGACCGAGGGTCGGTGCGCGCAAGATCCTTCGTTGTGAGGACTGACATCGTCTTGTTTTCTACGACGTCTGTGGCTCTCGACAGGGAGCCACCCGAAACGAGAAAGGTTAAGTAGGTTTGGATGGAGGAGAATTCTTGGGAGGGATCCCGGGAGAGTGCGATGATGAAAAAATTATTGGCAGTTTTGTTACCCGCTTTGCTTCTGGCTACCGCCGGGACAAGCTCTGCTGCGCCCGTCACGCTGTTTTCAGACAGCTTTGACGGATACAGCCCCGCCACCTTGAACTGGACTGGTGGCGGTGTGTGGACTGTCACGGATGGCACGGTCGATCTGATTGGTGACGGGTTCTACGATCATCTGTCGGGCAACGGCAAGTACGTTGATCTGGATGGCAACGGGAATCCGGGTGTGTTCTCCACCGCGGCGACTTTCACCCTGCTTCCCGGCGTGACCTACACGCTGCAGTTCGACATTGCCGGGAACCAGAAGCCGACTCCTGAGGTGCTGGGCGTGCCCGTCAGTGACACGGATACGGTCCGCGTGACCCTCGGCTCATTCACGGAGGATATCGTTGTGCCCTGGGATCAGGACTTCGTGACGATTACGCGCGATATCCTGGGTGACGGCTCGACCGCGGCGCTGATGTTCGAGAACCTCGAGGCCGGTGGCGACCATCAGGGCGCTCTGTTGGACGACGTGCTCCTGGTGGCCCACGTTCCGGCCCCCGGCGCGGTCATTCTCGGCAGCCTGGGTGTCGGTCTTGTCGGCTGGCTTCGCCGGCGACGGGCGCTGTAGGCTTCACGGAGGGAGCTGTCCTCTGTTTGGGGCCGAGCGTGCCGCTCGGACCCCGGAGAGAAACGGAATCAGCAGAGGTCAAATGCGACGGTACCTGAGAAGGTTAGGATTGATGGTGTGTGTGTTGCTGGTCAGTGGCGTGGCCAACGCGGGGTATACCTACGTGGTTGACACGGTCGATGCCAGCGACGGCCAGGCAGGCTCGCGGTTTGTAACGAGCTATGGTCTTTCGCTCTGGCCCTACCTGTCCTCCAACGAGGACTGGGGCCGGGCGCATGACTACACGTCGGAACTGCCGACTTCGTGGGATTCCATCACTCGGGCCGAGTCGATCATCAGGGCCTGGGACGTGGACTACCCGGCGGAGCCCGAAGACGACGTGATCGCGCTGGATGGTCAAGCCGTGGGATTGCTCACCGGGACCAGCAGGCAGTGGTCGGAGACCACATTTGACCTGCTTGCTCTCGGGCTCACCAGCTACTTGACGGACGGAGTAGCTCAGATGTTCATTGACATCTCGATGCCACGCCAGAGTCCGGCAGGATGGTTGCCGTGGATTGGTCCCGCATAGAGATCGACTTCTATGAGGAGCCGCCGCCACCGCCGCCTGTTATCCCGGCGCCGGGAGCGATTATCCTTGGCTCTCTTGGCGTGGGTTTGGTCGGCTGGCTGCGCAGATGCAGCACCCTGTAAACAGTCGATGTGTGGCGCCGGGGCGGGAATCATCTGTGCCGCTCCGACTCCGTTCCTCGCGGTCCGCACGCTGACTTGGCCCTTGTCAGCCGGCTGTGGAGGATGGAGAGTCGCCTGAAGAACTGAACATGCACCAACTGCGACCCCAGGCAGATGTGAATCTGCCTGGGGCTTTCTTTTTCCGTGAGAATCACCGCTGTCCAGTATTCTCTGCGGAATTGTCACGACGCGCTCGTCGTCACCGCCGTTGGCAAAGATCGGAAGCACCGTCTTGCCGGACGTCCATCTGACCCTACCTGATGGGCCCCGGGAGGGCTTTGAACGAGCGTTCGTCGGTGCTCATGATTGCCTCACAGGAAGGATGGTTTTCTCCAGTCGCCGATACCGTCCCACCAGTAGGGGATATAATCGACAGCTTGCTGGTGCTGGCTCTCCTTATAGATCGCGATGGTCATGTCGTGGAGCTGACGCATACAGCCCAAGCCGCCAAGGCGCCAGGCTTCGGCGCCAATATCCGCAGCCTCCTGTTCTGCACGTGCGAAGTTGGATGTGTCGCACGCGAGGAGGTTTGCCAGCCGTTCGGCCTGTGGACGCAGCTTCTGCTGCCATCGTTGCCGGTCCCGCTCCTCCCAAGAAAACGCCTCGGCGAGCAGACGCTCTCTTTTCTCCTGGCGGGCCTGTCTCTCGGCCTCGACCTGAGCCAGCCGTTCGGCTCGGTGTTTGCGGCTCGCAAGCATGAGCATCTCGATCAGTCCGACCACCGGATCGATAACGACCCAGACTGTGAACGTTGTCCCCAGAGTTCCCAACGCCACACCGAGAAGGAACTTGGCCGCATCGACGACGCCGATCATGCCGAGGATGCCGGCGAGTCCGCCCAGTAAGGGGGCCGCCACGTAGAACCCCATGTAGTAGTTGGTGGTGGTAAGGGGATGCTCCACTTCGATTTGTTGGGCCTCCCCCACGCCCCGGAAGAGGGCAAACAGGTACAGGCTGATCAGTAGGAGGATGAGCAGCACGGAGTGCCCGGACAGCGAGAAGATCAACCACCAATGGAAGCCAACCTGACGCAGCGTCAGGACGAGAATGAAGACGACGCACACCATGAACCAGACGGTGCTCAGCAAGTGCGTCAGTTTCAAGGCTCGCCGGGTGGTCATGCCCGTATTTCCCCTCTGACCCGCATCATGTCAAGCGTGTTATCGGTAGCCACCGCTGGGATAGTAGCCTCGCTGTGATTCCCCCGGAGGGTTCTGAACGAGGTACCAGCCGTAGAAGGCCCGGGCCACCGGTGTGATGAGCTCTTCAAGAACGAGGCCCACCGCCGCCAGGACGGTCGGCGGAACATAAACGATATCACCTTCCTGCAGAAGTACGTCCTTGCTGATATCCCCCTGGGTGATCATCTTTTCGTAGTCTACCTCGAAGACCCTAGGCTTGATCTCCTTCTGGGTCGAGGGTCGAATGACCAGGGTGCGCTGCTCCCAGGCCAGCGGGTTCGGTCCGCCGGTGGACAAAGCCGTCAACACGCTATCGCGTCCCGTGTACGTGCGGGGCCCGGGTCGGAAGACCTGGCCCAACACGTAGTACGCCTTGCTCGCATAGACGGCAATGCGCACGTCGACGGGGTGATCGCCCGGCAGCGTATAGAGCGTCCTGACGTGTTCCTGCAGGATCTCGGCAATCTGTTTCGGGGTCTTGCCGGCCACTTCGATCTCGCCCAGGGCTTCAAAGCTGATCTTTCCGTCCGGTCGGACCCGTTGCGCCTGCATATGGATCTCGGGTACCTGAGAGCACTGAATCTCAATCTCGTCCGGCGGCTGAACGATGTAGTTTTCCGCAGTAACGTCCACCTCGTAGGGTTTCACCCAGGCCTGGATATCTTCCGCTTTGGACGGAAAACACCCTGCTGTCAGACTCACCGACGCCAAGATAAGCACGATGCCCAGTTTTCTCGACCTATCCACCTTGGCTCTCCTTCTTCGAGAATTTATCGGACCTCTTATCGACGCGCATTGCACGCTGTGAATGCCAGCCGCAACCTTTGCGCGAAACCTTATAGTCTACATCGTACATCAGGTCAAGCATCTTCATAAAAAACCGCTCCTAACCCGTCCTGTATCAAGAAATTGACAAAACCGCTTGACGGTTTCGGCTCATCCTTTTTAATGGAGTTATACGCGTATGAGTGTTTGGAAGAAAGGGAGGCCGCAGTATGGAAAGTCTGCGATTTGCCCGACAGTTCCTTCGGCATCCAAGGCAACTGGGCACGATCGCCCAGAGCGGCAGGGTGGTGGCTCAGAAGATGGCGGAGGAAATTGGCGGAAGGTCACAGGTTGTCGAATTCGGACCGGGGACCGGGCCGGTCACGAGGGAAATCCTCAAGCGATTGCCGGCGGAGGGGCATCTGACCTGCTTTGAGGTCAATGCGGATTTCTGCCAATATCTCGAACAGATCGGAGATCCACGACTGCGGGTCATCAATGACGACGCGAAGAATTGCGAGCAATATGTCGATGATCCGGATTGTGTGATTTCGGAGTTGCCCCTGACGTTGTTCAGCAAGCCGGCCAAGGAGAAGATTCTTGCCATCGCCAAGAAGTGCGGCACGTATATTCAACTGCAGTATACGCCCGCGCTGAGCAAGGAAATCAAGCATTATTTCCCAAGAGTGAAACTGAGGTTCGTGTTGCGGAATCTCCCGCCGGCCTTTGTCTACGTCTGTAAGTGCACCGACAGCGTGAAGACGGTCTGAGTGACCGCGGCGGACGTTGTCCCGTTGCTTCATCCAATTTCGGATAGACAGCGCGTTGGTGCCGCAATGGGCTTTTGAGGATGCTCGTGAGAGACCGTATTGCTCTCGACGTGTGTGTTTTCCCTCTTATGTGAGCCCTCGTAATCCGTGATGGCGAGGGTGTGACGTTTCCTCCAACGTTGACGGAAGAGCGCATAGTACCCGGCCATCCGGCTCATGGCCACATGCGAGACCCTGAGGTGCGAGGAATCGACGATGGCGACAGAAACTGCACCGCAACGCGTCAGAAAACGTGACGGTTCCGTTGTTGATTTCCGTGCGTCCAAGATTACGAATGCCATTCAGCGGGCGGCGTTGGAGGTTTTGCGCGATCCGGGCCGCGCCGAGGGCATCGCCCGGCGCGTCACGGAGATCGTCGTTGAAAAGCTCGTCGGCCAATACCGAGGAAGCGTCCCTGGCGTGGAGGAGATTCAGGACGCCATCGAGACCGCCCTGATGAGCGAAGGGTACGCCGGAATCGCGAAGAGTTATATCCTCTATCGGGAAAACCGGTCGCAGGTGCGCTTCGCCAAGTCGGCTCTCGGACTCAAGGACGACCTGAAGCTGTCCGTCAATACCATGGAGGTGCTCCAGAGAAGATACCTGCTCAAGGACGAGCACCGACGCATTATCGAGACTCCGAGCGAGCTGTTCCGGAGGGTGGCCCATCACGTCGCTCGAGCCGAGGCGAATTACCACTCGGACGTGGCGATGCAGGAGGTTGAGGAGGCGTTCTATCGAATGATGCGCAACCGCGAGTTCATGCCCAACTCGCCGACGCTCATGAACGCCGGCACGCCGCTCGGTCAGCTCGCCGCCTGTTTCGTCCTGCCCGTCGAGGATTCGATCGAGGGCATCTTCCGGACCCTGGCCGACACCGCCCGCATCCATCAGACGGGGGGCGGCACCGGATTCAGCTTTTGCCGCCTGCGCCCGCAAGGCGACCTTGTCGGCTCGACCAAGGGCCGTGCGTCCGGTCCTGTGTCCTTCATGAGCATCTTCGACAAGGCCACGGAAGTCATCGTCCAGGGCGGGCGGCGCAGGGGTGCGAACATGGGCGTGCTGCGCTGTGACCATCCGGACATTATGGATTTCATCGAGGCGAAGGTGGGCTCGGATGCGTTCCGAAACTTCAACCTTTCCGTCGGCGTGACGGATCGGTTCATGCGGGCCGTGACGGGGAATCGTCCGTTTGACCTGGTGAATCCGCGAACGGGAAAGAAGGTCAAGTCGCTCGATGCGCACTCTCTCTTCGACCTGATCGCCAATGCGGCATGGAGAACGGGCGACCCGGGCCTCATCTTCCTCGACCCCATCAACAGGCGCAATCCGGTACCCGAGATTGGCCGCATCGAGGCAACCAATCCCTGCGGCGAAGTCCCGCTGCTGCCTTACGAGAGCTGTATTCTAGCTTCAATCAACGTGGACAGGATGACGAAGGGCCGCGATATCGGACGGGCCGTCGTGGACTGGAAGAAACTCCGCGAGACCATCCATTGGGGCGTCCGGTTCCTTGATGACGTGATCGACGTCAATCGATATCCGCTCGAATCGATCCGAGCGGCGACGCACGGCAACCGAAAGATTGGCTTGGGCGTGATGGGGTTCGCGGACATGCTCATCCGACTCGGCATTCCGTATAACACGAAGGAGGCGGTCACGTTCGCGGCCCGGCTCATGCGATTCGTCCGCAAGGAATCTCTCGCGGCATCGCACGAGCTTGCGAAGCAGCGAGGCGTCTTCGCGAATTACGAGAAGTCGATCCACGCCGGGAAACATCGGGAGCTTCGCAATGCCACGGTCAATACGATTGCCCCGACGGGCACGATCAGTATCATCGCGGGGTGCTCCAGTGGGATCGAACCGCTGTTCGCGGTCAGCTTCATGCGTAACGTGCTGTCGGGGACGCGACTCTTCGAGACCAATCCGCTTTTCGAGAAGATCGCCAAGGACCGGGGCTTTTACGGCCGGGAGTTGCTCGCCGAGGTCGCGAGGCACACCTCGCTGGCGAACATCAAGGGCATTCCGGCGGATGTGAAGAGGCTTTTTGTGACGGCCTTCGATGTGCCCGCCCGTCAGCATCTGGAAATCCAGGCGGCGTTTCAGAAGTACACGGACAACGCCGTATCGAAGACAATCAACCTTCCCGCCGATGCGACGGTCGAGGACGTGCGCGACATCTATCGCGAAGCCCATCGCCTGAAGTGCAAGGGCGTTACGATCTACCGGTACGGCTCCAAGTCCGGGCAGGTCCTGTCGGTCGGTGAAGAGGCGCACACCCCGCGGAATGAATCACGCGACTTTGTTTCGGCCGATACCGATTACGCAGGCGGCTGCATCGGCGGGGTCTGTGATTTCTGAGAGGAACGATCCCACCTACTGCTTCTTGGGCTGTCGGCCGCCATAGTACGGATAGCCGTCGAACACCTCGCCCCGGCCGAGGACACGCGGGTCTTGAGTGGCTTTCAACTCCGCCAGCAGTCCGGCCACAAGCTCCTTCTTCGCGTCGCCATACTCCGGATCGTCGGCGATGTTCCTGAGCTGGTCCGGGTCCTTTCGCAAGTCGTAGAGTTCTTCCGCCGGCCGCTTTTCGAAGGCCAGCTCGAACAGCGACTTCACCTCGCGTTCCTGCCGGTGCTCCATCATCCAGGACTTTGTCGGCGAATTATCGATGTCTCCGTAGCCTCTGTTCTTGTAATAGGGCTCGCCGCCATCCACGGGATCGCCGGCGGGCCAGCGGTCGGGCTCGAAGTTCCGAATGTACAGGTAGTCGTATGTGCGGATGGCCCGGCATGGATAGCCGAGCCCGCCCTTACGGACCCAGGCGTGGCGTTCCTTGCCCGTCAGAACGTGGTCCCGCGAGGAATCCACACGCCCCGAGCGGTCGGACTTGAGCGTGTGCAGGAGGCTGCGTCCGGTCATCCGCCCTGGCGGCGTCAGGCCCGCCGCCTCCAGGAACGTCGGTGCAAGGTCCTGCAGGCTGACGAAATCCTTGACGACCCGTTGCCCTTTCACTTCCGCAGTCCACCGCACGGCCAGGGGCACGTTTGTCCCGCTATCGTAGAGATTGCTCTTGCATCGTGGGAAAGGCAATCCGTTGTCGCCGGTGAGCACCACCAGTGTATTATCGAGTTCGCCTTGCTCTTCGAGCATCTCCAACAATTCACCCACTTCACGATCGAACCGCTCGACCTCCCAATAGTAGTCGCAGAGGTCCTTGCGAACGGTTTCACTATCGGGCAGGCACCCCGGCACGTCCACATCCCGCCACTTCATTCCGCTCTTGACGCCGGACTCCCACTCGTAGCCGCGATGCGGGTCGTGGCTGCCGAACCAGAAACAGAACGGAACTCCCGCGGGCCGGGCCTTGAGGAAGGCTCTGAAATCCTTGTATTGCGGCCCCGCCGGGTTTCGTGTCCGCCCGCCCGGCTCGTGTCGTCCCGGTCCCCAGCCCTTGCGGGTGAAGCCCACGTGGTAGCCGGATTCCTCAAGCAGGTCGGGGTAGACGGGTAGTCCGGCCGGCAACGTGCTCCACAGGTTCCCTCCTTCCTTCAGCCGCCAATGCCACTGGCCGGTGACAATCGAGCCGCGGGATGGCGTGCACGACGGCGCGGTCACGAACGCATGGTCGAACAGCACGCCCTCGCGGGCGACGCGATCGAAGTTCGGCGTCTTGACCACCTTGTCTCCCGCAATGCTCGCGTGCGGCCACGACCAATCGTCGGCAATACAGAACAAGATGTTCGGACGAGATTCTGTGTTGTCCGCCGCCTGCGTCGTCCTTCTGGGCGATGCGCCGATTGCGGCATATACTGCGCCCAGACCGACCGTCTTCATAAAATGCCGACGCGTGCTTCTTCGCATGTTCGTACTCCTTTTCATTGATCTGGTTGCAGGGGCAGCAGGGCGTTTGCGTCAGGCGCTCTTGAATGCGGTTTATTTCCTTCTTGGCTGACCTTGCGGAAAGGTTGCTTCGACCTGCTGTTGCCACACATGCAGGGCTTCCACGAGTTCACGTTTCCTGTCCGGTTCCGCGACGGCGAGGTTGTTCTGCTCGCCAAGGTCTTTGACCAAATCGTACAGCTCGACTTCGCCCGAGTCGAAGAACTCGATCAGTTTCCAGTGGCCTTTGCGGATGGCCCCGGCGGATCGGCCGCCAAGGAAGTGCGGCTGCGGCAAGGGATAGTGCCAGTACAGCGTGTCTCTTTCGAGCCGTGCGCTTGGGTCCTTGAGGACAGGCATAAGCGAGACGCCGTCAACGGATTGTGTCGGCTCACTGCCGGCGGCCTGTGCGAATGTCGGGTAGAAGTCCATGGTGCAGACCGGCGCATCGCAGATGCTGCCGGGCTGGGTCACGCCGGGCCAGTAAATGATGAGCGGTTCGCGGATGCCGCCCTCGTACAGCGTTGACTTGCCGGCCCGGAGCGGCGCGTTGGACGTCACTCGGTCCTCGCCGCCGTTGTCGCTGGTGAAGATGATGATGGTATCATTCAGCAAACCGAGGTCGCGGAGCTTGTCCCGGATCATCCCTACGCCCTTGTCGATGGCCTCAAGCTGGGCCGCAAGATGGGGGTTGTTCTTTGACGCCCTGAATCCTTTGCCGCCCTCCGGCTTGGCCTCGTATTTCGTCACAAGCTCAAGCTTGCCGTCCAGCTTTGTATGCACGGCGTAGTGGCTGACGTACAGGAAGAAGGGCCGCTCCTTGTTCCGCTCGATGAATTCCACCGCCTCCAGATTGCAGCGGTCGACGAGGTGCTCCTTGCCGCGCAGACGCTGCTTGATCTCCTTGTTGAAGTGGTAGGGGAAGAAATAGCTGCCGCCGCCAATGCCCCTGTTCTCGGAAACGATGACTTCATCGAAGCCGTGTTCGCTCGGCGGCGTCTCCGTTGCGCCCTGGATCGCATAGCCGGTCAGATGCCATTTGCCCATGATGCCGGTGCTATAGCCCGCCTTTTTCAGCATCTCAGGCAGCGTCACATGATCGAGCGAAAGGTGCTTCGGATCGTTCGGTCGCAGGTAGTCCGTAATACCGGTCCGCACGGGGTACTGCCCGGTCATCAGGGCGGCCCGAAAGGGGGAGCAGACGGGGGCCGCGGCGTAAGCCGCCGTGAATCGCATCCCTTCGGCCGCCAGCTTGTCCAGGTTGGGCGTCTCATTGAATGAGTTGCCGTAGCATCCCAGCTCGGTCCAGCCCAGGTCATCCGCGAGGATGAACACGATGTTCGGTGGACGCGTGCGGCTGGATTCTTCCGCCGACAAAGACCGCGATAACAATGTACCGGCGGCTGCCATCTTGAGAAACTCACGGCGTGTGGCATTCATCACAAGGCCTCCTTTGATTTCTTCCGTAGCTCAGGCCCCCTGACCTTCAGACTGACGATGCGCTCGGTCTCCTCCGTGACTCTTGCCCGCTCGCCGATGCGCACCGGACAGAGCCAGATGATCTTTTCGCGATCGGCGAAGACCAGCACCCCCTCTCGTTCGTCTCGGGGGAGCCTGGCCGTCGTTAGAAACTTGCCGACCTTCTTTTCGTCGGGCATTCCCAACGGCTGAAACCGGTCCCCGGGCCGACGCGCCCGCACGACAACAGGCGGCTTCACCCGATCGAAATCAAGATACTCGTTGAAACGGCCGCTGTCACGCCTGATATGCACGGGGCCAACCTCGGCCCGCTCCAGGATTCTTGCTTCAATATGGTATTCGTCAAACCGTGTTTCTCCGGGCACCTGGAGAATCACGGGCGCTGGCGGCGTGGTCGTCCCTCCCGGCGCTCCTGTATCCTCGACGGAACCGAGAGTGACCCGCCGGCGTTCATATCGAGCAGAGAATCCCTCCGGCAGGGAGATCCGGCGACCACCGACACCCTTGCTCGCCAGTTCCAGGATGCCTCTATAGTGACATTGTTTCAACTCGTCTTCACGACAGCCGAGATCCACCAGCGCCTGGCGGACCAGTTCGATCGCGACCGGCTCAGGCAGCGCCGCCAGTCCCGGTCCATCGATCACGGCCTTGCCGTCAGCGAACCTAGTCAATGTTGGTCGCGCCTCTTCGGCCTCGCGTCGGATTCGCTCGTAGAGGTTCCTTGCCGATGTGGCCAGCCCGGACAACGCTTCGATCAGAGACCCGCCGGATTCATGCTGTAAGGCGGGCAGCAGCCTGTGTCGAATGGCGTTCCGCGTGTAGGCGAGATCGACATTCGTATGATCCTCCCGCCATCGCAGATCTCGCCGCTCAAGATACTGCACGACCTCGTCGCGAGTCAGGCATAGCAACGGTCTTGCCAACCACAGATCGTCGCCGAGCGGCCGCACCGGCCGGATGCCGGCAAGACCCCGGAACCCCGTGCCGCGATCCAGCCGATGAACGAGCGTTTCCGCGTTATCGTTCTTCTGGTGACCGGTGGCCACCCACGTACAGCCATGTTCACGCGCCATTTCAGCGAGATTCGAGAGACGCAGTTCTCTTGCCGCCGTCTCCAGGGACAATCGGTGCGTTCCGGCGTGGCCTCGTACGTCGGCAGTCCGGGTGGCCACAGGAAGCCTCAGCTTATTCGCCTGATCGACCACGAATTGCGCGTCGGCGTCACCGGCCGCCCCGCGCAGTTGATGATTGACGTGCGCGCAAACGAACTCCGCGGTGAGGTTTCCTTTGGTGCGGAGGGCCTCGAAAATGTAGAGCAGCGCAATCGAGTCGGCCCCGCCCGATACGGCAAGCAGGACTCTCTTTGCCCCGGCAAAGAGCCTGTGCAAGCGAATGAACTCAATGACTCTCTTTTCGATCTCGTCCGACATTTGCCTCTGGCGTCCAGCCGACCGACGATCCGGGCCCGCAAATGAAAACGGGTCTGACAACTCGTCAGACCCGTCAAACGTTGAAGGGATCGTTCCTCTGACCCTGCGGTCACCGGGACGTCGTCAGTTCCTTGATTCTTCTCTCAGCCACCAATCTCTCGTCGGTGTGCTGTGCTTCCTTGATAATCGCCTCCTGGTAGAGTTCCAGCGCCTCGGCCCGGCGGCGCAGTCGCCTGTCCAGAACGGTAGCGGCCCTGAATCTGGCGGGATACGGCGTCGTCGGGTCCCACTGATACGCTCCCTGGTAGTATTGCAGGGCGATCGTAAAGTCCTTGAAGTAGTCGTGGATCTCTCCCATGTGGAATGCGGCGTCGTCGATCTTGTCACTGGTCGGGTACCGGCTGACCACCTCGCCGAACTTGCCGAGCGCGGCCCTCAGCGTCTCCTCATTCTTCAGCACGGGCAGAGCCCCGGCCTCCCGCTCGATCTTGACGGCCTCGGCATACAACTCGTCGGCCGCCGCGATCTGCTCGCTCGCCTTGAGATTCGCGGGCACTTCAAAGATGTACCGGTACTGCGGGATTCGGTCCAGCGCCGTCAGCTCGTCGCGGGCCCAGGTCACCTTCTGATGGTTCCCACGGCCGTCATAATACTGGATGAGGGATTCCAGGCTGCGCCGGTAGGCTTGGCGCTGCGAGGCCATCTGCTCGACGAGATCGATTTCTTCCGAAGAGCTTGGTGTCGTCGCCGCCCCGGTGTCCGAAGTGGTCACGTACGGACTGGTCCGTTGCGGGAGCCGCTGGCTGGTTCCGGTGTCGGAGGTCATGCATCCGGCGGCGACGGTCAAAATGAGAATCGTGGTTGCGGTTGTAACTATCCGTGTCATTCTTGCAGCCTCCTATAAGCTCTGGAATCGCCTTTCTTGCCGGTCCGGCCGACGCACAGGTACTCTCTCCCTCCGCCGTTGGGCCTGTCCGCATACGGTCGGCGCATTCACTATCGTACAATTAAGCCAAACTTGTTTCCCGCGTCAAGCCCAAAGAACACGAAAAACCGGCGGCAGCTTGCCTAATCTTCGCGATCCGCCCAGGCTTTGTGCATTTGCGCCTTGCCCGCCCGTGCACGGGTCATGTACCATCCAGCGATACGGCAGAGCCGGAGCCGCTGGCGGGCCGCAAAGGCACGCGTGGATTCAGTTAAGGACACTTGCCCATGGACAGAACGTGGAGTGCGGATGAGCTTCTTGAGCGGGTGCGAGGATTTCAGGCGGCCTGCGTGGTTGTCGCGGCTGCGGAATTCGATCTGTTTACGGCATTGGGCCCGATGCCGGCGACCGCTGCGGCGTTGGCCGGGCGGGTCGGAGCGGCCCCGAACGCAATGGCTGTCCTTCTGGATGCCCTCGCTGCGCTCGGGCTGCTGACGAAGGAAGGGGATACGTACGCGGTCCCAGCGGGCGTTGCCGAGTTGCTTACGGCCAACTCGCCGACCAACATCCTGCCGGCGGTCCAGCACCAGGGCAACTGTATGCGCCGTTGGGCGCAGCTTGCCCGCGTCGTCCAGACGGGCCGGCAAGCCGAGAGGACGCCCAGCATCCGGGGCCGGGACGCCGACTGTGCCGCCTTCATTGGGGCCATGAACAACTTCACGGCCCCCATCGCACCGCAGGTCGTCCAGAGACTGATGCCCCTGCAATTTCAGCGGATGTTGGACGTCGGTGGGGCATCGGGCACATGGACCATCGCCTTTCTCCTGGCCGTACCGGAGGCTACCGCGGTCCTGCTCGACCTGCCCGAGGTCATCCCACTCGCCAGAGAGCGGCTCACCCGGGCGGGCGCCGCCGACCGCGTTACGCTGGTGGCGGGCGACTACAACACGGACCAATTGCCGGGTGGCGCGGATTTTGCCTGGCTCAGCGCCATCGCCCACCAGAACTCCCGCGAGCAGAACCGCGTCCTCTACGGCAAGATTCACTCCGCCTTGGTCCCGGGCGGCACGCTGGTGGTTCGGGATATCGTGATGGATGCATCCCGGACGCAGCCGCCGGGCGGCGCGTTGTTCGCCGTCAATATGCTCGTCAACACCGAGGGCGGAGGCACGTTCACATTCGATGAGTTCGCGGAAGACCTGGAGTCGGCCGGCTTTGCCAACGTCGAGTTGCTCTGCCGGGACGATTACATGAATTCCCTCATCCGGGCCACGAAGCTCTGACCTTCAGCCCTGCTTTTCGATGGTGAATTCGGCGTAGGATGCGACGGTATCGAAGCCGAGCTTTCGGTAGCATGTGATAGCCGCGGCATTATCGGTCTTGACGTTCAGCCCGATGTGCTCGACCTTCTCCAGAAGTGACTGGCAGAGCCGCGCCATCACGAGCTTGCCGTATCCCTTGTTCCTGTAGCCCGGATGCGTCACAACATTGCCGATGGCCGCGATGCGGTACGACTCCGAGTAGACGTGTACGCCCGCGACGCTGACCAGCCGATTCTCGACCCGCAGGCCGAAGTACTGCCCCGTATCCAGCATCCGCGCGTCGAACCAGTTGCCCGGATAGCTTTCGCCGTACAAGCGGAGCAGCTCACCCAAGTCCCGCCGGCCCAGCCGTGCAGCGGCGGAGCCATCGATTTGCCCCACGCGGGAACGGTCCCGCAGCGCCATTCGATGGTGTGGTCCGTGCGGCTTGATCCGATGGGTCCGTTCGAACACGGCCTCGACGCCCGGGCTCAGGTGCGCATGAAACCGCTCCGGCAGCAGGGGGCACATCTCCTTCAGCAGTTCGCCTACGCCCGGCGGTCGTTCGGACAGGCCCACCACCGTCGGCGCCGTCTGCCCCGCATAGACGAGCACGATATCCGTCAGCTCGCCATCCTCCTGGCGGCCGTACCAGGTCGTATACGGCCAGAAGAAATCATCCAGGTCGCCCAGACTGTAGATATGCAGCTCGGGATTGTGCCACAGGAATCCCTCGATCTGCCCTTTGTCGTGCAGTTGCCGCACACGCATGATTCGCCTTCCGCGTTCCTTGCTCGCAGCGGTACGTTGTCCGCTACGCCAACAGCGTCACGATCGACGTAACCGTGTCCAGGGCAGTGGAGGCGACGTGGATCATCGCCACCGCGTCGGCCAACTGGCCCAGATCGTCGTCGAGTTGTGTCGCCGTGGCACGCAACTGCGGTTCCTGGGCCACGAACTCGTCGGACAGATTCTGCAGGTCCGCCGTCTCCAGCTTCGTGATGGCCACCGATAACCTCTGGAGCGATCGGGCCCATTCTCGCTGCTCTTCCACCGGCAGGGCGTCCAACTCGTCCTCATCGATGTTCTTCAGTTGTCGTCTTGCCAGCCGGAGATGCTTCAGCGTAGTCTCCAAGTCGACGTTTGCCTCATCGTTGGTCCTGGCCATCTCAGTCCTCCTTGTCCTTTCCCGCCTCGTGTAGCGCGTGCACGGTCTCGGTGAAGTCACCAATATCACCGAGAGCAAGCTGCAGCGACTCGACGTTCTGCTCTTGCTGGAGTATGCCCATCCAGACGAATCGCATGTGGTGGATCGCCTCGGTGGCCTTTGTCAGTTCCTCCTGATAGAAGCTCGATCGGATCCAAAGGGCACGATCCTGTTTCCAGGGCTCGCCGATGGTTTGTGTCGTGTCGACGTAGGGCTTCTTGACCTTCTGCCGCCAGAGAGTGTCTACCTCGTCGAGGGAGCGATCCATCAGGACGTCTCTCAGCTTCTTGATGAGTCTCTCATGCAGGACGAGTTGCTCGCCAATGATGGCGGCATCGCGGCGGAGCGCTCTCCGCAATGCCCCGGCCTGTATGTGCTTGGCCACCAGTCTCCCGAGCTGCCCGAGATACACCTGTTCCTCTTCACTGAGCTTCAGACGGTTCGATTCACGCAGGTTCTCGTTGGCGGCTGCGATGTTGCCGCTCAGACTGCCCACGGCGGCCTCGGCACTCTCTTGCAGCTTCGCGTTGGCGAGTGTCTGCAGGCTTACGAAATAGGCCCTGAGCCGCCGGCCGTGGTGGCGAAACGTCTCCAGGGTCGTCACCAACTCGGCCAGAGCTTTGTCTCTCTCTTGAAGGAACGGCTGCAGCTCGTTTGGATCGGTGCGTTTGCGCTGACGGAGCAGCTCATCACTGTCGTAGTCGATCGCGGTCGTGATGGTCACATCGAGCAGCTTGTCCAGGGCCTCCGTGTACTGGATACCCGCACGACAGAAGTCTTGTCCCTGTCGGATGGTCTGGGTGGGCCCCGCGCAGCCGAGCGTGCCCAGGCAGATGGCACAGACGCTCACGATAACAACAGGTTTGATGACAAGATGAGATCCTCTCATAAGTCACCTCGACAAAAGTGGCATTCCATTTGGACTTACGGTCGAGCCGCCATCATCGGCGGACCCGGCCATCCCGTCAACCGATTTCACCCCGTGCAACTTCGGTCCCACGGTCGGGATACGGTGGCAGGGCCTGCGCCCGTCAAAAAGGGCTGCGTGCGTGGCCACGGCCTGTCATGTCGAGCGCAGCGAAGCGCAGTCGAGACATCTGGTCGCGAACATGGCGTGCCTGCCCTGCGCGGCCAGATTCCTCCACTGCGGCCTTCGGCCTCCGGTCGGAATGACACCGGCCCAGGGCAAACCCGAATCCACCACCGTGTGCCGGCCGCACCCACTTCGGTCCCGCGTCTGTCGGGCGAGGAGTCGCTCGCGCCGTTGGAGGCTCCGATGCATCCGGCACCGGCGGTTGGTTCTATCGTCTCTGTATCGACCCTATTCGCGATGCTACACGAGGGACTTGTCGAAGTCCGCGACCCGCGGCGGTTTCTTGCCTTTGCCTGCAATGATCTGATGACCTTCTTCCTTGAGCTTTGCCGCTTGTGCCTCGGCGCCGCCGGCGAATTTGGGATTGAGGCTGCCGTCGTCTTTGACCACGCGCCAGTAGGGCGTAATGCGCTTCTTTCCGTCTTGGCGGTCCTCCTCGGCTTTCTCGGAGATGATCCGCAGGAAGATGCCGATCGTCATGGGGCAGGTTGAGTCGGCCTTGTGCGGCTTGGCCAGCCGTTGACGCAGTTGCCCGGTCGTGATGAGCCGGCCCTTTCTCACGGTCCGGATTGCCTCATCCGCCATCATGGGCGTCGGCACCAGAATCCGCCGGCCCCCCTGGGATTTGCGCCATTTCTCCGGCACCTCCACGACCTTGGGCAGACCCTCGATCGGGTTCTCCAGCTTCTCCCGCCAGCTCTTGCGTGCTTTTGCCATCCCCGGCCCTTTCACATCGAGGTTGTCAGCGGCCGTGCCGTTGCGCTTCTGGCCGGCACCATATCTCGGCCCACATCTGCTGTCAAGGAGGCCCTGTACAGGCAATTCGTGCAGGAAACGGTGGGGTCGGCGCGATACCCGCCGTGCCGCCGCGAAGATTTTTTCTTTTTTTGTCGATTTTTGGCTGGACGACGTCCGCCGGCAGACGTATACTTGTAATAGTTAGAGTAGTACAAGTGTTACGGTGAGCTTATGCAGTTCCGCATTGACAACGCGTCGGACAGGCCCGTGTACCTGCAGATCATCGACCAGGTCAAGCGCGACGTCGCCCTGGGCCGGCTGGTCAAAGAGGAGAGACTGCCTACGGTCCGCCAGCTTGCCCAGCAGCTTGTCATCAATCCCAACACCATCGCCAAGGCGTATCGGCAGCTCGAGCAGGAGGGCATCATTGTCACGCGGGCCGGGGCCGGGGCGTTCGTGGCCGGCCTCGACAGCAACTTGAGCCGGGCGGTCCGGCGCAAGCTCATCTGCGACGATCTCGAGCGGATTGCCGTAGAGGCCTTTCACATGCAGATCGACAAGCAGACACTCGCAGACTGGTTCGATAGCACGCTCGAGAAGTTCAACCTGGCTGAAGGGAAGGAGAGGTAACATGCTCGACAACGTGATCGAAGTCGACGGCCTGGTGAAGTATTTCGATGGCCGGTGCATCCTGGGCGGCATCGACTTGAAGGTGCCCCGGGGGTGCATCTACGGCCTGCTCGGCCGCAACGGCTCCGGCAAGACAACCATGATCCGCATCCTGTTGGGCCTGGAGCCGCCCACGCGCGGTCGAACGCTCGTGCTGGGCCAGGACTCGATGAAGCTCTCGGCGAAGACGCATGGTCGTATCGGTTACGTCGCCGAGGGACATCACCTCATCCAGGGCTACAAGGTCCAGCGGCTCATCAACCTGTGCAAAGGTCTGTCCCTCCAATGGAACGACGACTTCTTCGGCCATCTCATGGAGACCTTCCGCCTGCCGATGGACCGAAGGGTCAAAGAGCTGTCCGCGGGGATGCGGGCGCAGCTCAACCTGGCCCTGGCGATGGCCATTGATCCGGACCTGCTGATCCTCGACGACCCGACGCTCGGCCTCGACACGGTCGCCCGCCGGCAGTTCCTCGAATTGGCCATCGACGTGATTCAGCGACAGGGCCGGACGATTCTCTTCAGCTCGCACATTCTCAGCGACGTCGAGCGGATCGCCGATCGCATCGGCGTTCTCGTCGCCGGCAAGCTCGCCGTTGATTGCGCGCTCGAAGATCTCAAGAACCGCGTCAGGAAGCTGCGAGTCATCTTTCCCGAGCGGGCGCCCCAGGACCTGTACATCACGGAGATCATCAACCAGAGGGCCGAGGGCCGGGAGATGGTCCTGACCGTCGCCAACTGGAACCAGCAGAAGAAGGCGATTCTCGATACGTTCGGCCCCGAGAGCTGCACGGAAACGCCGATGACGCTCGAAGACATTTTCATCGAATGCACGCGGCCGGCCTCGGCCGTCGTGCCGCAGGAAAGCGAGGTGTGACATGCTGGCCCTCATCGCACGCGAGATTCGTGACCAGTTCGTCTACATTGGGGCGTGCTGCTCGCTCAGCGCGATCATGATTGGCAGCGCCGTCAGTTTGTACGTCTGGAGTATGGCCGAGGGGCTTTTCCTGTTCTCAGCCGTTCTGATGAGCGTCCTCTTCATCGGCTTTTGTGTTCTGGGCGCATCGCAAATGTATGCCGACCGGGCGAACCGAATCTCCGTCCTGCTTTCCACGATGGCGGTCACCCGCAGTCGCATCCTCGCGGCACGAGTCCTTGTAGGCGCACTGACGGTCCTGGTCTCGCTGATCCCGTTTGTGATCACCATCGTCGTTCTGCTCCAGATTGCCATCCCGCCCGTCAAATTCTACTCGCGCATGGTCTGGGAAATCTCGGCCTCGGCTATTCTGACGGGCTTCGCCTGTTACTGCATCGGCTTGCTGATCGGATGGACGAGCAACAAGAGCCGGTTGATCCTGGGCACGCTTCTCGGGGTCGTTCTCATGACGTCCATTCTTGTGGCCAAGGGTTTTGGCCCGAGCGTCATGCTGCTCCTGCTGCTCTTTATCGCGGCCGCTTTGACGCATACGTGGCACAAGTTCACGTCCGTATCCTTGTAGGGGCTTCGCTATGAATGCACGAAGATACGACATCATCCACATTTTCGCGACCGGCATCGTCGTTATGCTCCTCGTGTCACTGGTCCTGTTCTGGGCACGGTTCTTCTGCCAGATGAACCAATATGCATTAGTGTCGAATGCCGCCGGGCAGCTCCAGGTTCGTCCGACCGGCCTTTTCGAGGGTGAGGATGATCCGAACGTCGTCCCGTGCCGTGTGACGGCGCGAATGAACGCCAGCGGCCCGCTCATCGGCCCATTCGTGGTTCTGGGAGTCGCCCAATACCTGCAATCGCGTGTGCCGCTGGGGCCCGATTCACACATCTACTGGTGGGCCCCCAACGAGGTGGACCAATGGCTCTATTACGATCCATCGCTGGGCCTGATGGTGCACAAAGGGATCGCCGAGGTCCCGCAGCCCGACGGGAGTGTGAACCTGCGGCACTTCATCAACTATGCCGGCCCCGAGGGAATTGGTGAGGCCCCCACGAAGGAGTTGGGGCGTTTCATCTCCCCGATAACCAGTGTGTATTACCCGCGGCGGTGGGTCGCCTACGACCAGGGATTGAGACGATTCTACGCCATCCAGTGGCGCGACGGAACAGTGGAGAAAGGCCCGGAGTTGCCGGAGGATAGTACATGTCGGCCCGTCCAGATCGGTGTGCTTGAGAAGAATTCGATGTGCCTGGACGTCCGCTTCGTTCCGGCTTCCATCAGGGAGAAGCCGGAGGATACTTCGGACACACGTGCCGATGCTGAGAGGGAGCGACCGTCCGTGCTCACGGCGATAGGCGGTCCTTGGCCGATGACGGATCTTCTTCCTGTACTGGATGCCTCCGGACGAATCCATCTTCTGGACAGCGAGACTCTTGAGTTCGCAGGCGGGGCGTCCTCCGCAGCGGCAAGCCTATCCTATTGGGACGGCCCCCCTGGACCGGACAGCGTGGCTGCGTTCTCTGTGTCGCTCATTTCCGTTCCGAAGCGGCGGGGAAGCAGGGAGTGGACGCACGCCGGCTGCGCCGTCGCCACGCTTTCGCGCGAGCTCACGGCCATGCGGCTGGATGTATTCGATCCGAACGGACGATCCGTCGCGTCGGCGAAGACACCATCGTATCTCGAACTGCCGGGCGCATCGGCGTGGGTTGCTGCCAGGTTCGTCGTCGAGAGCCTGCATCCTCCGGTGTTCATGCTGGCATCGTATTTCACGGCATCGAGTTCTGAGGCCACGACCGGCTATCGGTCGTTGTTCCTGCTGCCGAACTCCTTCGTGGCGACGAAGGCCAGAGACAGGAGTGTCGGGTGGGTGGGCCGCTTTGGCGCATCCCTGATGCTGATGCTGCCGGCGGTCGCACTGGGAATCTTCCTCGCCTGGCGTGTGGCCCGCGACGCCGACCGGATCGGGCTGTCGCACGAGGCGAAAATGTTAGGTGTGTTGGGGACGTTTGCCCTGGGCCTGCCGGGGTACCTGACGTACCGCCTGACGCGGCCCAAGATCGCACTGGTCACATGCCGGAACTGCGGCTTGGGCCGACGGCCGGATCGAGAGAAATGCCATCATTGTGGAAGTCCATGGCACGTGCCGGAACTGATACCGCCCGCCTGGCGGGTCGTGGAGGAAGGGAACTGGGGTGTTGAGGAGGCGCAGCCGGGTCCGGCTGTGCCGCAGGCGGAGGACGCCTCCGAGGCCCTATAAAAACGGACATCACGCCCGGTTTCCTGTTACCTCCACCAAGGCGGCGGCCTTTTACGGGCAAGGACTGTATCGATGAAAGACGATAGTGGAACCATCCAGTTTCTCAGCGAAGCCCGATCCGGCGACCGGGCGGGTATGGGCCGGCTGGCTGAGCTTGTCTGGGAACGCGTGTATCCGTTCGTCTTGCGGACCACCCTGGATCGTCATGCGACCGAGGACATCATTCAAGACACCCTGCTCACGATGCTCCGCCGGATCCACTCCCTGCGCGACAACCGGCGGTTCTGGCCCTGGATTTACCGCATTGCCTGGAACAAGATCCAGGACTGCCACCGCGACCGCAAACTTCAGTCCGCTTGCACGACAGCGCTGCTTCGCAGGGGAGATATCGACCGTGACGGAAACGAACACAAGGGCAGCCTTCTCGACGTTCAAGTTCGAGAGGAGGTTCTACAGCAGGTCACCGGCGCCATCACGCGACTCAACCGGCACCAGCGCGACATCCTACAGCTTCGCTGCTATGACGAGCTGCCCTATGCGGAGATCGCCTCGCGGACGAGCACGACGCCCGAGAAAGCCCGCCTCCACTTCCACCGCGCCAAGAAGTCTCTCAAAGCCCACCTCCAAACCTGCTCCACGTGACGAAACAGAGCGGCGTGACACAGAAGCCGTTGAAATCGGATTCGGCCTCTGATATGTTGTGCCCGTCACGTCTGTGTCGGTGCTGTAGGTTAGGGCGGATCGTGTCGCATTTGAGAGGGGACGAACTGTGGCAAACGGGCAAACCCCATCACAGAGTGGCCGCGTGCTCTCCATTGATGCACTGCGCGGCTTTGACATGTTCTGGATTACCGGCGGCGGGGCCCTGTTCGCGAGTCTCGCCAACGCCTGGGATCATCCCGTGACGCGAACGATTCAGCATCAAATGGAGCACGTCAAGTGGGGAGGTTTTCATTTCGAGGATTTCATCTTTCCCCTGTTCATCTTCCTGGTTGGGGTGGTGTTGCCGTTTTCGATTTCCCGCCGGCTGGAGCGGAGAGAGAGCCTGGCCCGCGTGCGCCTGCACGTTGTCAAACGAACGGCCTTGCTCATTCTCATCGGCCTGATCATGAACGGCCTGCTTCGCTTCAATTGGTCCGGGATGCGCTGGCCCGGCGTGCTCCAGCGGATCGGATTGTGCTATTTCTTCGCGGCCCTGCTCGTGATCCACACGAAATGGCGGACGCAGGCGGTTGTCATCGCCGTCGTCCTGCTGTTGTACTGGGGCGTGACCATGCTGGTGCCCGTCCCCGGTTTCGGCAGCGGCGACCTGACGGCGGAGGGCTGCCTGTCGTCCTACGTGGATCAGCACGTGATTCCGGGCAGGCTCTACTACGGGCATGGCGACAACGAGGGGCTGCTCTCGACGTTTCCCGCGATCTGCACCGCGCTGTTAGGCGCGCTGGCGGGGCATTGGCTTCGCTCGGCCCGCTCCGGCTCGCGCAAGGCGGCCGGCCTGGCCGCCGCCGGCGTGGCCTGTCTCGTCGCCGGGTACTTGTGGGGACTGGTTTTCCCCATCATCAAGATCCTCTGGACCAGCTCCTACGTGTTGTTTGCGGGCGGCTGGAGCCTGTTGCTGCTGGCCCTCTTCTACTGGGTCATCGACGTCAAAGGGTACACGAAGTGGTCGCTGTTCTTCGTGGTCATTGGCATGAATGCGATCACGATCTATTCCCTGCAGCGTTTCGTCGATTTCGGCGGGATCGCCCGCTTCTTCCTCGAAGGTCTCTCCGAGCACGCGGGGCCCGTCGCGCCGCTGGTGTTGCCCTTCGGCGCCCTGATGGCCCGCTGGCTGCTCCTATGGTTCCTGTACCGCCACCGGATTTTCTTCAAGGTCTGACGGCGCCGCCGGCACCAAAGAAAGACATACACGCGCGCTTGTCGCGTCGGTGATTCAGATGTGTTTGCCCGGCGGATTGGCCGAATGTAGGGTGTGCCATGCACACCACAGACTTGTCGGCCACGCGGCTCATTCACCAGCGACGCTGATCTGGGCGAAATCAGGGACGCCGACCCTGCCACCGCCACAATCGCATAGCCAATCCTGTCGGTAGTACCCTTCCTTCACCCAGCGGTGAAAACTCGAATGCACCCACGCATGCGCACAGTGCACAAGCCCGTGCTTCACCGGATTGTAGTGGATATGATTCACGTGGCGTATCATGTCCTCTTCGTCGCGGACACGGTGTTCCCAAAACCGCTTTTGCCAGACACCGCGTTCGCGACGCTCGTGACGCGTTTTGGAAATGGCCGCCTCATCACCGCCAGCGGCGATCCATTGTTTTGTGACGCGCCTCTTGATCCGAGACCAACGCGAAGAGTAGTCGCTATCCGCTTCGGGCAGTTTCCAAATGCAGTGGAGGTGGTTGGGCAGCAGGGCGATGGCGATTAGATCGAACGGATGCTCCGCTTGCTCGATTCGGATCGCGTTCCGCAGATAGAGACGTGCCCTTTCATCTAAGAAGAGACACCAACGGCCCGCCGTCACTACGGTGAAGAAGAACATCCCGCCCGGATCGAATTGTCGCCGGTAGTTGGACATCAAAGACCGAAGTGGTGTGCACGGCACACCCTACAGATGGTCACGTGCTGCGCACGCAACGTAGGGTGTGCCATGCACACCGGCAATCCGACAAGACAGCCGGAAGCGGCTTGGTGGTCGCCTCCGGCTAATTGCATCTCATCACGGTCGGTTACGGCCAGAAGGTGCGGAGGTATTCGATGCTTTTTCGGGCGATGGTCTCGGGGTCGGGGTCGTACTTGAAGACCTCGACCGAGAGCCAGCGGTTGTAGCCAACGTCGCGAATCGCCTGGGCGATCGGGGCGTAATCGACGTCGCCCATGCCCGGCCCGTAGAGGTTCGCATCGTTGACGTGGAAGTGCCCGATGTCACCGGCCGTCACCGAACGGATGATCTCCGGCACCGGCTTGCCTTCGGAGCACATTGCTTTGACGTCGAGGTGAATCTTGAGGCTGGGATGGTTGATTTCGCGAACCATCTTCATGCCTTCGGCGACCGTGTTGATGAAGTCCGTCTCGACGGGCGAGAGGGGCTCCAGGCAGATCGTCAACCCCAGGTTCCCGGCCTTCTGGAGGACGGAGCTGAGCAGATCGATCGCGCGCTCCCAGGCGCCTTCCTTGGTCTGGTTCTCCGGAACGCTGCGCTGCTTGGGCGAGCCGAGCACGAGGACCTTGCCGCCCAGGTCATTGCACAAATCCAGCAGGGCGGCGAGATAGTCGCGCGTCCGCCGCCACGTCGCGTCGTCGGGCGTGGTCATGTGCAAACCTTCGGGCCCGGCGAAGAGCCAGTGCAGCCCGACGCATTCGAGCCCGTGGTCGGCGATGGCCTGTCGGGTCTCCTTGCGCTGAGCGGCGGTCACCTGTGTAGCCGAAGGCGCCAGCGTGAACGGCGCGATCTCGATGCCGTGATACCCGAGTTTTGCCGTAACCGCGGCAATCTCGGCAATCGAGCGGCCCTCGAACATTTCATTACAGAGTGCAAATTTCATCCGTCACCAAGGGATTCAGGATGATTGAAAAGGGCAAGCCGGAGCCTCCCTCTTCAATCATCCAGTATCCATCATCAATCATCAATGGCTCAGACGTTTTCCGGCACAACGAACGGCTCGCGGTAATTGCGCTTGATGTACATGTTCGCCATGTCGCTCATGTCGCCGACGAAGACTTCCTTCTCCGTGTCCATCGTCAGCATCGGGCCCATCGTGATCAGCTCTTTGTCCAGATCGACCTCGTTGACCTTCAGATGCTCGATCATCCTGTCGAACGAATCCAGCAGGTACTCGTTGTCGATGCAGGCCCTGGCCTCACTGACCGACATCTTCTTGCCGAGCCGGTAGGAGATGTTGCCCATGTGACACAGGGCGCTGGAGTAGTGGCCCTTCTCGATGTCGGCGTTGAGGTCGCTGACCTTGCGGCTGCGTACGGCGTCGATGAAGTTCTTGTGATGGCCGCCGCCGCCGCCGCCGGTGAATCGCTGGTCCGTTCGCTGGTTGTCGTTACCCCAGACGTAGCCGCCGCCATCGCCCGCGGCCCAATAGCCGTCCTTACATTGCACGACGACGCCGATGCGGGTCCCCGTACGACGCCAGTTGTCCATCGAGGTGTCATCCTTCTTGCGAGGCAGGCCGCGGACTTCAAAGATCAGCGGGGCGGGCTTGTAGTCCAGGAACACGATCTGCGTGTTGGCCGTCTCGCCGGCATCGTTCACCCGGAACCGGCCGCCGAAGCTCATCACACGCGGCGCCAATCCCGGGTCGCCGAGCGCCCAGCGGCCCAGATCCATCTCGTGGATCCCCTGATTGCCGAGGTCGCCGTTGCCGGTGTTCCAGACCCAGTGCCATTTGTAATGCAACTGCTTTCGGCGCAGCGGCTCCATCTCGGCGGGGCCGCACCACAAGTTGTAGTCCACGCTGTCGGGCACGGGATTCGGCCCGTTCGTGCCGTTCACGATTCCGTTCGTGCCTTCGAAACGCGCCTTGTAGCATAGAGAACGGGCCCACTTGATATCGCCGAGGTTGCCCTCTTGCATCCATTTGTAGGCGGTCGGATGGGCCTCTGAGGAGCGCTTTTGCGTGCCGGTCTGGACGATGCGATTGTACTTGCGGGCGGCTTTGACCATCTGGCGGCCTTCCCAGATGTTATGCGAGACGGGCTTTTCGATATAGACGTCTTTGCCCGCCTGACACGCCCAGATGGTTACGAGCGAGTGCCAGAAGTTCGGCGTGGCCGATGTGATCGCGTCGATGCTCTTGTCATCAAAGACCTCTCGCATGTCCACGTACGTTTTGGGCTTGACGCCCGTCTTCTCTGCGAGGCGTTTGGCCCGATCCTCAAGATGGGCCTTGTCGGCGTCGCAGATGGCCACGACTTCAACGCCCTCGATATCGCTGAAGTACCGCATGTGGCCCCAGCCCTGGCCTCCGGTCCCGATCACGGCGACGCGAATCCGGTCATTGGCTCCGAGTACGCGTGAAGCCGGTCCCGCCATCGCCAAGCCCGCGCCAACGGCCATTGAACTTCTGATGAAATCACGACGTGATAACCTACTCATGATTGCCCCTTTCCTTCTGACCTGTTTGCCACAGAGACTCTGAGGCGGTCTCGTACTATTTCCCGGAAACGTATTCGCGGTAATGCTCCGCCACCTTTGCCTGCTTGTCGTCGCCCTTATGGATATAGAAGCGGTATTTGAACGTCACGCTCTCGCCGGCGCCGATCACGAGGTCGCCTGTGCCCGCGGGCTTGTTCTCGAAGTTGTGAACGCCGAACGGGTTGGCGGCGAACAGCCCGTAGTCGCGAACGTGCCACCACGTGGGATGCCGCGGGTTGTCCGAATGGTCGAAGATGGCTACGCCGACGGTCTTGCCGTCGACCGGGCCGTAGTAATCGCACCATTTGGCCCGCTTGCCCCAGGCGGCGCCGTTTATCTGGCCCTCGCTGTTGATAATGTGTCCCTGGCCGACGTCGCCCTTGACTCGCATGGTGGGAGTGAGCCGAATGCCCATGGAGCCTTCCTTCGTATCGCCCATGGTGACTTGGCCGTTCGAGGCGTGAATGGTAACCTCGAAATCCATGATCTGCCCGTCCGGGCGGTTGTGGAACCGGTGAGTTCGCGTATCGGTGCACACGACCTTGCCGTCCGGCGCGACGTACTTGTTCCGCGATTTGATCACGCCGACCTTGGGGCCCGAACTGACCTCCAGGAACTTGTCGTGGGCGATCTTGCCTTTGCCGTCGGCCCAGAAGTCTACGCCGTTGATGTCGCCATGCGTGTACCACAACGACTTGTGGTGCGGATGGTCGTGCGCCTCGTTCGGTCCGTCGCCCATCGGCCAGTGGCGGATAACGGGCACGCCCGTCGGTCCGATCACGGGATAGAAGAACGGACGTTGCGGCTCCTTGAATCGGTATTCGGTGAACAGCTTGCCGTTGATCTCGACGGTCACTTTGTCGTCGCGCTCGGTGAGCTTGACGCCGCTCGTCCCGGACCCGCCCTGCGCCTTAGCCACCATCCGCTCGAAGACCTGCCTCTGCTCGGCCAGTGCCGCGACGCGATCCTGGGGCTTGGTCCTGGCCTCCAGCAGGATCCAGCCGTCGTAGTCCATGTCGACGAACAGGTCGATCAATGCCTGATAGGGATAGTCGCCGATGTTGAGCTCGCGGACGTGGGCGGTATCACTGAATCGGGACTTGACCAGATTGAAGTTGTATTCCAGCCCCTCGCCCTCCAGGTCCTGCGAGTTGCAGTTCCAGCAGACGCCGACGCTTCGGTGCGTCGCCACGTCCATGATGGCCTTCATCGTGGGCAGCAGGGAGCAGCCGCCATGCACCTCCAGCCGGATTTCCTGCCCGTGCGTCGCGGCGAACTGCCCCAATTCGTTCAATGATTCGCCGATCTGCTCGATAGTCCTCGCATAGGGCACGCCCTTCGGCAGGTCGTTCGGTTTGACCTTGATCCCCGAGCCGCCGCAATCGCGTGACAGCTTGATGTATTCTCTGGCCCCCTCGATCTCCTTCTTCAGCCGGTCTGCGTCCGCATAGTGAAACGCGAAGTTTGTCCCCAGGCCGACCAGCGTCACGGGACTGTCGGCGAAGCGCTTCTTCACTTCGCGTCGCTGCGCCGCGCTCAGGCTGGCCTCCACGCCGTGTGCATGCTGGGTCCGCAGCTCCACGCCCAGCACGCCCGTTTTCTCGCAATTCGTAATCAGCGTCGGCAGGTCCCAGTCCTGTCCCCACAGGTATGTGACGAGGCCGAACTTCATCTTCGATCCGGGCTGGGCCGCCCTCACGAGGATCTTGCTCAGCGGACCGGCCGTCACGATCCCTGCCCCCAAAACCATCGAACCCTTGAGAAACTCCCGGCGTGTGCGGGCGCCCAAACACGGTGTATCGCGTTCGGCGTCCCTGTTGCGAAGTCTGCTCATACTACCGCCTTTCCAAGACATGCCGACAAGAACCAGGGTCGCCAACCGCGATATCTCACGTTCGGGGTCCCCGACGTATCTGGTGCGTATTGCATTAGGACCTTTCCATCGTGGCCTCGACGCTCGAAAAGCGAACGCAGCCACCCGCATCCACGGGCGTCTCCCGACGACGTATAACCCATCCTCGAGCGTCATCGGTAAAGACGCATTATGGTCGCGCAAAATTGCACTGTCAAGGCAATTTCCCGTGTGCGATATGCCCGACGGTCAGGTGGCGTCGCGGCGGGATAGATTGTGAATTATGGATGATGAGCGATGGTTGTGGAGGTCGTGCTTGCGCCTGCGCAGGCGTGTTCAGGCCCTCCATCCGTCCTGCTAAGCGATGTGCTTAGCGGACCGTTGTGTCCGTGAGCCGGCGGAATGAGAAGATATAGCCCTCATAGATGGCGATCCCGTAGAGTATGATGTCCAGCGGATGGGCTCTGGCGATCGTCGCGCTGGCCATGCCTGCAAACCCGAGATGGCTCAGCACGGTGGCGAGAGAGACACCCGCCTCTCGTGCAACGAGCATCCAGGTTGCCAGGCAGGTGCCGAGCAGACAGCCAAACGCGGCCATGCCTGCACCGAGACGGCCGAACGATCGATCGACGCCCTGGCCAAACATGTGCACGGTGCTGCCGACCAGGAAGCCCATGCCGATGGCCATGGAGTTGACACCCGCGCCGCTCACCAGTGAGAACAGGGCCCAAAGCAAAGCGCCCGTGACTGCGACCAGCAGACTGCCGATCACTGCCCGTGGGAAATCCTGCTTCGTGCGCAGTTGGGCAAGGAGATTCGTGAACAGGGTCTGCTCCAGGCTCGGCTTCACGGCTGCGTCCGTCCTGGATGTCTCGCGATGCGCCGTCGCCACACGCAAGTGCGGCTGAGGGACAGCGTGTTGCGTTTCCGGCAGATCGGCCTGACAGGACGCGTTCGTCAGACGCGGGCGTGCCGGATTCGATTGCTGCTCCTGTGGATGGTGCTCCGCCTCCATCGCGGCCGGATGTGGATGTGCAGAAGAGGCGGGTCGTTCCTGTTGCTTGTTGGCCTCAGGTCGCGCCGCGGCCGTCATCTTATCATCCGGGTCTTGCTGTTTCCTGCTCGGCGGTTCGATGTCGATTTGTGCATCCAGGTCTACCAGACCCGGCTGCGGTACCGGTACCTGCGTCTCGAGATCCATCAGACTCGGCGGTTGCATCACGAACGGCGGCTCGTCTTCCGGGGGCAGTGTCTCCACATTCATCAGGCGCGGCCGCCCCGGTTTGGGTTGTGGTTGCGGCTGCGGTTCTTCCTGCATGGGCTCTGTATTCACAAGACACGGCCGACCCGACTTGGAGGGCGCCGCCGGTTCGTCTGCTTGCGGTGTCTCGATATCCACCAGCGCCTGTCCGGTCATCGTCGGTTCCGGCGCATGGACCTGCGGCTCAATCTCCCCCAGCACCCTGCGTCGCGGTTTTGCCTCCGGCTGGGAAGCCTCTGTCTGCGATTCCACTTCCCCCAATCGTTTTCGCCGTGGCTTGTCCGGCGTCGTTTGCCGCGGGTCCGGCTCGATGTGATCGGCAAATTCAGGGCCCATACCCAACCTCCTGCATCTGAATATCGGAAAGAACGCGAACGGACCCTATGCCTCGTGCGCTCGCACGGGATGGAAATGGAATCCGCCGCCCCCAACAAGGTTATCGGCTTTCTGCGTCACCAGCCGTCCAGCAGCGCAAACAGGACCTCTATTCTTAAGGCATACAAAATACTCCGCCCCAAGCCAACCTGGATGCAGCGCCTGACGGCGTTCAAGAAGCTCCCGCATCGAGTGCGACGACCGCCACGCGCGATGATTCGCATAGTCGACTGTGGGCAGAGGTCGTGCCTGTGCGAGGCTGGCGGGCCTATCGCCGATACTCGATTGCGATGACCGAGACGATGTTATCGGGGGCTTCGCTCGGAAGGTGGATGGTCACGCCGTTCGGCCCGGCCTCTGTTCTCAAGGCTGTCCGGTCAGGATCGGCCAACAGATACACTCGCGTGATGCGCAGATCGTTGGCGGGCACCTGCAGAGTCCGCTCGGGCGGCCATGCAAACACGTGAGCGTAAAGTTTCCCGGGCTTTGTCGTGTATCTGCCCCACGAGGGCCGCTCGTAGGGACTTGCGGTCGTCTCGTGGATCGCTTCGCCGTTTGTCGCCATCCACGCGCCGATGGCCCTCATGCACTCCACGCTCTCGGCCGGGATGGAGCCGTCGCCTTTGGGGCCGATGTTGAGCAGGTAGTTGCCGCCTTTGGAGACGATGTCCACGAGATTGTGGATGAGCGTCTCCGGCGACTTCCACGCGTGGTCGTGGTCCGAGTATCCCCACGTCGTGTTCATCGTCATGCAGACTTCCCAATCGACGCCGGGGATTCCGGTGGAGGGGATGGTCTGCTCCGGCGTCGTGAAATCGCCTTGCTCGGGCCGCCAGGTGCGCAGGCGATCGACGGAGTCGTCCTTCTCGATGTGCGGGATGTGATAGAGACGGTTGTTCGAAATGATCGCGGGCTGCAAGCTCCTCGCCATGGCCATCAGCTCGTCGGACCGCCAGAAGGGACCGTCGTTGCCTTTCTTCGAGTAATCCCACCAGATGATGTCGAGCGGTCCGTAGTTCGAGAAGATCTCCCGCGCCTGGTGGTGAAGATACTCGACGTAGATGTCGTGGTTACGTGGTCCGTTCGGAGACGGTTTTCCCTTGAGCGGATGCGGCAGTTGGTCGGCCCTGACGTAGTCGTACTGGGGATGGTGCCAATCGATCACCGAGTGGTAGAAGCCCACCTTCAGCCCCTCCTTGCGGACGACGTCAACGATCTCGCGGCAGAGATCTCGGCCGAGCAGATCGTGCGCGTCGTATGTCGTATATTGAGATTGAAACAGGCAAAAGCCGTCGTGATGCTTCGTGGTGAAGACCACGTAGCGGCAGCCCGCCTCCCTCGCGAGCTTCGCCCATTCCGTGGCGAAGCCCTCTTTCGGACGAAATCGCGGAACCGCCTCATGGGCATATTCCCACGTGTCCACGCCGACGCGCTGCTGGATCCATTCCATGCCGCCTCGCGTGCCCACGGGGCGGCCATCCCACGTGCCCGCCAGCCCGGAATAGAGGCCCCAGTGCACAAACATTCCGAAACGGGCCTCGCGCCACCATTGCATGCGGGCGTCCCGCTGCTGGTTCGTCTCGGCCGCTCCGGTTGCGGCCGTCAGCATTAGAACAACGATCAGCGTGCTCCGCAAAAAGGATGTTGTTTGTCTCATCAGTTCTCCTTCCCACATCGAAGTAGATTCCGCGTCATCATCGCCGTTGGACGTCGTAGCACCACAAGGTTTCGTGGTAGCGAAGGTACAGCCGGCCGTCGAGCAGGACCGGGTGCGCCCAGGCGTCGCGGACCCGGTCAGAAACCAGGCGAAACGTCCCGGCAATTGTCAGGCCGTCGGGTTTCAACAGGGCGGCTGTGCCTTGCTCGTCGAGAACATAGAGCCGCCCGTCCGCATAGATCGCCGCGCCGGTGGTTAACTCTTTGAGTTCACACTTCGTCGCACCGGTTTGCCAGTCGAGGCCAAACCACCACTTGGACTTGCGGTAGCCTGCCGCATACAGCGTGCCGTCGACGAGCACGCCGGCGCCGGTGACTGTGTCGATTGGCGCCGTCCACACGTGCTCCGCCTCGATACCCTGGTTGTTCGCACGGAGGCGATACAGTCTGCCGTGCTCGGCGTAGGGCGTCACATGGAATACGCAGCCGGCGCCGTAGATCGGAGTGGCCGCATTCACGCCGTGCGGATTGCTCAGCGGGACCGTCCAGAGCAGCTTGCCCGTGTCGGCATCGACGCCGAATCCATGCGCTGAGGAACAGTTCACGATGAGCCGCCTGCCGGCGTAGCGAAACAGGATGGGCGAGGAATGAGACGTCTTATCATCCCCGAGCGGTTCGGTCCTCCACAGGGTTTCACCCGTGCGTTTGTCCAGTGCCGCCATCAGGGCCTCCGTTCCGCCCGGCGTGACGATCACACGCTCGGCATCGACCAGCAGGCACTCGCTGATTGCCCAGGTGATGTTCTTGGCCTTGAATCGTTCGAGGATGTCGACCGCCCAGATCTCCGTGCCTGAGTCGGCATCGAGGCAGGCCAACCTTCCATGGGCATTCAGGTTGTACAGTCGCCCATCGGAATACGCGCAGCAGGCGCGGGCTCCCGGATATGGGCCTTTCCATGCACGGCCGTTCTTCGTCTGCCATCGGATATTTCCGTCGTGGTCGAACGCGAAGACCACCAGGTCGTCACCCACATCGCCCGTGATATACAACCGCTCGCCGATGATGATTGGCGAGGACCATCCTTTGCCGAGGCCGTCGGCCTTCCAGAGCACCGCCGGCCCGCCTTCCGGCCACTCTTGGAGCAGGCCCTCTTCAGCCGAAATACCATCCCGTCGCGGTCCTCGCCACTGCGGCCAGTCCGGCTCGGGCGACGCGATCAAGCCATCAGCGGGCGGTGCCGCTACGATGACGGGGGCGACGAGCAGAAGCACCACCCAGGCCGCCATCTGTCCGTATGTGCGATATCCGCTACCCCGGTGACTGGCGGCGGCGTCCTGCGGTTCCATCATGAATCCTCCATCCCCACGGTTGATGGGCTCAAGATTTCAACTGCCTGTGGATCGTTACGCCGGAATTATACGGCCGTGGCTCAGTTGTGGCAACGATCCGGATCACGTGAGATCCGCGTGCTGTGTATCTGCGATCTCGACTCGGCACTCTGGAATCGCCGCGAGAAACTTCTGGCCGTAGCGCTTGTTGATGATCCGGTTGTCGAGGACGACGACAATGCCGGCATCGGTCTGGCTGCGGATGAGACGGCCGAAGCCCTGCTTGAATTTGATGATGGCGGAGGGGAGCTGGTAGTCGAAGAACGGATTGCCGCCTTGCTCGCGGATCTGCTCGAGCCGGCCGGCTAACAGGGGCTGGTCGGGGACCGCGAAAGGCAGGCGGACGATGATTACGTTCGAAAGCGCCTCGCCACGGACGTCGACACCCTGCCAGAAGCTGTCGGTCCCGAAGAGCACGCAGTTGTCTTTGCCTTTGAAGCGGGCGATCATCGCGCTGCGATCGAGGTCTGCGCCCTGCCGGAGCAAGCCGAGGTTGTTCTCGGCGAGCCAGTCCTTGAGCCGTTCGGCCATGTCATCGAGCATCTGATAACTTGTGAACAGCACGAAAGCCCGGCCTGCGGTCCGCAACAGGTAGGTCTTTACCGCTTCGGCGGCGGCGGAAGTAAACTCGGGGGCGTTCGGGTTTGGCAGGGCCTTTTCGATATATAATGTTACTTGCCTGCTGTAATCGAAGGGTGAATCGAGGTGCAGCGCGTCGAAATCGGTCAGGCCTGTGCGGCCGGCGAAGAAGTCGAATCCACCGTCGGCCCCCGTGCTGAGCGTTGCGCTCGTGAGAACCACGGACTTGTACTTGTCGAACAGGCATCGCCGCACATCGGGCCCGACGTTCAGCGGGGCCGCCCGTAGCCGTATGGTTCTACCCGCTTTGCCCTCCAGTTCGACCCAGTGTATGCGGTCCGGTCGCTTGTGGGTCAGGAAGTCGTCCAGGTCGTCGATCAGCGCGTCGCAATGACCCGCCGACCGGGCGATCTCGAATTTCTGATCGAGGTCCTCCGTCTCCTTGCTCAGCATCCCCAATGCTTTTCTCAGTTCCTTGAGAGATGGAGAGAGCGTGTCATTCACGAAGCCGGGACAGCACCTTCCGTTGTTTCTGCCCTTCCCGGCCTCGTACCATCCCCGGACTTTCCGAAAGAAAGCTTTGGCCGCGTCGCTCGCCTCGCTCACCAACTCAATGGCCAGTTCCGTATCGCCGTGCGCGAGAAGACCCCTGCGCGTTCTCGGGTTGTAGAGGCCATCGAAGAGGAACTTCGCTCTGTGGTTGCTGACGTCGAGGCCGAAATGCTCCTCGGCCACACGCTCGATGTTCTGGGCCTCATCGATCACGACGAGGCTGTAGCCCGGCAGAAATCCATGTCCCGTTTCCTTGAGA
Organism: uncultured Phycisphaerae bacterium; assembly: GCA_965603165.1. Lineage (GTDB taxonomy): Bacteria > Planctomycetota > Phycisphaerae > Sedimentisphaerales > Anaerobacaceae > PLanc-01. The sequence continues at coordinate 108,769 of CBFDBY010000002.1, forward strand.
GTCAGATCGCTGAACAACAGCGCGTGATTGGCGACGATAAGGTCGGCCTCGTCCCAGCGTTGCCGGGCCCGGCGATAGAAGCAGTGGCGATAGTGGGGACACTTCCGCCCCGGGCAGTTTCCGTGCTCGCTCTTGATCAGGTCCCACGTCGTCCGGCTCGGCAGAAAAGGTAGATCGCTGAGCGAGCCGTCTGTCGTTGTCTGGGCCCACTGGTGGATTTTGTCGAGTTCATGTGAGGCGGGTCCGAAGAGCGACCGCTGCCTGCGGAACGCGAAATCAAGCCGGCGGGTGCACAGATAATTGCCTCTGCCCTTCGCCAGGACGGCGGTAAAGGACTGGGGAAGACATCGCATCAGGAAGGGAATGTCCTTGTTGACGAGCTGTTCCTGCAGGGTGATCGTGAACGTGCTGACGACGGCTTTCTGTCCGCTGTCGCCGATGTGCCGGATGACCGGAACGAGGTAGGCAAAGCTCTTGCCGACGCCGGTGCCCGCCTCGACGGCGAGGTGCCGCTCGTGTGCAAAGGCCCGCTGGATTGCGCGGGCCATCTGTGCCTGCTGAGGCCGGGGCTCGAAGCCCGGCATCGCCCGCGCGATGGGGCCGCCCTCGCCCCACAGTTCCTGCGTTTCTGTCATGGATCGATCCTGTACCACCGTCGGAGACCTCGAATTCCGTGATCGTCGGATGCTACCGGAGTGCCGCGGATCATGCAAGCGCAGGAATCGGCTGTCGGTGAGTCGCCTCGCCTCGACACCGTCGTCCGCAGACTTGGGAAAGGTCGGTCACAAGAGTTGCGGGGCGTGCATGGCATCGCGGCCGCTGCCGCAGGGAAGACCTGCTGTCAGCCGCAAGGCAATCTGTCAGGTCATCTGCCGTAGATGGGTCTTCCCCCCGTCGGACTGTACAGGCCGCCGAAAAAGTTGGACATGCCCCGACCTCCGCCATAGCCATAAGAGCCGCTGGGTGCATACGAGGTGCCTGAGCCATAGCCGGCGCCGAAGCCGCCATAACCTCCGGGGCCCATCATCTGGTTGCCGTACATGCCGCCGGAGCCCATGCCTCCATAGCCTACTTGTGGGAAGAAATACCGGGCGGGCTCGGCCACCAGGTCGCTGACGTCGTATACCCGAGTGATCTTCCTGGGGGCGGGCAAGGCGTCCGTTGTCCCGACCGTGATGACTCCCTGGTGCACGACATACCCGAGCTTGACCGGTGCGCCGGCCGAAAGCGACAGCAGAAGGCTGTCCAGATACTGTCCGACGCGGAGTCCGGGAAGTCCGTCGAGCCCGATCGGAGTATCTCTGTAGACACCCGCATTCTCACCAATTTCCCTCCATAGCACGACGATGTTCAGCGGCGGGGTGGTGCAGTTCCGCAGAATATCGATCGCTTCTCCGAAAGGCATCTCGGGTGTGAACGAGGCTGGACTGCGCGGGGCCGGCCGCCTGAGATTATTCAATGTCGGCCTCGGCGCGCGTTGTACCACTGGCCTCGTGGAGGGAGCCTTGGGATCCAATGGGGCGTTCGGACGCCCGGCAAAAGCCAGGGCGGGCAGAAGGATTGCCACGAGCAGCACGACTTGCACGTTCCTCATCGCGGCGGACGAAGTTCTCTCGCTCATCTTTCACCTCCTGATTCACTCTCATACAGAGGTCTTTTCCGCGAGCAGCAAAGGTTTCCCTTGCTTCAATCCTCCGCCATTAGAACACACGCATGCCCTGGCATCAAGCAGAAAATCGCGGCCGAGGACGGGGCAAACAGCGATCATTTCCTCGAGATGGTGGATATCGGTGCCATGGATCCGGCGATGAAGGCCGAATCAAGAACTACTTTTTCGCCGGGGGCGCGGGGAGGATGTGTTCCTCTTTTGCCGTGGAGTCGGCCTTGGCGGTCACGGCGTGCGGGGCCAGCCGGATATCGTCGAGCGTTCTCGTGGCCGCCGCCAGCACCTGTTCGTTATCCGTCGTCGCAATGATCTGCTCCAGAAGCGCGCAGGTCTTCGTGTCCGGGAAGTTCTTCAGCGCGTAGATGGCGGCGGTCCTGCCGTACCCGGCGGAGACCTCCTTGTTGCCCGCGGCCGCATAGAGCAGCGACGTCTGGGCATCCGGGTGGCTGATTCGTGTGATGGCGTTGAAGACCTCTGTACCCTCGCCCGGCGTCGTCGCTTCGAGCCTTTGCAGCAGGTGGCTGACGGCTTGCGGATCGCCGACCTTTGCAAGGGCTTCAATGGCGGCCTGTTGCAGGCTGTCCTGCGGTGCGGACGAGACGGGGCCGGCTAATGACAGCAGGGCTTCGGTGGCACTCGGCGACTCAATGTTGCTCAGCAACTGGGCCAGCCGTTCCATCTCCGCCTCGGTGGTCACGGTCCCGTAGCGGTCGACAATGCCATCCACCACGGGCGTATCCGCCATCCTGGACAGTGAAGCGCCGGCGGCCCGCAGAACCGTGGCGTCGCCGGTTTGTAGTGCGTTGTCGAGAAGGATGGGCCAACTGTCGTGATTGCTGATGCTGGCCACCCGCTTGCCGAGTTCTTCCTTGTACAGCCCTTCCTTCGTTTGGGAGAGCGTATCGAGCAGGGCCGTGGTCGCCATCGGCGTGCCGATTCTGGCCAATGCCTCCGCAGCCCAGAGACTGGCCACGTCTTCAGCTCGTACAAGATCGTTGAGCGGGTCGACGGCCGCGTCACCAAGCGCGACGAGCTCGTCCAGGCACTCTTTCATTCTGGCGTGATCGTTCTCGCTCACGGCCATGCG
>CBFDBY010000003.1:0-105771 GCA_965603165.1 uncultured Phycisphaerae bacterium
GCGTTGCCAGCCGTTGCCAATGTTGCGCCGGGCCTCAATCACACGGTCTTCCAGCGACTCCATTGCTTCTACATAGGTAACTTGGGTAATTCCGAGCTTCTCGGCTAACTGGGGGCCAACCTGGGCGGTATCGCCGTCGATGGCCTGGCGCCCGCACAGGACGATATCGTAGTCCAGCTTCCGCACGGCGCAGCTCAGGATATAGCTCGTCGCCAGGGTATCGCTCGCGGCACAACGCCGGTCCGTTACGAGAACCGCGTCATCCGCCCCGCGATAGAGGGCCTCCTGCAGAATTCTGGCCGCGGCGGGCAGCCCCATCGTAATTACGGTTACGTGGCCGCCGAAGCGGTCCTTGATCTGCAGCGCCATCTCCAGCGCGTTGAGGTCCTCGGGATTGAAAATGGCCGGCAGCGCCGCCCGGTTCACAGTGCCGTCGTCGTTCATGACCTGGCCGGTAATCCGTTGCGTATCCGGCACCTGCTTGGCCAGGACGATGCAGTTATAGCCCACTTACAGTCTCCTATCAGTTCCTATTGACTCACTTGGATTTCCAGAAGCCTGTCAGTTTACCGGTCCTGCCGTGCAGGTCAACCCCAAAGTGCCCCCTGTCGAGACAACTGGCAAGCCGGAAGGAGCGGGATTGGTGATCCAACGGGGGCCACAGGCGACAGATCACCCGGAAACAGTTGCGGATACCATACGGGCGGATGGCATCGTGGTTCATTTGCCCTTGGGTCGGTTCGGTCCGACGCGTGCCCCGTGGCGGATGCCGAATCGTCAGGATCATCGGACGTACGAGAACCAAGCGGCTGCCGCTGTCGTATAGAAAGCGTTAAACTCCTGCCCGAAATTCGCCGAATCGTCTCCTGATTACGGGTTTTGCGTGCTGGAGTGCGTGAAAAATCGTTTGACATTGGTCCCGGCCTTTCGATAATGGCTACCCGACGACGTTGGTTTTATCGGGTGTAGCTGTCGGAGCCGATAACCGGGCTTCCTGGTGAAAGGATGCGCCCCCGGGGCACCCGGGGGATAATAATGACGGCCGAAACAAGTTATGACTCGTTGTTCGGGAGGATGGCGCTAGATCAGGGGCTCTGCACGGATGACGAGCTGCGCCGTGCGATCCAGGAACTCAAGGAACGCCACAAGCACGACCCCCTCATGTTGCAGGACCTCATGATTGAGCTCGGCTACGTGACCGCCAACCAGGCCGAACGACTCAAGACAAGCATCAAGGAGAACAAGGCCGCGGCCCATCAGATCCCGGGCTACAAGGTCCTGGGCAAGCTCGGCGCCGGGGCCATGGCCGTCGTCTACAAGGCCAAGCAGCTCAGCCTCAACCGCACCGTGGCCATCAAGGTCCTGCCCCGACGCTTCACCGAGAATCCGGAGTACGTGCAGCGCTTCTACAAGGAAGGCCAGGCCGCCGGCAAGCTCAACCATTCCAACATCGTGCAGGCCATCGACGTCGGCGAGGCGGGCGGCTATCACTACTTCGTCATGGAATACGTCGAGGGCAAGACGATCGCCGACGATCTCGTCGGCGGCAACCTCTTCGCCGAGCAGGATGCGGTCGAGGTCATCATCCAGGTCTGTCATGCCCTGCAGCACGCCCACGCGCACGGGCTGGTCCACCGCGACGTCAAGCCCAAGAACATCATGATCAACAAGCAGGGGGTGGTCAAGCTGGCCGATATGGGTCTGGCCCGCGAGACGACCGATATCGAGGCCGCCCAGAGCGAGGAGGGCAAGGCCTACGGCACGCCGTACTACATCGCTCCCGAGCAGATCCGCGGAAAGATCGATATCGACGGCCGGGCCGACATCTACGGCCTCGGCGCCACCTTTTACCACATGGTTACCGGTCGCGTGCCCTTCACCGGCGAGGACTCCGCCGAGATCATGAAGAAGCACCTCCGTGAGAAGCTCGTGCCGCCCGATCACATCAACACCGCCCTCTCGGCCGGCGTCTCCGAGGTCATCGAGATCATGATGGCCAAACGCCGCGAGGACCGGTACAAGAACGTCGATGAGCTGTTGATCGACCTTGAGGCCCTGCAGGAAGGCAAGCCGCCCCTGCGGGCCCACCAGCGCTTCGACGTCTCGGTTCTCGAACAGCTCGAAAACGGAGACACCGTCGAGGAGGAACGCCACGAGGATGTCGAGGAGGTCATCACGAGGTACCGCATGGCCATCCTGGCCCTCGTCGTCTTCTCGGTCATCTCCGTCCTGATCATCATCCTCATGCTCCTGCTGTGACCTCCCCACAGCCCGAGCCGCCACCCGACGCTCGCCCCACGGCCTGCCGGCGGGGGATTCAGGACTGCACCGCCCATAGACCGACGGTGGGAACCCTTCTTTCTGTTTGCCCGAGACGACCTCTCTCCACTGGCACCCCGGACGCGACAAACGCCGTCTTCGGTGTGGACACGGTCAGACAGTGTAGACTTCCCTGAGTTTGTTGCGCCAACTCTCGGTGGAATGAAGCGAGGTCTTGTCTCGCAGGGCCTCGACCAATGACTCCTTCGGCACGCCAGGGTGGTGGCCCTTGTGGGTCGAGAGGAGGCTGGTGAGAAGCTTTCGTCGCGTGCGTCGGTACTTGAACAGGGCCCAGAGCGATTGCGGCGTCGCGTTCGTACTGCCGTGGTGGCCGACCTTGTACAATCTCGTCTTTCGCAAATGCGCTCTCAGGTCGGCGTCTTTCAGCGCGTACTGCCAGTTCTCCAACTGTGCGTCGCCCGGGAACAGAAGTGCTTTGTCTCCTATCTCGAACAGCAGGATGACACTGGTATTGTTGAGCGCGTCGTCGAGCGCGCGTACAATGCGTTTGACGTTGTGTACTTGGGCGCTGTCCAGCTCGCGGATCACCCACTTGACGTAAGATGGAGCTCTGGCGATGCTGTCCGTCGGGACCCGGGGGAATAGGGCGGAGTTGCCGCGTGCCGAGGCGACATTCGCGCTGCTGGCCCCCGCCACGTCGGCGTAGAGCTTCCAGAACTCGTTCTCGTCCCACCTCTTTTGCCTGCGGATCCCTTCGGATTGCTTAAGGGTCGGGGGGCCCAGCACGGAGACGCGGACGCCCGGCAGGAGGTCCTTCAGGCCGCAATCTCCACCGGCGTGGACATAGGCGTGGTGCTTGCCCATACGCGTGAGACACTTGATCGCCTTCTTGTTGGGTATGCTCAGCGCCGCGATGTGAGCCAGTTGTCGTTGTGTGCTGGGACTGGCCGCCGCGAGCATCCGCAACGGGTTGTCGGCAAGGTGCTGGGCGAACTGTTGGGCTGCCTCCAGGCTCAGCACGTGAGCGGCCGCGGCGTTCGTGACGCCACTCGACGCCTCCAACGCGTCGGGTGCGGCGGCGGGGTCCTCCGTCCAGGGCTGGATCACCACGTCGGGATTCAGCGCTTCAAGTTTAGCGTCGAGTCCCTTGAGGCCGAAGGCGCTGATGTGGTCCTTGTGCCGGTGGGTCGCGACGACGGCATCGACGTGTCCCCCGCAGTCCTTGGCCAACTGATCGACAACCCGCGACATTTGGGCTTTTCGTGCGCTGGTCGAGCCACAGTCGATCAGGACATGCCGGTTTCCGTTGTTGCCGTAGTCGAACGTCAGGAGGAAACAATCCCCGAATCCGACGTCGTACATCGTGACGCTGACGTTCTTCGGGCCTTTCCGTCGTCTCGTACCTTTCTTTGTCTTTTTCTTAGCCATCCCATTCTCCCGCCTTCTCTGCTCTGCCGTCTCGTCGGTCATGCAGCACTGCAAATCGCTGCCCCTTGGGCGAGCCGTCACTGAATCCGTAGCGTTTCCGCCGATCGTGAATGCCGTTCTCCCAGAGATACTTCAGGCGTTCGTACTGGCGCTTGGGATTGTCGATTCGGCTGCGGATGTGGTACTTCAAGTGGCCGAACTCGTCGAATACGAGCACGCCGCCGCCGTGAAGTCGCACGGACGTACTGTCGGGCATCCCTTCCGGCTTCTTCATGCCGTCGCAGACCTCCGGTAGTCGACCGGCTTCCAGATCGAGACTCTGGCGGTATTCGCTGACCGTCTCTCGGAGCACGAATCCATCCGGGCCGATTCGCACGCAGGGCCGTACCGAGATGACCCAGGTATAGGCATCCTCATAGACACCCAGTTGCTTGCGATTCTCCCAGAGGAAGCGAAAGACCTCGTCCAGGTTCTGTTCGAGCGACTGGCGGTGGACGCAGTCGTAATCGAGCGGTTCTTTCGCCAGGGGTTTTTGCCATACGCCCGGTTCAGAAACGATGCGCGCCCTTACTTCCTCAGCCGCACCCGAAGCAGGCTGGATTCTCCACGCCTTGAATTGATCGCGCAGGACCTTTCGATACCCGTACTTGCCATCATCCGGCAGCAGTTCCATATCGGCTGTGAGCAAGGCAGAGAGGAAATCGCCAAATGTGATGTCCACGACGGGGCAGTAATCCAGCGCGCGAATACACATGGTGAGCAACTGCTCGGCCGCGTCCGACCCGTCCTCGATAACTCGGTCGAGTGCGACCGTCTTCTCTGTGCGCGGCAGCCAGGTTTTCAGTCGGGTCGTCCAGACCTCGATAAACGAATTCAAAACCGCCGCCGAGAGGATCTCTCCACGAATGTGACACTCCTCCACGTTCGGATCCTCTAAGGCGCCCGGACGCGGCGGGCGCTTCACCGCTCGGCGCAAACAGTCGGCGCGATAGCGACTGACTTCCTGGCCGAACTGCTCGGCCAGACCGAGCAGGGCGGTCTCCTTGAGCCGTCCGGCCCTGAGATCGCTCACGCGGATGCGGTTTCTATTCGGTCCTGTCTGGGGTAGCAAGGTGCGGACGACATCGGGTAATCCGAAAACCGACAGCAGCGCGACCACATCGGAGAAGCCCTCGTGAAATCCCGCCTGATCCGGGTGCGACGGCACTGTGTACGTATTTCGCAGACCGTCCAGCAGAGCATGAGTCGCTTCGTGGGCAACGACATCATGAGATAGGCAGGTGTAGACGGGATTGCCTTCGAGACCGGTGAAGTACCCGAAGAACAGCCCGTGAGCGTCGTCGGAGTAGTATGCGTTGGCGCCGGCAAAGGCGTGCGGAACGACGTGGATCTGATGGCCGCCGAAACCCCACGACACGCGCCGTCCCAGAGCGGCCTCGAAGCGTGCCAAGAGACGCATAACGATCGCGTAAACATTCTGTGCGTGGAAGACGGGATCGCGGCAGAGCGTGCTGTCTGGTGCACGGATGAAGGGGTCGTAGCCGTCCTTGACCGCAGGTGGACGATAGAGCACGCGTTGGGACGAATCGTAGTCCACAACGTGCACGCGATATCCCCGCGGTCCCGGCTGCAGGTTCTCGTAGGGGATCCGCACCTGTGCCCTGAGGATCTTGTTAGCGGCGTTCTTGATGGAAGGGTCTTGCGCAATGATCGTGAGCGTTCTGGTTGCGGGCATCATGCGACTCTCTCCTTCTCTGCGGTTCAACCGCTTTCGTCCGCCATGACCTCCTGCGTCTGCAGGTCAGCGAGACGGCCACAGATAGTCCGTACATGATCGTGAGCAACACCTGAATTGCCTGAGCCGCCAGGCGCCCGCTTCTATATCCTCACGGTGCAACTGGTGGTCACGGGGCTGGTCGTCGCAAAGGAGGTTTCACCGTCGATGATGTCTGTCAACCAAGTGTTTCCCCAATCAGAATCTCGTAGTCTGCCTTGGCATTGTAGACCGCCGACCATCGCCGTCAAGGGTGCATTCAAAGAAATTTTGGCAACTGGCAGGGCATTTCCGGGAGGCCAGATGGGTTCATCCACCTGGTTCGATGCCTCTGCCGTGCCGATACTCGATTGAGAAGGCGTCCGGACTGAATGCTCTCCTCATGGCGGGCTCGTGCTCGGCCGCGATGAGACTTGAACTCACAACCTTCGGATCGACCCGTTTCCGGGCGCGGAGGACCGAAAGTGGCGGGGCGGGCGAAGCTGACCCTTGGATCGGCCGATATAATGGGGATATGGTCAGGGGTGGTGCGCATTTTTCGTCTGAGGAGCTGGTTCGGGTCCTGAGCCACTACGATGTCGGGATCGTCCACCAGGTTCGGCCGCTGGAGGCGGGGGACCGGCGGGCGGCCAAGGTGGTGATTAAGGCCGACCGGGGGACCTTTCTGCTCAAGCGCCGGCCCCACGGGGCGGACGAGCCGGCCCGCGTCAAGTTCGCCCACGTCGTGCAGAGGCACCTGACGGATAAGTCCTTTCCTGTGCCGCAACTGCTGGAAACAAGCACCGAGGGCAGCACCCTCCTCGGTCTGGACAGGCATATCTACGAGCTCTTCCACTTCGTCGAGGGCTCCCGCTACGATGGCTCGCCGGAGGCCACCCGCGAGGCGGGCCGGCAGCTTGCGGTCTTTCATTGCGATCTGCAAGACCTTGACGCCGCCGGCGCGCCGACGGAGGGTTGCTTCCACGGCGATCCCACCATCCGGCAGAATCTGACGAAGCTGACGTCCGAAAAGGGCACCGACCCGGCCCGGCGGATGCAGGCCGTCGCCGAGGCCCTGCTCGTGCGCTACGACCGATCGAGCGGGCGCATAGAGAAGCTCGGCTTCGACGCCTGGAAACGGCAGGTCATCCATGGCGACTGGCACCCGGGCAACCTGCTGTTCTCGGACCGCAAGGTGCAGGCCGTCGTGGATTTCGATGCCATCCGGATCTCGCCGGCGGTCACGGACTTAGCCAACGGGATGCTCCAGTTTTCGATTGTAGGCGGCTACCCCAACCCGGCCGACTGGCCCGCCCATTTCGAGCGCGACCGCATGTTCGAGTTCCTCAACGGCTACCAGGAGGTCACCAGGCTCGGCAAGCGCAAGCGCTACGGCCTGATCGATCTGATGATCGAAACGATGATCGCCGAGGCGGTCCTGCCTGTCGCCGCCACCGGTTTCTTCAGCCACCACAGCGGCGTCGATTTCCTCCAGATGATTCTGCGCAAGACCCGATGGCTGCGCCTCCATCGCAAGGAACTGCGTGACGTCATGATGGAGGAGTAAACCGGCACTGCCGGCTCACGGCCCGATGCGTATCACGGGCGATGGCTTTCACCACGCCCAGGAAAGTCCGGCACTGCCTACGGTGCTTCGGTTGGCCTCGGCCAGCAACATTTGCAGTGCGCCCTGCGTTCGCGCGAGCTCCTCGCGCAACTGCTGCGTGCATTGGCCGAGCTGCTCGACTTGCTTCTTCAGGCCGCTTTCGGTTTCGAGCCTTTCCTGCTCCATGCGGCCAACGCTCTGGCCCATGCGCTGCAGGTCGGTGCAGAGTTGCTCCACCTGACGGCGAAGTTTCTCCGACGTCGCGCCGCAGTGTTGCTTGAGCGCGCTCATCCGTTCGTCCATGGCTCGGATCTGTGCGCAAAGCTCCTGCTGTTGCTGTGCGCACTGCGTTTGCCGCTCGCTCATTTCCTGTCGTTGCTCAGCGCACCGGGCTTGCCGCTCGCCCAATTCGCGCTGTTCGGCGCGGACCTCTTCGAGCTCCTCGGCCGTGGCTCCCAGGTGTCGCCGGAAGGCCTGTGCATGCTCCCGCATGTCGCGAAGATTCACATGGACCTCGTTCCATCGGTTGTCCTCGTTCTCGCGCAACTTCTGGATTTCCGCAAGCTCTTGTCGGATGAGGTCGATGTTCTCGTTCACCTCGCGGCGCCATCGGTCCATGCGTTCCGGCACCGGGCGGGGTCTCGGCGTTCGAGGTCCCCTTGGCTGGCGCTGTCGATGCCCTTGTTCGAGGGCCTCGAGCTCGCGGCGATAGTTCATTCTCAGTCGCTCGCGTTGGAGGTCGAGCCATTGTCCGTCGACCTCGCGCATCTGTGCCTGAATCGTACGGAGCTGGTCGCGCAACTGGCCGCGTCGTTCGTCCTGTTCGCGCTCGAGCGTTTGGAACTCGGCCTCCAGGTTGCGCGCGGTCTCAGCGAGTTCGTCCCGTCGCCGGGTCAGGTCTTCGGCTCGCTCGTGCCACTGCTGCTCCCACTGTGTCTGCTCGTCGACTTGGGCCGCTTCTTCACCCGCGGGGGCAACCGCCTCCGGTTCGGCGGGCGGCTCCTGTTCCGGCGTGTCCGCCGACTCCTGGGCCAAGGCCGTTCCCGCGGCCGTCCAGATCAGCAGAACGCCCGCCAGGAAAAGATATCGGAGGAGGAACTGCAGGTTGGTGCTTCCATGCGTTGCGGTGTGAACTCCTTTTCTCATGACCTTCTCCTTTCCGTTGTTTGTTGGCGGAAGCGCCCGGGCCCATCAAGCCATCGGCCCGACAGCGATTCCACATACCCTACCTCCGGCCCCTCCATTGAGCCGGTGCGATACCATAATACCTGCGTCAACTCGGCTTGGCCAGCCCTGTAAGAGAATTTCCTGCCGGCGGCGAGGCTGCGGCAATCCGGCCGCAGTGCGCAGAGAAACGGCCTTCGCCAATCCTCGGTGGCGAAGGCCGTTCGATCCGATGGTTCTGTGATCTCGACGAGCTCCGGTTCGTCAGCGTCCGTTGGCGGGTTCCTCATTTTGGCCGCGTTCGACAAGCTGCTGGAGCATCTCTCGCATCTGCTGCATCTGGTCGTGGAGACCGCGTACCTGGCCGCGAAGCTCCTCGACCTCGTTCTCAAGGGCACGGTCGGCCTCGGCTCTGGCCCGCCCGCCGTCCGGCCCGGGAACGTCGAGTTCCATGATGATCCGTTCGAGTCGTTCCTGGCCTTCCGGCGTGTGGGAGACGAGGAGCGATCCGGTCCGTTCGTCGGGGATCACTTTGCCGCCCGGGGCAACCAAGACGTGGAGGATCGCCGCCATCTGCGCGGGGTGGGCATGCTCGAGCTTGAAGATTTTGGTGACGATTCTGCCCCTGGCTTCGTCGCTGGCTCGCCGCTCGGCGCGCGGCCTTGCGAGGCCTTCCGGTCGGGAACGCGCACGTTCCTCAATGGACTGCATCTCAGCCATCAGTCGATCCAGCACCATCCGACGCTCATGGGTCTCATCGGCGCGGCCTTGACCCTGCTCTTGGAGCTCCTGGATTTGGCGCTCGGTCCGCCGGATCTGTTCGAGGAGTTCCTGCCGGCGAGCCATGCGTTCATCGCTTTGCATGGCGGCCTGGTCTTGTCGCCGGCGCCGTGCGTCTTGTCGGTCCCGATCCATCGCCGCTCCCTCGCGCTGGACCTGGCTCAGCTCTCGTTCCGCACCGGCAATTTCCTCCTGGATCCCATCGAGCTCCCGCCGCAAGGCTCTGGCTTCGTCGCTGTCTTCGTCGGGATGCTCCCCCAGTTCGCGTTGCACCTCCCGCAGGTGAACCTGAAGATCGCGTCGTTGTTGCGAGAGGTCCTGTATCCGCTCGGACACCTCCCTGACCCTGTCGCTCTCGGCTCTCGCGCGTTGGGCCGCTTCCATGGCTCGGGCTCGCTGCATCTCCGCCCGTGCCCGCTGTAGATCGGCCATCTCCCTCTGGACGCCACGCATCCGTTCATGGACCGTGCGCAACTGCCCTTGCAACTCACGGGCCTCTTCGTCTTGTCCGTCTCGGAGTTGCCCCATCCGGCGTTCTATTCGGCCCGCTTCTTCGCCCAGCTCCTCGAGGTGTCTTCTCATCTCCTCAAATCGGGCTTCGAATTCTTCCGGCGGCCGGGCCGGTCTGCGCGATTCGGCTCTCGGCCGTTCAGTTCGCCGTTCTTCTCGTTCGCGCTCCAGGTTGCGGAGCCGTCGTTCGATTTGTTCGGCCTGTTCGCGGAGCAAGTCCGCTTCGAGTTCGATCACGGGCCCTTCCTCGCCGAGTTCGTCGCCGCGCTCGCGCAGCAGCGTCTCCTTCTCGCGGATGCGGCCGGTAAGTTCTTCGAGCATGCGTTGCAGGGCCTCGCGCTGCCGGGCCATGATTCGTTCTTGAACTTCCCGCCGTTCTCGCGGCTCACGGACCTCACGACGGTCCTCGGGTTGGCGGCTCTCCGGTGGAGCAGGCCGGCGCTGGGCGAACGCCACGCCCATCGTGGCCAGCACCGCCAGGAGGCTTACCGCAAGTGCCCATCGCCTCCCGACTCTCGGATCGCCGCATCGATCTGTGATGATTCTGCGAATTCGTGCTTTCATGGCTTTTTCCTTTCCAACGATCGTTGGCACAAATGCCATTCGTCTCTCGGCCGAGAGGCCGAGCAGGGACTCCGCATAGTCGACCCCGGGTTGTCCGCCGGCCAGGACCCAGTCATCGCACGCTTGCTCGCTGAGCCTTAGAAGCCGTCGCCTCGCCCACCATACGAGCGGATGCCAGGGCAGCCCACAGGCCAGCAACTCCGTCACCAGGCCACTGACGTGATCGAGCCGTTTCCAGTGGGCCAACTCGTGACAGAAGACGCCCACCCAGTCCGTATCGGCATCACTGTCGGCCGCATCCGCCTGCACCAGCAGGACGGGCGCCCGCGTCCAGCACCAGATGATCGGGCTGCGAACTCTCGCACTGGCGCGAATTCGGACGACGCCGGAAATCGCAAGCCTTGCCTTTGCCGTTTCGAGGGCGTGACGGAGACGCTCGCTGTCCGTCGGTGTGGCGGTGCGCATCAATCGAACGCCCAGGGCAAACCGTAGGCCGAGACGAGCCAGAGGGATCGTGCTTGCAGCTATCCAGCCCAGCAGGACGAGGGTGTGCCACGGAATCGCGGGCACGGCCGGCGACGTTGATATGGCGGGGGAGACAGACAATTCCGAGACGGCAGGGACGAGCGAAGCGTCATACGTATCCATCACGGCCGGTGCCTCGATGTCCACTTCGTTGGGGACAAGCGTCTCCACGGCCTGTATAGGCGCTGGCGGTGGCGCCGAGACAAGGAGGCCCAACTCCATGTGGCGAACGAGCAGATACGCGCCCGGCATCATGATGGCGGCAAGCAGGCCGGTGAGAAGAAGCTGGTGTGCGTGGGCCGGCCGGCGCCGCAAGAGTACGCTTGCCGCGAGCCCCGCCGCCAGGCAGAGCGTGCTTTGCCAGAGAAGCGGCCAGAGCCAAGGGTGCTCTGAGAAGATCTCGCCGATCATGGTTTCTTCTCCTTTCGCTTTTCCTCGATCATCCTGCGAAGCTCGCCGAGGTCCTCGTCGCTCAGGTCGCTCTCGCGGATCAGGTGCTGAAACATGGCGACGGCATCGCCCTCGAAGACGTGTGCGAGAAACCGCCGGACGGACCCCGCTCCCGCCTGCTCGCGGCTGACGGTCGGCCGATAGATGTAGCTCTTGCCCTCGTTACGGTGTGAGAGCCACCCGGCCCTTTCCAGCTTCTGCATCACGGTCAGCACGGTCGTGTAGGCGAGCTTCTTGCGGCGTCCAAGGCGATTGCGGACATCATGTACGCTGGCCTCACCGCGCTGCCAAACGACCTCCAGGACCTTTCTCTGAAGCTCACCGAGGTTGCCCAACGACCCCTTGTTCATCCGATCTGCCTCCGATAGACTCCGTGTCAATTGTTTCTACGATGTGCATTAGTACTACGGTACGTAGTATATTGCAAGAGAAAAATAAAAAAATTCGGCTCGTTCAAGAACTCCGCCCTTGAGGAGTACCCTTGATGTGGGTGAGCGCGGGATAGCAGGCTGGCCTGGCAATGGGCTATGCGAGCCTCATGGGCAGGTCCATCAGCCCTCTGGCATCCGGCAAAGCGGCAGGTCCGGCCGTCGGATGGACCTGGCGGCAGAATCGTCCAATGTGGCGAAGCGGGGCCGGTAGGGCCGACCCCGCACATTGATGAGGCTTATGTTTCCCAGCCCTGCATCATCATGAACAGGCCGTGCATGAGCGACAGTTCCGCCTTGTCCTCCGAGACGGTCTGGTTCTTCATCTCGTTGATGAGCTTGTTGCGGATATCGTCGGCCAGGTATCGGTCCGGCATCTGCCGCTCGGCCCGAGCCAGCTCCTGATAGAGCGTTACGGCTAACTTAGCCTCGATGGGCAGGCCCTGGTACCACTTGACGATCCGGTTTGAGAGCGGATGCAGTTTCGACGAGGTTTCCATTTCGGTTTCGTGGGCGGTTTTGACAGTCTGCATGTTCATACCCTTTCCGTGGCGCGGCCGGGCCTGTGCACGCACATCGAGAAGGCGCAGCGGCCCTTGCGGCCCCGCTGACCCTGGCCATAGACACTCCTGTGTTGATGATCGTCACACGGGTCCTCGGTGTTTCGCGTCCGGCGGTTCGCTCCTGATGCCAAACGAGCCGCCTCGACCCAACGCCGGGATTATAGCGCCCGGATCGACCGCCGTAAAGCGCATCTTTTTCAGAAGTGCCGTGCTGTGGCGGACGGGCGGAATGAAAATGGGCCCCGGATCACGTGGATACGGGGCCCGGTCGTCAACTTGGGTGCGCGGAAGATCAGTCCTGTTCTTCCTCTTTCTTCTTACCGTAGGCGGCCACGATCTGCTGCTGGACGTTGGGGGGCACGGGCTCGTAGTGGCTGAAGCTCATGGAGAAGCTGCCCCGACCGCCGGTGACGCTCTTGAGCTGGCTGGTGTACTGCGAGACCTCCGACAACGGGACCTGGGCCTTGACGGTGATGAAGTTGCCCGGGAGCATGTCCTGGCCGACGACGCGGCCCCGCTTGGAGGACAGGTCGCCGGTGATGTCGCCGACGTTTTCGGCCGGCACGGTCACCTCCATATCCACAATGGGTTCGAGCAGGGCGGGCTTGGCCTTGTTGATACCATCAATGAAGGCGCCCTTGCCCGCGGCACGGAAGGCCACCTCTTTGGAGTCCACCGGGTGATGCTTGCCGTCGTAGATGGACACCTTGACATCCTGCATCGGGAACCCCGCTACGACGCCGCTGGTCATCACATCGTTGACGCCCTTGAAGATCGCCGGCTCGAACTGCCCGGGAATGGAGCCGCCGTAAATATCCCAACTGAATTGCAGCGGCGGCTCGCTGTTGCGCTCGGCCGGCTCGACCCGCAGGTAGACCTCGCCGAATTGCCCCGCGCCGCCGGTCTGTTTCTTGTGGCGATAGTGCCCTTCGGCCTTGGCCGTGATCGTCTCGCGATACGGAATCTTCGGCTCTTTCGTATTGACCGACAGCTTGAAGCGGTGTTCCATCTTCTCGATCATGATCCGCAAGTGCAGGTCGCCCAAGCCCTGGGCCACGAGTTCCTTGGTCTGCGCATCCCGGCTGATTTTGAAGCATGGGTCTTCCTCGCGGAGCTTTTCGAGCGCACCGCTGATCTTCTGCTCGTCACCGCGTGAGGCCGGTTCCAGGGCCAGTGCGAACATCGGCTGCGGCAGTGCCGGCATCTGGAACGCACCGGAGACCCGGCCGTCGTGCAGGAGGTCACCGATCCTGAGTTCCTCCAGCTTGGCCAGCATGACGATGTCGCCCGCGACGCCGGCATCGATTTCCTTGGTCTCGCCGCCCTGGGATTTGAGGACGTGCCCAGGCCGCAGGCCTTTCTTCTCGTCGTTGCGCATCAGGTTCGTATCGGATTTGAGCGTACCGCTGAACAGGCGGATGCTCGAGTACTTCATGTTCGATCGCGGGTCAAACGCCACGCGGAAGACCAGTCCCGCCAGCGGCGCGCCGGGATCGGCTTTCAGTTCGGTCGCGTTGTCTCCTTCCACGAGTTTCGCCGGATCGGCCTCGGCGGGCGACGGGGTGTGCTTCGCAATCAGGTTCACAAGCTCGGCGATGCCCACTTCGTTCCGGGCATCGGTGAAAAGGATCGGAATGAGTGTCCCGGACTTGAGGGCTTTCACGAACACGGAGGCAATCTGGTCCGGCCCAATCTCCTCGCCCCCCAGGTATCGTTCCATCAAGGCGTCGTCGGCCTCAATCGCGCTCTCCATCAACTCCGTATGCGCCTGCGCCACATCCATCACGGGCGAATCGCCGCTGCCGTTCTCGATGCAGTCGATGACGGATTTCCGGTCCGCGCCGGGAAGATTAGCACAGCGGCACTGCGGTCCGAACGTTTCCTGGATGCTGGCGATCAGCTCCTGGAACTCGACGTTCTCGGAATCCATCTTGTTGATGACGATCACCCGGGGCATGTTCCTCTCACCGGCAAGGTTAAAGAGCTTGCGCG
This sequence comes from uncultured Phycisphaerae bacterium, assembly GCA_965603165.1. Classification (GTDB taxonomy): domain Bacteria; phylum Planctomycetota; class Phycisphaerae; order Sedimentisphaerales; family Anaerobacaceae; genus PLanc-01. The sequence continues at coordinate 14,044 of CBFDBY010000003.1, forward strand.
TGTTGGTTTCGATGCCCGCGGCGGCGCTGATGACGAGAACCGCGGTCTCGGCCGCCGGCAGTGCCGCAATTGCCGGGCCGATGAAGTCCGGGGCCCCCGGCGTGTCGATCACATTGATCAGCTTGCCGTTGTGTTCCGTGTGAACGACGGCCGAGAGGATGGAATGCTGATGCTCCTTCTCCTCATCGTAGTAGTCGCTGACGGTCGTTTTCTCGTCAACGCTTCCCAGCCGGTTGATGGCGCCGGTCGTGCGCAGTATCGTCTCGGCGAGCGAGGTCTTGCCGCTGCCGCCATGTCCCAAAAGAACCACGTTTCGAATGTCGCCCGTTGCGGTCACTGTTGAACCTCCAAGAACGTTTCGTCGATTTTACCGTTTGCTGACTCCCAAAAGCCCATGATGATACACGGTTTGCCTGCCCGCACTCAAGAGGTTTTTTCCGGATAGCCGACGTCGCGGGCCTTTTCGGCTCGATTGACGGTCCGCCCCGGGAGCCGGAGCGTCCGTTCAGGGGCTTTGAGGATGCCGAAGGCTCAGGCGTCTTCAACGATCCGATGCACCTTCCCATAGGCCGGCAGTAGCAGGGGGGTAATCCCGCAGTCCGGACAGGGCCAGTGGAAAAGAATTCGGCGGCTCTCGTCGGGCAGGTCGTTCGGGGCGTAGGGTTGCCTGGCGTACTGCTCGACGCAGCAGGGCGGGTAGCCGAAGAGGAATCCCTCCAGCCGGACGGTTTCCGCCGATTTGTCTATCGGTCGGCCCGCAAAGCTCTGCTCGTAGAGACGAACGTAGCCGGGCAGGAGGCTGAAGACCGTCTCGGTGACCTGTTTGCCGGTCCGGACCGTCCGTTGGACGCCGCGGGCGAGCAGGCCCATCCGAGCGAGCAGCTCGGGAGCATCCTCGGTCAGGGGCTTTTCCCATCGGCTGAGGGGCTTGAGGCCCCCCCAGGTGAGCAGGGCGAGGTAGGCCAGCTCGAAGTCAAAGGCCTTCAGGGCCCGGATACACGCCTGGACCTGCGGAGATGGATACACCGAGTGACGGCCTTCGTTCATTTGGGCGTGGGCTGCTCCCCGGCGAGGTCGGCTGAATCAAGCCAGCGGTTCGCCAATTCCGCCAGGTCCTTGAAATCGACCTTGCAGTCGCCGTTCAGATCCGCCGGCGGTCTGGGGATGCCGAGATCCCCACATTGTGTGGGAAACTCGAGAATCTCCTTCAGTGCGGCCGCGTCCGCCCGACCGGCTCCGTGCACGTCACCATGGAAGCTGAACGATCCGTGCTGCATGTAGTGCCAGGCAATCACCGGCACGTCCACCGACAGGCCCAGCGTGGAATTGACGATCTGCCAGTATCCCATATTGACGGACTCGCCGCAGATCTCGCACCATTCGAGGCCCCGCAACATGTAGTTGATCCTGTAGACACCCTTTCCGTCCGGCGAGCCAGGATCGAATATGGGCAATCGGTCGATGATCGCGGCGAAGCGCTGTGCGAGCTCGATGCCGTCCGGCAGGAGGTTCTCGTTCTGGTCGGCGTCGTGGAGGTTCAGGCCGGCGGCCAGCTCCTCGCCATCGGCCAGCATGTCGCCATCGAGGTCGTTCGCGTCGGGGGCAATCTGACCCGTTGTCTCGGTGCTGTACTCCAGCGGCAGTTGGTGTTCGTCCGGTTCATAGGGGAAGCGGACTTCCAGAGTTCTCAGCAGCAGGGGTACGTTCGCTCTGCCTCTGTGCAGGTCCCCTGCGAAGGCAAACGAGCCGTGCTCCAGGTAGTGTATGCCGATGATCGGAAGCTCCACGCTCAGGCCCAGTCGCGGATTGACGATCCGGACGCTGCCCATGTTCACGGTTTCGCCACAAACCTCGCACTGCTCCAGGCCGAACATCAGCAATTCCTGCTTGTAGAGTTGGCCGGGGTCGGTGACGTCCGCTTCCAGCGGCAACTGCGCAATTGCATCCCAGCATCGGGCCGCCAACTCGACGCCGTCCTGGAAAGTGTTGCGGTTCTGGTCTGCCGTGAAGGGTTGATAGCCGATGGCATACTCCTCGCTGTCGGCCAGAAGGTCACCATCAGCGTCCGTGGCCACAATCATCTGGTGCTTATCCGCGATGGGGACCTCAGGTTTGGCGAGGCCCGAGGCCGCGATCGAGATCGCTGCGGCGGTGCCGGCGGCAACGATCCGCCGCTTGAATCGCCGGCTTGCCTTGACGTGCCTTTCGTGCGCCCTTCGAAGTCTTCTCATTTGACTCCTCCCACTTGAGGACGGTAATCCACTCGATACAATACTATTATAGCAGAATCTCCCGTCATTGTCCACTGCCGGCCTGTGGGACGAGGCTCGCGGACGAAAGTCTTACACGTCCTCTTGGCGGATGTCACATCCATTCGACACGTGAGAAACGTCGGTTTCTGCGCGAAATCGACAAATATTTTTTGCCCGGGTGCACTGGAATTTGCGTGTCGGATTTTATTGGACAGTCGAAAGTCTCGTCCCGTGCCGGCGTCGAGCCGATCCATATGTAGTGGCCCGCCCGAGGCGAATTGTTGCATATGGTGTGTCCGGTTATGGGGCGTTTCGCGATCCACGGCAACACGCTAAAGGAAAGACCGGCGGGCTGCCGATATGGCCCAAGTCGTTTTTTCACGAACGTGGGGTGCCATTGGGGACATGCAGGTATGGATAAGACAGAGTTGATCGAGTGTATCCGTGAGATTAACAGGACGGCCAAGGCCGAATTCCTCGAGACATTCACCGAGGAGGACCTGCATGCTTACCTGGAACACCTCATGGAACTGGATTTGGAGGAGGTAGGCGCCTCGAGTTAGTGGACGTGTGGCGTTGTTGTTGTGTCACCGGCCGTGGAGACCAGCCGGTGACAGTCGTCGACGAAGGACTCCGCCTGTCGATGCGATCGTTCGGTCGTGTCACCCGCCTTTGCAGATCCGTTCCATCGGACCTATCGTTCCTCAATTCTCCTCAAGTCCATCGCCGACAATGCTGCGGCTGAAGTCACTCAGTCCGCTTCCTTCCCTGCGCTCATCCGACGTCGGTGGCGTAGACGCGGGCTCGGAACGCGGTTCCGGGCTGGGTGCGGCCTGAGACGCGGGGGCGGAGGCGCCGAAGGGCAGGGGCTGCGGGGCGTCTTCCGGACTTGCGGGCGAGGAAACTTGCACGATGTTGTTCCGCTTGAACGCCACGAGCGCGGGCGTCAGATTCGTCGGGACAAAGAAGGCAACATCCATCGACACGTCGCCTTCGACCTTGGAGGAATCGACGGTGATGATCTCCGCGAGCGATTTACGCTCCAGTCGCCCGCCCGATCCGATGTATCCGATGGGGTACACGGCCCGGCCCGCTCCCGCCAGCGGACCTTCTCCCGTCTTCGGACTACAGATCAGCCGGAGTTGCGAGAGCGTGAACTTCGCCGCATCCTTCAACGCGCTTCGTCGGATCGCGATGCGGACGAGCATGAGGCTTTCCCCTGGCGGGGCCGGCAGCGCCTTGCCTTCGGAATCGCGCAGGCCGTCGCGCGCGAACCAGACGCCATCCTTGCGGGGTGCCGCGACCGCCGGGGCGCTGGTCACGATCGACACGTCCTGCGTCACCTTCTGGCGATTCAGATATAACTGGTCCACATACCCCGCATGCAGCACGGCAAAGCTCCTGGCCTCGCCGAAGGGGGTGAAGCTTCCCTTGCTGACGGTCCCGAACAGTCCGGCCACGAACCCGTCGGGGCTCAGCAAAGCCTTGCTCGGGCTGGCCGGATTGGGATTGCGCTCGTCGAAGCGGGGGTAAGGCCACTGGCTCGGCAGGGGGGCCATCGCCACCGCAATGAGCAGGTGCCCCGTGATGATGTAACCCAGCACGATGCCCATCATGGGTCTTCCGACTTGCTCCGGCAGCTTGCCGAAATCCACCTTCTCCTTGTTCAACTGCATCGCGACCGTTTGCAGGATGGCGAACGCCAGGATGAACAGCAGCGAGAAGCAGATCAGGTTCGCCCATACGGCAATGCCGGGCGAGTACTTGATCAGGAACTCCGAGAGCATTTCGTAGAAGCCGAACGCGATGAACCCCGCGACGATCGCGTTGAAGATCATGGCGATGCCCTGTGCCAGCGTCCCCTTGAGGAACAGGTAGACGGCGCACCCTGCCATGATGGCGAGCATTACTAATGAACTGACCATTCCACTGTCTCCAATCTTTCTGATTTCCGCCTCGACAGGCGGTCCGTTTGTGTCCCTGCGGTTCTCCTACGACGCGGGCGCGCCCCGTTTTTTCGAGGCGGCGAGCACGCGCAGCATTTCGTTGACGGCCGTGGTGCCGGCGATGGCTTTGCGCAGCGCCTGCTCCTGCAGGTAGAGCATCTTGGCCTTGCGGAACCGGATTCCGAACTCCGGCAACTGCTTGACGGTGCGGATGGCCTTCTTCAATTCGTCGTCGAGCATGATCATCTCGAACACAGCGGTGCGGCCGATGAAGCCTGTGCCCTGGCAGTGCCCGCACGTGGACGGCTTGCCCCGTTTGTCGAAGACCTCCTTGCCCGGTCGGAACAGCACCTTGGCTTTCTCCGCCGGCAGGTTGAATTTCTTGAGGATCTCCTTGTTCGGTGCATAACCCTGCTTGCACTCTTCGCACAGCTTGCGGAGCAACCGTTGATTGCCGATACCCAGCAGCGTCTGCGACACGAGCTTGCGGTCTTTGACGTACTTGAGCCACTTGCCCAAGGCCTGCAGAACGCTTGTCGCCTCCATGGCGACGTAGATGATCTTGCCGTCCCGGGCCGCAATGCTCGCGATCTGCGCCGTCTCGATATCCTCGCACTCTCCGACGCCGATGACGTCTGCTCCCATCCTCGCGATCGTTTGCAGTTTTTTGGCATACGTGGTCGTCCCCGTGTCGGTCAGGGTGAAGACGGTCTGCGTCACATTCGGCAACGTGGACGAAGGCTGCTTCTCGATGGTGTTGACATTGTTGATGAACGCATCATGGTTTCGCATGAGGGCGTACAGCGTGGTGGTCACGCCGCTGCGGGCCGGCCCGGTGACCAGGAACACGCCCTGCCCGGTCTGCCGGAAGCTGTTCAACTGTTCGAACTGCTCCTGGGTCAGCCCGAGGTCGCCCAGTCGCAGGGCGCTTTCCTTGGAGATCCGCTTGAGCCGGACCTGCTCGCCTGCTGTCGAGCCGGCCGTCATCACTTCCCAGTCCGTGTTCTGCTTGTTCTGTCGGGTGCGGAATTTCCCCTTCTGCGGCTTACGTTTCTCCTTGATGTCGAGTCCGGCAAGTTCCTTCACGAAGTGAATCAGGTACTCCATCTGGTCCCGCTGCATTGCCGGTTGCTTCGTCGATGCGCCGTCGATGTTATATGCGATCTCATAAGTCTCGCCCTTCGGTGCGAACGTGATCGTGCTGGCCCGGCGCCACATGGCATCGGTCAGTGTGTCGTACGCGGTGCGGTACCCGAAGAACATCGGGGTCCGCGGCTCGGGCGGCGGCACGTCGTTGTTGTTAGACGTGATGAACATAAAGTTCTCCATCGCCTCGAGCTTCTTCGATTGACTGACGAGACTCTTGACGTGCTCGACGGTCAGGACCTTGTCAAAATCGAGGACCCGGCTGTTCCTGTGTCTTACGTAGGCCAGCGCCACGGCCCCGATACCGATCGCGTAGGCGAGCAGCCCCACGAAGAAGATCGGGATCAGCCACCACAGCAGGGTGCCCAGAGCTCCGGCACCGAGGATCATTCCGATCCAAAGAGGGATATTGGTGCCCACCGCCTTGGCATCCTTGTATGTCCAGCCGATGAGCAGGAACCACGGGAAGTACAAGATAAGAAAAATGACCAGCTTGACGATCGATATATACCCGCCGTATTCGACGGCCATCAGCAGCGACTCTGTCATTCAGCGCTCCGTTAGCAAACAGTTTTGTAGCCAAGACTTACGTTACTGGGCCCGACCCGCAGAGAGCTCTTTCCCGGGCTCATAGGATTCCTTCGGCGGTCGTCCGGATGCCCTTGAGGGCCATCTTCAGCTCTTCCTGATTCGGGGCATGCTTGTACGCATCCTTTGGATCGACCCAGCCTTCCTGCACGAGTTTGCAGAGATTGCCCGTCAGGTCCTGCATGCCTTCCCGCTGGGAGGCCCGAATGACGCTGGGCAGATCGCCCTCGCGTCCTTCAGAGATCAGCTTTCGCACGGCGGGAGTGGCCAGCAGCACTTCCACGGCCGGCATTCGGTCTATCTCGTCACGAATCGACGGCAGCAGGGCCTGGCTGACGATCGCGCGAATGGCGATGGCCAGGGCCTGGCGGACCAGCTCGCGTTCATTCTGTGGGAACAGGTCGAGCAGCCGGTGGACAGCCTGGGAGGCGTTGGACGAGTGCATCGTTCCCATGACCATGTGGCCGGTCTCGGCGGCCCGCATCCCGGCCGTCACGGTTCGCGAATCACGCATCTCGCCGACGAAGACCACGTCGGGGTCCTGCCGCATCAGGTAGGTTAGTGCCGTCTCGAAGTCGGGAACATCGATCCCGATCTCGCGCTGCGAGACAATCGCCTTGTTGTCATTGTACAGATACTCGATGGGGTCCTCGACGGTCACGATGTGGCACGAGCGCGTTTGCGTGATGTAGTCGAGCATCGCCGCAATGGTCGTGGTTTTGCCGCAGCCGGTCGGTCCCACGACAAGGACGAGACCCTGCCGCGATTCCGCGATCCGTTCGAGGATGGGGGGCAGGTGCAGGCTCTCAAACGAGGGCACATGGGCGCTGACCCGCCGGGCCACCAGGCTGATCACCCCACGCTGCCGAAACACATTGACCCGGAAACGGTGTTCCCGGCCCACCTCGTGGGCGAAATCCAGGGTCCCATTCTGCATGAAGAACTCTCTCTGCGCCGGGCTCATGATTTCGAAGATGAGCTCTTCCATGCGCTCGGGCGTGAGGATCTCACCGGTGGTGTTCTTCAACTCGCCATACAGACGCAGTTTCGGCGGCTGCCCCACCTTCAGATGCAGGTCGTTGGCCTGGGTTTTGACCGCGACCTTGAAAAACTTGTTCAACTGAGGCTCGTGATCGAGCGTCTGATGCGCATCAAGCGGTGCCTGCTGGCTCATACGCTTTTGCACTCCCAAAACAAAAGAACATCCCTATCGTCTGGTTGACTTTCCTACATTGACCGCCCACCGACGGGTGCTTCCGCCACTCGTGCCGCGAAGCCCTCGGCTTCGCCGAGCGGCATAAGACTTGCGGAAACAAATCCTTACGATACTATATTATAAGACAATGCCGGGGATTGTCAAGCTCGATCCGCCTCGTCCGGCGCGTGAAAGCGTATGCACCATCGAATCGCCGCTGGCCCGGCAGGGCCGATTGAATCCGCCTTCTTGCGAGGGGCGCTGCGTCGCGCTCTCAAACCGCAGATCTTTGCGGCCGGTGCCTCGCCCATCCGTATTAGTAGGTATTTGGGTATGGATTGGCATTTTCCTATTGACAAAGCCGGGACAAGGTCCAAAATGGACTGAGAGAAACAGAGTGGATCCTGCGAAACTAACTTGTGATTCGCACCTTTGAGGAACGAGCAGAGTCCTGACCGGTAAGAGTGTGCCTTTGGACAACGGGAGGGGCACCCATGGGTCGCCGGAAGGGAGATGGCGGGAGCGTACGACGGGCTTCGCCCAAACGGGGTGTGTTGCGCCTGCCAATCATCCATCATCATTCATCAATCATCAATTCCAAGGGCTTTACGCTCATTGAGCTTCTGGTCGTGGTCGGCGTGATCACGCTGCGCCCGGCGCGGGTTCGGGGCGGGCCCGCAGATTCTGCGGAACCTGCCCCCTCACTCCGTTCGCGTCAGGCTCTGATCGAAAAAGGCCTGACGGGCGTCCGGGACTGTATGGCGGGCACACCCGCCCCCTGGCCGGATGAGTGGCAACGGGAGTATGTAGATACGATTCGCCGTGCGGTTGCATCGCAGCAGGATACCCCAGAGTACGCCGCACGCCTGGAGATATTACGGCGGGGATTTCGGCCCTACTGGGAGAGCCTCAGGAAAGGCCCGGAGAGGTCCTTGTTCGATGTGCGTCGTGCCCAAATCCGCTGGTACGTCGAAACTCTGATGCGTGCAGAACTCCCAGGCGAGGAAGAGACGCAGGTGCTGCGGCATCAATACGAGGACCTCGTGGAACACGCCGCAGGGTCCCTATTGGCTCAATTCTCGTTCCTCGACCCGAACGCCGTCCAAGCGGCAAAGACGGATCATCTCGCCGAGTGCTATCGCAATATCGAGGCGCCGCTGCTGCCGATCTTCCTGCGTCCCTTCTCCGAGACCCAGGTGGACCAGATCAAGCAGCGCTGGCACGACCTGCGCTATGCCCGTGTCGATCTCTGGCGGCAACTCGGAGGCGGCCAGGCAACATCCCGCGAGGATCCTGGTACGGCGTCGCTCCAGACGCATCCTGATTACCTGCTGACTCAGCAGAGCCTGAGCCAGTTGCGCCCATACATCTGGGGCGTAACAGCTCCCCCGCCCGATTACTATAGGAGTGCGGTGAGAGATCATATCGACGCCCAGAGACAGATGCTCCAGTCGAGAGCCGAGGCGCGCAGGCAGGAGAGACGTCTGCCCGTGGCCGTTCTGCAAACGGAATACATCAGCTTTTTGCTGACCGCCCTGTTAGAGACGGCGGACTGCTCCGGCCAAGACGAAAGGGAATAAACTGATATGAGTTCCAAAAGCATACAGAGAGTGAAGAACCGCGACGGTCCATTGGCCCATCGGGCAACTGTCAATAACGAATCATCAGTCATCAATGGCAGCGCCTTTACGCTGATCGAGTTACTGGTCGTGATCGCCTGCATCGCGGTACTGCTCGCGATCCTTATTCCCGTAACCCACGCGGCGCGCGAACGGGCCCAGCGTGCGGTCTGCCTGAGCAACCTCAGGCAACTCACTCTGGCCTGGATCGCCTACGCCGACGACCACGATGGCAAGCTTGTGATGGGCAAGCCATTCCATGAGGCGAGGTCCTTGGTTGTTTCCCGACGTCTGGAAGGCTGGCTGGGACGTGCCTTTCTCACGCCCGAGAGCCGTTCTGCCATCCTTGAGAACCCCGACAAAGGCACCCTATGGCCCTACGTGCGAGACATCGATGTCTACCACTGCCCTCGAAGTTGGGGCTCCTACGGGTGCCCGTACTGCATCCTCCCTGCGGCTAACGGCTCGTACATCGAGGGGACGTTCGTCCCCGGTACCAACGAGTCGGAGTTCACACCGACGGGCAAACGCATCGGGAAAACGGTCCTGCGATTGACCCGACTGACCGATATCGTCAGTCCGGGGGCATCGGAACGGGCAGTCTTTATCGATAAATGGTCTATAGTTGGAAGCCACTTCATTGTCTACTATCTGGATCCAAAGTGGGAGGCTGGCAGCCCTCCTCCGATACGCCATAGCGATGGCGTGACGCTCTCGATGGCGGACGGCCATGCAGAGTACTGGAAGTGGCGGGGGCGAGAGACCCTGAGCATGCCTCGCGTGATATCTACCGTGAATGATGCACCGACAGAAGGACTGCCGGAAGGAGACTACGAACCAAAGACTGAGGAGGGCTTGTACGATCTGCAGAGGCTGCAGAGGGCCACCTGGGGCCGGCTCGGCTATCCGTCCGAGGAAACGCCGTAGCACAAAGGAGGTGATGCCTATGAGATAGAGCACGTGGCACCAGAGGCGTGAACCGATTGTTATAACAGGTGACTAAGCGAGAAGGGAGTTTCGCCATGAGACTCAGAATTTTGGGTGCATGTTTGATTGCGATGTTTACTGTCTCGACTGCCGCATTGGGGGATATTGAGGAGGACGGCTACTGGGACGGCGATACATGCGGGGAAGGCGCTAGTGCAGCTGGCACGTGGGAGCTGTCCAGCGTGACGGCTTTCGCTGACGGCGACGACAATTTCTGTTGGGCCTGGGCCGAAGGTGAACACAGCGTGTACACGACAGTATCGGCTACATTGAATTGGTCCTACCGCATCTATGTCTACGTGGAAGGCTTGGTAGAGCCCGCCGGTGGGACTGGTGGCGACGCTTACGCCTACGGGCTCGCGCAGTCAGATCTCCCCTGGGAATATCCTGATAAACTCGAGTTTGCAGTAGACCTCGAGACCGGGGAAGGCGACCCCGTATCCGATTCGGACGGAGATACGCGTTATGTGGATGGCTACGATTACTTCTCCGATGTCAATCCGGTCATCCGTAGCGAGCATTCAGCTTGCTCCCTCGGAGTTGTGGAATATGTGGAAACTGGTGAGGGTAGCACGGCATTTAGTCATGTATGCGCTCGCGCCTACGGGAGGATGTGGGAGCAATAGCGTCATGTCTCTTTCGGCCCTTTTCCCGACACCGCAGGAACTGCGTTTATTGAAAGGCGAGAAGACAGACACCGCTGCTTCCTGCCCCTTGAATTGGAGGACGGCGGCCTATGTTCGCGAATCGGCGGTACAGCAAATCCACGACCAACAAAGGCCAAGGAGTCCCTTCAACAGGATTGCTTCTACTCACTGCTGCAGGCGGGGTCGCTGTTCTCTTCTTCTCGATAGCGGCGTATGGCACCGCGGGTGCCGAAGATGTCTCCGGGACCAGTCTATCCGTCTTCCAGTTCTCTTGCGATTTTCAGTTCCCTGTCGGTCGGGGGCGTCTCGATGGACTGATGGTTTCGGATGGTTCCCGCTACCGCATTGCCGTGTATTGGATCGAGCCCGATGCGTTCCGTGAGGCTGCCTCATTTGTCCGCTACAGCGACTTCATCTTTGCCTCGGAGGCGGTGCATTACTGGATCTACCCAGACCGAGAACGTGGAACGTTTCTACTCCCCAACGGTCGGAGAGATCCTTTGCTGCCGCACCAGGATTCGGTGGAATCGATCATTCGGTCCGCCTTGGCCACCGTGAGTCGCATAAGAATCGAGGATAAGGGTACAGACGTCTCACTGGAGATCGGTAAGTTCTTTTGTCGCGGTCGTACTCTGACAGAATACGCGTACGAAGCCCTGCCCAGCGGGACGGACAGCAACGACCTCTACGGTGTAGTGGATTCAGACGTGCGGACCCTCAATACACTGCCCTCCGGAAGAGAATACAGCAAGGAGAACCGAAGCGACGGCGCTTTCGTATGGCGCTCAAGAAGAGCTCTGGACGGACAGCCCGTTGCCACCGTGATCGTCAAGCCTGCGATGGGCATTTCAGAAAGGGACTGGCCAGCCGTCTTCGACGCGAATACATTGGGGCGGTGGGCGCTCATACCGGAGCCCTACCGGGTCTATTGGTCTCTTGACCGGGCATACTCCGAACTGGGCAAATCGGCAGATGAGAGTGTCGCAAGCCGCGAACTCTATGGCAAGATCGACTCGTATCTGGACGACAGCGACTTGCCGCCCCAATTGCGCCGGGGCATACATCGACTGTGGTTCAAGACGGCCCTGGCGACCGATGACATGAACCGTATCCGCCGGTCTGCACAGGCCGCTGTTGCGGAGTTCTACCAAGATGGATCGGTGGGCAAGTATCGGGCCCTCCTGGAATTGGCGAGAGTCAGTGGGCAGGTCGAGAGACGATATCCCCAACAGCCCCAAGAGTGGTTTCGGCCACTTGTCGCCCAGATGGTGGAAGATGCCGGAGACAACATCGGGGACTATCTTGGCGAGCTTATGCCGACAATCGATGCGAACAAATGGTTTATGTGCGGGCAACTGCTACTTGACGAGATTCGCAGACGAGGTCTCATGGAAGAACAAGCACTGGAGCCGGCTGCTGTTCGCTTCGAGGCGACCCGTTTGGCGAGAGAGAAAAGGCCGCCAGATCCTCGCGAGGCACGCGCCAGCATAAGAGAATACCTGGCACGCCTCGACGCCGATCCTCCCAGGGGTGAGATAGACATGAACGATCTCCGCCAGATCCTGGAGAAAGGCTTGGCGAAACACTATGCGGATAGTCAATCGGAAACGAAGCGGAAGGTTGTGGACGATGTCATCACCTCGATTCGTCTGATCGTCGGAAAAGGGCCCTTCTGTGGCGACCCGATGGCGCTGATCGGATCTATCGAGCGATTCTCACATCTGTACTTTGCAGTTGACAAGACCACGGAGCCGATACATACGGTGTTAGCCACGTTCCTGTCCCTGTCCTTTTGTGATATCTCAACGGCGCAGGATCACGATGTGTTGTTCTCGCAATTCCGCAGATGCTCTGCTGAACTCCAATCTCACGTCAATACAATGCTGAGCGAGCGAGGACTCAACCCGCTGATCACATCAGAGGATGTGGAGGGCGTGTTCGGCCAGCATGAGCGGATCTTTGGCACGTATGCCGACGAGCCTCTTTGGCCCACCTTTAGGTTCCCCTGGACGCTTAATGAGCAGATCAGACTTGCGAGCAAGTTAAGACTCCGTCTCGCGCAACTGGAGCCATTACTCGATGAAGTGTCACTCAAAGTCAGATATGGTGGTGTAAGTCTGGAGCTGAAACAGAAGGTGGTGTGGGAGATCTCCCGTACTGCAGAGCAGCTTCTGGCGGAGGCAGCGTTTCTCCGTAGGCCTTCGTACCCTGGCGTTTCCTGCCAATACCGAGGTGGGCACGGGTTTACAGCAGTGATCAAGGGGCCGGTCTACCAGGAGAGCAATCGGCCGAAGCAGATATTCAGGGCGATGGAGTATTTCCACCTCGGCCACAGGCTGGAAGAAGTCGTGGAACGCGAGCGGGAGTTTGCGAAGTCGGCGAGAGAACAGGAACTGAGCCAATGAAAGACCAGGATCAGGAAAGATTTGGCGGTGGGCGGAAGCGAATCGACGGCGGGATTTCCAGGCGTGCCGCGATGGGTTCGTCCGGGTTGATGCTGTTGGGACTCTTGTCCGGGTCGGCGCTCGGTCAGGAGCGAAGGAGGGAGTCGGGCCGAGAGGGGCCTCCGCGAGAGATGCAGGAGAGGATCGAGCAGTCGCGGGCGTTCTCCGAGCGGCTGCGCAACGCCGGCAGTATGGAAGAGCGGATGAAGATCATGGCCGAGCGCAGCGCGTGGGAGCGTAAGAGGGCCGTGGAGAGGCTGAAGGACGAGTTGGGCATCTCGGATCAGGAATGGCCGGTCGTCAAGCCGAGGATCGAGGCGGTGTATGACCTGGTGCGCCCTCAGCCGCGATTCGGCCCCGGCGATAGGGAGCCGAGAACCGAAGTCGAGCGGCGAAGCAGCGAGCTTCGTGAGATTCTGCGCGATGAAGAAGCGGACGCGGAGGCGATCAAGGCCGGGCTGACCGCGCTGCGGGCCGCTAAAGAGAAGACCCGGCAGGAACTCGCCGCCGCACAGAAGAACCTGCGTCAGCTCATGACCCTCCGCCAGGAAGCGATGCTCGTCCTGAACGGCCTGCTGGACTGATGGAGGCAGGGGGTCGGGCTATGGCTAAGTGAGCCCGGGTAGCGTTTCTTCACGCGAGCGAGCATCCCCATTGTGAATCCCGCATCCAAGCGGAAGCGTTTCGATTGACGGTTCCCCAGTCGTGGCTTATTATGAGGCCCCGGCTGCCGATGTGCTGGGCGTGCAGATTCGGCTGTGGGCCGAATTAGGAATTGTCAACCGCAGAGGCCCGCTGCGCGGGATTCTCCGCCTCTTTTGACAGGTATGACGGATAATCTGTTCTATCACCTGGGCCGCAAGATGGGCCCGAAGCTGCGCAAGGCCCGATGGATGTGGGAATCGGTGGCGGGCACCGAGGCCGACGCCATCCGTCTGGAGCACGGCGTCGGACTGGATCTGGCGCATGAGGCCAGGAAGCAGCTCCAGATCGCCGCAGACGCCCGGACGGAGGAGACGCTCGACGAGATTGGGTATCAACTGACCGCCTGCGTCGCGAACAAGCTGCGCACGTTCCATTTCGCTGCCTTTCACAGTGCCGAGCCGAATGCGTTCGCCTTGCCGGGGGGCTTCGTCTTCATCAGCCGCTGCATCATTGAATTGTGCCGTTGGGACAGCAGCGAGGTGGCTTTCATTCTCGCCCATGAGATGGGGCACGTCATTCGGGGCCATGCGATCGAGCGGATCGTCGCCAACTCGGCCGTTTCCGCGGCCTCCCGCGCCGCCCCGGTCCGCGGCGTTCTGGGCGGCTGGCTGCGCACTGTGGGGGTGCAGTTCCTTCAGACCGCCTACTCGCGGGACCAGGAGCTGGAGGCGGACAGGCTTGGCGTGCGGCTGATGGATGCCGCCGGCTACGATCCGGAGGCGTCCATGCGACTCCTTGCGCGGCTGGCCGAATTGAAGCAGTCTTCCGATCCGCTGAAGCTCGGCGAATACTTCTCCACGCATCCCAATTCGCAAATCCGCATCGGGAGTATCCGGCATTACTTGCAGCATCACGCCGGCTCGGAGGACGGCGGAGCGAAGCCCACAAAATGAAAGAGGGCCGCAGGTCGCGCCCACAGCCCTCTGTGTCCGGTCTTTCGGATCATCGCGCGTGTTGACTCCGTTATGGGGCAGCCGGCGCTTCGGGCTGAGTCACGCGGATGTCATCGATGTAAAGCAGACCGGTGCCGTCCTGCGTCGGATTGTCCCGGTCGCCCACGCCGATGTACAGCTTCTTGACCCTGGTCAGGTTCACCGGGGCGAACTCGCTCAGTGGAATTCTCAATTCGGTCCAGTCGGTCGCGAGGACCGCGTTGGGATCCGGGTGGGTCGCCACGGCGAGCTTGTTGCTGCTGTCCTGGATCGCCACGTACAGATCGTCGCGGTCGTTGCCCGTGTTGAGCCCGACGCTTGCGGTTCGCCACGCACCGCCGGCTACGCCGGTGGTCTGGACGTCGGAGAACTCGGCGAAGCCCGCGCCGGAACGAGTGTTGTTGCTGGCCAGGGCCAGGCCGACGTAGACGTTGCCCGTCATGAAGATCGTCTGCGGGTTCGCCGATGCATCGGCGCCGGTATTCTCGTCGTCGGGCTGCTGGACCCAGTCTGTGCCGTCCGACGAATGGTAGGCGGTGAGCAGGTTGCCTTTTCGCTCCAGCTTGACCCAGTACGGCAACGTGACCTCGCTGGCGGCGCTGTGGGCTGAGACGGCGCTGGCCGCGGTGCCCGGGCGGTTCTGGAAGGCCCGGCGGCCGTCGGGGGTCGTGAACATGAACGCGTATGCCGAGGCGGGATCCAGGCTCTCACGGATCATCACACCCGCCTTTGCCCAGGCCGCGGTGTTGTCCACACTGTGGATCTTCGCCACAATCGTCCCGTCGCCGCTGAGCTGCTTATAGGCGAAGGTGAAATTGTCGGAAGTTCCCCAGACATCGTCGCTGTTAGCGCCCATTCTATATTGTCCCGGTGTGGTCTCGGCGAGTCTCTGCGGAAAGCCGTGAACCCATAGCACCAGGTCGGTGGCGCCCTCGACGGTCCAGTCTTCGGAAGGCGAGAATTCCAGTTCGGCCTCGGAGTAGAACGGCGAGGCGATGTTGTTGTAGTCGAATGGCATCGACTGCAAGCCGCTGTGGACAATCGTTTGCTCGGCAAACGGGGCCTCGAAGTAGCCGATGACCGCGCCGGTGCCGTTGGTCAGGCCGTCGACCCAGGTCTGCCAGATGGTTTCCTCGTCGTCGATGTTGTCGGTGTAGCTCTCGAAATCATCGACGATGAGGTAGTCGGCGATGGTGAACACCCATATCCGGCCTTTGTGGATGGTCGCGCCATCGGCTTCGACCTCGTCGATGCGCCAGGCGTAGGCGCCGCCGCCGAACTCGACCAGTCCGGCCAGCGAGTAGCTCGTGTCGGTCTGTCGGCCCATATACTCGGCCGAGCTACTATCGGCATCCGAGACGGCGGCAGCGTCCCTTCCGAAGTAGACGTCGTGTTCGGCCGCCGTGTCACCGGCCGTCCAGCTGAGAGACGTGGTCTGACGCACGTCCACCGTCGCGCCGGCCGACGGGCTCGGGTCCCGCGCCAGCAGCGGGTCGCCGCGCATCACCTCCTGGATCTGCTCTTGCGTCAGGGCGGCGCGGTAGATTCGCGCGTCATCGATCATCCCGAGGAATGCTCGCTGGCTTTCCTGCGTCGTGCCGATCCGGACGGTCGCCGTATCCTGGGCGCCGGGCGGTACAACCGCGCCGCCCTGGCCCGCACCCTGGCCATTGATGAAATACGTGTGTTCGCTCGGTCCGGCCGCGACCGCCACATGGACCCACTCATTCAGCGGAACGGTTCCCGAACTCGTGCCGCCTCCGGAGGCCGAGCTGAAGTGGAGGGTACCGGGTGCGTACGTGTAGAAGCTGTACGACCGCGGACTATTGCCCTTGCCGAGGATTCCCTGCCACTCCTGGCCGCCCGGGCCGGTGTGGCGCGAGGTATGGATCCAGGCCATGACCGAGACTTCCGTGTCCGCGGTGAGCGTCTCGTGGTGGGGGACCTCGATGTAGTCGTCCACTCCGTCGAATTCCACGGCGCCGCCGTCGTATCCGATCACCCATTGCGGGTTGCCCCGGAACGCGCCGTGGTTGTCGTAGCCGGACGAATCCAGAACGAAGGTCCCGGTCCCCTCGTCCAGCGTCCACCGACCCACAAGATTGGGATCGGAAATCGGTATGAACGGCAGCGTTCGGAAGCTCCAGACATTGCCCGGGATGATGTTGTCGCCGGCATCGATCTCATCGATGCGCCAGTAGTAGACGGTGTCGCCTTGGAGTTCGCCGGGCTCGAAGACCAATATGTACTGTTTGCCTTTGAACGTATCACCGGTCCCGGCGGCCACCTCATCTTGGCTGGCGCCGAAATAGACGTTGTGGGCGATCGCACCAGCCGCCGGCGACCAACTCACACTGGTGTCGCGCGCCACATGCGTGGCGCCATCGACGGGAATCGGTGCGTAGGCGTCGACGGGCGCCGCCGTGAAGCTCCAGACGTCGCCGGTGTTGACGGTGACCATGTCGGTCTCGATCTCATCCACGCGCCAGTAGTAGGTGACACCTGATTCCAGACCCGGGCCGTGGTAGTACACGGCGCTGGGGTAGCGAGAGAGAACCTGGTCCGCCTCCGTCAACTCCGGACTTGTGCCCAGGTAGAGGTCATGGAGGAGGGCTCTTTCGCCGGGCGTCCACGTAAACAGGGGCATGGTGATGCCGATGGCCCCATCGATCGGACTCGGATCCTTCGCTTTCGGCCAGCTCGGCGGGTTTCCCTCGTAAAGGGCCTGTACCTCTTCGGGGGTCAAGGCCAGGTCGTAGATCCGAACCTCGTCGATCATCCCCTGGAAGAAGTTGGACTCACCCGTCTGGCCGATGGTCAGCGCAGCGGTCCCGCCGGTCGGAACCGTGGCGCCCTCGCCCCCTTCGCCGGCCGGTTGTCCGTTGATGTAGAAGAAATCCATGCCGTCGACGGCGACAGCGACGTGGACCCACTCATTGAGAGGCACCTGGCCGGTGCTGAGCGGTCCGATGTACGCGCCGCTTACTCCCGTGCTGAAGTGCAGGACCTGGCTGGACTCGGTGTACAGATTGTACAGTCGCGGAGCCCCGCCTTTGGCCAGAATGCCCTGCCACTGACCGCCGCCGGGGCCGGTATGCCTCCTGGCATTGATCCAGACGGCCACGGAGGCCTTGCCCGTAGTCGGGATCAGGTCGGTGCTGTGTGGGACCTCGACGTAGTCGTCGACGCCGTCAAACTCCAGCGCCGTGCCGAGAACGCCGGCCACCCACACGGGACCGCCCAGGAGCCGGCCGTTATTACCGTTGCCCGAGTCGTCCTTGGCGGTCGTGCCGGTCCCCTCATCGAATGCCCAGTACCCGATTTGCCCTGCGGCGGCCCAGTGCGCCAGAACCACGACCAGCAGAGCGACACCTGCGAAAACTCGTTTCCTCGACATGATTGTCCTCCTTACACGAACCTGCGACACCCACGATTGCCTGATGATCGGCCGGGCAGTAGGCCGGCCGGATGCATTGTACGCACTCTGTGTGATCAATTCAGCCCGTTTACCTCCATGGCACGTCCGTACGAGGCCCGAACCCCGCAGCTTCGGACCCCGGCAGACCCCGGTACGGCCTTGCCGTCCCATAATACCACGTGTCTCGTCGGAAGAGAACCCAACGAACCGAATGTTGTCAATTGTAGATGGGACTGGCGCCCCGGCGATCACCGGCATCTGCGAATCAACGGAGAACACCTCCGGGGCCATTGATAGCGTAGCAGAAAGACGGGCCTCTTGTCAAACGTATTTGCGATGGTTCGAGTCTTGAGCAGGCGGTGTGAAAGGGCAGGGGGCAGATGCGTCGCTACGCGGCCAGCAGGACGGCGAGAGTCATATAGATGGCCACGCTGATGGAGTCATTGGCCGTGGTTACGAGCGGGCCGGAACTGATCGCCGGGTCGATCCCGATCCTGCGGAACAGAAACGGCAGGAACAGGCCCAGCGTGGTGGCCACCATGATGGCGGAGAACATCGCCGTGCCGAACGCAAACACCAGTTGGATCGGCTGCATGAGTTCTTCCGGGGCCTTGCCGTGAAGCAGAAGGGCGCATGCGACGCCTCCCAAAACCGCGCAACTCAGCGCCACCAGCAGCGCGATCCGAACCTCGCGGCTGAGCACGGTGAGGAAGCGCAACGCCACGAGGTGGCCTGTGGCCAGCCCCGAGACGACAATCGCCGAAGTCTGGAGGCCGGCGTTGCCGCTGATGGCGGCGATCATCGGCGCAAACGCCACGGCGGCGATGTAGATCGACGGATTGTGCGTCTTGAAGCTCGTCAGAATCGTGGCCGTGACGCCCGTGCCCACGAGAGCGGGCAGAAGCCAGGTCATGCGGATCCGGGCCGCGTGAACGGCCGAGAAGGTCTCCAACTCGTCCGGGTTCGTACCGGCCATCGTGTAGAGGTCCTCGGCCGCTTCCTCCTCGGCAACCTCAATGACCCGGTCCGCCGTGATGCGCCCAACGAGCCTGTGGCTCTCGTCGAGAACCGGCACGACGATCAGGTCATTCTTGCTGAAGATGTTGCGGACCTCTTCCTGGTCCATGCCGGTCGTGACGTAGATGGTGTCCGGATCGATGAGATCGCCGATCCGCGTTGCTTCCGGGCGGGTCAGCAGCAGCCGCACGCGCACGTCGCCCAGGAATCGCCCGTTTTCGTCCACGACGTAAACGGAGTAGAAATCTTCATCGATCTCCGCCGCCCGGATCTTGTTAATGGCCTCGGCCATCGTCGCAACCGCCGGTACGCTGATCACCACCGGGTCCATAATGCCGCCCGCCGAATCGGGCACATACCGCATCAGCTTGCGGATGGCGAACGCGTCGGGCCGTTTGAGACTTCCCAGGACCTTTTCGGCCACGTCCTCGGGCATCTCCGCAAGCAGGTCCGCCGCGTCGTCGTGGTCCAGCTCGGAGATGATGCTCTCGATTTCCCGGTCGGCGAGCAGTTCGAGCAGTTCGGCCCGCGTGGCCTCGTTGACCTTTTCGACGACCTCCGCCGCCTCCGGCGTTTCCAGCACGTTGAAGATCAGTCGCCGCCGCTCGTTATCCTCGGTCTCCGCGATCTCGGCGATGTCACTCGTGCGCTGCTCGCGCAGCCATGCGCGCAGGGCCTCGCGGTCGCCTGCCTCGAGCAGCGGCTCGACTTGCTCCAGCAGAAGTTGTCTTTGCTCGTCGGACATCGCGAATGCTTCGACTATTGACTGGTTTCGGTTTCCTGTTCCTACATGCTTCACACTCCGCGAGGGCCGCCCGCGGAGCCCAAATGGTACGCGGTGGCAAGGCAATCGTCAATCGTCTGCGTGCCCCCGAACAGAATTCCCTCGATTTGTCGCCGGCCATCTGCTATACTGAAGTTACCGGCAGCGCCGTTGTGTGCTGGGCGACCTGCGAGGACAATCAGGACCGACAGGGGACAAGAGAAAGGGTCTACCGTCGCTCAGGCGGTTTTCCGACGAAGGAGGCCTTGCTGGGCCCCGTCATAGGAGGTTGTTGAACTGCAGATCATGCTGAGAAGAAAGAAAGTTTTGTCCATCGTACGAACCACGGCCCTATTGATCCCGTTTCTCGCCGCACTTGGCTCACCCGCCTCGGCAGAAAGTCCCGCCCCGGCGGCGAATCCGGTCTTTCGCGTCGCGGCCGGGGAACTGCCACAGGTGGTGATCAACGAGGTGATGGCCTCCAATGCGGCTTCCTTTGCGGATCCCCAGGATGAATATGACGACTGGATCGAGCTGTACAACGCCGGGGCCACGCCCATTAACCTGGGGGGCCTGTACCTGACCGACGACCCGGATGACCCCACCCAGTGGCAGATTCCTGTGGGTGCCCCCAATCTCACGGCTGTGCCGGCCCGTGGTTATCTCATTGTATGGGCCGACGGGGATACCGGCGATAGCGGTCTGCACGCGAATTTCCGCCTGAGCGCCGGCGGCGACGAGGTCCACCTGTTTGCCGAAGATGGGACGACCCTGATCGACAGCATAGTCTTTGGCGATCAGACCGCGGACATCTCGTACGGTCGCTACCCCGATGCCGGCGCGGATCTGCGTTTCTTCGGTGAGCCGACGCCGGGACAGCCCAATAGCGAGGGGTTCCTGGGTGAGGTCGCGCCGTTGCGGTTCAGTCACGAGCGCGGTTACTACGACACCGCTTTCGACCTGACGATCACGACCGACACCGAGGACGCCGAGATTCTCTTTACGGTCGACGGCACGGCCCCCGAAGAGTCCGGCTTTCGGGTCGCGCCGGGCCAAACCTACATGGGCCCGCTCCGTATCGGCAGGACGATCTGCATTCGGGCGGTGGCCATCAAGCCCGGCTGGAAGCCGACGCGAATCTATACCCACACCTACGTGTTTGACACCCGATCGAACGTCAGGTCGCTTCCCATCATTTCGCTCGTCGGCAGTGCGACCAAGACCTTCTACGAGCCGGACGGCGTCATGGCCATCGTGGGAGGCACCTACAGCGGGGGGGTATGGACCTCCACCGGGCCGGGCAGCTATAATAACGTCCTGATTCACGGGTTGGAGCGTCCCGTTTCGGCCGAATGGCTTCCGTTCGATGATGATGCGGAATTCCAAATCGACTGCGGTCTCCGCGTGCATGGCAGCTCGTGGATGAGGCCTCGCTATCGCCGACAGAATGGCTACTGGTCGGGCGACGGTAAGTTCGCCCTGCGGCTGTACTTCCGGGGCGAGTACGGTGCGAGCGAGCTCGACTATCCCTTGTTCCCCGAGTCCGATGTCGAACAGTTCGACAGCGTCGTCCTACGCAGCGGGCACAACGACCGCACCAACCCCTTCATCAAAGACGAGCTGCTCCGCCGGCTCCATCGCGATATGGGCCAGATGTCCTGCGCCGGCACGTTCGCCAACCTGTTCATCAACGGGGAATACAAGGGCTACTTCAATCCCACCGAGCACGTCAAGGAAGCATCGTGCCAGCGGTGGTTCGACAGTGACGAGCCGTGGGACGTCATGACGATGAACGGGATCCGCGACGGCGACACCCGGTCCTGGGACCAGATGATGAGCTACGCTCGCAGCCACAACCTGGCGGATCCGATATACTACGAGGAGATGGGCAAGAGGCTCGACATTATCTCCTTTATCGATTACCTGATCATTCGCCTGTGGCCCAACGATTGGGACTGGCCCCAAAACAACTGGTCGGCGGCCTGCGAGCGCTCCGCGACGGGACGGTGGAAGTTCTTCGTCTGGGATGCGGAGGGGACCTTCGAGTCGGGCCAACTGCAAGCCATCCGATTCAACGAGCTCAACAGCCAGGGCAATGCCAACGGAGTCCTGTATCGGGCCCTGAAGGTGAGCCCGGACTTCCGACGGCTCTTCGGCGACCGTCTCTTCAAGCATTTCTACAACGGCGGGGCCCTGACGGCCCAGAACATCCAGCGACACTTCTATGAGATGCGGGAGGAGCTGAAGGGCGTTATCTCCAACATGAATACGTACATTCTCACCGGCTGGGTGCCGAACCGCGAACACATCTTCCTCGATGCCTGTGTTCGCGAAGGGGTGTATACGTTCATCGGACCGGCCTTTTCCGTCGGTGGGGTCCCTCGTCACGGCGGCCACATCAATGCGGGCGACGCCGTGCAGATGACGGCGTTTCTGGGCGGTGGCAGCACGTTCTACACGTTGGATGGAACGGACCCGGCCGAATCGACCTCCTACCAGAGACCGCCGGTAACGGCGTTGGTGTCACGAGATGCCGAGAAACGCGTGCTTGTCCCCACAGGGCCGCTCGCGGTCGACTGGCGTGGCATACGATCGATCAGCGATGCAAGCTGGATACAGTCCTCAGGCCTTCCCGGCGGTGTCGGCTACGAGAGAAGCTCCGGCTATGAAACCCACATCAGTGTCGACCTGCAGGAGCAGATGTACAACACCAACGGCTCATGCTATATCCGCATCCCCTTTGAATTCCACGAGAACAAGAGCGCTCTGGCGACCATGACGCTGAGGCTTCAGTACGACGACGGGTTCGTGGCGTATCTCAACGGGCAGGAGATTGCGCGGCGTAACTTCAATGGCGAGCCGGCCTGGAATTCCCTGGCCTCGGCCAGCCACGACGACGGGGCCTCCATTGTCTTCGAAGCCATTGACATCACCGAGCATTTCGACAAGCTGCGATCGGGCGACAACCTCCTCGCCATCCAGGGCCTGAATGTCTCTCTGACCAGTTCCGACCACCTGATCGGCGTCGAGCTGACGGTCGCCGAGGAAGTGACTGTGGAGCCGCCGGAGGACATGCTGGTGTACACGGAGCCGATTCCACTGACCGAGAGCACGCAGGTCAAGGCCCGGCTCTTGGCCGGTACAACGTGGAGTGCAATGACCGAAGCAATATTTGCGGTCGGGCCGGTGCAGGAGAGCCTGCGCATCAGCGAGATCATGTACCACCCCGTCGATCCCAACGCTGAGTACGTCGAGCTGACCAATATCGGCACGGAGACGATCAATCTCAACCTCGTGAGGTTCAGCGACGGAATCGATTTCATGTTTGCGAGCACGCCGTTGGCGCCGGGCGAGTTCTGCCTTGTCGTCAGGGACCGGGCCGCCTTCGAGGCGCTGTATGGTCCGGATCTTCCCGTCGTCGGCGAATACTCGGGCAGTCTGAACGATGGCGGCGAGCGCGTCGAGCTGCAGGACGCCGCGGGCGCCGTCATTCACGATTTCGAATACCGCGACGACTGGTTCGACCTCACCGACGGTTCCGGATTCTCGCTGACGGTCCGGGATGCAGCATCGCCCGTCCATCTCTGGAACAACGCCGAGACGTGGCGTTCGAGCGTCGTGCTCGGCGGCTCGCCGGGCGCCGATGACGGCGGTGAGAGCCTTGCGCCCGGCAGCGTCGTCATCAACGAGTTGCTGGCCAATTCCGCCGGCCTCGGACCCGACTGGGTCGAGCTGCACAATACGACCGACCAGGCCATCGATATCGGCGGCTGGTTCCTCAGCGACGACGCCGACGATCTGATGCGGTACGAGATCGCCGCAGGTACGATCGTTGGGCCGCAGGGTTACATCGTTCTGGACGAGAGCCAGCACTTCGGCAATCCCGCCGACCCCGGTTGTCACGAGCCTTTCGGTCTGAGCGGCGACGGCGAGACCGTGTACCTGCATTCCGGCGTTCAGGGGGTGCTGACGGGCTACAGCGAGCGGGGCGAGTTCGGCGCATCGGAGCCGGGAGCGACATTCGGCCGGTATGGCAACGGCGTGGGCGGCTTCGATCTCGTGCCGTTGACCGCGCCGACCCCCGGCGCGCCGAACGCCGAGCCGGTGGTGGGACCCATTCTGATCTCGGAGATTCTGTACAACCTCGGCGATACCGGCGATGTCGAATACGTGGAGCTGCTGAATATCAGCAATGCGGATGTGATCTTGTACGACTTCGACCGCGGGGCTCCCTGGCGGTTCACCGACGATCCGGACAATCCGGGCATCGAAGTGCTGTTTCCGGAGGACCCGCCGGTCACGCTGCCGGCGTTTCGATATCTGCTGCTCGCCAAAGATCGGGAGCTGGTCGACAGCCGGTTTTACGTGCCGAACTCCGTGGAAGTCCTCGGGTGGGGGCCCGGCAAACTGAGCAACGCGGGCGAGACGATTCAGCTCAGCCGTCCGGGCGATCTCGAAGACGACGGATCCCGCAACTGGATTCGCGTGGATCGCATTCGCTACAGTGACGGCTCCCAGTCGGACGATTTCCCCAACGGCGTCGACCCATGGCCCAAGAAGGCGGACGGCCAGGGTTCATCGCTGACCCGCCTGATCCTGGATCGCCCCGGCGGCAACCCTGCGTTCTGGCAGGCGGCCGTCCCTTCGCCCGGCGCCGCCAGGCCGCGCCCCGTGCAATGACCCGGCGGGATTCTTCGCCACACGCCAACCGACCGAGGTCTTATCCACCTCCAGGACTTCGGCCCGCTGGATGAGCCAGCTTTTGTCCGGCCGCTTGCGGAGGTAGAATTGCATCTTGACAAGGGCATACTGCTTGTACGCGCTGGCCCAATAGCTGTCCTTGTCGAACTTCATGAGCATGGTGAACGTCGCGGTCGCCCGGGGCGGCGAAATCTCCACGATCACGTCGAGCTTGCGGATCTGCTCGATCGCCGGCGGGACGAGCCTGTCCCGGCATCGAGCCATGAGGGCCTGTTTGCTCTTGTGGAAGGAATCCGCGTAGTCCGGCGCGATAAGCCGGGCGATGGTGACGCAATCCTCCTGCTCGGCGGCCCGAATCCCGGTGCGGACAATCCCGTTAATCTTCTCCAGATCGGTGGCGACCCCGAAGTCCAGACCGAGCGCGAGTGCAGCCACGCCGAGCGGAAGGAGCCATTGCCACCACCTCCTCCTCTCCGACCAGACGCTGCGAAACGTCAGCACGCCAAACAGAACAAGGACCGCCGCTCCCAGCAGCGTCCACGGTTGCTCGAAAAAATCCCACATGCTTTCGCCTCTCGCACGACATCGGAGCCTGCACCGGTATCCACATCTGAGGCGGCATTATAGAGTCATGAGGGCCGACAGACAAGGATCGCGCAGCATCGCGTCTCTTGTTTGTGTTGAATGCGCTCGGGCGCGGGATGGCAAAATCCTCCGCACCGCTGCGGTGAACGATGCGGAGGATCCAATGGTTTCGTCCATGGCGCTTGTTGCCCGGGAAGACTACCGAAGCGATCTGTATGGAAATCCCTCGGCCATGTACTCCACGTCCACCCGGTCGTCGGCAGGAGGGGTCATGCCGAAGGTGAACTGCGCCGGCGTATACATGGCCTTCTCATTCCACTCGATGAAGCTCTGGCTTTCCCACGTGTGCATTTCCGCATGGCCGTCGGCGAAGCCGAGCGTGCTCTTCTTGTTGTGCCACATGGCCACCGGGTCGGTCCAGGTCTGGCTTCCAGGATGCATCTGCCAGGAGCCCTTGTTGTAGCCGCGCGTGTCCATCTCCTCGACCATTACGTATTTCGTCGAAGGCTGCTTGATATCCGTGTAGAGCGTGACTCGGTTGTACCCCCAGTTCACGCCGCTCTCGCCGTGCGCGCCGCCGACGATGGAGAAGGTTCGAAACGCGGTCGATCCCACTTGCTTTCTTCGATCCGCCGGGCAGTGGTAGATGCCCGTCTCTTCCCCAACGTACTTGAAGAGCAGCCCCTCTCTGATCGCTTGCAGCTTGAGATGAAGAGGGCTGTCGTCGGCCGGCGGGTCGTTGACCCACTGTCGTTGGTTGACCCAGCCCACGTCAGGGTCGGTGCGGACGCCGGTGTGCCCCGGGATCAGCTTCCCGTCGTACTCGTCCTTGTACATGAGCCAGCCGAGGATGAGCGTCTTCGTATTGCTGACGCAATGGATACGCTTGGCCTGATCCCGGGCCAATTGCAGCGAGGGCATCAGGATTGCCATCAGAAGGGCAATCACGGCTATCACGACGAGCAGTTCAATGAGCGTGAACGCTCTCGATCTCATTGCTTTCCTTTCTATTGAATTTCACCGGTCATCCCCCGACTTGAATGCTCCAAACACCTGAAGCACAATCCGCCGGATTTTGCACAAATCACCTTTTCATATCAGAAGATGCCCGATTGGGTGCATCTGTTCCCCATTCCCCACGAGGAAGTGTACTTCAGGCGACGATGGCAGCCTGAGAAATCTCGCTGTTGTCAATAGGCCCGACGGCCGCTTCTCCCCGACGGTGGCGTCTCTACGGTCTTTTGGGGGAAGCCGCTCAGCATGTATCGCAGATCCCCACCCTCACCCGCGGGGACCGGGTAAAAGAACTCCTGTTTTCTTGACATCTCGATCGTGCTGCTATCCATCCAATGATGTATTTCTGCACGCCCGTCGGCGTAGCCGAGCGTACTTTTGGTCCTGCTGTGCCAGACGGCAAACGGGTCCACCCAGGTTTCGGTCAGCGGGTTGAGAACCCACGAGCCCTGGTTCCAGCCCCTCGGATCCGCCTCCTCCACGAACACGTATCGGGTGGCCGGCTGGGTGAGCTCGGAATACTTCTCCACTTGCTTGTACGTGTCCTGCCATCCTTCGCCGTTAGCGCCGCCGGGAATGGAGTAGCTGCGGAAGGCGACCTGGCCGGGCACCAGTTTTCTCCGGTCGGCGGGGCATCGGAATACGCTCACGCTGTTGCCCACATAGCGAAACAGCGCGCCCTGGCGTATCCCTTCCTTCTTCTGGTCGATGAAGGTGCCGGCGCCCGTGGGCCGCTGAACCCAGTCATAGGAATACTTGCCTACATGGCCTCCCACGAGTCTGTCATCGTTATCGTCCTTGTACAACAGCCAGGCCAGGGAGAGGGTCTTGACGTTCTGAAGGCAGACAGCGCCCTGCGCCTGGTTCTTGGCCCCCAGCAGCACAGGGAACGACAGTGCCAACAGCAGGGAAATGACAGCCAGGACAATCAGCAGTTCAATCAGCGTCAGCCCTCTTTTGGCCATCCATATCCTCCCATCCCGGCAGCGCAGGCTGGCAAGTCAACTCGAAGAACATACAAAACCCGACACAAGCAGTATATCGCGGAACGAATATCCCTGTCAATATTTTTTTCGGACGGAATTCTGCAGAATGGGGCGGTTTTTTCGGGCGGCGGACTCGCCGCCGTCAGTTCCGCAGGGCGAGGATTGGGGCGGGGAGTCGCCCTCGCCGGTGAATGAAGCGGGCAGAGCTGAATTTTGTGGCTACTTTCATGACGGGGGCGGAACCCAGCAGGCCGCCGAAATGCACGATGCTCCCCGGCTTGGCGCCGGGGACCGGGACGATGCGCACGCTGGTCGTCTTGTTGTTGACCACCCCGATGGACAGCTCGTCGGCGATGATGGCGGAGATGGTCTCCGGGGGGATATCGCCCGGCACGGCGAACATATCCAGGCCCACGGAGCAGACGCTAGTGAGGGCCTCAAGCTTGTCGAGGCTCAGGGCCCCGGAGCGGACGGCCCGAATCATGCCGGCGTCCTCGCTGACGGGGATGAACGTGCCGGACAGGCCACCGACGTTGGCGGAGGCCATGGCCCCTCCTTTCTTGACGGCGTCGATCAGCAGGCCTAATGCGGCGGTCGTGCCGGGCGAGCCCATGCGACCGACGCCCATCGCTTCGATAATCTCCGCCACCGAGTCACCCGTCGACGTCGTGGGGGCCAGGGAGATATCCACGATGCCGAAATCGACCTTCATCAGGCCGGCCAGCTCTCGGCCGATCAGCTCGCCCGCCCGCGTGATCTTGAACACAGTTCGCTTGATCACCTCGGATAGCTGCGTCAGATCGCAGTCAGGGTTCTGGGCAACGACGCTGCGCACGACGCCCGGACCGGAGATGCCGACGTTCAGGGAAAAGTCCGGCTCGCCGATCCCGTGATGCGCGCCGGCCATGAAGGGGCTGTCCTCCGGAACGTTGGCGAATACGGCGAGCTTGGCGCAGCCGACGCCGTTTTCCGTGCGATGGGCCAGATCCCTGATCACGTGACCGACCTTGGCGACCGCGTTCATGTTGATGCCGGCGACCGTCGAGGCGAGGTTCAGAAAGCCGCAGATGCGTCGCGTCTGAGAGAGGGCCTCGGGCAGGGCGTCGATGAGGTTCTCCTCGGTCGCCGTGGCGCCCTTCTGGAGCATGGCGCCAAAGCCTCCGAGAAAGTCGATGTTCGCCTTCTTCGCGGCCGTATCGAGCGCCTTGGCGAGCTTGACCGCTGTGCTCGTCTTGCGGGGCAGCGGCTCGAGCAGCAGCGAAACGGGCGTCACAGCGATCCGACGGTTCGTGATTGGGATGCCGTACTTCTGTTCGAGCCCCTTCGCACAGTGGTTCAGCAACTGGCCGTTCTCGACGATGCGGGCCTGCGCCTGTTTCGTCAGCCAGTCCAGGTCCCGGGCCATGCAGTCCTTCAGGTTGATGCCGAGCGTGACGGTCCGGATATCGAAATGATGATCCAGCGTCATCTTGACGGTTTCGAAGACTTCCTCGGGGGAGATCCGCATGGTCAGACCCTGTGCATTGCCTTGAAGATGCTTTCATCCTGGATGCTGATCTTGAGGGCCATCTGCCGGCCGATCCGATCGAGCTGCTTTTTGATCTGGCCCATGTCGATCGTGGCCTGGCCGATATCGACGGCCATGGTCATCACGAAGGTGTCCTCCATGATCTTCTGATTGACGTCCACGATGTTGATGTTGGCCTTCGCCATCGCGTTGGCCAGCCTCGCGATGATGCCGACGCGGTCTTTGCCGGTCACCGTCACGATGCAGATCTGACTCGCTTTCTCTGCCATACCCAGTCCTTTACGGTTGCCCCAACTCGCCCTCGAATCGCGCTCGCAGTGCGGCGGTTTTCCTGTGGTCGGTCATATCGGGCCGCAGCGGGGTCACCGTAATGTACCCCTCGGCCAATGTAGTCGTATCGGCAGGGTTCTGCTCCTCGCGATGAGCGCCGCCGGCCAATTGGAAGAACGTTTCGCTGTCGCCCTGTCTGTGGGGGATATAGTACTCGTAAAACCCGCTGGTGGCCTGCGGGACGACGCGGATGCCCTTCGGTTCGCCGCCGGAGACACGGGGGATATTGACGTTCGTGACGTCGCCGCGGCACAGAGGCAACAACCTCCTCAAGACATCAACGCCGTATTCGGCGGCCTTGTCGAAGTCTATCTCTTCCTCCGCGGCGACGCTGACGGCCACCGAGGGGATCTTCAGAAAGGCGGCTTCGATCGCCGCGGCAACCGTGCCGGAATAGTACACGTTGATGCCGACGTTGGCCCCGGGGTTGATCCCGGCTACGACCAGATCGATCGGGCCGTCGTGGAGCTGCATGCTGGCGAGCTTCACACAATCGGCCGGGGAGCCCTCGATGCTGAAGCCCGTGAACAGCCCGTCAACCTCCGTCTTATGGCAGACCAGCGGCTCGGAGAACGTGATCGTGTGGCTGGCGCCCGACCAGCAATCCGTGGGCGCCACGACCATGACCTCGCCAAGCTCCTTGAGCCGTTTGTAGAGGGCCGTCAGTCCGGGAGCGAAGATCCCATCATCGTTTGTCAACAGTATTCGCATCGCTGCACAACCAGAGCATCGTTGAATCACGCGTTCGCAAAGAGCATCGTTCCGTAACGTCCGAAGCCGTCGCTGGGAAAAACCCCACCTGCTGTGGTGCCTGCTCGACAGCTCGTATTGTAGCGGCATCTTCCCTCCCCGTCAATTTGCCATATCCATAGGTGTCTGGCGACTTGACCTTGCGGCACTCGTCTGTATAAAGCAGCCTATGGAGAAAGTTACGTCATATGGAGCGTTTCGGACCATGAGCCGGCAGGAGGTTCGCCAGGTAGACGCCTGGGCGATCCAGGAGATCGGTGTGCCCGGCGTGGTGCTCATGGAGAACGCCGGCCGCAGTTGTGCGGAACTGGCAAAGGAGAAGCTCGCGGACGTGGAAGAGCCGCGAGTCTGCATCTTTTGTGGAACGGGCAACAACGGTGGCGATGGCTACGTCATCGCGCGCCATCTGCTCAATGCGGGGCATCACGTGCGGATCGTTCTTTGCGGCGATCGCGAGAGGGTGCAGGGCGATGCCCGGATCAATCTCGATATCCTGGAGCGTCTCGGCCATACGGTTGAGCAACTCAATCTCGGAGATGCGGACGTTCCCACCCGCATCCGGGCGCTCGGGGGCGAGGCGGATCTGATCGTGGACGCACTGTTCGGCACCGGCCTGCATGGCGAGTTGAAGAAGGAGTATCAGACGCTTGTTGAGGCCGTCAATGACCTCGACCGGCCCATTTTGGCCGTGGATATCCCGTCCGGTCTCGATTGCGACACGGGCGAGCCGCTCGGAACGGCGATCCGGGCCACGTACACGGTGACATTTGTGGCCGTCAAGAAAGGCTTTGCCGCATCGCCCGACGCGAGCCGCTATACGGGCGAACTGTACGTCGCCTCCATCGGCGTCGAGCCCCGCGCGTGAGCCTGGGAATGTGTGCCGTGCCGGATGGAGGCTCCTCTACCGCACGGTGTATCGCGCGCCCGGGAGCGAGCGTTGCGCGCAGCACTGCCCCGTTGAGGGTGTCGCGTACTGTCTATTCCGGGGGTGTTTAGAAGGCGCCCGGCTTACCGACCCGGCTGGCATAGCCGGTGAAGTGAAGGAACCTGTCGTAGTTGAAAACGGGGACCCAAAGCGCTTCGGCGCGCTGGCGAATCTGGTTGTAATGCTCGTTCGTCTGCTTTGCGGCGTTGTACTTCTCCATTGCCCTCGGATCCACCGCCAATTGATCGAGCGTCGGTTCCAGCGGGACCGCCGGCTCGTCCCCGAGAATGACGTAATCCGTCGTGGCGGTCACTTCCTTGGATACGGAGCCACCCCATCTCTCGATCAGCGTTCCGATTCTCGCGATGGCGTCATAGTCCGCCTGGTCGTCGCCGTTCAGGTCGAACTCACCTGCAATGGCGAACTCGTTTTCCCTGCCCGCGTCCCAGATCAGGTTGGCGACCATGTCGCCCGTGAGGATGGGGTTCTTGCGGTTGGAGGACAGCACTCTGGCCGCCGAAGCTTGCCGGTCCACCGCGAAAACTTCCACCTCCGCCTTCGGCTTGCCGTCCCGAGGAATGGCCGCACCGCTGTCATAGACGGAGAAGGTCAGCCCCTGATAGACACGGTCGTCGGAGCCCAGATCGATTCGGACGACGCCACTGGCTTCGTCGACGAGGATAATCTTGCCGTCACACTTGAACGCGGGAGCCTCTTTGTCCGGTGGGGGCTCGATCTCGCCGACCTGGGTCAGGGCGCCCTGCAGCCGGCCTTGTGCGACGTTCAACTCCGCTTGCGTCCTGAGCAGGTCCTGGTTCAACTGCTTTCCATCGGCCCTCGCCTCATCGAGCTGGTCTAATAGAGTCTTTACCCGCTCGTCGGAGTTCTGTTGCACGAGGAGTCTCAGGTCCTCGTACTCGGCCTTGATTGTTTCGACCTGCTGCCGATATTCGTCGACCTTAGCCGTCAGTTCCTGCTTGTTCTGCTCCATGGTCGCGATGGCATCGTCGAATCGCTGGCGCAGCTTGGCCAATTCCTGCTCCGCGGCGTCCCTCTGGCTGATGGTGTGCTCGAGCTCGGCCAGCAATTCCCGGATCACGGTCGTCAGCGCCACCTGAGGCGCAGCGACCGCGTTCGGGTCGGCCATATTCGGATCGGCGGCATTCGGATCGATCGTTGCCGGCCCCGCCGCGGGAAGGCTGACGTAATTGCCCGCATTCGCAATCAGGGGCCCAACGGCTTTCGTGACGTTGGAGACCTTCACCTCCGCGGATGTTACCTGAACCGGCGTGCCTTTGACCAGCCTGACCATGTCGTTGAGATACTCGACGAGCGTCCCAACATTGCTCTGCCCGGGCATTCTTGCGCCCACAATGCCCGGCATGGTGCGCGCCTCGTCACGGGTCGCGAGCCGGTCCATTTCCTGCTGTAATTCCTCGTTGCGCGTACGGAGCTCCTCGGCCTTGACGTAATAGATCGCCGCGACCGTCGTGCCCGCGATGAACAGCCCGACGAAGATGATGAGGGTGTAAAGCATGGCGTTGCTTTGGCGTCGTTTACCTGGCGGCATAAAAAGACTCCTTGGTAGAGCGAAACATCTCCCATAGCTACTAAGTTAGCCATATTATCCCCTTTGCAGCGTGCATAGTCAAGAAAAAAGAATGCGGCGGTTGTCGCGTCGAAATGCGGGTTCCGAGCCGTCTCAGTGCTGGGCCAAAACGGTTATGAGCCTGTCAAGCCTGTCGATTTTGAGCTTTGGTGCGGCATCCGGCAGCGGCGACGGCTGTCTGCGCAGGCCGGCTGGACGCAGCAGTTGGATCGTCAGCAGCCCGAGCCGGTTGGGGGCGATAAAATCCTTGCTCTCGTTGTCGGCAACGCAGGCCGTCTGCTCCGGGAGGGTGCCGAGCATCTGCAGGAGCGTCTCAAAGCCGCGGGGGGAGGGCTTCCAGTGCTCCCGCCCCAACTCCTCCGTGTACACGATGGCTTCGAAGTAATGCTCAATGCCCAGCGCCTGCACTTTCAGCCTTTGTGTCGGGAGGAAGCCGTCGGTGAGCAGCCCGAGGGTGTACCTGCCCTTCAACTCTTCGAGGACGCTGCGACTGTCCGGCGGCAGGACCAGCGTCGGCGTATGCGTGCGATAGACCTCCACGAGTTTGCCGACCAGGCTCGGGTCATCAGGGAGGCCCAACTCGGCCAGAGCGAGATTGAACGTCGTGCCGCGTTCGCTCGTGAGGAAGCATTTCCAGATGACGTCAAAAACATCATCGGGCGAATAGCGGTCCGATAAGGTTGCGAGGTGCTGTCCTGCGGCGCGGAACCCACTGCGAACGAAGTCAATCTCGTCGAATAACGTATCGTCGAGATCGAAGATAACCGCCTTGATCATGCCAATGCCCGTCCGGAGTTCGCAAACCTGTCGCCGGGCGTACACAAAGCACGCCCATGGCAGTATAATTCTACGCGCATTGCCGGCATTTGTCGATGATAGCACATACGGCGTTGTCGGAGCGGGTAGTTGGCTCGGACTGGCGTGGTCCTGTGTCGTGGAAAGGTCCTTGATGGAGTTGCTTCGAATTCTCCGGCCCATCCATTGGGTGAAGAATGTTTTTGTGCTGGCCGCTCTGGTGTTCAGCCGGCAGCTCGCGGGGCCTTTTGACGAGGCGTTGTGGGCGGTTGTGCGGGCGGTGGGGGCGTTCTGGTGTTTCTCCTCGGCCTCCTCGGCGGTCTATATCATCAACGACATCATGGATCGCCGGACCGACAGCATCCACCCGGGGCGGCGGAACAGGCCGATTACCGCCGGTCGCGTGACTGTATCCGCGGCGTCGGCCGTTGCGGCCGGTTGTGTCCTCCTGGCTTTGCTCGGCAGCTTGCTCCTGTCGCAGGCGCTGGCAGCGATTGTCCTGGCGTACGTCCTGCTGATGGTCTCTTACTCGCTCGGCCTCAAGCGCGTGATGATCCTCGATTGCGTGATGATCGCCGTCGGTTTCTGCCTGCGGGCGGTGGCGGGCGCGGTGGTGATCGATGTCTTCATCTCGCCCTGGCTGGTGATTTGCACGTTTGCCCTGACGCTGTTCCTGGCGTTCAGCAAGCGGCGGGGCGAAATCGCGCAGCTTCAAGAGAACAGCGAGGCCTTCCGCAAGACGCTCGGGGCGTACACCCCGGAACTGCTGGCCCACATGCTCGATGTCAGCAGTGTCCTGGCCGTCGTTTGTTTTCTCATGTACGCGATGGATTTCCGAACCCGGGAGTTGTTTGGCTCGAATGACCTTGTATACACAACGCCGGTCGTGCTGTATTGTATCTTCAGGTTCAGTGCCTTGACGCAGAAGGGTTCGTATTCCGATCCGATGACGCTGATCGTTCACGATCGGCCGTTCCAGATTGGTTTTGTGCTGTGGGTCGTTCTCTGCATCGGCGTCATCTATGGTCGCGGGCTTGTCGGTGTCGCAAATCCGGGCTGATGTGCGATCGAAAGCGATGGCCGGCTCGGCCTCTTGGTGAGACATGGCGAAAGAGAGACTACAAAAAGTGATGGCATCGGCCGGGGTGGCCTCACGCAGGCAGTGCGAGGAGATGATCCTCCAGGGCGTCGTACGGGTCAACGGCCGGGTCGTCGATGAGCTGCCGGCCTTTGTGGATCCGGATGCGGATCTCATCACGGTAGGCGGAAGACGACTGAAAGAGCCTCAGCGCGTGTACTTCCTGTTGAACAAGCCGAAGGGGGTCATCTGCACCAGTCGAGACCCCCAGGGCCGACCGAAGGCGACCGATCTGATCCGGACCAGGGAGCGGGTCTTCTGCGTCGGCCGGCTCGACATCGATACGACCGGCCTGATTCTCCTGACCAATGACCCGGAGTTGACCAATCTCCTGACTCATCCGAAGTATAAAGTCCCGAAGACTTACATAGCCAGGGTCGCGGGGCATGTGGACAGCGGGACCGTACAGAAGCTGAGGAAGGGGATTTGGCTGGCCGAGGGCAAAACGACGCAGGCCACGGTGAAGGTGCTCAAGAGCGGCCACAACGAATCGCTGCTCGGAATCACCATTCAGCAGGGATTGAATCGGCAGATCCGGCGTATGCTCGCCAGGCTCGGGCTGCGCGTACGATCACTCAAACGAACGCGGATCGGCCCGCTAAAGCTCGAGGGCTTGGGTGTGGGCAAGTACAGGCCCTTGACCAAAACTGAGGCTGCCTCGCTGAAGCGCGCCGCCACCAAATGAGTCACGAGTGCCGCCGATAGGGCGGCGGCCGGCAGCGTGGCCTCGGCCCACCTTCTTTTGGCGAAGGCGCGCCGCGGCCGTAGATCTCAATCCTGTGACGCGGACCGCCTGATTGTGTCCGATAAAGCGGAATCAAGGCGGGGAACAGCGTGGCGCCTGCATGATAGACGCGCCTCCGGGGAGCCGGTCAATCCGGGCGTGCAGTCCATACAGACCCTATAGCCGGACTTGTCCTATCGGGCCAATCACCGACCTGTGACCGGTAATTTCTGGAAATCCGTTGCGTTGGCTATTGTGCCTTGCCGATGTTCCTGGTATCCTGTTGGGTTTATTAGACAGTACAATGGGCAGGAGCCGCAGCATTGACGAGCATTCAGAAACGAGTGGCAGCCGGCTCAAGCATTACGACGCTGAGTCGCGACACAGTCCAGGAACACTTCATAACGGTGACGCCCGAGGGTGATGAGCTTCCTGAATCGCTCTTCCAACGGGTAGGGGACGTACTCCGCCAAGTCGACGGGTGCATCGTGTCCGTCGAGGCGCTGGGCATGGCCGGCGCCGACCGAGAGAGTCTGGGCGTGCTGACCGCCGCGCTTGGGGGCGAAGATGTACCTCTCGGGTGGGTGGAGAACACACGGACGGACAACCTCTGCGGTGTATACGTGTGGGCGGTCTCGGGCGCGCCTGTCAAGCCGCTGCACTCTCATGGTCGCCGCGTGGGCAGTCTGTTCGAGGACGGCCACGCTCAGTACTGTCGGCTGGTGGGGCTCCTGCCGACTGATGCGACGGCCAGTCGCGCCCAACAGACACAGATGGTGTTCGACCAGATGGATGTACTCCTGAATGGTGCGGGCATGGCGTTCTCCGATGTGCTTCGCACGTGGTTCTACAACGACGACATCCTGAGCTGGTATCATGATTTCAACGTCGTTCGCACCAGGTTCTTTCATGAGAAGCGAGTGTTCGATGCTCTGGTGCCGGCCAGCACGGGCGTCGGCGGGCGCAACGCTTCAGAGGCAGCCCTACTGTCCGGTTTGACCGCCGTGAAGGCGGAAGATCCCGGTGTCAAGATGGTGGAGGTTCCCTCGCCGCTACAGTCGCCGGCCCCGGAGTACGGCAGTTCGTTCAGCCGGGCCGTGGAGCTGGAAGTGTCCGATCTGCGAAGGTTGTACGTCTCCGGTACGGCCAGCATCGATGAGCATGGCAGGAGCATCTTTCTCGGCGACCCGATGGCGCAGGTCCGGCAGACCATGGAAGTGGTGCAGGCGATCCTGCGTTCGCGCGAGATGGACTGGGGCGACGTGACCCGCTCGCTGGCGTACTTCAAGCGGGCGGAGGATGCGCCATCGTTCCGGAAATACCGTGAGGAGAACGGCATTCCGCCCTTCCCGGCGATCACCGTCGAGAACGATATCTGCCGCGACGAACTGCTGTTCGAGATCGAAGTGGACGCCGTGATTGCGACGTAGCTTTGCAGAAGACGGACCGCCGTTGGTGCCCCTGGAAGGTTGAATCCATGCCACAGAAGCCTCGCAAGCCGAGACGGCGGGGAGCGGTTGAGAAGCGGGGCGGCCGGTCTCAGAAATCAGCACGGCGGAAAGCGCGTCCGGCCGTGCCCGCCGGGCGGCGGATCTGGCTGTTCCGTGTGGCGGCACTGCTCCTGGCGCCGGTCCTCTTTATCGGCCTGATGGAGCTTGGCCTTCGGGCCCTCGGCTATGGCTACAATCCGAGCGCGGTCGTCAGGTGCGGGGGCGACGGCGACCCCTATCGAGGGGACAACATCAAATTCGGGTGGCGTTTCTTCCCGCCCGTCCTGGCGCGGGAGTTCGAGCCGTTTGTCTTTCCCGCCCGCAAGGCGGCCGGCACGTATCGCATCTTTGTCCTGGGCGCTTCGGCCGCCCAGGGCACGCCAAACAACGCGTTTCGCTTCGGCCGCATCTTCGAATACATGCTGGAGGAGCGGTTCGCCGACGTCGATTTCGAGGTCGTCACGGCGGCGATGGCGGCGATCAACTCGCACGTGGTCCTGGAGATCGCCGAGGATTGCGCCCGGTACGACCCCGATTTGTTCATTGTGTACCTGGGAAACAATGAGGTCGTGGGCCCCTACGGCCCGGGGACGGTCCTGACGCCGGCCCTGTCGAATCTACACGTGATTCGTCTCGGGGTCGGCCTTCGCGCCACGAAGACCGGCCAACTTCTCTCCGGCCTCTTCGGCGGTCGCGGGCTGCGGAAGCAGGGGTCTCAATACTGGCGCGGGATGGAGATGTTCGTCGGCCATGAGGTCCGTGCGGACGATCCGCGACTGGAGACGACGTATCGGCACTTTCGTCGGAATCTTGAGTCGATCTGCCGGATTGCGAGCGAGGCCGGCGCCCGGACGATTCTGTGTACGGTCGGCAGCAATCTGCGGGACTGCCCGCCCTTTGCCTCGCTGCACCGGCCGGACCTGACGGCCAAGCAGCGCACCGATTGGGATGCCGCCTATCGGCAGGGCGTCATTTCCGAAACGCAGGACAAATACGCCGAGGCTGTCGCGTCGTATCTTCGAGCCGCAGAGATCGATGACTCGTATGCGGAACTGCAGTTTCGGCTTGGGCGGTGCTACCGGCTCCTGGAGCGATATGAGGATGCTCGGGAGCGATACGTCCTTGCTCGCGACCACGATGCGCTGCGCTTCCGCGCCGACACGGGCATCAACGAGGTGATTCGCGGGACGGCCGGACGAATGCAGCGGCAGGGCGTTTCCCTCGCGGATGTCGTCAAAGCGGTGGATGCGAACAGCCCGCACGGATTGCCGGGAGAGGAGCTCTTTCACGAGCACGTGCATCTGACCTTTGCCGGCAACTACCTCGTGGCCCGGAGCGTCCTTGCACAAATCGAAGGGCGGGTTGCCGAGCGGTTTGGGGGCAAAGCCGCGCGAGGAACGACGCCCACGCAGCAGCAGTGTGAGGATCGTCTCGCGTACAATGACTGGAGTCGGCAGGAGACGCTGGATACGCTCGTCACTAAGTTTCTCGCGAAGCCGCCGTTCACGAGCCAACTCGATCACAAGGAGCGGACCGAACGGCTGAGGCAGGAGTTGAAATCGCTGCAAGATTCGCTCACCCCCGAGGCGCTGGTGGAAATCGCCGAGCGTTACCGAGCCACCATTGAGGGCGTTCCAGATGATTGGCGGTTGCACTGGGACTACGGCCAACTACTCGCGGAGGATCTCAAGCAATACGAGGCGGCAGCGGCCCAATATCGAATCGTGCAGCAGCTTCTGCCGCACAGCCACATGGGCCACGACGCCCTGGCTTCCGTGCTGCGGGCCAAGGGCGATCTGAGCGGCGCCATTGCCGAGTACGGCAAGGAACTTGCTATCAAGCCGACCGCAGGGAGCGCCCACTATTACACGGGGTGGTGTCACCAGCAGCAGGGCCGAACGGATGTTGCGATGGACCACTATCGCAAGGCGATCCGATTCGAGCCGGATTGTGTCCCCGCCTACCTCAGCCTGGGCGAGTTGCTGTTCAAAGCCGGGCAGCTCGATCAAGCGTTAGCGGTGTGCCGGGACGGCCTGACCGTGGCCCCGAATCATCCGCTGCTCCACAGCAACCTCGGCGTGCTGCTGATCAAGATGGGCAGGCGTCAGGAGGGAGCCGCAGAGATCCGCAAGGCCCTCGAACTCGATCCGGACTCCGCCCAGATCCGAAGAGTGGCCGAAACGCTCCTGGGCCCCGGGGCGGTTCGATAGCCGCTGGGGCCGGTGTTCTGCCTGTACGATTTGCCTCAGAAGAGCGGATAGATGAATACCGCCGCCCCCGAGCCACCCAACAGCACGAGCAGGCACAGGATCAGAAGAGTCACGATGATCGGCAGGAGCCACCACTTCTTGTTGTACTTGAGGAAGTACCAGAACTCCAGGGCCAGAGACGGACGCTTCTGTTTCGCCAAATCGTCGAGTTTCGCGGCTTTGTCGCTCTTTGGTTTCATGCCAATGGCTTCCTCGCACCTCAGAACTGATGGAAGTAGCGTTCCACGGTTTCACTCGGTCTGTGGGGCACCCAGTAGCTCTCAGCGGTCGGATCGAACCTGCGATGCAGCAGGTCGCGTCCCATCAGGCGAAAGACGAGCGCCAGGGGCGTCAGCAGCAGGAAGTAGAATGCCGACAGCAGAACCAGACTGACCGCGAAGCCGATGGGCATGGCCACGAGGGTCAGACCGATGTAGAGAATCCTCGCGGCTTTCGGCGAGACGAGACTGCACAGGAAGATCGCCGCCCCGGCGGCGAGGACAAGCAATGCCCAGAGCAATGCCACGCCCCAGGCCAAGAGCAGCACGACGGCGGCCACGATCGAGGCCAGCAAACCGCTGACGCCGAACACGCGCAACTGCCGGCCCGTCGGATGCCATTCGATTTCCATCAGTGACATAGCGAACTTGTCCCTTCACGCTTTCAGTCCAATTGAAAGCGGGCCTTGTATTCATCGATTTCGTGCTGTTCGGCCTGCGGCTGCTCTTGCTTATACAGGATGTGGTTCTCCAATACCAGCACGTCCATGTTCGTCGCCAGAAAGCACCGGTAGGCGTCCTCGGGTGAGCAGACGATGGGCTCGCCCCGGATGTTGAAGCTGGTGTTGATTATCACCGGGCAGCCGGTCCTCTGCTTGAAGGCGGTCATCAGCTTGTGCAGTTTCGGATGCCGCTCGGCGTCGACCGTCTGAATCCGGGCCGAGTAGTCCACATGCGTAATGGCCGGCACGACGCTTCGCCTGCCCTTGAGCTTGTCGAGCCCCGTCAACGAGCCCGGGTCCGAGTTCAGCCGCTTGTCCTCTCGGACGGCCGCTACGAGCAGCATGTACGGGCTGTCCTGCTCCGGAAGCATCTCGAAATACTCCGCCACGTCCTCCCGCAGCACGCAGGGCGCGAAGGGGCGGAAGGACTCACGGAATTTGATTTTGCGGTTCATGATCGACTGCATTTCTTCGCTTCGCGCATCGCCGATGATGCTGCGGCTGCCCAGCGCCCTGGGCCCGAACTCCATGGGGCCCTGGAACCATCCGATGACCTTGCCATCGTCAATCAGCTCGGCGACCTTCTCAATCAACGTCTGTTCATCACCGCAGGTATGGTACTTGGCGCTACCGGTGTCGAGGAACCGGCGGATCTGCTCGTCGGTATAGGCCGGGCCGAGCAACGAACCCCGCTGCGTATCCCGGCCGTCTGTCTTCCGCTCGTTGTCGAGGAGTTGATACCAGACGAACAGGGCCGCTCCCAGCGCGCCGCCCGCATCGCCGGCCGCCGGCTGAATCCAGACGTTCTCGAAAGGCACTTCCCGCAGGATTCGCCCGTTGGCGACGCAGTTCAGGGCCACGCCGCCGGCCAGGACCAGGTTCTTCATGCCGGTCTGCTGGTGGACGTGCCGGGTGGCCCGCAGCATGGCCTCCTCGGTGACGGCCTGTACAGAGGCGGCGAGGTCCATTTCCCGTTCCGTCAGCGGGCTTTCCGGCCTCCGCGGCGGACCGCCGAAGAGCCCCTCGAACCGGCGGTTTGTCATCACCATCGTGTGGCAGTAGCCGAAATAAGCCATATTCAGCCGCAGGGAGCCGTCCGGCTTGAGGTCGATCAGCTTGTCCAGAATCAGATCGCAGTATTTCGGCTCCCCGTACGGGGCCAGACCCATCAACTTGTACTCGCCCGAATTGACCCTGAAACCGGTGAAATAGGTGAAGGCCGAATACAGCAGCCCCAGCGAGTGCGGAAAATGCAACTCGTGGCTCAGTTGGACCTTGTTGTCGCGGCCGATGCCGAAGCTGGCCGTGGCCCATTCGCCAACCCCGTCCATCGTGAGAATCGCGGCCTCCTCGAACGGCGAGGGGAAGAACGCACTGGCGGCGTGCGATTCGTGGTGGTCGGTGAAGATGTAACCGCCCTTGTACTCATGCCGTAGGGCCTTATCCATTTCCCGGGGCAGGTGCAACTTCTGTCGCAGCCACACAGGCAGGCCCGCCAGGAACTGTCGAAAACCTCGCGGGGCATAGGCCAGGTAGGTCTCAAGGAGCCGCTCGAATTTGAGCAGCGGCTTCTCGTAGAAGACCACGTAATTGAGCTTGTCGGGACTCAGGCCCGCGGCCTCCAGGCAGTACTCGACCGCGTGGGACGGAAAGCGGCTGTCATGCTTGATGCGCGTGAACCGCTCCTCCTGGGCGGCGGCCACAATCTCCCCGTCGCGCACCAGGGCGGCGGCACTATCATGATAAAACGCCGAGATTCCCAGGATGTTCATAAGATCTTCCCAGTTGCGCACCGTCACTGCCCACGCGAGCGAACCTGGTCTGTTTCTGGCCCATTATAGCGCTTGTGTGCGAATTCACAATCCCTCCTTCGTCATGGCCAGACCTGGATAATCGAGACTCCGATAGCCGCAAAGGGCTGTCAGCGGGGCTTTGTAACTGGCCCTGCCACCGGGTTTTTTCAGGCGGGAGGGCAGATTTTCCGTTTGCCGCCAGGCAAACTGTTGCAAAATGCCGGCGGATGCGTACAATACTGGGTCCGCGCCTGTCAGGGGTGCGGTCCAAGGTAATGCGATCAGCGATGATCCGTGGCAGAAGGATACAGGAGTAGGTTATGTCGAGAGTGTGCCATTTTACAGGAAAGAAGACGACGTCCGGCAGGAGCATTTCCCGCCGCGGCAAGGCCAAGCACCTTGGTGGCGTCGGTAAGAAGGTGACCGGTATCACCAAACGGAAGTTCAAGCCGAATATTCAGAAGGTCCGGGCCGTTGTGGATGGCCGGGTCTGCCGGATCCGCGTTTCCGCCAAGGCGATCCGCATGGGCCTGATTCAGAAGCCGCCGAAGCGCGACTACAAGCCCGCCGCCGAGCAAGCCGGCTGATTGATGCGCCGGTGGCGAGGGTCGTCCTTCCCCAGCGGGGCGCGGTTTGCCTCGCTTTTTCTTTTTGGGTGGGTGCATGCAGCAGAAGATCGACAGGCAGCAAGTCCGCAAGGTCGCCAAACTGGCCCGGCTGGAACTGACCGAGGCGGAGATCGAGGAGTTCACCGGCCAACTTGGGGCGATCCTGGAATACGTCGAGAAGATGAACGAGCTCGATACGGCCGGCGTCGAGCCTCTGGCTCACTGCCTGCCGATTGCCAACGTCTTTCGGCCCGATGACGTCCGCGAGTCGCTGGGGGTCGAAAAGACCCTGGCCAACGCGCCTCAGCGGGACGAATCGTTCTTCAAAGTCCCGAAAATTCTCGAGGATAGCTCTGCGTAGAAAAAGGAGACCATGGAGATGAGACTCTTGAGGCCGGCGTGTGTGGCGTTCGTTTTTCTTCTGGGCATCTATGGTACATCGGAGCGGAGCATGGCGGCCGGCGAACAGACGCAAAAGGGCGGGCAAAGCGAGCAGACCTTTGAGAAGGAAATCACCAAGACGCTTAGCCTGCGGTACCTCTTGTACCTGCCCAAGGGCTACGGCGAGAACAAGGACAAGAAATGGCCTCTGATCCTCTTCCTGCACGGCGCCGGGGAGCGGGGCAGCAATCTCAATCTGGTCAAGAAGCATGGCCCCCCAAAGCTGGTCGAGCAGGGCAGGGACCTTCCGTTCGTGATCGTCTCGCCGCAGTGCCCGTCGGAGAGCTGGTGGACGGAGGAGTTCGACGCGCTGACGGCGTTGCTGGACGATATCGAGTCGAAGTACGCCGTCGATCGCAGCCGGGTGTACCTGACCGGCCTGAGCATGGGCGGGTTCGGCTCGTGGGCCCTTGGGTGTCGGTACCCCCAGCGGTTCGCCGCCGTGGCGCCGATCTGTGGCGGTGGAGAGTGGTTCTTGGTCGGGCGGCTCAAGAAGACGCCGGTCTGGGTCTTTCATGGAGCCAAGGACCCCGTCGTGCCGTTGCGGGAATCGCAGGAGATGGTGGCGTCGCTCAAGCGGGCCGGCGGAGACGTCCGGCTCACCGTCTATCCGGAGGCCCAACACGATTCCTGGACGGAGACGTACGATAACCCGAAGTTGTACGAGTGGTTCCTGAGTCATCGCAAGGATGATCAAAGCAAATAGCGCAGGGTATGCCTGTAGATGAGTTGACAGCGATTGAGTTGCGGGACCGGATTGCAGCCCGGCAGATCCGCAGTGTCGAGGCGACGCGTGCGATCCTGGATCGCATTGAGCGCGTCGATCCGACCGTCGGCGCGTACCTGTCGGTCTTTCGGGACCGGGCATTGGAAGCGGCGGAGGCCGTGGACCGGCGAATTGCCGCCGGCGAGGCGGTCGGGCCGTTAGCCGGCGTGCCGGTGGCAGTCAAGGACGTCCTGTGCACCAGCTTCGGTGCGACGACCTGCGGCTCGCGAATCCTCGAGAAGTTTCACTCACCCTACGATGCGACGGCCATTCGCAAGCTTCAGGACGCCGACGCCGTCATCGTCGGCAAGACCAACATGGACGAATTCGCCATGGGCTCGAGCACCGAGAACTCGGGCCTCGGCAAGACGGTTAATCCCTGGGCCCCGTCGCGTGTCCCGGGCGGCAGCAGTGGCGGCTCGGCCGCTGCGGTCGCGGCCCGGCTGTGCATTGCGGCATTGGGCTCGGACACGGGCGGCTCGATTCGCCAGCCGGCGAGTTTCTGCGGCGTCGTCGGACTGAAGCCGACCTATGGCCGGGTCTCCCGCTTCGGGCTGGTCGCCTATGGCTCCAGTCTCGACCAGGTTGGCCCCGTCACCCGGACGGTGGCTGATGCGGCGCTGCTGCTGAACGTGATCGCAGGGCACGATCCGGCCGACAGCACCAGCGTCTGCGAGGACATCGCTCCAACGAACGACTGTTTAGATCAGCTCAACGCCCCGATCGAGGGGCTGCGGATCGGCATTGCGTCGAGCTTCAATGCAGGGGCCGACCCGGAGGTGCGCGGAGCGATCGATCGAGCTGTGAATGGTTACCGCGAGGCAGGCGCAGAGATCGTCGAAGTGGACATGCCGCACATGGACTACGCGATTGCCGCCTACTACGTCATCGCGACGGCCGAGGCATCGAGCAACCTGGCGCGCTACGACGGCGTCCACTACGGCCATCGCACCGCCGATCCGGCCGACTACGTCGAAGTCTATACGAAATCCCGCGAGGAGGCCTTCGGCAAGGAGGTCAAACGCCGGATCATGCTCGGGACCTACGCGCTTTCGAGCGGCTACTATGACGCCTACTACCTCAAGGCCCTGAAGGTGCGAAACCTCATTCGCGGCGATTTCGTACGGGCGTTTGAGAAATGCGACTGCATGATGATGCCGGTCGCGCCGACCACGGCGTTTCGATTCGGTGAGAAGGTGGACGATCCGCTGAAGATGTATCTCTCGGATATTTACACGATCGCGGTCAATTTGGCCGGGATTCCCGGGATCAGCATCCCGTGCGGATTCGACGACGCCGGCCTGCCGATCGGTCTGCAGATCATTGGGCCGGCCTTCAGTGAGAGCAAACTGCTGCGGATCGCGCGGATGCACGAGGCGCGGACCGACTGGCATACGAAGAGACCTGCGGCTATCGAGCAGATCGCGCCATGAGTGACTTATCATACAAGGTGATCGTCGGCCTGGAGATTCACGTACAGCTCAGTACGAAGACGAAGATGTTCTGCGGCTGTGCGTTGAGCTTCGGCGAGGAGGCGAACAGCCGCGTGTGCCCGGTCTGTCTCGGTCTGCCGGGGGCGCTGCCGGTGATGAACGGCCGCGCCGTCGAGTACGCGATGTTAGCCGCGATGGCGCTGAACTGCGAGGTCGCCGGGTTCACGAAGTGGGATCGCAAGAGCTATTACTATCCGGACCTGCCGAAGAACTATCAGATCAGCCAGTACGATCTGCCGCTGGGCGGCCACGGCTACATTGAAATCCCTTTGCCCGACGGCCAGACGAAGAAGATTCGCATCCTTCGCGTGCACTTGGAGGAAGACGCCGGCAAGAACCTCCACACGGCAGGCAACTACTCGCAGGTGGACCTGAACCGGGCGGGCACGCCCCTGCTGGAGATCGTCACCGAGCCCGACATGAGCAGCGCCGAACAGGTGCGGGCGCTGGCGGTCGAGCTGCAGCGGATCGTGCGCTACCTGGGCGT
This sequence comes from uncultured Phycisphaerae bacterium, assembly GCA_965603165.1. Taxonomy (GTDB): domain Bacteria; phylum Planctomycetota; class Phycisphaerae; order Sedimentisphaerales; family Anaerobacaceae; genus PLanc-01. Next base: position 58,836 of record CBFDBY010000003.1, read on the forward strand.
CTCCGAGGCCGACATGCAGAAGGGCCACATGCGGTTCGAGCCGAACATCAATCTCGTCATCGAAAGGGCGGGGCAGCAATTCAAGACGCCGATCGTCGAGGTCAAAAACCTCAACAGCTTCCGGGCCCTCGAGCGCAGCGTCGCTTACGAGGTCCAGAGGCAGCTCGATGAGTTCCTGGAGACCGGTCGGACGATGGAGACCGGCACCAAGTCCACGCGAGGCTGGAACGATGCCGATCAAGTCACCGTCCTCCAGCGGGAGAAGGAGGAGGCTCACGACTATCGTTATTTTCCCGATCCGGACCTCGTTCCCGTGACGACCACGCCACAGGGGCTGGAGGAGATTCGATCCCGATTGTGCGAGTTGCCTATGCCAAGGCAGGTCCGCTACGTGCGGGAGTACGGCCTGAGCGACTACGACGCGGGCGTCTTGACGGCGGACCGCTCGACGGCCGATTTTTTCGAGCAGGCCGTGGGCGCCGGTGGTGATCCGAAGCGGCTCTGCAACCTCCTCACGCAGGTCGGCCTGAAGCTCGCCAACGAGCGGGGCCGGGATCTGCCGGGCCTGGGCCTGGAGCCGGAGGCGGTCGCCGAACTCGCCAAGATGGTGGATGCCGGCACCGTTAGCGCCACAGCCGCCGGCACGATCCTCCAGGCGATGGTAGAGACCGGCGGCAAGCCCGATGCCCTCGCCCGGGAGTTGAACCTGATCCAGAAGAGCGATGCGGGAGAGCTGGAGGGGGTCGTTCAGGAGGTCCTCGCCGCTAACCCAGCGGCCGTGGCTGACGTGACCGGAGGCGGCAAGAAGAGCCAGAAGGCCCGCGGCTTTCTCCTCGGCCAGGTCATGCAGAAGACCAAGGGCCGGGCCAACCCGAAGATCGTCTCGGAACTGCTGAACCGAAAGCTGGGCGGACAGCAATTCCCATAGCTGATTGGCTCGGTGCTCGGCGCAGCATTTCGGGGCTGCATTGTGTCTGTGGAAAGGAAGTTCAATCATGCCGTCGCGCCTGAGAATGCTGATTTTCGTGCTTATGTCGTGCATGTGTTTCTTGGAGGGCTGCTCGTTGACACAGCCGCAGGAACAACGGAAATACCTTTTGGAGCGAGTGGATGACGTCGCCGTCGTGCAGCTTCACGTGGACGGCTTCGAGCAGCTCGCTTTGCGGGAAAAGGTCCTCATCTACCATCTGTCGCAGGCCGCGGTCGCCGGGCGGGATATCTTTATCGATCAGAAGTACGCGCACGCGCTGGAGATTCGCGACCTGGTCGAGGAGGTTCTGACGCACGCCGACGGTCTCGACGGAGCCACGCTCGCGGAGATCCGGCGTTATACGAAGCTGTTCTGGATCAACAACGGCCCGCACAATGCGGTGACCAGCCAGAAGAACGTGCTGAAATGCTCCTTCGAGGAGTTCGGGCGAGCCGTCGAGAAGGCCGAAGCGAACGGCGCCGCGCTGCCAAAGCGGCAGGGCGAGAGCACGGCCCAGCTCCTCGAACGCATGAGACCGATCCTCTTTGACCCGCAGGTGGACTCGCGCGCGACGAGCAAGTCGCCCGGCCCGGGGCGCGATATTCTCCAGGCCAGCGCCAACAATTTCTATGATGAGGATCTCGCGCTGAAGGATCTCGACGGATTCGAGGAGCAATACCCGCTGAACTCGAAGCTCGTGAAACGGCCGGACGGGACGGTCGAAGAGATCGTCTGGCGCGCCGGCTTCGACGAGGCCGTTCCACCCGGCATGTACGCCGCGCAGATTCGTAACATCGTCGCTCATCTGGACGCGGCGATTCCCTACGCGACGCCCCGCATGGCCAGCGCTCTGGGGGCCCTGGTCCATTATTATCGCACGGGCGACCCCATGGATTTCCGCGCCTATAACGTGGCCTGGGTGGCCGATGTGGATTCGCCGGTGGACACGATCAACGGCTTCATCGAGGTCTACGTCGATTCGCGCGGGCAGAAGGGGGCCTGGGAGAGCGTCGTATACTTCAACGATCCGGCGAAGATGGAGAGGATCCTGAAGTTCGCCGAGCACGCGCAGTGGTTCGAGGACCATATGCCGTTCGATCCGCAGTACCGCAAGCCGGAAGTTCGGGGCATCTCGGCCAAGGCGATCCAGGCCGTGATGGAAACGGGCGATTCCGGGCCCGTCACGCCCATCGGCATCAACCTGCCGAACGCCGGCGACATTCGCGAGCAGTACGGCAGCAAGTCCGTCTCCCTGAGCAACGTGATCGAGGCGGCGGATAAATCCAGTCCGTCGGACGCCCGCCGCGAGTTCTGCTACGACGAGGCCCAATTCCAGCGTTCCGAGAAATGGAAGACGCTGGCGCTCGATCTGGAGGTGAACATGCACGAGGTGATCGGCCACGCCTCGGGCCGCAACTCCGATCAGCTCACAGCCGATCCGGAGGACATCATCAAGGAATACTATTCCACTCTCGAAGAGGCCCGCGCCGATCTCGTGGCCTTGTGGTTCATTGGCGATCCGAAGCTCGTCGAATTGGGGCTCGTTGCCGAAGACGATCGCGAGGAGATCATGCAGACGGCGTACGAGGCCTTTACCCGCGGCGCTCTGGCGCAGCTCCGCCGGGTCCGAACCGGCGAGACGCTCGAAGAGGACCACATGCGCAACCGCCAGTTGATCGTGCATTGGCTGATGGAAAACACGGATGCGATCGAGGTCAAGCAACGGGATGGCAAGACGTATTACATCGTCACCGACGTGGCCGCGTGGAAGCAGGGCGTCGGCCGACTGTTGACGGAAGTGCAGCGGATCAAGTCGGAGGGTGACCGCCCGGGAGCCGAAGAGCTCATGGAGCGGTATGCCATCCGGATCGATCCGAAGCTGCGCGACGAAGTCGTAGCCCGCTTCGACCGGCTGAACCTTCCGTCCTACAGGGGCTTCGTCATGCCGAAGTTAACGCCTGTCACGGACGGGGCGGGCAACATCACGGACGTGCGGATCTCATACCCGATGGACCTCGAGACGCAGATGCTCGAATGGTCCGGCCGACGCTGAGGATTGAGAAAGGACCGTTGCATGACGGATTGCCGGCGTGCTGAGTCCATCCGGAAACGAAAGGGGAGTTATGAAGGTTGAGAAGAGCGCCGACATCGCGAAGAAGCCGGTGAATATCGAAGGAGCCAAAGGGGTCGGGATGCGCGTGCTGATCTCGAAGGATGACGGAGCGCCGACGTTCGCCATGCGGATGTTCGAGATCGAGCCCGGCGGCAACACGCCCTTGCACGCTCATCCGCACGAGCATGAGGTCTTCGTCCTCGCCGGCGCGGGCGTCTTCGTTCACAAAGGACTGAATCACCCCATCGGGCCGGAGGATGTGGTCTTCGTTCCGGGCGGTCACGAGCACTGCTTCCGAAACACCGGCGACTCCACCCTGCGCTTCCTCTGCCTCGTCCCCTTGTCCGGTGCCTGACCAGTGTCCTTAGACGTAGCAGCAGGGAGCATGACATGGCGGCATATATCGTCGCGCGCGTATCTGTGGCTGATCCATCGCTTCTGAAAGACTACCTGAACGCGACGCCCCAAATCGTTGAGAAGTACGGCGGGAAGTTCATCGCTCGGGGTGGGCCGACGATCACGCTGGAGGGGCCCGAGGAGACGCGCCGGGTCGTGATCATCGAGTTTCCCTCGTTGGCCGACGCAGAAACGTTCTATCGATCCCGCGAATACTCGCAAGCGAAGAAACTCCGGGCCGACGTTGCCGTGGCGGAATTCATCGCTATCGATGGGATTCGGTAAGCGGCACGCACGATGTACCCGCTCGATGATGTGGGCGGTACAATCTCTACTGCCATCTGGAAACCTGAGCCTGGTGTCATTCGAATGGCCGGCGTCATGCCTAAGAGCATACGCATAGCGCCGGGCATCCGGAAATCATCAATCGTAAATAGTCGATCCGGAAGCACTGCACCGCAGATTGACGAGAGCGCCAACATCACAGGAAAGCCGGTGAATGTCGAGGGAGCCAAAGGGACTGGGATCCGCGTGCTGATCTGCGAAGTGAAGGCCGGTGAACCCACACCAGGGCACGTGAAAACATGAACGCACTGACAGTTGACCGGGCCGCCAGGATTCGATACCATATCGGCTTTCGGAATAGGAGCATGTAGATGACGAATGTAACACTGATTACCGGGGACGGCATCGGGCCCGAAATCGCCGAGGCGGCAAGACGGTGCATCGATGCGACCGGGGCGGCGATCCAGTGGGATATTGCCGAGGCGGGAACGGATGTGATGGAGCGGTTGGGCACGCCGCTGCCCGATGCGACGGTCCAATCGATCAAGAAGAACGGCGTGGCCCTCAAGGCGCCGATCACGACCCCCGTGGGGACGGGATTTCGCAGTATCAACGTCCATCTGAGGCAGAGCCTGGACCTGTACGCCTGCCTGCGGCCCTGCAAAAGCTACGAGGGCGTCCGCAGCAAGTATGAGAACATCGACCTCGTCGTCGTGCGGGAGAACACGGAGGACCTGTACGCCGGCATCGAGTATCAGAAGGGCGAGGGCGAGACGCTCGAACTGATCGACTGGCTGAACAAGCACAGCAAACGCCGCATCGGCGTCGATGCGGGCGTCAGCATCAAGCCGATCTCGATCGCCGCGACGGACCGGATCGTGCGGTTTGCCTTCGACTACGCCCGCAAGATGGGCCGGCGGAAGGTCACCAGCGTGCACAAGGCCAACATCATGAAGTTCTCCGACGGCCTGTGGCTGGAGGTCAGCCGCGAGGTCGCGAAGGATTATCCGGATGTCGAGTTCGAGGACCGCATCGTCGACAATATGTGTATGCAGCTTGTGCAGAAGCCGGAATTGTACGACGTGATCGTATTGCCGAATCTGTACGGGGATATCCTCAGCGACTTGTGCGCTGGGCTGGTCGGCGGATTGGGCGTCGCGCCGGGCGCGAACATCGGCGACAAGGGGGCCGTCTTCGAGGCGACGCACGGCAGCGCGCCGAAGTACAAGGGGCTCGACAAGGTCAATCCGACGGCGCTGATCCTCAGTGGGGTCCTCATGCTGCGGCATCTCGGCATGATGAACGAGGCGGACAAGCTGGAGAACGCCGTCGCGGCCGTCATCGCTGAAGGCGACAAAGTCACGTACGATATGAAAGCCGACCGCAACGACCCCACGGCCGTCGGAACCAGCGGAATGGCGGACGCCATCATTGCCAGGATCAAAGCGTAACTCGGCAGCATCCGGGAAAGGAGGCTCGCATGGCGAAGAGAGTGCTTGTTCCGATTGCCGATGGGTGCGAAGAGATCGAGGCGGTTTGCCTGATCGATACGTTGCGACGGGCCGGCGCGGAGGTTGCTGTGGCATCGGTCGATGGGCTCCAGGTCACCGCCAGTCGGGGCGTGAAGATCGTCGCGGACGCGCGGATCGGAGATTGTGCAGGTCAGACGTATGACTGCATTGCCCTGCCGGGCGGTCTGCCGGGGGCGGAGCACCTGCGTGATTCGGCCGAGCTGATTGCGATGTTGAAGAAGCAGAAGCAGTCCGGCCGGCTCTACGGTGCCATCTGTGCCTCACCGGCGGTGGCCCTGCAACCGCACGGGCTGCTCGACGGGGTCAAGGCCACCTGCTACCCATCCATGCGGAACGCACTGGATCCGGTCTATTCCTGTGATGAGCGGGTTGTCGTCGACGGCCATTGCGTAACGAGCCAGGGCCCGGGCATGGCCATTGAATTCGCGCTGAAACTCGTCGAGCTGCTCTTTGACGCCAACAAGGCCAAAGAGGTTCGCGATCCGATGCTGGTCCGATGAAGCCGGCGTCTGGCGCCGGGACTTGCACATGGCCGGCCATGCAAAAACGAGACGGATTCACAGAGACTGACGTTGAGTCATGCGACCTATCTCAATCTGATTTCGGGGAAGACGCCGGGCTTGGCCGGCGCTTCCGCCCGGCTCGGCCTGGCAGCGTTATCATGCCCCTATTCGGCGATCGTTCGTCTCCGCAACCATGGCTACTCGAGCGGCCGGCTGAAAGCCCATGCGGTTGATGCGACCGTCATCTGTGTGGGCAACCTGACGACCGGCGGCACAGGCAAGACGCCGCTGGTGGTCTGGCTGTGCCGCCACATCCGGGACAGGCAATTGCGCTGTGCCGTCCTGACTCGCGGCTACAAGATGCACGGGGGCGGGCTGTCCGACGAGCCCGCGCTGCTCGCAGCGGAATGTCCGGAGGTGCCGGTGATCGTCAACCCGGACCGCGTGGCCGGCGCCGCCGAGGCGATCCGCAGTCACGGCGCGCAGGTCCTCGTCATGGACGACGGATTCCAGCATCGCCGCCTGGCCCGGGATCTGGACATCGTCACGATCGACGCGACGTGCCCGTTCGGCTACGGAAAGCTCTTGCCGGCGGGTTTATTGCGAGAGCCTGTGGCCGGTTTGAGCCGGGCTCATGCCGTGGCCTTGACCCGCTGCGATCACGTAAGCGGCGAAACCCTGCAACAAATCGAGGGCCTGATCCACCGAGCCAGTGCCGAGTTGGTGATCGTCCGGTCCGTCCATCGGGCCGTTCGGATCGAGACCGAGCGGGGCGAGGAGATCCACCTCGACGCGATCAAGGGCAAGAAGGTCTTCGCTTTCTGCGGCCTGGGGAACCCTCAGGCCTTCTTCCAGACCGTCGAATTTCTGGGAGCCGTCCTGGTCGGCACGAAGGCTTTTGATGACCATTACGGGTATAGCAGCCAGGATCTGATCGCTATGCGGCACCAGGCCCACGAGCGACAGGCCGGGCTCATCTTGACCACACACAAGGATTGGACGAAGATTGCGCGGCTGGCCGTTTCGGACGACCAGCCTCCGTTGGCGTATCTGGCGGTTGAACTGCAAATCACCGCGGGAGCAGATTCATTGACGGCCTTGATTGATGGGGTCCTCCGCGGTAGAATAACACGTTTGTAGAATTCCGGGAGCCGGCAGACATCTGGTAGCTGAACATGTACGAACGTTTGCTCAAGACGATAGGAAACCTTGGCGCGCCGAAGATCCTCCTTGCGGGCGACTTCATGCTCGATGTCTACGTGTATGGCGACGCCGTGCGAATCAGTCCGGAAGCGCCCGTGCCGATCCTGAAAGTGACGCAGAGCGAGTCCCGCTGCGGCGGAGCGGCCTCGGTGGCCGCCGAATTGGCCGTGCTGGGGGCCGTGCCCATCTGCATCGGCGTTACCGGCACGGATGCAGACGGTCATCTGCTCAGGGAGAAACTGACCGAGGTCGGAGCGGATGTGTCAGGCCTGCACGAGACAGCGGACCGTCCCACCACGACCAAGCAAAGGCTCGTCGGCCTGGCGCAGCATCGTCACAAGCAGCAGCTTATGCGGATCGATCGGGAGTGCGTCGATCCGCTGCCTTCCGATATGTGTGACCGAATCCTGCAAGAATACCGGCAGCGCCTTGAGCAGGCGGATATCGTTTGCCTTCAGGATTACGGAAAAGGCCTGCTATGCGATCCGGTGTGCCGTGAGATGGTCCGGCTCGCCACGGAGGCGGGACGGCGGGTCCTTGTCGACCCGATCGTTAGTCCCGACTGGGCCAAGTATGTCGGCGCTGCGGTGGTGACGCCGAACCGCTGCGAAGCGTCGACCGCGGCCGGCTTGCCGATCCACGATGAGGCGGATGCGGCGAAGGCCGCACGGCACCTGCGGCAGACGCTCGGTCTGGAGGCCGTCGTCATTACCCTGGATAAAGAAGGGGCGTATGTCTGCACGGCGGATCTCGAGACAATGGTCCCGGCCAAGCCGCGTCACGTCTATGACGTGACGGGCGCCGGCGATATCGTGCTGGCGACGCTCGCCGTCAGTCTCGCGGCCGACGGCGACTACCTGACGGCCGTCCATTTAGCCAATATCGCCGGGGGCATCGAGGTCGAGAAGTTCGGGGCCACCACTGTGAGTGTTTCAGAGATCGTCCACGAGATCGCGGATCAGTTCGGCATCCGAAGCACGAAGCTCCATTCCCTCGACTTCCTGACCCAGGAACTCGACGCGCGGCGCAGCCGGGGGCAGAACATCGTCTTCACCAACGGCTGCTTCGACGTGATTCACCGGGGGCACATCGAATACCTGCGCTTCTGCAAGGCTCAGGGCGACATCGTGGTGGTCGGCCTCAACAGCGATCGTTCCGTCCGCGAGCTCAAAGGGCCCGAGCGACCCGTCAACAATCAGTACGACCGTGCCGCCGTCCTCTCCGGTCTGGAGACCGTGGATTTCATTGCGATCTTCGATGACCCGAGCGTGCTGAGCCTCATCCGGAAGGTCAGGCCCGACGTGCTGGTCAAGGGCGCGGACTGGGGGAGCAAGGAGAACGTCGTCGGCTGGGATTTTGTGGAATCGTACGGCGGCAAAGTGATGCTCGCGCCGCTCGTGCAGGGTAAGAGCTCGACCGCCACCATAGAGAAGATTAGGTCTCTGCAGGCAGGCACGTCATGAGCGCGATCGACCGCGAGAGAATTACGGAGGCCATTGAGACGCACAAGCGGATGGTGGCGGCGTTCGAGACGTCGGCCGTGGAGACCATCGTGGCGATGGCCGAATTGATTGTGCAGTCGTTGCGGGAAGGCGGGACATTGTATCTGTGCGGCAACGGCGGTTCGGCGGCCGATGCTCAGCACATCGCCGGGGAATTCGTCGGGCGATTCCGGACCGAGCGGAGGCCTTTGCCCGCCGTGGCGCTGTCCACGGATACGTCCGTACTGACCTGTATTGCGAACGATTACGACTACGAGAGCGTCTTCGCTCGGCAGGTCGAAGCCCTTGTCGGATTGGGGGATGTCCTGTGGGCGTTCTCCACCAGCGGCCGTTCGCCGAATGTTGTCAAGGCCGCAGAAACGGCAAAGGGCAAAGGGGCCCGCGTGATGGCCTTCACGGGCCGGGCGAACAGCAGACTCGAATCACTGGCGGACCTGTGTTTCTGTGCGGGCGCGGCGCTGACGGCCCGCAGCCAGGAGATCCACCAACTGGCGTATCATATAATCTGCGACCTCGTGGAGCAGAGTCTCCGCGAGTGACGCGACAGGTGCAGAATGCTATGCCGAATACGGCGGTCTTTTTCGATCGGGATGGAACGCTGATCCACGACCCGGGCTATCTCAACCACCCCGACCAGGTGCAGTTGCTGGACGGAGCGGCCGAGGCGCTAAGGGAATTGCAGCGTCTCGGCTGCAAAACGGTCGTCGTCTCGAATCAGTCGGGCGTGGCCCGAGGGATCGTTACGGAGGAAATGCTCGAGAAGATTCACGAGCGGCTGCGCGAGCTGCTCGCCGCCCAAGGGGCGTCCCTCGATGGGATCTACTATTGTCCCTACCATCCGGACGGGGTGATCCCGAAGTATCACAAGGAAAGCGACTGGCGAAAGCCGAAGCCGGGCATGCTCCTGGCGGCGGCGCAGGAAATGGAGATTGATTTGACACGGTCCTGGATGGTCGGCGACAATGACCGCGACATCGAAGCGGGCCGCAGCGCTGGATGTCGGACGATCCTGATCCGCTCGACCCGTTCCGGAGCCGGTTCTCCCGACCAGAGCAGGCCGGACCATATTGCCGTGAACATGAGAGAAGCCATCAACATCATTAAGAAGTACCATCGTTCCGTTCAGGAAAGTCTTCCGATGGCGGCCTTCGAAGCGTTTGATGAAGAAGCCCTGGCTGCGAAGTCCGCCGCGATTCTGTCGATGGTGGCGGATGATCCGACGGATGAGCCGGACCCTCGCGCCGACGCGCCGTTCGCAGAGCCGGTCGCGGCCCACACGCGAACCGAGCAACTCCTGACACAGATCCTCGAACAGTTGAGGCGAACGCAGAAGAACGAGATGTTTGGCGAGTTCTCTCTGTTGCGACTGTTAGCGGGAATCGTGCAGGTCTTCGTTCCATTCTGCCTGTTGCTGGCGTTGTGGTTCCTGATGGGTCCGAATCGGCAGGATCAGAATGTCTTCGTGGCGCTCGGCTTTGCGGTCGCGCTGCAGTTGATGGCGCTGACGTTCTACATCATGAACGGTTTGCGATGAGTCTCGGCGGCGCCTGCGACGGTGGCTCAGAAATGAAGAAAAGGCAGCGGCGGATACGGCCGCACGACGAATATCGATCATGACGTCGAAGCTTGCGAATATTCAGGTGCTGGCCGTTCGCTGCCCGAACTGGGTGGGCGACATCGTCATGGCCACGCCCGTATTCGACTGCCTGCGGCGGAATCTGCCGGAGGCACGGATCGTCGGAGTGATGAAGAGCAGCGCGCAGGGAATCGTTCGAGACGGGCCCTGGTTTGATGAGTTCGTGGACGGCAACGACAAGACCTTGGCCGGCTTTCGGCGGATGCGGAAGCAGCTCAAAGACATTGCGCCGGATGCGGCCATTCTCCTGACGAACTCCGTGCGGTCCGCGTTGACCATGCGATTGAGCGGCGTCCGGCAGATCTACGCCTACCGGCGAGAATGGCGCGACTTGCTGCTGGCCGGCGGCCCCACGGCCCGTCCCAATGGGGAAAAGGTCCCGGTCCCGATGGGCGAATACTATCTCGAAATCTGTCGATGGCTCGGCCTGGAATTGCCGGAGCGGCCCAAGCCCACCCTGTTCGTCGGGGAAGAGGTGCAGCGGCGCGGTAATGCGCTCCTGGCCAAGTACGGCGTCGTCGAGAGTGATTTTCTGATCGGTTTCAATCCCGGTGCGAGTTTCGGATCTTCGAAATGCTGGCCCGCTGAATATTTCGCAGAGTTGGCCCGGCTGTGCCGGGAGAAGCTCAAGGCGAAGATCATGCTGTTTTCAGGGCCGGGGGAAGAGGAAATCGTTCAGGCCATCCTGGACGGGGCGAGGGCGGATCTCATCGATCTGCGGCCGGACCGGGTCGATTTGGAGCTCCTGAAGCCGCTTGTGAAGCGGTGCAACCTGCTGATCACGAACGATACAGGCCCGCGGCACTACGCGGTGGCGTTCGACGTGCCCGTGGTTGTGATCATGGGGCCGACCGACCCTCGCTGGACGGGGGCGAACCTGGAGGGGACGATCGTAGTACGAAAAGAGCTTGACTGCTCGCCTTGTCATAAGAAAGTATGTCCGAGGCAGCATGAGTGTATGAGAGAAATGCGGCCCGCCGAGGTCTTTGCGGCGGCCGAGCGACTTGTGAACGCGTGCAGGTAATATGGATCCCTCAATCTATCGAAAAAGATGGCATAAGCTTAGAGAGGGTAAGACCGACCCGGAGGAACAGCAGCATCTGTCCCGACAGGTCGCCTTTTCCTTCATCGACAAGTACTTTCAGAACGGCGCGTACGTGGCCGACTATATCGATCTGCTGTGCGAGATGGGGACATTCCATACGAGGGAAGAATGGAACCATATTGCCTCGGCCGCCTTGTTCGAGGTCGTCGTGGAGAAGCTCTGCGACGACTTTGAGGATCTGCCGGTCGAGGTGTACAGCCGGGTGATGTGCCAGGTGATTTCGCACTGTCGAACCGTCCCGGCCGGCAAAGGGCTCGATGCGCAATTGAGCGACTTTGGCATAGCCTCATTCGAACAGTTGTACGAGCGAGCCCTTGGCACACACACAAGAGAGTGCCGTTACCGCGCGGGCAAAGGCCCCGGTCGCATCATCCTCCTCTCGCGGGTGACACTCGGTGCGGATGTCGCGATCGTTAGCGTGATCATCCAGCGATTGCGACGGCTCTTTCCTGAGGCCGATCTGGTGCTCATCGGCAGCCACAAACTGCATGGGTTGTTCGGGGGGCACCCGGAGATACGGATTCGAGAGTTGAGCTACGCCCGTCGCGGGGGATTGTTCGAGCGCTTCGCGGGCTGGCACGCCACCCTGGACATCTTGCGCGAGGAATTCGCCGAGGCGGGGGAGGAGCATTGCCTGGTCATCGATCCGGATTCGCGGATCTCGCAGCTTGGTGTACTGCCGCTGATGCACACGGACAATTATCTGTTCTTCAACACGCGGGACCGTACCCTGACCTCTAACGGGCGATGTATGGCGGAATGGACGAACGACTGGATGAACGCGGCCTTTGGCGAGTCGGAATTTGCGTATCCGGCCGTCTGGGCGCCGCCGGCGGTTCTGAAAGCGGCTCAGATGAAAATGGGCTTGCTTCGGGCCGCCGGAGCGCACCACGTCATCACGATGAATTTCGGGGTCGGCCAAAACCCGAGGAAGCGCGTAGGACTGGAGTTTGAAAAGCGGCTGCTGCGAACGCTCGTGGCGATTCCCGGCACCGTGGTCGTTCTGGACCGAGGATTCGGGGCCGACGAGGAGGAGCGGTCGGCTTTGTTGTTGGCGCACGCACAGAGTTGCGGCGTCCCAAGTGCCGAGACGACTTTTGCCGCAGAAGAGATGCCGCCGCTGTCGCATGGTCTTGTCGCTGTCGAGTGTGGCATCGGAGAGATGGCCGCCTTGATCTCGCACAGCGATGAGTACATCGGCTATGACTCGGCGTGTCAGCACATTGCCGCGGCGGCGCGCACCCCGACACTCACCATCTTCGCCGGCAGCAACAATCGGGACTTCGTCCGGCGCTGGAGCGCCTGCGGCGAGACCGATTGCCGGATCGTGCACGTCAATACGCTAACCGATCCGAAGCACGTCGATATCAATGAGGTGATCGCGCGCATCATGCAGGAGCGGGCCCAGCGACCGCCGAGACCAGCGCAGCCGCACATTCAGGAGATCCGTGCCGCCCGGACCGGCGCTCCGTTCACGCCGAAGACAACGAAGCAATAGGAGCGGCTTGCCGAAACCGATGGCGATGAAAGTCTTGTTCCTATATCCTTCGACGGATTCTCAGGTCGGCTTCAGCTACGGCATCGCCCACATGGCCGCAGTGCTCAGACGGGCCGGGCACGAAGTCGTTTTCTGGCAGCTCTGTGAGGAGCTCGAACCGCTGCCGACAGAGCCGCAATTCGTGCGGCGCGTTGAACGGGAGAATCCCGATCTTCTCGCCTTCTCCGTTGTGACGAACCAGTGGGCCTACACCCAGGCTCTCGCGAAATGGGCCAGACCGAAGTTTTCCATCCCGTTCGTCATCGGAGGTGTTCACACCCTGTCGAATGCCGAAGAGATCCTCAAGACCGGTCTGTTCGACTACGTCTTCCGGGGCGAGTGCGAGAACGCGTTCCTTGAATTCGTAAACGAGCTGGCGGCAGGGCGGAGCGTTGAAGATGTGCCGAACCTCGCGTACCGGCGCGACGGTGAAATCCGAACCAATCCCGTCGGGCCGCTGCCGGAGCTTACGGCACTGCCGCTGAAGGATTATGAGAGCATGGACTTCCAGCGGCTGATCGACGCCAAGAACGGCTGGGTTGGCCTGATGGCCTCGCGCGGTTGCCCGTTCTCGTGCACCTACTGCTTCAACCACGTGATGGTCCAGACGTATAGAACGGAACTGCAGTGCAGCTTCAAGGACCTCAACTACATCCGGCGATTCACTATCGACCAGATGATCGAAGAGATCGAATACCTGCTGAAGAACTACCGCGACATTCGTATGTTCATCTTCGACGACGATCTGTTCACGTTCGACAAGGCGTATGTGAGAGAGTTCTGTGAGGCCTATCGCAAAGTGACGGGGCTTCCGTTTGTCGTCAACGCCCACGTGGGGTTCTTCGATGATGAATGCGCGGGCTACTTGGCGGAGGCGAACTGCCGGATCGTGAAGTTCGGCGTCGAGTCGGGCAGCCCGAAGGTCCGTCGGACCATTCTAAACCGTCACATGAGCAACGAGAGCATTGTCGAGGCGATCGCCGCCGTGGGGCGGCACGGCATGCATAGCTCGGTGTTCATCATCATCGGTTTTCCGCACGAGGGGCCCGAGGATGTCTTCGACACGATCCGGCTGCTTGGGCGGGCCCGGCCCGGCCGGTTCCGCTGGACCTACTTCTTCCCCTTCCCCGGCACCCGCGCTCACGAGATCAGCGTCCAGGACGGCTTTATCGATCGCGGCAAAATGGAGCGGCTCAAGAACTTCACCGATGAATCCTGCCTCGAATTCGGTCCGGAACACAACTTCCTGCTCAAGAAGATCGGCCTGATCATGCCCTGGTTCGTGAATGCGTGGTCCGATCTGCCGACGGCGGAGTTCTACAAGGACAAGGTCGAGGATGTCCTGCGAATGGGCGAGGGCCAGTGGCAGCAGGCGGCCCCGCATCTGCGCGAGCGCGATGCCGAGTACTCCCGGCGCTTCTGCGAGCAGGGTCTGTCACATTATGCGATCAAGTACAATCGGTTCATGGGGGTCATCTCAGATTACTTTGTGAACGAACCATGACGGCTGCGGCTCCACAACAAACGATCCAGCTCAAGGGCGAGTCCCCCTCGTTTCTGGTGGCCGAGCCATTCAGGGAGTCACTCGCGCGGCTGGGCCTGACGTCGCTCGCTGCCGTGTTCGCATTCGATTCCGCCCGCGACCTGGCCAAGCCGAGCCTCAGCCGCTTTCGCAAGCGGTCGCAGTTCGAGGTTACGCCCGTTGGCGCCGGGCAACCGGTGAAGGTCTTTCTGAAACGGTACGACCGCCCGCCGGTTCTGCAGCAGCTTCGCAACTGGCTATCCCACCATCGGCGCAGCAGCTTCGCGTTTATGGAGCGTGAGGCAGCCGATCAGCTCAGGAACGCGGGCATCAACGCGCCTCGCGTCGTCGCCTGCGGCGAACGATGGGCGAGCCTGTTCGAGCGCAAGAGCTTCCTCATGACGGAGGAGATCCGCGATTCGGAATCGCTCGAACGAAAGTTGCCGTCGTGCTTCGATCACCCCGCGACGTTGCCGAGGCGGGAGTGGATCCGTCGGTTGGCCACGTTCATCAGGCGCTTCCACGAGAGCGGCTACCGGCACCGCGACCTCTACCTGTGCCATATCTTCTACTCCAACGCCGGTGGATTCACTCTGATTGACCTGGCGCGGGCGAGCCGGCCCATTCGGCAGCGGCGGTTCCAGATCAAAGATATTGCGCAGCTCCACTACTCGGCCCCGGCAGCCTCTTTCTCCCGGACCGATCGCCTGCGCTTCTATCGGACGTACACCGGCCGACCCAGACTCTCGGCCCGGGACAAAGTTTTCATTCGCCACGTCCTGCGGAAAGCGGCTACAATGGCGCGGCACAGCAGAAAACATGGAGTTCCGATCCCTTTTCTCGAACGCTGAATGGTCAAGAAGGTCGCCATCATCATCGAACGGGCCAACATTACTCTCGGGGGCGCCGAACGCTCCATGTTCGAGGTCGCCCGGGCCCTGTCGGTTCTTGGCATGGAAGTGGATCTGCTGGCCGCCAAGGGCAGGAGCCGCGTTCGACACATCCACGTCCTGTGCGAAGATACGCCGGGCAAGCGCGTCAGCCTGGCGCGTTTCGGCGAGGCCCTGAGACGGCACTTCGCGCAGCACGATTACGACATCATCCACAGCACGCTGCCGTTCGCCTTCGCCGACCTGTACCAGCCGCGAGGCGGCACGTATGCGGAGGCCATCGTGCGCAACGTGGCCAGCTACTCATCTCGGGCCGTTCGCTTCTGGAAACGCACGACCGCCTTTGCGAATCGCCGCCGGACGGAATTGCTTCGCGCCGAACGCGGCCTTTGTCGGAACTTCAACGGCCCGGTCGTAGCGGCGCTGTCGCGGTACGTGGCCGACCAATTTCGACAGCACTATGCGACCGATCCCGAACGCATCGTGCTTGCGCTTAACGGCGTCAAGATCAACCGGCGCGTCGATGCGACCACCGCCAACCGGCTTCGCACGCAGATTCTCACGGAGTTAGGGGGTGCCGAGGCAGAGAACCCCGTCCTGTTCCTCTTTGTCGCCCACAACTTCCGTCTCAAAGGACTGGACCGGCTGATCGAGGCCCTGCGCGCGGTGGAGCCGCGGCAGACGGAACGTTCGGCCTGTCTGATTGTCGTGGGGGGGGGCAAGAGCAGTCGCTACCGGCAGCTCGCCAAACGCCTCGGCATGGACAAGCGCATCATCTTCCTCGGTCCGATCCGGCGGATTCAAAACGCGCTGTCCATCATCGACGTTGGGATCCTGCCGACCTTCTATGATCCATCCAGCCGATTCATTCTGGAGGCGCTCGCGGCGGGAAAACCCGTGATCACGACCCGTTTCAACGGCGCGACGGACCATTTCACCGATGGCCGGCACGGCAGGGTGATCGACTCGCCGGATGATATCCAGGCCTTGGCCGACGCGGTCCGCCACTTCACGGTGACGGCCAATATCCGCCGGGCGTCCGAGGCCATTGTCGAGGACCGACTTGCCGAGAGCATCTCCATCCACCGAGTCGCCGACGAACTGCTCGGCGTCTATGAGTCCATTGACGAAAGGAAGAAGCGATCGTGATATACGGAGTGTTCGCCGTTGCCATCCCTGTCGCCTATCTGCTCGGCTCTGTGCCGTTCGGGTTCGTCATTGCCCGGGCGCACGGCAAGGACCTGCGCGCCATCGGCTCCGGCAACATCGGCGCGACGAATCTCGCCCGGGCCGCCGGTCGCAAGTGGGGTTACGTCTGCTTCGCCCTCGACGTGCTCAAGGGCTTCGTTCCGATGATCGCGGTCGGGGCTCTCGCCGACACGCGGGACGCGCCCTGGGTTTTCGCGCTGTGGCTGGCGGTCGGGATCGCGGCCATCCTCGGACACGTCTTTTCCATCTTCCTGAAGTTCAAGGGCGGTAAGGGGGTCGCGACCAGCTTCGGCGTCGCGTTGGGATTGTGGCCTTACTTCACCGTTTGCGCGCTTGTCGCCCTCGTCGTCTGGGTGGCCGTTGTCTTGATCTGGCGCTATGTCTCACTCGCCTCGATCTGTGCGTCGGTCGTCTTCCCCATCGCCTTGCTCCTCGGAATTCTCGGGGTCTCAAGCTGGCGTGCATCCAACGTGTGGCCGCTGCTGATCGCGGCGATTGCCATTCCGGTGCTCGTGGTCGTGCGTCACCGTGAGAACATCCAAAGGCTACTCGCAGGCACGGAGAGCAAGATCCGCAGCAAGAAAGGCAGCACCGAAGGCGCAGGCCCCGGCGGCAGATAGCTTCTGAGCACGCAGGCCGGCCGACTCCTCGCTCATACCGAGGCGGCAACCTCCTTCGGGATTTGCGCGATTGCCTTTCGGACGCGCTCAGGAGTCATCGGCAAGCGGAAGACCCTCGCACCGATAGCGTCGTGGATGGCGTTGGCGACGACGGCTCCCACGCAGATGATGGCCGGCTCGCCGCCGCCCTGGGCAGGCTCGTCCGGCAGGTCGAGCAGCACCGTCTCAATCTTCGGCAGCGAGGAAAATCGGGGCAGCTCGTACGTGTCGAAGTTGCGGTCGAGGATCATGCCGCCTTTGAAGTGCATGTCCTCGGTCAGAGCGTAGCCCAATCCCATCGTGATACAGCCTTCCACCTGAATCGTGGCGCCTTGAGGATTGATCACGAGGCCCATGTCCTGGGCGCAGACGACGCGTTTGACCTGAACGCGCCCCGTTCGTTTATCGACGTCCACCTCGGCAATCTCGGCAACGAACGTGCCGGAGTCGGTGCCCACGGCTACGCCCAGACCGCGGCCGCTGGGCGTAGGCGATGGCTTCCAGCCGAACCTCTCGGCGGCGGCTTTCAAGACCCGGATGGCCCTGGTGTCGCGCAGGTTCTTCAGACGGAACTCGACCGGGTCCATCTTCGCCTTCGCGGCCATGATGTCGATCTGGGACTCGCGGGCGAACGTGTTGGTATTGTTGGCCGGGGCGCGCCAGGCGCCTGTGGCGAAGGGATGCGGGCTCGGTCCGCCGCCGAAACCGCCGCCCACGCTCATCGTACGGTGGTGCCGGATGTCGTAAAAGTGGGCGGCGCCACGGCTTCCGGCGTAGTAGACGTTGTAATCCCAGAGCACGGCCTTGCCGTCCTTGGTAATCCCGGACTTGATCTTGACCACGGCCGCCGGGCGAAAGCTGTCGTAGAAAAACTCCTCCTCCCGGCTCCACGCCACCTGCACGGGTTTGCCCGTGGCCTTCGAGAGTCGGGCCGCCTCGACCGCCTGTTGGCCCGGGCTCTTGCCGCCGAAGCCGCCTCCCACGAACGGTGTCATCACCCGCACGTTATCCGCGCCGAAGCCGAGAGCCTCAGCGACCCGGTCTTTGGTCGGGAAGGGCGTCTGCGTGGATATCCAGACGGTGGCTTCGTCGCCCTCGACGTTGGCTAAGGCTGTATGGGTCTCGATGGGCGCGTGCGCCTTGTATCCGTCAACGTACGTTTGCTCGACAATGATTTCCGCCAGCTCTTCGCCTTCGCTGAGCTGTCCGTCCTCGGCGACGGTGTTCTCTCTTCCCCCGCTGCGGACCAGGTGGTCGAAGATCGTCTCGTCGTCCACACTCGCCGGCGGCACGTCGAATTCTGAATTGATCTTCGACAGGGCTTCCGCCGCTTGGTCGGGGTTCTTGTGCAGCACCGCGATCAGGTCTCCATCGCGGACCACGGAGACGCCCTCCATCCGTTCGGCGGCGGAGGTGTCGACTTGCTTGAGCTTGGCATCGTGAGCAGGGGGCCTCAGGATCTTCGCGTACAGCATGCCGGGCAGTCGAATGTCGCCGGCGTATTTCGCCTTGCCGGTGACTTTCTCCTCGGAGTCACGCCGCAGGACCGGCTTACCCATGATCTTGAATTCCGCCGGCGTCTTCAACGGGGGCTTGTCTGACGCGTGCCTCGCGATCGCCTTGCCCTTGGCCAGATCGGCATAGGTGACGCGCTTCTGTTTCTGATTCTTGTCAAAGATCACGCCGTTGTCGGCGACCAGTCGATCCTGGGGGACCTGCAGATGTTCGGCCGCCAGTTCCAGCAGGACTCTCCTGGCCTCGGCGCCGGCCGCTCGTAGAGGGGGACCGAAGAAGCGGGTGCTCATCGAGCCGAACGTGCCCATATCCCAGGGGCACCGCGCCGTGTCTCCCATCACCATCTCAACCGCGTCCAAGGCGATATCGACCTCATCGGCCAACATCTGGGCGAGCGACGTGATGACTCCCTGGCCCATCTCGATCTTACCCGTGAAGCAGGTGACCTTGCCGTCCGGCCCGATCCGCAGATAGGCGTTGAAGTCGTCCGGGTAGCCCCGGCCGCGCTGCGCTTCGAGGATGGAATCGTCGCCGAGCCAGAAGAAAATGATGATCCCGCCGCCGATGGCCTTGATGAACTCGCGTCGCGAAAGGGTGGGATCGCTGATGATATCGGTGAAGTCCAGGTTCGTGATGTGTTCGTCCAGTTTCATCAGGCGTTCCCTCCTTTCATTTCCGCGGCGGCTGCTTGGATGGCATCGATGATGCGGGTGTGCGCCCCGCAGCGGCAGAGGTTTTCGTTCATGCCCGCGATGATCTCGTCCCGCGTGGGCTGCGGATTCTCTCGCAGCAGGCCATAGGCGGTGAGGATCATGCCCGGCGTGCAGAAGCCGCACTGCTGGGCGTCGTGTGCGATGAAGGCTTTCTGGAGTGGATGCAGCTTGCCGTTCGTAGACAGCCCCTCGATCGTGCGGACCTCTCTGCCGCCGGCGTTCCGCACCGGGTAGGCGCACGAGCGGACGGCTTTGTTGTCCACCAGCACCGTGCAGGCGCCGCAATGGGACTGGCCGCAACCGAACTTGGTCCCCGTGAGGCCGAAATCGGTCCGCAGGACCCACAGGAGCGGACGCTGACCATCGGTGGTCACGCTGACCGACTCGCCGTTGAGTGTGAAAGCGATTGTCTCTGCCATGTCAGACTCCCTCTTGACCAGGATCCCTTTGTCTGTACGCAGCGAAAGATGTTGCTCCGGGCAAACGCCACAAAAACGTGGTTTCGCGCCAGGGACTTCGAGTATACAATCTCCCCAGAGGTGTCGTGTAGGAAAATCCGGCTGGAATTATCAGGATCCATGGACAACCTTGCAGTCTTTCACAAAGCGGCTTCGACACTCGAACGGGAGCAACCGGTCGGCTTGGTTACCGTAATTGCCGCAGCCGGCTCCACGCCCGGCAAGGTGGGCTATAAGATGCTCGTCCTGGGCGGCAACGACGGAACGGTGGGAACGGTCGGAGGAGGTCTGCTTGAAGCCAGGATGATCGATGAGGCCCGGCGCATGCTCTCCCGGCCGCGGAGCTGTGTGTTTCCCTTCGAATTGGGCGAAACACCCGACGATGAGAAGGGGATTTGCGGGGGCACGGTGGAGTTTCTGATCGAGACATTCGACGGAACGGCGCTGCCCTTGTTCCGGGAGCTTTCGACGGCAGTGGCCGACGGTCGGGGCGGCGTGCTCGTCTCGATTCTCTCGCCGGACGGTGTGCCGAGGAAGTTCCATCTGCAGGGTGCGGAGCAGATGGAAGCCGGCGGGGCGGAGGTTGCCCCGGAGATTGCCGCGGCCGTCCGGGAGGCGGCCTGCTCGGGCGAGGTTGGGAGGAAAGTATCCGGCCGTGCGATGGACGTGTTCGTCGAAAGTCTGGCCGTGAGGCCGGAGGTCATTCTCTTTGGCGCGGGCCACCTGTCCTACCATATCGCTCGATTGGCGAAATCGGTGCATCTTCGCGTGACGGTCTGCGATGACCGGTCGGAGTACGCCAACCGGCAGCGTTTTGGCGATGCGGATCAGATCATCGTGAAAGACTTCGCGAGGGTCTTCGATAGAGTCCGGATCGATGAGGACTCCTATCTCGTGATCGTCACGCGGGGGCACAAGTGTGATGAGATCGTTCTGGAGCAGGCCGTCCGAACGAAGGCGCGGTATATCGGAATGATCGGCAGCAAGCGAAAGACGCTGCTGCTCCTGGAAAAGCTCGCGGATAAGGGCGTTTCAAAGGACCTGCTCGGCCGGGTTTACTCGCCCATCGGGATCTCCATCGGCGCGCTGACACCGGAGGAGATCGCGCTGAGTATCGTGTGCGAGCTTGTGAAAGTGAGACGGTTGGGCGATGAGCCGCCGGTCGGCCATATGACGCTATCCCGGCGTGGGGGGCATCCATGATCAACGCCATGATATTAGCCGCGGGCGAATCCAGAAGAATGGGAATGCCGAAACCGCTTCTGCGGTATGGCGATACGACGTTCCTGGAGCAGATTCTCTCCGTCGTTTGTCAATCGGTCGTGGACCGGGCCACGGTGGTCCTCGGCGCGCACTCGCAGATGATCCGCGAATCCGTCGACCTGTCGCAGGCGGATGTCGTCATCAATGAGGATTATCGCCAGGGGCAATTGTCCTCGCTCATCGTCGGATTGAAGAGCGTGCCGTCTGAGGCCGAGGCGATTGTGATGTTCTTGGCGGATCACCCGCTCGTAACGGTTGACGTCGTTAATCGGATTGTCGGCGCGTTTCGAGAGACGAAGAGCCCGATCGTGGTTCCGGTCTTCCAGACGCGACGCGGGCATCCGTCGCTATTTGCGCGATCGATGTTTGAGCAACTCACGAATGCCCCCGTTGGCGAAGGGGCCCGACACGTCTTGTATTCGAACGAAGATAAGGTGCTGGAAGTGGAGGCCCCCGAGCCGGCCGTGCTGAGCCGGATCGACACGCCGGAAGAATACGTTTCGCATTTCGGGACCTGCCCTCGGATTGTCGCCGCGGGGCGTGCGCGTGAGGAAGAATGATTCCGTTGATAGAGGCATTGCAGATCGTCCTTGATTCGGCCCGGGCGCTCGAGAGCGAACGCGTCGAGCTGGCCGATGCGCTGAACCGTGTCCTGGCGGAAGACGTCGCGGCCGACATGGACATCCCGCCGTTCGACAAGGCGACGGTGGACGGTTATGCCTGCCGCCGGGCCGACCTTGCTCACACGCTTACGGTGGTTGAGACCATCCCTGCCGGCGTTCGACCACGCAAGCAGATCGGACCCGACCAGTGCGCCAAGATCATGACGGGGGCCGCCATGCCGCAGGGGGCCGACTGCACCATCATGATCGAGCAGACCGAGACCGTCGGCGACCACGCGATTCGCTTCACAGGCGAGCAGACTCCCGACAACATCTTTCGCAAGGCGCAGGACATCCGCAACGGACAGGTCGTCCTGTCGAGGGGCAGTCGCATCGGTCCACAGCACATCGCGGTTCTCGCTTCGGTCGGCCATGTACGGCCGCTCGTGGCCAGGCGACCGAGGGTAGGCATCCTCGCGGGAGGGGATGAGCTGGTCGGCCCGGCCGTCCGCCCGGGGCCCGCCCAGATCAGGAACAGTAACAGTTCGCAGCTCATAGCTCAACTGGCGGCCATGGGTATCGAGGCACGCGATTACGGCATGGTCAAAGACGTTGCCGACGAGATCGACCGGCTGTTGAAGGTGGCCATCGCCGAGAATGACGTGGTGCTGATCTCGGGTGGCGTATCGGTCGGCGACTTCGACCTCGTGCCGGCCGCCCTTCGGCAGAACGACGTACGATTGCTTTTCGAGAAAATCGCGGTCAAGCCGGGCAAGCCTACGATCTTTGGCCTGTCCCGCAGCGGATACTGCTTCGGATTGCCCGGCAATCCCGTATCGACGTTCGTCGTATTCAAGCTTCTCGCGAAGCCATTCCTGTATAAACTCATGGGGCATGACTACTCGCCCGTCGAGGTCGAGGTGCGATTGGCCGAAGCGGTGTCGCGTAGGGATATGGAACGGCAGAGCTGGGTCCCCGTGAAGCTGACGAGCGCGACGATGGCGGCGCCTCTGGAGTATCACGGCTCGGGCCATATCCTGGCCCTCTGCGAGGCGCACGGACTGATCGCGATGGATATTGGAGTGACGAGAATTGAGAAAGGGGCGCCGGTCCGCGTCAGGCTGCTTTAGGTGGAGCCGGATTCCGGGATTATACTGAGATGAGCACCGACTATTTGAGAGTATCGGTCACCGATGAGTGCAACCTGCGATGCGTTTACTGCAATCCAGGCGGCGGCAATCGGCTTGGCAGAAGCGAGGCGCTGAGCCGCGATGAGATCCATCGCGTGGTTGAACTCTGTGCGGCGTGCCATATCCGCAGGGTCCGTCTGACAGGAGGAGAACCGCTCGTGCGCGAGGATCTTCTCGACATCGTGCGAGCGCTCGCCGCCATCCCGGGCATCGAGGATTTATCGCTGACGACCAATGGCGTGCTCCTCGCGCCGGTCGCGGCGGGACTGAAAGCCGCCGGTTTGAAGCGGGTCAACGTCAGTCTGGACGCGGCCGAGCCCGAATGCTACAAGCAGATGGCCGGCGCGGATCGGCTGGCGCAGGTGCTGGAGGGCATCCACAAAGCCATACAAGTCGGCCTGGACCCCGTGCGGATCAACTGCGTTGTGGTGGCCGATATGAATCTGGCGCAGGTCCCGGCGCTTGCCGCGATGAGTATTGACCTGCCGGTGGCGGTCCGGTTCATCGAGTATTGCCCGACGACCCGGCTCACCGGCCCGGCCAGTTGTTTCGTGCCGAACCGGGAGGTTCGCGGCATCATCGAGTCGCGATTCGGACCTCTGTCGGACCTCGTCGTGCCCGACACGGGGGGCCCGGCAACCTACTTCAAGATTGCCGGTGCGGCCGGGGCCGTCGGCTTCATCAGCGGCCGGTCCTCTATGTTCTGTCATCGCTGCACGCGACTGCGCCTGACCAGCGACGGTCGGCTGATGCCGTGCCTGCACGCCGGGCGGCATTACGACGTGAAACGCCTGCTCCGAAGCGGCGCCCCCGACGAGGCCATACTGACTCTGATCGGAACTGTCCTTCAGGAGAAGAGCCGGTACACGAAGCTGACCGCGACGGCCGACGATTTCCTGATGCAGCAGATCGGAGGCTGAGATTGATGGAGAAATCCCGAGGGATGGCGGATGTTGGCGACAAGGAGATCACCGTGCGGACGGCAAGGGCCGGCGGCTCGGTGCTGCTGGGGCCCGAGGCGTTCGATGCCCTTAAGCGGGGTGTGTGCCCCAAGGGCGACGTCCTCGCGACGGCAAAGGTGGCGGCGCTTCAGGCCGTGAAATCGACGCCGGCTATGATCCCCATGTGCCATCCGATCCTTGTCGAAGGCATCGACGTGGATTTTGCGCTGGACGAGTCACAAAGATCCGTCAGTGTAACAGTGGCGGTCAAATCGTCGGGCAAGACGGGCGTCGAGATGGAGTCGCTTTGCGGCGTGGCGGCGGCGTGCCTGACGATCTACGATATGCTCAAGTACACCGGCCGGGGCATGACTATTGAGAGAATCCGATTGCTGGAAAAGACGGGGGGGCGCCGTGGCGACTACAAGAGGCCGGATTGAGGCCATATCGATTTCACATCGAAAGGGCACGCCCAAGGTCAACGTGCCCGAGGCCGAATTGAAGGCCGATTTCGGCATCGTCGGCGACGCGCACGCCGGCGCCGGTCCGAGGCAGATCAGTCTGTTGACTGCCGAATCGATCGACAAGCTGAAAGAGCAAGGGGCGCCGGTATCGCCGGGTGATTTCGCCGAGAACATCACGACTCGCGACGTGGACTTGGGGACGCTGAAGGTCGGTGACAGGCTGCGGATCGGCGACGCCGTCGAGCTCGAGGTGACACAGCAGGGAAAACAATGCCACGGGCGATGTGCGATTTTTGCACGGTTGGGCGATTGTATCATGCCGCGGGAAGGTCTGTTCGGGCGGGTGGTCCTTGCCGGCCTTATCCGGGTGGGAGACACCGTGGAGGTACTCGATGATTAAGGTCTTCGTACTGACCGTCAGTGACCGTTGTGCGCGAGGCGAGCGCGAGGACGTCAGCGGCCGGACCATCGAAGAGATGCTCCCTGTCGATACGTTTGAGGTTTGCGAGCGAAGGATCGCGCCGGACGACCGGGATACGATCGCCGCGCGGCTTGTCGAGATGGCCGAACGCCGCGACGCCGATCTCGTGCTCACGACCGGGGGGACGGGCCTGGGGCCGCGGGACGTCACCCCCGAGGCCACGGCGGCAATCTGCGAGAGGATGGTTCCCGGGTTCGGCGAATTGATGAGGGCGGAAGGTTTCCGCCGGACACCTAACGCCGCGCTCTCCCGGGCCACGGCGGGGATTCTCAGCGACACACTGATCGTCAATCTGCCCGGCAGTCCGCGTGCCGTTCGCGAGTGCCTGGAGGTGATTTTGCCGATCCTGCCGCACGCCATCGAGATGATGCACGGCGGCGGGCACTGACGGACGGGCAGCCCCCGACGAAAAAAAAATGCTCCGAACCTGCGATTTTCTGGTTGACATCACATAGTATGTATAGCATAATAAGTGAAACATACCATGTGCGGCTCTGTGAAATCAGGAGGTTGTTATGAAATTCGAGAGTCAGTTGCTCAAGGGTGTTGCCCCGGTCGTGGTTCTGGAGATCTTATCTCGCGGCCCGATGTACGGCTACGAGTTGAGCCAGGCGATCGAGCAGCGCAGCGGCAGCGTCCTGACGCTGGGCAAGGGGACACTGTACCCGCTGCTCTACAACCTGGAGGCCAAGAAACTCGTCAAGGCTAAGTGGGAGACGAGCGATTCCGGTCGCAAGAGGCGGTACTACTCCATCACGGGCAAGGGCAAGGAACAGCTTACCGGTCAGAAGCAGCAGCTCCGGGAATTGTCCGAAGGGCTGCGTCTGGTCTTCGAGTGGACGGCGGCGTAGGCGGCATCTAGCCCTGGCTGTGCGTCCCGGACGAAGACGTTCGGAGACGTTGCCCTATGAGCGATCTTGCGGAGATTCCATCATGAAGCGCCAAGAGGAAGACCGAGAGCGACATGACGACCTGCCCGGTTGCGTGGCCGAGTTTCTTTCGGAACTGATCCGGCACATGCGGTATCGGCGTCGAGCCCGTGAGGAGGTCAGAGCGGAACTGCAGTCGCATTTCGCCGAGGAGCTGCGTGAGTGCAAATCGGAGCAGGAAAGACAGAAGAAGGCCGAGGAGGTGATTGCCGGTTTCGGTGACATCAAGCTGTTGGCGACTTTGTTGCGCCGGGCCAAGAAGCGCTGTCGTCCGCCCTGGCAGACGGTTGTGATGAGGGCGGGGCAGATCGCCGGTTTGCTGGTAGTATGCTTCATTGTGTACGTGGTCTGGTTCTTAGCCGGCCGGCCGGTCGTCACGACGGACTACGTCGCCCAGTTCAACCGCCTCGTTCGTCCTCCCGCCGACGAGAGTCTCAACGCGGCCCCTCTTTACATTTGTGCCGCTGATATGCTCGATGGGCCGCCTGCTGATATCGCTGAGGTGCTCAAGAGCGAATACGCCGACCTCAGCGCCGAGCAGAAACAACGTTTGGCAGCGTGGTTCGCCGAGAAGCGGGAGATGCTCGACCTGGTCGCCGAGGGCGCGCAGAGGCCACACTATTGGCGCACCTACGAGAGCGAGGAGGGGATGCTCGGCGTCTTTCTGCCCCACGTCGGGAGTTACAGAGATCTGGTTCGCGTCTTGGGCCACCGGGCGAGACTTCTTGCCGATGAGGGGCAGAACGAAGACGCGTTGGCCACGATCCAGGTGTGCTATCGGCACGGCCGACATCTCCGCGCAGGCAACAAGACAATAATCGAGCAGATTGTTGGGATGGCGGCCCAGAACACCGCCTCCGATGCGCTGCTCGACGTCCTCAGCGGACGCGGCCTGGAGCCGGCTCGGTTGGCCCAACTCCAGGAAGAACTCAAGGGACTCTTTGTCGATGAGGATTTTACCGTGAGGGTGGAAGGCGAGAAGCTCGGGATCTACGACGAGATCCAACGGTGTTTCACCGCAGGCCGGTTTGGTGGGGAGCATCTGTATCCTCCTCGCTTGGCGTCGCTCGGCAGCACGGGCGACGGGCAGGGCGAAGTCATGTTCGATCTTATGGCCACGCCCCGACATTGGGGGACGGTTGCGAGGGTCCTGTTCGTGCATCCCGACAAGGACGAGACACGAGCGACGATCGATCGTGCCTATGACATCTGGGCCGAGTGGATGCGTAGGACGCCGAGTCAGCTCCGAGACGAGGCGATCGACATCAACGACGAGATAGAGAGGATGGTCCA
This sequence comes from uncultured Phycisphaerae bacterium, assembly GCA_965603165.1. Taxonomy (GTDB): domain Bacteria; phylum Planctomycetota; class Phycisphaerae; order Sedimentisphaerales; family Anaerobacaceae; genus PLanc-01. The sequence goes on from CBFDBY010000003.1 coordinate 85,747, forward strand.
GGGCAATCTTCTCCTGGAGATCATGGTGCCGGCGCTCGGGCGAGTTCACGAGCTTTCCTACATGACGAAGGTCCGGTTTGACGCGGCGCTGGCGATCGTCGCGCTGCTGAGGTACGAGGCGGAGCAGGGGCGGTATCCGGAGAGTCTCAATGAACTCGTCGCGGCCGGCTACCTCGAACAGCCGCCGCTGGATCCATGGAGCAGCGGACCATTGACGTACCGGCGAACGGGCGAGGACTTCCTGCTGTACGGCTGGGGGGAGAATTTCACCGACGATGGCGGCCGCCCGGGCGTCGACGAGCACGGCGACTGGGTCTTCTGGCCCGTTGTCCAGGGTGACAACTAATGCATTGCCCTCGCTGGAATCGTGCGTAACCCTCGAAGCCGACCGTCGGTCATCCTATTCAGGGCGATCTCGCCGATGCGAGCCCTATCCCCTCAACATCACGTCCGCCTTGAGAGCAGCCGACCGATAGTGAGGTTGGGCGCCCCGCCGATTTGAGAAATCCTTGAATCTCGCTGCTTCGCATCCTAAGATACGTCCGCTACTTTGCATGGCGGCCGTATCGGCGGGCTCAAGCCCGGCCTAAGCCTGTGCTTTCACACTGTCTCTCTATGGGAGGTCGTTTTATGAGCGGCGGAAGATGTCCCCTGCATTGTCACGCTCGTAACTGCGTCAGCCGGCGCGCTTTCCTGAAAGGGTCCACGGCAGCCCTGGCCGGCTATCCATTCCTTGCCGCCGGCTTATCGCGGGCGGGGCAGCCCGACTCCGTCCGATCGACCCGACAGTGCGGGCCCGCTACGAAGTACCGGCCGACTCTGTGGGCGGCGTTCGTGCGGCGGGAAGAGGAGTACGGCATGTTATGGCCGGGGGCCGTGTATGATGGCGAAGCGGCCCGTCGCATGTATACCGACAAGATGACCGAGACGGCCGCACAACTCGGGGCCGAGTTCACGTTGCGCGACAAGCCCATCTACAGCCTAGCGGAAGGACAGGCCTGGGTCGCGCAGGCGGAGGCGGCGAAAGTGGACGGCTTGTTCCTCGTCCTGCTCGATCGGCAGCAGCACGCCTGGCCGACGGCGGCGAAGGTCGCTCAGAGCGAGATCCCTTCGATCATCTACTCACCGTTGGGGTCCTCCTTCACTACGAACACGATCAATCTGGCCGATACGCCCGGATGCGTGATCTACTCGACGGACGATTTCCGCCAGGCGGCCTACGGCATGAAGATGCTCTGTGCGGCGGCCAAGATGCGACGAACCCGCTGCGTTGTGATTCGCGGGGACAAGCGGTACGACGGGACGCTGGCGGATACCGGCATCATGCTGCGGCACATTCCCGCTTCGACCTTCATCGAAGAGTACCGCAAGACGCCGGATAGTGATGACATCGTGAACATGGCGGATGAATACATGCGCCGCGCCCGGCGCCGAATCGACGCCACCCGGCAGGATGTCATCAACGGGCTCAAGAGCTACTACGTCGCAGGCCGCATCCTCGAACGCGAGGGCGGCGACGCGATCACGATGGACTGCCTCGGGGCGCTTGGCAAGATCGACGTGAGCCTGCCGTGCATCGCGTGGTCGCGGATGAACGACGACGGCATCCCGGCCGCCTGCGAGGCCGACATCGGGGCGGCGGCTTCGCTCGTGATGACGCATTACCTGTTCGACCGGCCGGGCTTCCAGCAGGACCCGGTTGCCGACACGGCCGACGACACGATCATCGGGGCCCACTGCTCGTGCCCCACGCGGCTGAACGGCTACCAGGAGCCGCCGGAGCCGTTCGATATCAAGCATCATCACGGCAACCGCGACGCCGTCCCAAGAACGATCTGGCGCAAGGGGCAGCGTGTCACCAGCATCGATCTGCTGCCCGGCAGCGCCACGGAACCTTCGACCGTGCTCGTTTCGGCCGGGACGGTGGTCGAGAACAAGGAGGTCCCGCCGAGCGGCGGCTGCGTCGTTTCCGTGAAAGTCAAGTTCGACGGCGACCAGGAGGTCCTGACCTTCCCGGGCTTCCACCAGATTTTCTTTTATGGTGATTACGAACACGAGATGAGGGATTTCTGCCAGCTTTGCGGATTCAAGGCCGGGGTAGTGTGAGCATGTCGACGGAGAAGAACAAACAACTCATTCGGCGTTATATCGAAGAGGTCGTGAATACGGGCGACGTCGAGCGTTTGGCCGAATTTATCGCGCCGGACTATACGGAGGTGTATAATAATGAGCGATACCCCTTGGGGCTCGAAGGGGCGAAGGAGCACATTTTAGGCGGTCGCCGGACGTATGAAGATCTGCATCTGACCGTCGAGCAGCAGATCGCCGAGGGCGACTGGGTGGTGACGCGAGCTACCGCGCGCGGTATACATCGCGGCGGGTGGCTTGGCACGAAGCCGACGGGCAAGGCCGTCGGGATCACCGTCGTCAACATCGACAAGGTCGTCGACGGCCGGATTGTCGAGCATGGCGGGGCCGCCAATATGCTGGAGCCTTTGCTTGAGGCCGGTGCGATCAAGGTAGTCGGGCCGGGGCAGTGACGTTGTCAACGGAAAGGGCGCTGAGAACATGAAGAGGTTGGGTGGTCTTATGGGGGTATGCGTTGTCTGGCTCTGTGTCTGTGTGGGTGGGGCGTTCGGGCAGGCGGCGGATTTCACAGCGGTGCGGGCGGAGGTGGATTTCTCCAAGCACGTGCGGCAGTGGGACGGGTTCGGCGTCAACTACGTCGAGGTGGCCCAGTCCGTCGATTATGCGAAGGACCCGCAGGAGTACGGGGGCTTCAGCCTGCTCAGCGACGACAAGCGGCAGCAGGTTGTCGAGATGGTCTTCGGCGACGACGGCCTCAAGCCGGGCATTGTCAAGATGTTCCTCGATCCATTCCATCAGGCTCAGCCCGGCGGAGAGTTCGACCACGAGACGACAACGCGGTGGATGCGGTACTTCGTTCGCGAAGGGCTCAAGCGCACTCGCAGCCGGGGTGACGACCTGACGATTATCACGACGTTGTATGGGCCGCCGGCGTGGGCGACGAAGCAGAAGTTCCTGCGCGGTCGCGACCTCGACCCGGCTCGCAAGCACGATCTGGCGGAATACATGATCGACTGGGTGCACTACCTTCGCAAGGTCGAAGGGCTTCCGGTCAAGTACCTGTCGCTGCACAACGAGGGCGAGGACTGGATGCGCTGGCCTGCCGACGGGCGGAGAGGCAACATCGGCACCGGGCACGACTATAACCTGTTCTGGCCGCCGGAGCAGGTGGTCGATTTCATCAAGTTCATGCGGCCGATGCTCGACGAGGCGGGCTTGCAGGATGTCCGCATCACCCCGGGCGAATGCACGAACTGGTACCGCTTCAGCGCGTGGGGTTATGCCGATGCAATCGCCGATGATGTCGAGGCACTGGCGAATCTGGGCCTGATCACGTCCCACGGGTTCTACGGGGGTGGTTATGGGCGATGGTTCGGCGAGCACCGCAGTCTCGGCACGGACATCCTTCGTGCGAAACGGCCCGAGCTGCACGCCTGGGTGACCTCCACGAGCTGGAGCAAGATGGATGCCGACAACCTCAAGGAGATGCACGGCAACATCTACACCGCCAAGGTCAACGCGGTCACGCCCTGGGCGTGCATCCAGCGGCCGGCGCGGTGGGTGGGCGGCGATCCGAACCCCGGCACCGCCTTCCGCGTGTACGAGAACGGCACGTACGAGGTCCTGCGAGGGTACTCCTATTACAAGCAGCTTTCCCGCGTCGGTCAGGCGGGGATGGCGGTCGCCCGGACGTTCGCGATGGATTCGGAGGTCGCCGTGATTGCTTTCGCTCGAAACGGTACGAAACACTCGGACGCATTCGTGGTCGTCAACATCGGCACAGACGACAAGCGCGTCGCCGTGAAGGTGCTCGGAACCGACAGCGGCGCGTTCGCCGCGTGGCGCACGACAGACGCCAAGGACCGCTATGAGCGGATCGGACGCTTCACTCCGGAGGACGGCACGATCGTCTACGAGGCCCCGGCTCGCTCGGCCACGACCTTCGTGGCGGAATGACTCGCGGCATCAAATAGTCTCGAAGTTATGGAAGCGCCGCTCTGGGGCGATGATCCGTCGCAGGAGCAGAACCGGCCATGAAGTGGTTGTTGGGAGCAGCAATGGCGCGTGTGTATTTGAGAGTCGCTGTGTTTGGTGCGGTCGTCGCGCTTCTGTTGAGTGATGAGGCGGGCGCGCAGCGGCAGATGGAGGCTCTCGATCGCGGCGTCGTTGCCCTTCGCCGGGGTGACTCGGCCGTCTACATCGGCTGGCGCATGCTGCGAACCGATCCTGACAATGTCGCCTTCAACGTCTATCGCAGCGGTGAGGCCGGACCTCCCATCAGGATCAACCGCTATCCGATCACGGATACGACTGACTTCGTCGATAGCATGGCGGACCTCGGACGTGTGAATGTCTACTTCGTTCGCCCTGTTGTGGACGACGAGGAGCAGGAGGCGAGCGAGTCCTTCGCACTGCCGGCGGATATGCCGGTGCAGCCGTACATGGCCATCCCGCTGCAGACGCCGAGTGGCTACACGCCCAACGATGCTTCCGTCGGGGACCTGGACGGCGACGGCCGGTACGAGATCGTCCTGCATCAGGCGGGGCGGGCGCGTGACAACTCGCAGAGGGGCATGACGGACCTGCCCATCCTGGAGGCCTACAAGCTGGACGGCACCTTTCTCTGGAGGATCAACCTCGGGCTGAATATCCGCGAAGGGGCCCATTACACGCAGTTCATGGTGTACGATCTGGACGGCGACGGGCGGGCCGAAGTGGCCTGCAAGACGGCCGACGGGACCGTTGACGGGACAGGTGGAGTGATCGGCGATGCCGATGCAGACTATCGCAACTCGAGAGGCTATATCCTCGATGGGCCGGAATTCCTCACCATCTTTGACGGGCAGACCGGCGCCGAACTGGTGACGACCGATTACATTCCGCCGCGAGGCAGCGTCGCCGCCTGGGGGGATAGTTACGGCAATCGGGTGGACCGGTTCCTCGCTTGCATTGCGTATCTCGACGGCGAGCGACCGAGCTTGGTGATGTGTCGCGGGTACTACACGCGGGCCGTGCTGGCGGCGTGGAATTGGCGCGACGGCGAGCTGACCCACGTGTGGACCTTCGACAGCGACGACGGCACGCCGGGAAACCGTGCGTACCGGGGGCAGGGCAATCACAACCTCAGCGTCGCAGACGTCGACGGCGACGGCTGCGACGAGATCATCTATGGGGCGTGCGCGATCGATCACGACGGCAGAGGGCTCTACTCGACGGGGCTGGGTCACGGCGACGCGATGCACCTGTCCGACATGGACCCGGACCGGCCGGGTCTGGAGGTGTGGGCGATTCATGAAAGGCCGGATCACCCCTTCGGCGGGAACCTCCGCGACGCCGCGACGGGCGAAGTGATCTGGGGACTCGATCTGGATGACCCGGGTCGGGGGTTGGCGATGGATATCGATCCGCGGTACAAGGGCTATGAATGCTGGACGAGCGACTCCGACGGCTTGTACGCGTGCAAGGGCGAGAGAATCTCGGGCGCCAAGCCGAGATCGTGCAACATGGGCGTATGGTGGGACGGCGACCTGCTTCGCGAGATCCTCGATGGGACGACGATCGAAAAGTGGGACCACGTAAGCGGTACGACGGTTCGGCTCCTCTCGGCCGAGGGCTGCTCCAAGAACAACGGGTCGAAGTCGAATCCCTGTCTTCACGCCGACATCCTGGGCGACTGGCGGGAAGAAGTCATCTGGCGGACGAGCGACAACCGCGAGCTGCGCGTCTATACGACGACTCTCCCGACGAACCTGCGTCTTCGCACGCTGATGCACGATCCGGTTTACAGACTGAGTGTGGCCTGGCAAAATGTGGCGTACAACCAGCCGACGCAGCCGGGCTTCTATCTTGGCCACGGCATGGATGATACGCCGGAGAATTGAAGGGATTCGGAATGACTCTGCGATGGCTTCTCACGGCGGTGCTGTCTGCGCCACTGCTTCTGTCCGCCGGCTGTCATTCGCAGACGATGCCGACGGTCTTCTACATCAATTCGTATCACAAAGGTGATGCCTCCAGTGACGACGTGACGGCCGCGATCCAAGATACATTGGGAGGGTCGCGCGTCCATCTTGTCACATTCTTCATGGATACGAAGCGCGAGCCCGAGTCGGCCCTTGAAAGAGCCCGGGAGGCCATAGCGCTGATTGAAGAGTCGGAGCCGGCCGTCATCATTGCCTCGGACGAGGATGCCGTGCAGTACGTCGTGGCCGAACGTTTCAGGGAGGGCCCGATCCCCTGCGTATTCTGTGGTGTCAACTGGACGTGCGAGCAGTACGGCCTGCCGACCGGCTACGTCACCGGCATGCTCGAAGTGCTGCCGGTCCGCGAGGCGGTGGAGACGCTACGGCCCTATTACCCGGAGGCTCGACGACTCGTGGTCCTGTCGGAGAACACGGCCTCAGAGAACAAGAATAAGGAGGCTCTGATCCCGATCTTGGGCGGGATCGATATGAGCACGGACTACTGCATGGTGGATACGTTCGAGCAGTGGAAACAGCAGTTCCTTTTAGCCAATCGCACCGCCGACTTGATCTTCCTGCCGACCCATGGGGCGATCCGGGGCTGGAACAGGCTGGAGGCCATGGCCTTTGTCCGGGAGCACATCCGGGTCCCGGTATTCACTTGTGATGAGTTCATGATGGATTACGCGGTCCTCGGCCAGACCGCCGTGGCGGAGGAGCAGGGCCGGTGGGCGGCTGCGGCGGCCGTGAAGATTTTGAGGGGCACAAGCCCCGGTGCAATTCCCGTGGCCAGGAATCGCGAAACCCGGATCTACCTGAACCGGGGCCTTGCGGCCCGAATTGGCTTTTGCCCGGATGCGTCGCTCATCGACCGCTGCTGGCAGATCCGGTAGGCGCTTCGGGGGCGACGGTGCCGGACCTCTCGGCGTGAAGATGTGCGGGGCAACCGCAATTGCAGCCGAGGCCTAATCGGCAAGACAAGAAAACGGATGTCTCCGTGGGTGGGAGCCGGGCATGTGCCATAAATCCTTTCGTGTGCCCGGCTTATGTCGCAGGCGTGAGCGCTTCCTCGGTTTAGCGGCGGACGGCGCGCTGGGCCTTTCGCAAGCGCCTTCGCTCCCTCTCAGACGGCTTTTCGTAGTAGGCCGTTCGCTTCATATCGCGAATCAACCCCTCTTTCTCACACAACTTCTTGAAACGTCGAATCATTTGCTGCACGGACTCACCGGATCGCATCTTTACTTTCAGCACTAACTGTACTCCTTAAAACCGTTTCTTCTCTCAACAAACACAGGTGGAACGCATATATATCGTCATGATCGGGTGTAAAATCGCCAAGATAACATGCCTTCGGACAGTTTTCAAGCCCAAAATTTCGTGCCGAATCTCGAATCTTTTGACGTCCTTGGGCCCGCCGGGGCAGTTCGACGCAGGTCGCACAGGTCTCACAGGCCATTGCGGCTGTTTCCGGGGCAAGCTCGGCGGATCGGTCGCCGTGCTTGAAAACGGGCCGAGAATGTGTTACAATCCCGGCGCACTTTGGAGGTGTGTGCTTCATTGGAGAAATTTCGTCAGACGTTAAGAGTCAAGAAGGAGCGGGCCATTCTGGTGGCCGCGATTCTGCCGGGTCCGAGCGGGACCGATGACCTGGCGGAACTCACCGCATTGGCCGAGAGTGCCGGGGCGGTCGCCGTCGATCGATTCCAGCAGAAGATCCGCAAAATCAATCCCTCGACATACCTCGGCAAAGGCAAGGCCCTGCAGCTTGCCGACCGCGTCAAACGGTACAAGGCCGATGTGATCATTTTCGACAACGACCTGTCGCCGGCCCAGATCCGCGAGCTGGAGGCAATCGTTCGGGCCAAGGTGCTGGATCGCAGTGAATTGATCCTCGATATCTTCGCCACGCGGGCGCAGACCAAGCAGGCCAAGCTGCAGGTCGAGCTGGCCCAATTGGAGTACACCTATCCGCGGCTGACCAGGATGTGGTCGCACCTGGATGCGGTGGCCGGGGCGGGCGGTGGTACAACCGCCGGGGCGGTCGGTGGGATCGGCACACGCGGGCCGGGCGAGCAGCAGTTGGAGATCGACCGCCGGCTCGTCAGCAAACGGATCAGCGAGCTGAAACGCGAGTTAGCGGGGATCGACCTGCGCAAGCTCCGCGAGATCAAGGGCCGCAAGGAGTTCTTCAAGATCTGCCTCGTCGGCTACACGAATGCCGGCAAGAGCACCCTCCTGAATGTCCTCACCGATGCCGGGGTCTTTGTCGAGGACCGGCTCTTCGCCACGCTCGATACGCGAACGAGGAAATGGTCGCCCGCCCGAGGTGTCGAGGTCCTGCTGAGTGATACAGTCGGGTTCGTGCGGAACCTGCCGCACCAGCTCGTCGCGTCGTTCAAGGCAACGCTCGAGGAAGCCGTCAACGCCGACCTGCTCGTGCACGTCATCGACCTGTCGAACCCAGATGTGATGGATCAGATCGGGTCGGTCGGCGAGGTCCTGTCGGAGATCGGCTGCAGCGAGAAGCCCGTGCTGGAAGTGCTCAACAAGGTCGATGCGATCAAGGAGGTCGGCCTGCTGGAGATGCTGCAAACGCTGCATCCCGGCGCCGTGGCGATCTCGGCCCGGACCGGCCTGGGCCTGGACGAACTCGGCCGCCGCATCACGCAGCATTACAAGGGACGCGAGGTCGTGCTGCGGGTCAGCAGCGCCAGCGCTAACGGCAAGGTCCAGAGCTTTCTCCGCACCCACGGTGACATCCTCAGCGAGCAGTACAACGACGGCTCCTTCATCATCGACGTCAAGATGGGCCAGAAGCAAGTGCCCGAGCTCGAACGCCTCCGCCCCGACAAGCTCGAAATCGTGCAAGGGTAGGCGTGCCCGGCCATGTCACAAGGACTCCTGCGCCTGACCAGCGCCGAGGGGGACGGTTTCTGCGACACGGCTGATGATATCTACCGCGAGCGGTGAAATGTCCGGCGGTGGATCAGACGGACCCGGTGGAGTTCGTGGACCACATGGACTTGATGGACTGAATGGACCCGCGGGGTTGTTGCGGTTGACTTGGCGACCACGGAGGGGTTTAATGCGCTGGTGCGGACGCCTGGCTGTGGGGCTCCGTCGTGAAGGTGGTCGAGGATTGAGGCGGTCATGCAGGGACGCGGGTATCGGAATGTCGTAATCATCGGCGACGGCGGGATGGGAACCGTGCTGGCGATGCTGCTGTGTGAGAAAGACATCGCCACGCGGATGTGGGGTTACGATCCGCGGCAACTGGCGGAGACGGAGCAGGGCCGTGAGAACCGCAGGTTTTTGCCGGGCTATCGGCTGCCCGATTCGCTCGTCTTCGAAGCGGCGGACGAGCGTGCCATGGTCGGCGCCGAGTTGATTGTGTCCGCCGTTCCGTGCCAATACATGCGCGCCGTGTGGAATCGCCTGCGCGAACATGTGCCGGCAGGCGTCCCGATCGTCTCGGTCGCGAAAGGGATCGAGAATGAGACGCTCCTGCGGCCCACGCAGGTCCTGGCGGATGTGCTCGGCCACGGTGTGGTGCCGGCGGCGCTGAGCGGGCCGACGATCGCCGATGAACTGGCTCGCAAACTGCCGGCCACGGCCTGTGCGGCTGCGGAGGACGAGCCCCTTGCCACGCGGATTCAGCATACCTTCACCTGCCCGTGGCTGCGCGTCTACACGAATCTGGATCTGGTTGGGGTCGAGTTAGCCGGGGCGATGAAGAACGTTATCGCGATCGCCGCCGGCGTCATCGACGGAGTCGGGGCAGGCGACAACGCCAAAGCGGCTCTGCTCGCGCGAGGCCTGGCGGAGATCAAGCGACTCGGTCTGGCCATGGGCGCGCGCGAGCATACCTTTGCCGGGCTGACGGGCCTGGGGGATCTCGTGACGACCTGTATCTCGCCGAAAGGTCGCAACCGCTCTTTCGGCGAGAGGATCGGCACAGGCCTGGGTGTCGAGCAGGCCCAGCGGGCAACCGAATCAGTCGTCGAGGGGATCTCCACGTGCAAATCGGTAGTGGCCCTCGCCGCACAGTACGACGTGGAGATGCCGATAACGCAGGCGGTCCACGAAGTTTTGTTCGAGAGAAAGCCGGTGCAGGCGGCCATCGAGGCCCTGATGAGCCGGCGGCTCAAGGCAGAATGAGGCCGCGATTACAGTAGAAGGATGCGCAGCGGCGTCCAATAACTGCCGTGAACCTTTCCACCGCTTCACAACTCTGGCCCCTGAGATTCGGTCGTCGTCTGAACAGCGAAATCCGCCGCTTTTGTGACCTCCTTCCAGGACCCTGCCCGCAGCAAACCGCGTTTGACTGCCCCTGCCGCCGGAATCCGCAGAGCCGTCCGTGTTATCGGAAGTGCGTTGACTCCCGACGAAGCGGCACCCCGTCTGTCGGACGAATATCTCCGCCTATTCTTGGCTGCGCCTCCTTCTGTTTCATATATTTTAATTGCCGCCGGATGGATTGTCGAAATAGTACGGCCGGACGACCCCGGACACTGGCCGGCGCGACCGGAGTAGGCAAGGAAAAGGGGGAATTTGGACCGGATGATATGCGAGGAACGACAGCCCCTGATCGGTGCGATCGGGAGTAGGCAGACCGAAGTTTCTTTTAGGGTAGGTTAGCCTGGTATGTTTGGATTTGGAAAGAAGAATTCGTATCTCATCGGGGTGGACTTGGGCAACGATTGCCTGAAGCTGGCGCAGTTGGCCAACGGCAGCGAGGAGACGAGCCTCATCGCCGGCCAGTACGTCAATCGGCCCGCCGATATCACGGCGGGGACCGCCCGCTGGCAGCGATGGGCCATCGAGGTGATGCAGGAGGCCACGGGCAACGGGCAGTTCAAGGGCAGGGAAGTGGTCGCCGCCTTACCCGCGAATGAGGTGTTCATCGATCATCTTCGCTGGCCGAAGAAGTTCGACGGCAGGATCGAGGACGCCATCTTCGCGAAGATCAAGCAGAAGCTGCCGTTCGAGCCGATCCAGAAGAACACGATGATCAAATACGTCCCGACGGAGCAGGATAACATCATCGTGCTGGCCACGGAACGGACCATGATCGACCGGCACCTGGCGATTTACGAGCGGGCGGGTCTGTCGCTTAAGTCGATCGGCGTCTGGCCGGTGGCGCTGGCGAGCTGCTACGCGCGGTTCTTCGGTCGTCGCAAAACGGATCTGGATGCCGTCGTCATGCTGCTCGACATCCAACCGGACTGCACCAACATGGTGATCGCTCGGCACAAGCATCCGCTCTACGCGTCTTTCGTGCCTTTGGGCTCCAGACAGTTGAAGGACGAGCAGATCGCCGGCCGACTGGTCATGGAACTGACGGCCGGGCGACGCGAGTTTCTGTCCATGTACAAGAACGTGCAGATTGAGCGCCTCATTTTCCTGTCCGGATTGGCGGTGGAAGCAGACATCTACCGCACCGTGGCCCGGCAACTGGAAGTGCAGGCGCAAATGGGAGATTGCATGGCGGCCATCGAGGTCAGCGATCCGGACCGTTTCGGCTTGGATCGGAGAAACGGTACGGTGAGCTGGGCCCTGGCGTTTGGGCTCAGTCTCTCCTGAAGGATCGGCCGAGCTGATCCGACATGGCCTTAAACGGAGGTAGATAGAAACGATGTCCAACATAAACTTTGTACCCGACGATTACGTGCAGAGCAACGAGTCTCGCAGGGCCAACCTGATGTGTCTCGTTCTGTTTTCCGTCGTCATGGCCGGCCTGGGCGGCTCCTTCGTGACGATCAAGATCCGTCAGCGAGCGTGCAGCGCTCAAGAGACGTTCGTGAACGCGAAGCTGGCCAAGATGGAGGAGTCCATCAAGAAGTTCGAGGAGTTGCAGACGAGGCGCAAGGAGATGATGCGGACGGCCCTGACCACGGCGGAACTGCTCGAGCCGGTCCCGCGGAGCGTCCTTCTGGCATCCTTGACGAACAGTCTTCCGGCGGGGGTGTCGCTGGTGAAGCTCAACCTGATCCAGAAGGAGCCCCCGAAGGCCGCGGTGCGGAGGATCACAAGGACCAAGTACGACATGGCGCAGAGGAAAGGCGTCTCGTCGGATGCGATGAGGAAGTCGCCGGAGAAGTCCCTGGAGATTCACATCAGCATCGAAGGCATGGCCCCCAGCGATCTGCAGGTCTCTCAGTACATGGAGGACCTGGGCAATTCCATGCTGGTGGACGATGTGGCGCTGGTTGAATCGATGGAGAAGAAGGTCGACGGTACGGCCTTCCGGCACTTCAAACTGACGGCCAGGCTCGGCAATGAGGTGCATCTGACCAAGGAAGACATCGATACGATCCGGGGCAAGGCGGAGCACTCGGTATACCAGTTTTAGATCCGGCCCGGGTGACACGGGCACAAAGGCGGATGATCCAGCCACCCCTATGTGGGAGCAGACACGATGACCAGTGGATTGAGAAAGGCAGTGTTCTTCATCCTGCTAATCGCCGTTGCGGCGGCGGGATATCGGTACATGATCAAGCCGGCCAACCAGCATCTGGCCGAGGCGAAGCAACGCGTCGAAGGCAAACGCGCCAAGCTGACCGAGTTCGAGGAAGCCACGGCCAAAGCCGAGGACCTCAACAAGCAGCTCGAGCAGCTCCAGGAGGCCGTGCGGTTCTTCGAAAGCAAGCTGCCCCCGAGCAGTGAAGTGCACAAGGTCCTGGAGCAGGTGACCGTGATTGCCCAGAAGCAGGGGCTCAAGCCCAAGACGATCCGGACGCTTCAGCAAAAGGACAACAGCGGCTACGTCGAACAGCCGATGAACATGAAACTGATGGGTGACTTCACGTCGTTCTACTCCTTCCTGCTCGAGCTGGAGAAACTGCCGCGCATCATGAAGCTGCGGGAACTCAAGCTGCAAAAGCAGGGTGGGGCCGAGGGCGAGGTGGCCGCCGAGTTCATCCTGAGCATCTTCTTTCAAAACACAGCGGCCTGACCGTGTGATGAATCCCGTGTGGGGCACCCGGGCCAATCAACGGGACAGAGCATTGATGGAGTCGATTTATGCTATCTTTCATGCGTGAACAGGGATCTGGGAATTCATCCGACCGTCCGTCGTCGAGTGCCGGTGCACAGGACGGCCGATCTTCCGACAATGCAGGCGGTCAAGAATACTACACGGTCGCGTCAAACACGAAGAACCTGCGCAGGAGCACGATCCTCGTGGCGATTCTCGTCGGCATCGGTCTTGTGGGCCTTGGGCTGATGATTCGTCGGATCGAGCCGCAGGCCGCCTCGGCCAAGCAGGCCCAGGAAGAAGAGGCGAAGATTGACGCCGCCATCAGCCGAATCACCGGCGTCCGCTCCGAGATGGTTGATCGCATGGACGAGATCGTCGAGAAGTTCTACGAGTTCTCGGACGTTTCTCAGGTAAAAGTGAACGAGCTTGTCAAGGATCCGTTCGCGGTCGAAGGCTACGTGAAGGACCTCAAGGATGAGATCATCGTCGCAGAGGATCCGCAGGTGCAAGCGGCGTTGATTCGTCGTCGTCGGCTGCAGCAGCAGGCGGACACCCTTCGGCTGTTCAGCATCATGCGGTCCGACGTCGGCCAGTCCTGCGTGATCAACGACCAGATCCTCCAAAAGGGAGATAGTATCCAGGGCGCCGATTTTACCGTGGCCCGCATAGAGAGCAATTTCGTCGAGGTTGTTTGGCTGCCCGCTGCCGGGGCCGGTACGGGTACGCCAGAAACTGAAGAGCTGAAAATCGTACTGAAGCTGTCTGAATGATGCTACGCTTTCTATCCCATCCCAAAGACAAAGATAGAGTCCCGCCCGGGCCGAGCCCGGCCGGGAGAACCCAATCGGCGGCCGTTCCGATCTATCCGGACGAAGAGGAGGTACGTGGGCTTTGCGACCTGTACTCTCCCGAGCCCGTGAGTACGAGCCAGACGCATGTGCACGATATCGCCGACGTTCTGCTCGAGATGAAGAAGATCACCGACGAGCAGTACGGGCGCATCCGCCGCGAGCTGATGGGCCGGCCCGGAATCGATACGGCCATGTGGCTGCAGAAGGAAGGCATCGTCGAGGCCGACGACGTCCTTGAGGCCAAGGCCAAGCTCGGCGGTTTGGAGTTCCGTCGCGTTACGCCGGAGGACGTCGACAAGGAGGCCTTCAAGAAGCTCGAGCCGGACTTCATCAAGAGGAGCAGCATCGTCCCGATCGCCGTGGATGGCGAGACGCTCGTGGTCGCCACGAGCGAGCCGGCGAACCTCTTCGCGCTCGAGGATGTGAAACGGCAGACGGGCATGGAGCTGCGCGTGCAGGTCTGCGCCCCGGACGATATCGGTGCGATCTGCGAATCGTTGCGCGAAGAGCCTGCCGAGTACGTGCTGGATGACATTATCAACGATCTGACCGAGGTCGAGGTGGTTCAGGATGAGGAGGACGTCTCTGAGGACCTCGAGCGGATGGCGGGGCAGTCGCCGGTCATCAAGTTCGTCAACTACCTGATCAGCAACGCGGTCCGCGAGGGCGCCAGCGATATTCATATCGAGCCCAAGGAAAAGCAAACCAAGATCCGCTGCCGCATCGACGGCGTGTTGTTCGAGGCGATGCAGGCGCCACCCAAGATGCACCCCGCGCTCGTCTCTCGCATCAAGATCATGGCCAACCTGGACATTTCCGAGCGGCGTCTGCCCCAGGACGGCAAGGTCGCCGCCCTCGTCGGGGGCCGGGCCATCGATCTGCGTGTCTCCACGCTGCCAACCAGCCACGGCGAGAAGACCGTGATTCGTGTTCTCGACAGCAAGTCCATCACGCGCGGGCTTGAGCATGTGGGGATGGAGGGGGAGATCTCCCGGGTGTTCCGAGAGCAGGTGAGCCTGCCACATGGGATTCTCCTGGTGACCGGACCGACCGGGTCGGGCAAGAGCACCACCCTCTATTCCTCGCTGGGCGAGATGGACGGAGAACGGCTGAACATTTCCACCGTCGAGGACCCGGTCGAGTATGAGTTGGGTTTCTGCAATCAGGTCCAGGTTAACGAAAAGACCGGGCTGACGTTCGCGACGGCGCTGCGCAGCCTGCTGCGTCAGGACCCGGACGTCATCATGATCGGTGAGATTCGCGACAACGAGACCGCCCGCATCGCCGTGCAGGCAGCCCTCACGGGCCACCTCGTGCTGTCCACGCTGCACACGAACGATGCGGCGACCAGTGTCACCCGACTGGTCAATATCGGCATCGAGCCGTACTTGATCGCGGCTTCGCTGAACGCCGCTCTGGCCCAGCGACTGGTCCGGAGAATCTGCCCCAAGTGCAAGGAGCCCTACAAGGTGCCCGAGCAGAGGCGCAAGTATGTCGAGAGGGCGGGCGTCGATCCGAATCAGCTCTTTCACGGCGTCGGCTGCGACGCTTGTCGCAACTCCGGATACGTCGGTCGCGCCGGCATCTTCGAGCTGCTCGTCATCGACGACAATTTCCGCGACATGATCCATGAGGACTGCTCCGTGAGCAACATGCGCCGCGCCTTCCACGTGAGCGGCCGGGACAGCCTCTTCGATGACGGCATGAAAAAGGTCGGGCAGGGGATCACCACGATCGAAGAGGTGCTTCGCGTGACCGAGGTGTATGGGCGAAGCGAAGATGAGGAATTTGTTGAGAACCTCGGCTGATCGGGCCGAGTGTACAGGCTTCGGAGCCGGTAAGGACAGAATATGATTGACATCAAGACCATTCTGGCAACCGCCATTCAGAACCGGGCCAGCGACCTGCACATCAACGTGGGCATGCCGCCGGTCCTGCGGAGAGATACCGAACTGATCGACATGGACTATCCGCCGGTGACGAATCAGGACGCCCGGGCGATGGTGCTGGCGATGGTCGGGCCGGAGAAACTGAAGAGGCTCGATGAGAACCGCGACCTCGATTTCTCGACGCAAATCACCGGCGGGCACCGCTTCCGCGTCAACGCGCATTACCAGCGTGACACGGTGGCGATTTCGTTCCGTGTGATTCCCAATCAGGTGCACAGTATCGACGACCTGCATCTGCCGCCGATTGTCAAGGAGCTGACCGACCTGCCGCGCGGGCTGGTGCTGGTCACCGGCCACACGGGCTCGGGCAAGAGTACGTCGCTGGCCGCCATGGTCGGCCTGATCAACTCGCGGTACAGCAAGCGCATCATCACGCTGGAGGACCCGGTCGAGTACCATCTCGAGAATGAGCGGTGCATGATCGAGCAGCGGGAAATCGGTTCGGATTGCCCGAACTTTGCCTCCGGCCTGCGACATGCGCTGCGTCAGGACCCCGATATCATCATGGTCGGCGAAATGCGTGACCTGGAGACGACGAGCTTCACCATCACTGCCGCCGAGACCGGTCATCTGGTGTTCAGTACGCTGCACACGATCAACGCCGCCCAGAGCATCGAGCGTATTGTCGACATCTATCCGGCGGGTCAGCAGAACCAGATTCGTACGATGCTGGCCAATACGTTGCAGGCCGTGATATCCCAAACGTTGTTCCGACGCGTCGATCAGCCCGGCATGGTCCCCTGCACGGAAATCCTGCTGTGCACCTCGGCCACGCGGAACTGCATTCGCGAGAACCGGATCTACGAGATCCCGAACATCATCGAGACCTCGCGCAGGCTGGGCATGCAGAGCATGGACAACAGCATCGCCGAGATGTACTTCAAAGGCTTCATCGACCGGGAAGAGGCCATCGTGCGGTCGGGCAATCCCGGAAAGACGGAAAAGATCCTGGCGGCCGCCGGAAAAACGAACGAGGCGCCCAAGACGGAAGCCGTCGCTGCGGCAAAATAACGGAGGGTACGAATGGCAACAGAAACAGCCACCAGGCAAGAGACAAACGAGGTTTCCGAGAACTGGCAGGAAGCGAGTCATCGCAGCACCGCGGACAACTTCCGCAGCTATGGGCAGGAGTCCACCGGTGGGCAGAATGCGGTCATGGACAAGCTGCGCGGATTCCGCGTGGAATTCGGACCCAGCCGCAAGGACATCCTGCACTTCACCAGGCAATTGGCGGTCATGGTCCGTGCAGGCATCAGTCTCCAGGACGCCCTGGAGGGAATCGGCGAGCAGCAGGACAACCAGAAATTCAAAGCCGTGATCCACGATCTCAAGATCCGCATTGAGGAGGGCAACAGCTTTTCTCAGGCGCTGGCCGAACACCCGAACGTCTTCAATAATCTCTACATCAACATGGTGGCGGCGGCGGAGGCCTCCGGCTCGCTCAGCGACATGCTGCAGAAGCTGGCCGAGTATCTCGACGAGGAGGCGGAGACGCGGTCGCAGGTCAAGAGCGCGATGGTCTATCCGGTGATTATCGCTGTGATGGCCGTCAGCGTGACCATCTTCCTGCTGTGCTTCGTGCTGCCTCGCTTCACGGCGATTTTCCGCGGGAAAGAGCACTTGCTGCCCATGCCGACCACGGTCCTGATGGCGACCAGCGCGTTTCTTCGACACTGGTGGTACGTGATCGTCCCGGCGATCGGGGCCGCTCTGTGGGGCTTCTATTTCTTCGTCAATACGCCTGTGGGCCGTCTGTGGTGGGATAAGACGAAGCTGGTGCTGCCGCTGATTCGGACGTTGTGCCGGAGCCTCTACATCACGCGCGGCCTGCACACGATGGGCGTGCTGACCCGGGCCGGCGTCCCGATCCTGAACACGATCTCCATCACGGCGCACATCTCGGGCAACGTGCTCTACAAGAACATGTGGCTGAACGTGCATGAAGAGGTGCGGCAGGGCAAGAAGATCGCCTCGGCCCTGGCCCACTCCCGCCTGATGCCGAACAGCGTCGTGCAGATGATTCGAAGTGGCGAGGACTCCGGCAACATGGCCGAAGTTCTCAAAGACATTTCGGCGTTCTACGGCCGGGAGCTCAAGGCGGTGATCAAAGCGGTGACGTCGATGATCGAGCCGATTATGATCGTCTGCATGGGCTGCCTGGTCGGCTTCATCGCCATGAGCATTATTCTGCCGATCTTCAAGATGTCGAGCCTTGTCTCAGGCAAGTAGACACATCGGCGCTCCAGGGGGGGGCAAGAGATGACTCATCCAATGCGTACCAGAGGGTTTTCCCTGATTGAGGTGCTGATCGCCTCCATGCTGGTCGGCCTGGCCATTGCGGCCCTGGTCGTGGCCAATGGCACCTTCACGATGGCCAATTACGCGGGGGCCGACCTGACGACGGCCGAGTTCCTGATCGAGCAGATCCGCGAGATGACGGCCATGCTGCCTGTCATGGACCCCAATACGATGACGCCGCCGCAGTTCGGGGTCGAGGCCGACGAGACGACTGTGGCCGCTTACGATGATGTGGACGACTTCGACGGCGTGACCTTCTCTCCGCCCGTCGACGCCGCCCGGACGCCACTGCCCGATCTGGCTGCCTTCACCCAGACGATCACCGTCGAGAGGCTGAATCCGTCGAATTTCGACCAGGTTGAGGACGATTCGTACAACAGCGATTTCTTCCGGGTCACAGTGACCATTGCCCAGAGCAACCAGCCGGACAGGCCGATCAGCACGGCCAACTGGGTACGTGCACGATATTGACGGGTGCTTCCTGAATGCTAATGGTCCCCCATCAAACGTTGAGGTGCGGCTGAACATGGCGAGCAAACGCAGACAACATGGCAACTCGGTTCAAACCCGGGGTTTCACACTGATTGAGTGCCTCATGGGCCTGGCCATTTCGGCCATCCTCCTCGTGGCGGTCGCGGTGGCTTTCAACGCCTCCCTGACCAACTACCGCGAGAACGAGGACATGTTCTGGGCCGTCAACAACGCCCGGCAGGCCCTCATGCGCATGACCAACGAAATCCGCAACGCAGGATACCTCGACGAGTTTGCCATTCCTCCGTGGATGGGGGTCAGCGCGATGGACCCAAATAACCAGTGTACTGTCGTCAAGGCTGACCACGAAACCATTCGGTACGAGTTCCGCAGCGCCGACAAGAAGTTGTACCTGATAAAGCCTGCTACCAACGCAGAATACGTACTGTGCGACAACGTCATTGCTGCGGAATTCGCGAAGATCACAGAAAACGGGGTGGATGCGAAGAGCGTGCAGATTTCCTTGACGGTGGAAAGCGACGCGCAGAGCGACCCCTATCAGTGCACGCTCTCGGCGGCGGCGATGGTCCGGCGGATGCCGGAGGGGCTATAGTCACGCCTGTTGCAGCCGCTCAGCGGCTCAGCAACGCCGCGTTTTTTGCCCGGCCCATCACGCACGACAGGCGTAACCAGAAAACTCGCATAAATCTCTTGCTTTTTCACCACACCTCGGCGATACTGCGCGTAGGTTTTTGCCAAGGGCGGCTAGCTCAGTTGGCTAGAGCACCAGCTCGACACGCTGGGGGTCAGAGGTTCAAGTCCTCTGCCGCCCATTTCCTTGTCCTGTAAGGACTTACGTCGCGAGGCCGACTCCCTGTTCACGACGGGTCTTGCGTCTTGCGCTTGTCCGTTCCCCCCTTTCTTTTCCTCCTGTTTATTCGCCGCACATGCGCGCAAGAGAAGGGATTTCGCCCCGTAGCAAGGGAGAACTGATCGTGCGGGCAGCGATGAACGCGGATTCGTCCAGCCTGTCTTGCGGAATCATTGAAATCAAGAGGCCGGATCATGAACAGCCAGACAAGTATCCAGTGCGACGGACAGTCTCGATTTGCGAGTGTGCTTGACCGAGGAACGAGTGTGGGTGCCGGCGAGCGAGACCACGGAAGAACAACTGGATGAAAAAGGTCTGAGTTACTCCAAGTACCGGTTCACAGGGGAGCAACTCAGAGATCACGGCGTCCCGTGTGACGCCGAAGTGGTTGAAGGATTCCTCGTTGAGAAGACCGATTCTCAGGAATCCGGTGACACCCTGTTCCGGATCGCCGCCACGGCCCTTACCCTCGCGCTGGACGCCTGCGGCGGGCTATCGGGCGAGCAACGTTTCGAGCTGGTCGAGAAGGGGCCGCTGGCTCTTGAGGATTTTGCCT
>CBFDBY010000004.1:0-102258 GCA_965603165.1 uncultured Phycisphaerae bacterium
GGGTGTTACAGTTTTGGTCCGCCAGGCGCTACACTTTTACTCCGCCCTTCACAGGTATGTGCCCAAAAATCGTGGCGGGCCTCCTGTCATTCGCCCTGTGGAGCCGAGCCCTTCCTTTCTGTTGTCATGTCGAGCGGAGCAAAGCGTAGTCGAGACATCTGCCCGCGACCGCAGGACACCTCCGACTCCCAGCCAGACCCCTCGACTTCGCTCGGGGTGACAGAAAAGACCTATCCTGCCACGAAAAGTAGTCAGACACTCCACGCGTAAGGGCAGAGTTTGTGCTTGATTCCTGCGGCGCAGACGCGAAAATGGTCCAGCGGACGGAAACTCACTCAAATCCAGCGGCCTTTGTAAGGAGACATGCGATGCGCCTGATGGAATTCCTCGACAAGGGAAAGGTCCAGTACGAGATGCACGAGCACACCCCCGTCTTCACGGCCCAGGGCCTTGCGGCTGTCGAGCACGAGCGGGGCCGCTACGTGGCCAAGCCGGTGATCGTCAAGGCCGACGACCGCTACATGATGTGTGTGCTGCCCGCCCCGCGCAAGATCAGCCTGGACAAGCTCAAGGGCCAGATCAAGGCCGAATCCGTGGTGTTGGCGGCCGAGGACGAGATCGGCAAGCTCTTCGACGACTGCGATCTCGGGGCCGAGCCGCCTTTCGGCAACCTGTACGATCTGCCGACCGTGATGGACAAGTCGCTGGACGCGGACGACCACATCGTCTTCCAGGCCGGCACGCACGACAAGGCGATCCGGATGACTATGGCGGATTATCGCAAGCTCGTGCAGCCCAAGGTCCTCGACATCGCCTGTTAGACGCCGTGGCGAGGTAGATCGAGTATTCCGCAATTTGTGGGGACTCCCTTTGCATCAGGCCGATGCATTGGCCTGATGCGCCGCATCTCCCTCCCTTCGATCTGCTTCTCAGGAGTCTCTGTAGCGCCGGGTCTTGTCGTCCACGAGGCCCTCGCCTATCAGCGAGAACAGCAGCAGCTCCGCCGCGATCAGCAGGAAGACCGGCCCCAACAGGATACTGCACACGAGCGAGAACTCTCGCGTCGTGCGATCCCAGGCCCGCCTGTTGCAGTGGAGCGTTGCCACCTCGGCGACGAAGTAGGCCAGCACCGCCGAGACCACCCAAATCAGCACCCCTATGACAGCCACGATCGCATCCTCCAAAACGCAGGATCCTTATGGCTTCCGTGGTGCAAATACCGATCTCCGGCTACAATGCCGAGAACGATTCATTGTGAGTGTATTATACCACGCCGCGCCCCACGAAACGTGAGAATGTAGCAGTTTTTCTTCGAACCGGCCTCAAAACTCGGATGGTGGCCGGTCAATGGCCGCAAATTGCGGCGTTACAAGCGTCGCTGGACGGTCGAGCGGACGTTTGCCTGGCTGCAGGATTTCCGTCGCTTGGTCATTCGCTCAGTCTTCGCTTTTTGGCGGGCCAGGAGGTAGAATGGCCCATGCAACCTGCTCCTGCGGTCTCAACCGCTACTCGGGTGTCTGGGGCCGCAACGGCTCTGGGTAGGACATGAATAGCTGGCTGTCGAGGACTGATTGTGGCTTCGTCCGTTCGTACGAGAGTGTTGGCGTTTGGCGCTTTGTGGCTGCTTGGTGTTACGCTGCCATTGTGTTTCGCCGAAGCTGATTCACTTGAGGATATGGCGGGTTTCTCGTGTGCGGGTGAGCATAGTGCCCGGGCTTGGACACCGATGGCCGGCAGCCAGAGTGTTTCCGTGGCCTCTGTCGCGGGCAAGACAGCTTTCCGGATGCCCTGTAATTTCCGTGGGACGGACATTGCGCGGGCGTCATGGGACCATCCTGTCACGCAGGATCTTGCCATGTGCCAGGGGGTGCAGTTCCTGTTCTACTGCTCCGATCCGTCCCCCGTGGCGTACTTCACCCTCTACTTGCACAGTGAGGATGGTTGGTATCGAGGCGCCTTCGATGCCCCCGCGGAAGGACAGTGGGTGCCGATCCGAGTCTCCAAAGCGGATATGGACGTCGAAGGTCATCCGGGGGGATGGTCGCAGATCGACACCATGCGCATTTCCGCCTGGCGCGGGCAGAACCGAGATACGGAGTTCTATGTCACTGATTTCGCATTGTTCGGCGGGGGTGCCAAGATTGTCATTATACGGGGCGATTCGGCCGCCGAGTTCGCTCCCACCGAGATGGGGTCGGTTCGGGAATACACGGGCGTCATGGCGGGTCTGCTCGAACGCGCGAATCTGCCTCACCTGGTTCTGAGCGACAGGGATGTCACGTCGGAGAGACTGCGCGATGCAAAGCTGGTCGTTCTGCCTCATAACCCGGCCATGCCGGACGAGATAGCCGAAGAGATTGCCGGGTTCGTGCGGACCGATGGTACGCTGCTCGCCTGCTACCACCTGCCGAGGATGCTTGCATCTCTGACGGGAATTCAGATCGATGGGTACTTACGTCAACCGTACGATGGCTATTTCGCCTCGATCCGGCCGAGCACGCAGCCGCTCAAGGACATGCCTCCCATCACACTGCAGGCGTCGTGGAACATTGAGGAAGCTCGGGCCGCCAGTCCCGACGCGCATGTAGCCGCCTGGTGGTACACGAACGAGGGGGAGTCAACCGCCAAGCCGGCAATTGTCGCCAGTGACAAATGCGTCTACCTGACGCACGTGCTGCAATCGGACGATTTGGGGAACAAGCTGCAACTGCTTCTTTCGATGACGGGGCATCTGGTTCCGTCGTTGTGGTCGGATGCGGCGCAGGGCACGCTGGATCGAATAGGTCGGTTCGGCCCGTACGACGATTATGAGTCGGCCAGACAGGGCATCGCCGGACTGGATGCCGACACGAAACGTGCCGGCGCAGCGCTCGCACGAGCGGACCAGTACCGTTGCCAGGGGCTTTCGCTTCTATCCGAAGCGAAGTTCGCCGAGGCGATTGCCGTAGCGGAGGAGTCCCGTCAGGCACTGCTCGAAGCCTATTGTCTCGCGCAAGAACCGTTGCCCGGCGAGCATCGGGCATTCTGGTGCCACAGCGCCTTCGGTGTCGCAGGCATGACGTGGGATGAGGCCGTCAAGCAACTGGCGGATAACGGCTTCACGGCGATCCTGCCCAATATGCTATGGGGTGGCGTCACGTTCTACCGCAGCGATGTCCTTCCGGCTTACACAGACCTTGAGGAAAAGGGGGATCAGATCGAAGGTTGCCTGGCCGCCTGCAAGCAGTATGGCGTACAATGCCACGTTTGGAAGGTCAACTACAACATGGGCTGGGCCACGGAGAATGCATTCATCGAGAAGATGCGTTCGCTGGGCCGGGTGCAGGTCAGTTATGACGGTTCGGTAAACGAGCGATGGCTGTGCCCATCTCATCCGGAGAACCAGAAACTTGAGATCGAGTCCATGCTCGAGGTGGCCCGCCAGTACGATGTGCATGGCCTGCACTTCGACTACATCCGCTATCCGGGCAGAGATGAGTGCTTCTGCGAAGGATGCCGCAGCCGTTTTGAAGACGCGGTCGGAAGCAGAATCGAGCGCTGGCCTTCCGATGTGCGGGAGAAGCCGAGACTCGCACAGCAGTGGCTCGATTTCCGGCGCCGGCAAATAACATCGGTTGTCGCGGAGGTGGCGACACAAGCCAGACAGATCCGGCCTCAGATCAAGATCTCCGCGGCCGTCTTCCGCAACTGGCCCGTGGATCGCGACGTGGTGGGCCAGGACTGGAAGCTATGGTGTGAGAAGGGCTATCTTGATTTTGTCTGTCCCATGGACTACTTCTCCTCCAGCGCCACCTTCGAGCGCGCCGTGGTAAACCAGCTTGAATGGGCCGGCGCGGTCCCCTGCTATCCGGGAATCGGCCTGAGCGTGTGGAAGGATCCCGCGGACATCGCAAAACTCATCGAGCAGATCGGCATCACGAGGAAGCTCAACACGGGCGGCTTCACGGTATTCAACTACGGCCCACAGGAAGCCCGCGACGTACTACCCCTGCTGGGCAAAGGGATGACGAGAGTGGAGAAGTAGTTCCGTGCTCTGCATGAGATTTTCAGCCCGTTCGATTCTTGCGGAATTGCCTCGCTGGACAAGAATCCCGGCCCATCGGACGGGAGCAATCCCTTTGGAGCCGCCCAAGAATCTTTGAAACCGCGGATGAACGCCGATAAACGCTGATGAATCAGTAGTTGTTCGCGACACGCCGGACTTCCAGCTTCGGTTTCCCGAAGTACACCTTCTCCAGGAATCCGCACCGCAACGTGCTGCCGACAGTGAGCGCGCAGCCAATCACCTTCTGCGTCAGTTGCCCCATGGCACTCTGTGATCTAATCGGCGTTCATCCGCGGTTCCATTCTCTTGCTCTGCGGCCTCTTCGCGGCCGTCCCAGGCTGTGATGATCTCCCACCAGCAAATCCACGCTATTGGACGATGGCGCCGGCGTCGATGGTGAAGTTGTCGAGCCCGACCTCGCCATCCTCGAAGTCATCCGCCGGAAGCTCCCACCATAACCGCGGATAGTCCCGCCCCTCCAGAATCCGCCAGATGTCCTCCGTGCCATTGGCCGTTTCGTCGATAAAGTCCCAGCCGGCATTTAAGAAAGTGCTGGCGGCCTGCATCTGAACGGTGGTTCTGCCCGTGCCGCCTGCACTTGTTATCTGTCCCGAGGTCTCAATATCCCAGAAGCTCGACGCGGTGCTGCCCAGGTCAGACTTCCAACCCACGAGCCCGCCGACCAACCGGTCTCCATTGATCGTGCCGGTGCTGTAGCAGTTGGCGATGCTGCCCTCTTCGTTGCCTCCCACGAGGCCACCGATACTACTGTCTCCATTGACCGCGCCAGTGCTGTAGCAGTTGGTGATGCTGCCGCCCCCCCAACCCAAGCCACCGTTCAAGCCCACGAGGCCGCCGACATCATAGTTTCCGACGACACATTCGCCGGTTGCACTGACCGTGCCGGTGCTGTAGCAATGGGTGATGCTGCCCCCGTTCCAGCCTACGAGGCCGCCGATATCAATGTTTGTGACGACACGTTCGCCGGCTGCACTGACCGTGCCGGTGCTGTAGCAATGGGTGATGCTGGCGCCACCATTGTTCCAACCCACGAGACCGCCGACACTATCATGTCCATTGACCGAACCATTACTGTAGCAGTGGGTGACGCTGCCCTCGTCGTTGCCTCCCACGAGGCCGCCGACACTATCAGGTCCATTGACCGAGCCACTACTGTAGCAGTGGGTGACGCTGCCCCTATTCCAGCCCACGAGGCCGCCGACATAACCGACATAATAGCCGGTTCCATTGACATCTACCGCTTCCATGCCCAGACTGGAAATGATCGCCCCGGAGCCTAATTCCCCGAAGAGACCAAGGAAGCTACCACCTTCGATGGTCAAGTGCGAGATGGTATGGTCATTGCCATCAAAGACCCCTGTGAAGCGTGGGATTACCGCCTGTGTGAAGAGCCGTCCGCCCGGCAGGTTCGGGTCCATGTCAATATCTGCGCCGAGGACAAAGTGTTTGTCCGACAGAATACCTGCCTTGCCTAATAGAATCAACTGGTCGCATGTGTCAATTCTATAGGGAGCTTCCGCCGTTCCACTGCCTTGGAGCCAGTCAATTTCCGGCTCTGTTATGATTTGCCCTGGAGAGCCTTCCCAGGCCAATCGCGGATAATCGTGGCCGGCGTCCAGCACCCAGTTCGGGTCATCGGCAAGACCGTTCAGGCCGAGCATATCGGGGTCCATCATCTCCGCCGTGGTTAAGCCCACGCCGCCTGTACTGCCCGACAAACCAGAGGTCTGCATATCCCATACACTCGAGGTGACGCTGCCGGGGTACCTGCTCCAACCCACGAGGCCGCCGACATTATCGTTTCCATTGACCCTGCCGGTGCTGTAGCAGTGGGTGATACTGCCCTCGTTACCGCCCACGAGGCCGCCGACAATATCACGTCCATTGACCGTGCCGGTGCTGTAGCAGTGGGTGATGCTCCCGGCCTTCATAACAAAGCCCCCGTTCAAGCCCACGAGACCGCCGACAGACCAGTCTCCAGCGACCGTTCCGGTGCTGTAGCAGTTGCTGATGCTGCCCAAGTCAACGTTCCAGCCCACGAGGCCTCCGACGCAACTGCCGCTACCATTGACCTCCACCTCTTCCAGGCCCAGATTGGAGATCCTCGCTTCGGAGCCTGATTTCCCAAACACACCCAGATAGCTCTTGCCAGTGATCGTCAGATTCGAGATCGTGTGGCCGTTCCCATCGAATACCCCGGTAAAGGAAGTTCCCTGGAACGGAGGGAGCAGGTCAAATTCAGATTCATATAGATCAGTATCAGGCGCAATCACAGCTCTGTCGAAAACCTTGCGTCGGGGGAGGTTGGGGTCAAGGTCGATGTCGGCGGTCAGGATGAAGTGCTTGTCGTAATCTTCGGGCGTCTCGCCGAGAACGATCAGATCGGCGGCCGTGGCTATTCTGTACGGATTGTCCGCCGTGCCTATGCCGCCAGAGTATTTACGTTGGGCGATGACATCCAGTCCAAAGAGGAGGCAATCGGCCGGGTCGGGAGGGTTCATTGTCCAGCCCCCAAGGTGGGCCAAATCGTCGTCGAGCCTCACGGTGATGTAGACATCGCTGCCGTCAGGAGCCATGCCCCGGAACGAAATAATCGTCATGCCCTCATACCAAATGGGCGTATCGTCAACAACCGTACCGGTCAAGCCGGTCAGATTGAAGACTTCGTTCGGGTCCAGGGTGTTCCGGTCGTCGCTCTCGTCAACCGCGTTGGCATCGACGCGGGCAAAGGAAGCTGTCCCGGTGTCGCGATCGACGACAAGCTGGAACTGTCCTTCGATGGAATAGGTCCACTGGTAGACGTGAACGCCGGCGACCCTGCCTGTCTGGGTGATGGTGCTGTGTCCGGCCATGAATACGTACTCGCTCGTTTCGCCGGACTGGGCGAACGCCGCCTGCCAGGACAAGACGAGCAGAAACGCCGTGAATACAGAAAGCAGATTCCTCATGGCCTCGATCCTCCAATACAAGGTCCGCTATGCCCCGGCGCATCTGACGGCCGCCGGTTCTCACTGCTACCGGTCGATTATACCCGATGAAGCCCCCACCTGCAACCAGTGCGGGGCCCTGATGACCACTCAGAATATGAAAGCCTCTCGGCCCGGAGGGCCGGGAGTGTATCACCTTGACGCCGACAGCGTGATGGTGTGCTTCGGACGCCGACGGTCTCGCTGGAGAAACCGAAGCGGTCGGCAAGGACGCATTGCAGGGCTGCGGCCGAGGCGGTGCGTGGGCGAAGGAATGGCTTTCGATGCAGGTGTCCGAAGAGAATTTGAGCAGGCAGGAACGGCATAAGTTGACAGCAAGCTCTTTATAAGCGCCACCCAGGACCATCGGCAGGGCAAGACCCGGATGCCCAAACACCTGCACAGGCACATCAATGCTCGGGTGGCGACTCGGGCCTTGCTGGATGTGGCGTTTGCGCCTATAATACCCGGCTCTTTTGACGAACTGAATTCGAGGTGTGCATGACGACCCAGACGATGGAACAGTTGAAGCAGTTGAGCCGGGGGACGGTGGAGATCTACACGCAGGCGGAGCTGGGGCAGCGGCTGGCCGAGGCGGCGAAGGCGGGCCGGCAGATGCGGATCAAGCTCGGGCTCGATCCGACCAGCCCGGACATCCATCTGGGCCATACGGTCGTGCTGCGGAAGATGCGGCAGTTTCAGGACCTCGGCCACAAGGCCGTGCTGATCATCGGCGACTACACCGCCCGCATCGGCGACCCGACCGGCCAGAACACGACGCGGCCTATGCTCTCGCCCGAGCAGATCGAGCAAAACGCCCGGACCTATCTGGAGCAAGCCGGCAAGGTCCTCGACACCTCGGCGGACAAGCTTGAAGTCCGGCACAACAGCGAGTGGTTGGCCGACCTGCGCTTGGCCGATATCATCCGCCTGGCCGGCAGCATGACCGTCGCGCGTATGCTCGAACGCGACACGTTCGAGCTGCGATACAAGAAGGGCGACCCCATCGGCGTGCACGAGTTCCTCTACCCGCTCATGCAGGGTTACGATTCGGTGATGATCCGCAGCGACGTCGAGCTGGGCGGCACCGATCAGACGTTCAACAACCTCGTCGGCCGCGACCTCCAGCGCATGAACGACCAACCGCCGCAGATCGTCATCACCATGCCTATCCTTGTCGGCCTCGACGGCAAAGAGAAAATGAGCAAGTCCAAGGGCAACTACGTCGGCGTCACCGACGCCCCTGCGGACATGTTCGGCAAGGTCATGTCCATCTCCGACGAGATGATGGAGAACTACTACACGCTGCTCACGGACCTGCCCGCCGAGCGGATCGCCGAGATGACCAATCCGGATACAACGCACCCGAAAGAAGCGAAAGTCCTGCTGGGCAAGATGATCGTCTCCCAGTTCCACGGCGCGGAAGCCGCCGAGGCCGCCGCCGCGGCGTTTGAGAAGGTCTTCGCGCAGGGCCGGCTCCCCGACGACCTGCCGGAGATCGCCCTGCCGGCCGGTCCCATCACGGTCAAGAATCTCCTGACCGCAGCCAAGCTGGTCGAAACCGGCGGCGAAGCCAAGCGTCTCTGCGCCCAGGGCGGCGTGAGCGTCGACGGCGCCAAAGCTACCGATCCGAACGCCGAAGTCACGCCCCGTGACGGCATGGTCATCCAGGTCGGCAAACGCCGCTTCGCGAAGCTGAAGCTCGCGTAGCGACGCTTCCTCAATTTTGCTGTCTGCGCTTTGTTCTTTGCTGTTGGCCTTATGCCTCTTCGACAACCCTGAATCCCATGAGGCTTCCGAGGTCTCTCATGCTCTGCATGTGATCGCCGAAGAAGACGGCGCGATGGAGCAGGGTCATGACGCCTCCCTCGATGACGCCGGCGCCCCAGTTGTGGAACATACTGCGGGCGTCCTTGACCTTGGTCCAGAACTGGGTGCGGCAACCGAGCTCGTCGTGGGTGACCTTGAAGACCTCGCCGGTCGAGAGGACCATTGTGTCGAGGTTGACGAATTTGGCGCACGTGACGGCTTGGCCGAGCGGCATCTCGACGTCGAGCGACACGCCCCGTTCGCTGTCGCTCTGCGTGCGGATCGTAAACGGCAGGCGCCGGCTCTTCGGTCCGGCCATCTTCGTCGCGCATGTGCAGTGGAAATGAATCAGCGCGTTGCTGGCCGTATCGAAGACCGGGTCGGTGATGAAGCCGGGCACGCCGAACGCGTAGCCGAACATGAGCATGGTCAGCGTCGAGTCCATGTCGCCCTCACAGGCCCCGACGAGGCCCAGATCGCCCAATTTGCTGAAGGCCAGGCAGCCCTTGGCCGGCTCGCCCATGCAGTTCGAGCTCGTGACGGCTTGCGCCCCGTTCTCCATCATCAGGTTCTTGACGGCCAAATAGAACCGGGCCGCATTGATGACCTCGTCTTTCGTCGGCTCGACCACCTTCTTGGCCTTGCTGAGCCAATATCGCCGGGCCTCAGCCTCGGCGTCCTTCAGACTGACAGCCTCATGGGCCTTGAGGGTCTCCTCCACAGTGACGGGGATCATCTCGGTCCCGAGCTTCTCCTTCACCTGTTCCGGCGAGCAGGCCGCAGCGGTCCCCAACGGCCCTCGGATAACGAGGATACGGGTCTTCGCCATGTGCGGCCCAACGCGCATGAGCCCGACCGCCCGATCCAGCTCGCTCCAGTCACTGCTCGGCAGCAGGAAGACCTTCTTGCCCTGCTTCTGCCACTGCGGGAAGTACATCCACCCGTGGCCGCTGAACGGCTGGGAGAAGACTACGGTCGGCAGGCCCGTGTCGATGATCTTGCTCATCGCCTGCAGCGGCGCATCGCCGCCGTGGCCACAGAGATGGAACAATAGCACGCCGTCCGCCTCGGCCATCTTTGGCAGGATCTGGTCCACCTCGGCAGGCGGCAGCAGGTCGCCGCCGATGAACTGAACGTCACCGAGCTTATACTCGAGGTTGGCGAGGTACCGGTTGAATCTGTCGATCTCATCGGTTGGCCGGGAGAGATAGATGCCGCCCGTCCTCCCGATAAACACCTTGTAGATCTTCACGGGTGGCATCTTGGGTGGCCAATCGCCCTCCTGCTGCCCCGCCGTCGCCAATTGACTGCCCAACAGCACCGCCCCCGCGCCGGCCGCACTGACACCCAGGAACTCGCGTCGATTCATCTGCTCACTCACGATCGTCACTCCTTACCGGCCTGCACGGCCCCGAATGAGACTACTTAAGTCACCCGCTTGACGAACCAGCGGCACGAACGCACAGTATTCTGTCGCAATCCCCTACAGACTTCCAGTGTTTTCTTTCGATCAGAGCGGGCCCACAATGGGAAAGGGGCGGGCCAGGACAAGAAGAATGTCATTGCGAGAAGGCGCACGCCGACGAAGCAATCTCCGAGAAGACGAGGGATTGAGATTGCCGCGCCAGCCTCCGGCTGGCTCGCAATGACATCCGGAGCGTCTATGGGGATCTTGTCGTGCACCCATTGGAGTCCACATCCAAGCTCGGCGAACAGCAGCCCATTGACTATTCCCGCTCCTGCTCGTACCACTATCGATCGGATTCAATGTTGGAGTACGCACAATGACGGGAATCAGAGATGTGAGCTTCGGCTCGCCGGCGAAACGGTGGCTCGGATGGTCGTGGTTGCTGGTTTGCACATCGGTCGGGCTGTTGACACCGGTCTTCGCAGGAGAATCGGCTCGCGAACCCGTTCACTACAGGATCGTGGTCACCGGAGGCGAGCTGCTGTCGGGTGCTTATTCGGACGGGCACACGTTCTTTCTGACGCGGACGCTTCGCCCGCTCGGCCTGCAATGCGTCGGCTCGATGTGCGTGGAGGACAAACAAACGGACCTCAAGGCCGCTCTTCGTTTTGCCTCGGATAAGGCCGGCTTGGTCATCGTCACAGGCGGCCTCGGACCTACCGACAATGATATCACGCGCAAGGCCCTGAGCGACTTCACGGGAATCCCGCTGCACGAACATCCGGATGCGCTGTCGGAGATGGCGCGACGCTTCAATGTGTCCCCCGCCGAGCTGCGCGCAAACCTGCGCCGACAGACACAGACGCCAGCGCGCGGGACCTATCTCAAGAACGCCAACGGAACGGCGATCGGGCTGGTCTTCGAAACGGCGGACTGTGTGATCGTCGCGCTGCCCGGGCCGCCGCGGGAGCTGCAGCCGATGGTGCGCGACGAGCTGGTGCCGTATCTGAGCCGGCGCTTCGGGACGCGTACGCTTGGCTGCTCGTTGACGCTGCGCTTCGTCGGTCTCGGGCAATCACAGATCGACCAGACGCTCAAAGACCACGCCCTCCCACCGCCGGGAGTTATCACCTCGTCGCAATTCGAAGGCGGCCGTGTGGACTTCACCTTCTCGCTGCCGGACGATACGCCGCAGGCTCGCGCAATGCTTCGCGAGCTAAAGGACAACATCGTGAAATGCCTGGGCGACTCTGTCTACGCAGATGATGAGACCACCTCGTTGGAAGAGCACATCCTGAGTCTGCTCGCGGCCCGCAACGAGACGCTCGCACTGGCCGAGGTAGGCAGCGGCGGCGCATTGGCCGCGGCTCTCCATGGCGCCGACGCCGCACAGCAGATCGTAGCCGGAGCGTTCGTCGCCCCATCCGAGCCAAGACTCCAACGTCTGCTTGGTTCTCCACCGGGTCAACCTGAAGACCCCACGCTCGCTCGAACCGCCCGGCGATTGGTGGATGTGACGAATTGTGCAAGGGCCGTCGTCGTCGGTCCGATCCTGCCCGATGAGGCCGGTACGCCCTTCGTCCAGGTCGCCTTCAGGCGGCCCAACGGCAGCCTCGAAAACCACCGACTGCGTCTCTACGGCGAGGGTGAATCGGCACGCACCCGCCTGGTCACCGAGATCCTCGACCGATTGCGCCACAGCCTGAATTGAGCCTTCCCCACCTTGCCCCGGGACAGCCTATCGCTGTCGGCTCTCCCATTTGGGCCGGCGATTTGGTATAATGGTAGTATGCAGATGGCATGCAGAGACCGATGGGCGGTAAGGCGAGAGTTCCGGGCGCGGTGATGAAACGGACAGTCGCAGAGAGGTGGTTTTCACTTGCGGCCGGCATCCTCATCACGGCGGGATTCGCCACGCGCGCAGGGTTCGCCCAGCTTTCGCCGGACTGCGGGACGCTCCGCATCGACGACCGGGCGTCCTTCGATCTGTACGCAGACCGCAACAACTTCCCCGGCGTGATGCAGGCACCCGAGGTGAAATTCACGATCCCCGGCGTCGATACGGCCAGTCCCCAACTGTACTTCCAGAACACAAGGAACCACCCCTACCATTATTATTTCGTCGTCGATTGTTTGGGCTGGCAGATCGATCAGGAGACGTTCGAACGCGAGACCTACTTCTCCAGTCATCGCAAGAATCTCGCGGGCAGCATCATCGCCCACGACCATTACGAACCGAATGAAACCACTCAGGGGATTTACACGCTGGAGTTCTGGCCGACGGACCCGGTGACTTTCGAGCTCGTCCAATTAGCCTACGAGATGATCGTGGAGAACATGCCCTTCGTCGCAGGCAAGCTCTTCTATCACGCCTGCGGAGAGACCCAGCGGGCCCTGTACGAGAGCGAGAAAGCCCTGTATGAAGCGTCCTCCGTGGCCGTTGTCCGAACGGAGGAGCTTTTCGGGCAGGTCAGCTACATCGCACTGACAATGGGAGAGGCCTACGGACGATTGAGAATCGTTGAGGGTCCGGAGACGGTCTCCGCTCGTGACATCGTGGTCTATCGGACGCTGCCGAACACGCTGAGCCACGTGGCCGGGATCATCACGGAGGTCCCCCAGACGCCGTTGTCGCACGTCAATCTCAAGGCGAAGCAGAACCACACGCCCAACGCATACATCAGGAACGCCACCACCCGGGCGGATATCCTGGCACTGGACGAAAAGTATGTTCGGTTCGCCGTTCAGCCGGAAGGCTACACGCTGGAAGAGGCCTCCTTCGAGGATGTCAACGCGTTCTTCGATTCCATCCGGCCGAAGGAATCCCAGACGCCCCCGCGCGACCTCAGTGTCACGACCATCGCCCCGCTGTCGCAGATCGGCTTCGAAGACTCCAACAGCTTCGGCGCCAAGGCCGCCAACGTGGCCCAGTTGCGGAAGTTCCTCCCGCCGGACATGGTCCCGGATGGCTTCGCGGCGCCTTTCTATTTTTACGACGAGTTCATGAAGCACAACGACTTCTATAGCATCGCGGCCGTCATGATGGCCGATCCGGCTTTTCGGAGCGATCCGGAAACGCGGCAGCGCACATTGAGCACCTTTCGCTCGGTCCTGCGCACGGGCGCGATGCCCCAGTGGATGCTCGACGCCCTTCAGACGATGCACGCCTCGTTTGACGCCGGCACGTCCTTGCGGTGCCGATCCAGCAGCAACAACGAGGACCTCCCCACGTTCAACGGGGCCGGCCTGTACGATTCGTACACCCACCATCCGGACGAAGGCCATATCGCCAAATCGATCAAGCAGGTGTGGGCCAGCCTCTGGACGTATCGCGCGTTCGAAGAGCGCGACTTCTACCGCGTCGACCACCTGCACTCGGCCATGGGCGTGCTCGTCCACCCGAACTATGACGACGAGCTGGCCAACGGCGTCGCCATAACGAAGAACATCTACGACCCCAACTGGCCCGGCTACTATGTGAACGTGCAGGTGGGCGAAGATCTCGTCACGAATCCGCCGGCGTTCTCGATCCCGGACGAGTTCCTGGTCGCGGACCTCTTGGGCATGGAGCGCTACGAGATTCAGTACATCCGGCACTCCAATCTGGTCGCTGAGGGAGAGCATGTGCTGACGAAGGCGCAGATCTTCGAGCTGGCCGATGTCATGGGGTGGATTCGGTCGCAGTTTCGATATCTGTACGCCGACCGCGGTCGAGACCCCGACTTCGCGATGGATATCGAGTTCAAGATCACTACTGACGGCCGCCTCAACATCAAGCAGGCGCGCCCGTGGGTCGAATGAGAGCGCCCGGGCCGCACCGGCCCTTGACGGCGCACGCGAGATCGACTATATGCACGGAAATTCCGAACAAGTCCGGCCTCGGAATCGTTCTAAGGTACGTATGCGTGAATCCAGTATGACATCGAATCGGAAGACCAAGCCACCGAGACCAGCTTCGAGCATCAAGCTCTGGCTCGTCGCCGCCCGCGTCTTTGCCCTACCGGCCTCGGCCATGCCCGTGGCCTTTGGCACGGTCTTGGCCGTTACGATCGGGGGCGCCTCGTTCGACTTTGCCCTGTTCGTGGCCTCGCTGGCAGGCATGGCCCTGCTGCACACAGGCGCCAATCTGCTCAACGATGTCTATGACTATCGCAGAGGCATCGACACACAGGTCAACCCGGTCAGCGGGGCCGTGGTTCGGCAGTGGATCACACCGGGCCAGGCGCTGAAGGCCGCCGTGCTGTGCCTGACGACCGGCTCTCTCATCGGCCTGTACATCGTCAGCCGGGTCGGCCTGCCGATTCTCTACATCGGCGCTGCCGGCGTCCTCATCGGCGTCCTCTACACCTGGGGGCCGTGGCCTCTGAAGTACCACGCATTCGGCGACCTGACCGTGTTCCTGGACTTCGGCATCCTGGGCGCCCTGGGCGCGTGGACGGTCCAGACGGGTCGTCCGTCCTGGGTGCCCGCCGTCTGGGCTGTGCCTATGTCACTGCTGGTCATCGCCATTCTTCACTCGAACAACTGGCGCGACATCCGCAGTGATACCGCCGCCAAAACTCGCACCGTCGCCAGTCATCTTGGCGACGCCGGATCGCAGATGTATTACAGCATCCTTGTCTTCGGCCCGTTCGCCTTCATCGCCTTTCTTGTGCTCGCGACTCACACAACGAATCTATCCCCCAAGATGCCCGCGACATTCCTGATCACGTTGCTGGCGGTGCCCATGGCCGTCCGACTAATCAGAATCGGCGCGCAACGACACGACCCACAAAAGAGCATGGCCTTTGCCGCCATGGACGGAGCGACGGCCCAACTGAATCTCGTCTTCGGTTTGCTCTGCGTCGCCGCGCTGGGCCTGCACGCACTGATTCAATGAAGCCGGGGCCAACTCTGTGAAATCTACAATCTGCGTACTGCTGCTCGCCTTGGCTCTGTTCGTTCCGCTGTTCATCACCAGCGGCGTCGGTCCATTCGACTTCTGGTGGTGGATGACGGCCAATCTGGTCATCCTCCTGACCGTCGTGCAATTCGCAGATCCAGGATGGCGCGCGGTGCTGGTTGCCGACCTGAAGGAGCATCCCCTGCGCAAGGTCGCGCTGGGTGTATTTTCGGCGGTTGCCTTGTACGTCGTCTTCTGGGTCGGCAACAAGGCCTGCCGCTACATTCTCGCCGGCGCGGGCCAGGAGATCTCCGCGATCTACGCCTTCAAGGACCAAGCCCCTGCTCTGCGGATCGTACTGCTGATGATCTTCGTGATCGGGCCGGGCGAGGAGTTGTTCTGGCGAGGCTTTCTGCAAAGACGACTCGGCGACGCGCTGGACGAGCGCTCCGGCTGGCTCCTCGCGACGGCGGCCTACACCGCGATCCACCTCGCGGGCGGCAATCCCATCCTGGTCCTGGCGGCGGGGGTCTGCGGCCTGTTCTGGGGCTGGCTCTACCGACGCCACGGCTCCATGCTACTTAACGCCGTCAGTCACACCGTATGGGACATCGCCGCCTTTCTGCTGTTCCCATTCAGTTAGCCCAGCATCGGCCCCTGTCCTCGGCAAACCCGTCTCTTCCGCCCCCGCGTTCCCTCACTGGTGCGGTCGGCCGATCCATCAAAGCGGCCCAAGCTCTTCGGCAAATCCTGCGGGCTCAATCTGTAGCGTGATGTGCTCGATCTCGAATCGCTCGCGCAGCATATCGCGCATCTGCAGGAGGACCTGTTCCCAGTGCTCCGGGCTGGAGCAGGTGGGCTTGAGCCAGATGTGCGCGGTCAGGACCGGAAAGCCCGACGTGACCGACCAGATATGCAGATCGTGCACCGCCTCCACATGCTCGTTGCCTTCAAGAGCCGCTTTGATCTCGTGGAAATCAAGATGAGACGGTGTGGCATGAATCAGAATGGCAAGCGTACGCCGCAGCAGGCCGATGCTGCTCCACAAGATCAGCGTGCCGATCACGATGCTGATGAGGGGGTCCGCGAGCATCCAGCCGGTCAGGAGAATGACCGTGCCGGCTATGATCGCCCCGATCGAACCGAGCGCGTCGGCCAGCATGTGCGCGAAAGCCCCTTGGATGTTGATGTTGTCGCCGCGACTGCCGGCCAGGACCCATGCGCCGGCAATGTTCGCCAACAGGCCGACAAACGCCACCACCAACATGCCTGCTCCCCGAACCTCGGGCGGATGAAAGAACCGAAGGATGGCCTCGCGATACACCAGACCGACGATGAGAATCAGCATCGCACCGTTTACGAACGCGCCGATAACCTCCGCACGGAGAAAGCCAAACGTCCGCTCCGGCGTCGCTGGACGCCTGGTCAGATGCGCCACGAAGATCGCCAATGCCAGCGCCAGAACGTCCGTCAACATGTGGCCGGCGTCGGCCAGGAGCGCGAGACTGCCCGTCACCAGGCCGCCGATGACCTCGACGACAAGAAAGCTCAGAATGATGGCCAAGGCAACCCAGAGCCGCTTGCGTGAGACCTCGCGCAGACTCAAGTCATGATCGTGCTCTTCTGTCCGTTCGTCGCTGTGCTCGTCGACATCCTTATGCATCGGCCTGATTCCCACTGCCAGTTGCTCACACTGTACACGCCCCCCTGTAATCCGGTCAACGCAAAAGCCCATTCGTGTAATGTGACGACCGTTCCCCAGCGAGGACACGACACATAACAGTCGGACAGGGACCATTGAGAATCATTGATGGATCGAGGGGGTTTTTTCCTTGTCGTACGGCGAGCCATGCGGTCTAATTGTGGCCTGATCGGGAGAATGAGAACTTGGGTAATGTTTTGAGGTGATTGACCATGGCAGATTTGAAGACATTGGCGGATGCAGTGATCCGGGGCGACCAGACGGCGGCGGTGAACGTGACGAAGGAGGCGTTGCAGGAGGGAACGGCCCCGAAACAGGTCCTCGACGAGGGGCTCATCGCGGGCATGGACGTGGTGGGCGCTCGCTTCAAGAACAACGAGGTCTATATTCCGGAGGTTCTGATCGCAGCCCGGGCGATGAAAATGGCCATGGAGATCCTGGAGCCGGAGCTGGTCAAGGCCGGCGTCCAGCCCATCGGCAAATTCCTGATCGGCACCGTCCAGGGCGACCTGCACGACATCGGCAAAAACCTCGTCGCCATGATGCTCAAGGGCGCCGGGTTCGAGGTGATCGACCTGGGTGTGGACGTCACGCCGGAGAAATTCGCCGCCGAAGCCAAGGCGAAGGGCGCGAACCTGATCGGCATGAGCGCCCTGCTGACGACGACCATGCCCGGCATGGAAAAGACGATCAAGGCCCTGCAGCAGGCGGGAGTCACGGCCAAAATCATGGTCGGCGGCGCCCCGGTAACGCAGACCTTCGCCGAGAAGATCGGCGCCCACGGCTACGCCCCCGACGCCGCCTCCGCGGTCGACACCGCCAAGAGCCTCGTGGCATAGCCCCCACAAAAAAAAGAACTACACCGACACCCCAAGGACAGCGCCCACAGCGCTGTCCTTTTCTTTTCCACATTTGGGGAGCAGGCCAGTGCTTCCATTGTTTTGGCGGCGGGAAGGTGTTATCGTGAGTTGATGAAATCATCCGACAGGTACATAGAAACGTCGTACAGGCAACGGTGAGGTTGACGACGACAGGACACCATGCGGGACGACCTTGATAAGCGATCGGACATATGCATAGCCTTGTGGGTCTGAAACTGGGCAGTCTTGCCCTGGACATGCCGTTCTTCCAAGCCCCTTTGAGCGGCTACAGCGATTACTCCATGCGAGTATTCGCACGGCGGTTCGGGTGCCCCTTCGCGCTGACCGACGTGATGCTGGCCAAGAGCGTGATCCACCCGAAGGTTCTACGCAAGGCCTGCTTTCAGCCAGGGCCCGATGAGCACCCCGTGGGGGCCCAGATCCTTGGCAAGACCCCCGCGACGATGGCCAAGGCCGCCCGCGATCTGGTGGCCATCGGGTACGATGTGATCGACCTGAATTTCGCCTGTCCGGCCCCCAAGGTCCTGCGTCGGGGCCGCGGCGGGGCGCTG
Source organism: uncultured Phycisphaerae bacterium (assembly GCA_965603165.1). Classification (GTDB taxonomy): domain Bacteria; phylum Planctomycetota; class Phycisphaerae; order Sedimentisphaerales; family Anaerobacaceae; genus PLanc-01. The sequence continues at coordinate 18,266 of CBFDBY010000004.1, forward strand.
CTCGACCACCCGGACGCCGTGATCGACATCCTCAAAGCAGTGCGGGACAGCGTCTCGTGCCCGGTCCTGATGAAACTCCGGATCGGCATGAACCATTCGTCCCGCTCCCGCGACAACTTCTGGGAGATCATCGCACGCGCGATCGAATCCGGGGCCGATGCCCTCGTGATCCACGGCCGCACCGTGTCCGAGCGATATCGCGGCAAGGCCGACTGGAGCATCCTCGCCGCCGTCAAGGCCCGCTTCCCCGCTGCAACGATCATCGGCAGCGGCGATATCTTCGATCCTGCCTCGACGGTCGAGCTCATGAGAAAGACCGGACTCGATGGTTTCGTCGTCGCCCGCGGCGCGATCGGCAATCCCTGGATCTTCCGCGACCTGCGCTGCGTTTGGGAGGGCCGCCCGTTGCCGCCGCCCCCTGACCTGGAGGAGCAGCGGCTCGTCATCCTCGAACATCTTGCTCGTGTTCTCCGTGGATTGCCGGAGAAAAAGGGGATCAACTATTTCCGTAAGTTCGCAGTCTACTATGTCCGACGTCACCCCAAACGCAAACAGGTGCTGCTAACCCTCATGAAGGCCAAGACGCGCGAGGAGTTCGAAACCGGTATCAATACCTGGTACAACGAGGAGGCGGGACATGAGTGAGGCCGCAAACACGATGAGCCACAGACCTTCAGTCTATCTGGCGTCGGCATCCGCCCAGCGACAGACCATCCTGGAGGAACTGGATATTGCGTTTCAGCTTCTGAAGGTCGAGGTGGAGGAAGTCGTCGCGGCCACCGCACGCGAGACGGTGGAAGAGAACGCCCGACGGAAGTTGATGGCGGGTCTCACGATCGCGGAGAAAGGAGCCGTTGTCGTCGCAGCAGACACGGTGCTTAAGGCACAGGGCCGGATGCTGGGAAAACCTGCCGACGACACAGCCGCGACGGAGTATCTTCAGGCGTTCAGCGGCAACAGTGCCATGGCCTGCTCCGCGGTGGCGGTAGCCGTGGCCGGCGCCGCAGAGGGCAGCCTCGCCACGGAGACGGCCGAGGTTCATTTCAAAATCCTATCGCCGGAAATCATCCGTTGGTATCTATCGACCGGGGAACCGATGGGCCGCGCCGGAGCATTCGGCATAGGACGCCTCGGAGAGATCTTGACCGACTCGATTGACGGCGGCTACTCCTGTGTATCCGGCCTTCCCAAGACAGCGCTCATCGCGGCTCTGGCGGCGGTAGCGAAAGAGCAGATCCCGGAATCGTTGCGACATATGCCCGCCACACTCCTGGGAACCCGGGTCCAGTTGCGCTCTCTGCCAATTCAACCCTCCTGATGCCTAAGCCATTGGCGCGGCCCGTCGAAGGCACAGCAGTAGAGTAGTCCTCCTGCTCTCCTCTCGTACTCCCAAAAAGCAAAACCCCGCCCGAGGCCTCGCGGCGTGTCCGACGGGGAGTAGATCAAACTCATTGACGGTTCTACAATGTTCGACGATGGACTGTTGATGACGCGGGATCATCGCGCCCCGCGCATTCCTCATTGCGAGAGGAACTGACTCTCTGAAGAGAGCGTCTGCGAAACCGAGACACCCACGTTTACACCTCTGCCAGGCTCAACCGGCGCGGAGTCTCTGCTTGAGGATTTCGCTGGCGAGTTCCTTGACGGGTTTCCGTTCTTTCTTGGCGCTTTCACGCAAGGCCAGAAAGCTCTCTTCATCCACCTCGATTTCAAAGTGTCGCCTCCGGATATCCGCGTCGAGAATAACAGGCTCCAGGAATTCTTCGTAGTCAGTGACACTGTGTGTGTCCCAGAACTCCGCCGCCTCCTGATCCGATTCGAATTCATCCGGAAGAGGATCAACGTGTTTGTCTGTGCTTCGCATAATACTGCCTTTCTGAAGGGCTCATGTTGCGTGTCGAGATCGGCAATACCAAGCCCCGCGTCTTGTCGATGAAGAACACGATCAAGTACCTTCCGTCGGCAATCTGCGCCATGGCGCTGTAGATATCCTCACCGCGCACGCGTCCTTTCAGCATCCTGCGAACAACCGGCCTCGAAAGGAGGACTTCCTCCGCCTCCGCAATCGATACGCCGTGCTTGCCAGCCAGCTTTTCAACAACGGGTTCCTTCCAAATGACATCTGTTATCCGCATCTGCGAACCGTCTCGACTCCTATCATAGAGAACATGCCACCGTCACACCCATTGCAGCGGCCAGGGCTCGTCGTGGCCTCCCGGCCATCGCCGAGCAGAAGGCCTCAACGGTCGTTGTCTCTCCATCTCGCAGAACACAGTCGCCTGCGAATCCATAATCGTATTATATGTTCGCAGTGCCGGGCGAACAAGGGAAAGCGACCGGTCTTCTCAACCGATTGCGGATGATTGACTGAGGGCCAGAACTACCACGGCCCATCCAATCCCCTGCCTTGAAAGGACTTACCGTATCCGCCCCCCTTCGCCCGGAGTCTGGAATCGTTTGTTAGTCGCCAGTCATCAGGACGCGGTTGTGAGAAGTCCGTACAGCCATGGCCCTAAACGAGTGCCGGAGCCGATAGAGACAAGGCTCAGGAGCTGTCCGTTGCCTGTCGTGTTTCAGTTGGCGAGATCAGGCTTCGGGCACAGGCGAAGCGTGTCGATATATATCATGTCCAGGTCGTCGGCCGGCTGGCCGGAGTTCGTGCCGTTGCCAAGACCGATTGTCAGCTTCGCCACGTTGGCGAGATCCACGCCCTTGTCACTGAACTCGGCCAGGTCGATGTCCCACTGGCGCCAGAACTTCGATTGGACCATGTAGTCGTACGGGAGCATCACCGTTTCGGCTGTGCCGGAGGCGTCTTCGACGCGAACGTACATGGGCTGCTCGATATTGTCCGTCGTGCCCCGGAAGGCCAGTGACAGCGTCTGCACATCGCCCCGGGTCCAATCCTGGGCCGGCTCGAAGCTGCGCGTGGCCTCCGTGAGGAACGGATCGTACTGGTTCTCGTACTCCAGCCGCATGGCTTTCGCACCCTGGTATTTGGTGCCGGTATCGAGAAGGGTGTAGACGAAGCCCTCCATCGTGATGTTGTCGACCCATGTCTCCGCGAGCTGGGTCGTATCTGCGTAGGACTCGAAATCTTCGACCATGATGCCGTCATCGGTCGTAAAGGTCCACACGTGGCCGGTCACCGTACCGCCCGGGCCAACCTGGTCGATGCGCCACTGATAGGTCCGGCCGAATTCCAGGAGCCCAGGATCGTAGCTGGTCCCGGTCGGCGCGGGATCGACCAGTTCCATAGCCCCTTTCGGCCCGAACCAGAGCTGCCGGGACGTCGCGAACGCCGCTTCGACCCAATTCAGGGCCGCATCCGGAGAGACACCCTCTGCCCCGTTGGCCGGCGTTGGATTCACCGCCGCCGGACCGTCGGCCACCGAGTAGACGTCATCGAACGTGCCGCGATATCCCGGATAGGCAAGATCCTGGTTCATCATGAACACTGCGCTGGCGCCCTTGGCATAAACCGCGTCTTGCACGCCCGGCTTTTCCCACGCATCGGCTGCGCTGGTGTCGATCCACGTCGGCGTCCGCGCCAGCAGCACGCCGCCTTTGGACTCATACAAACTGCCCGTAATGTACACCGGGCCGGCGCCCACGGCGTCCAACTCGGCGTAGAAGGGCCGCGTGAAATCCAGGCCCGGCACAGGGACCTCCACATACGTCTTCATAACCGTATCTTCGGAATTGAGGACCTTCAGCACCTCGATGCGGACGTTCGCCGGACCCTCTTGCCACTGGATGAACATGATGTAGCCGCTGGTGATGATTCCCGGATACCCGCTGATGGAACCATCATCGAAGAAATACGCCGCCCGCGCGGCCAATCCCTGGTAGCTCCGAGACGTGTCGCCGCTGAGGTTGATCACCGCACCCAGACGCACGTCGACAAATTCCTCGGTCGAACCCATGCCTATGCCGAAGGCCGAACCGCCGGCATTGCCGGGATTCGTCTCAGTCAAGGCCAGGTAGCCGTTGCCGTCCGGGTCCGTTTCGATCGCAGCGTCGAACGTCCCCGTCACTTCCGGATACGCTCGGAACAGCCACGTACTCAGGTCGAACGCACCATCGTCGAACGTCTCGGACCAGTTCGCCTCCGTCACGCCAACGAAGGCCAAAACCAGTACAACCAGAACTGTCGGTATGGGTAATCTTGCGTTCACGATCTTGCTCCTTTCAGAAGACTACAGCGAATACAAGGGAGTGTGATATGTGGGTGGAATCAGCGCCGGCCAAGCCGGCCTGATGATGGCTGATCTGTCGCATCGTATCCTCCTCCTACGAAGATGGATCGGAGACTGACTGGCTTTATTGTACGCTTTTGGCACCGCCCAAGTCAACAACAGAATCGCCGCCGATAGCCTGTCGGTTACCCATCCTGCCTGCGGTGGCGAATCCCTGCAGAGGTGGATGAGCCAAGCCAGAGACGGCCACGTGCTTCTTCTTCGGTCGTCGTAAGCGCGGCAGAAGGAGGAATTATATTTCGCAGGGGTTTATCAGCGTTCATCTACATTCATCCGCGGCCCCAGCATTCTTCACCGCGTCCCATCGTTCCAGCATTCCAATCCCCGGCCCCGGCGGGGTCGCGGAGGTACAGGCAGAAGCGGAATGGGGCTTTTCCTCGGGGGGCCCCGGCGGTAGAATGGACATTTGGTAAAATGAGAAAGATCAAGAGCCCCAACCTGGCGCAGTTGCTGATGCAGCTCCGGTTCACGCCGGAGGCGAAACGCCGTGCCGAGCTCGAAGCGGCCGAGAAGCTCTATGCGCGCATCGAGCCCGACCAACAGTATCCCTACGACTTCGTCTGCTTCAACATCACCGGATACAATCCCAAGACGCAAGTCGAACAGGAGCTTGTCAACGGTCGTGACCTTCGCGATGATCTGCAGATCTTCATCGCCAAACTGAGCGGACGGCTCGCTACGCCGGCGAGCGGGGAGAACGAAAAGGTCTACACCACCGAGGATCTGGCCGCGAGATTCGACGTGTCCACGAAGACAATCAGCCGCTGGCGAAACCGGGGACTGCTGGCGAGGAAATTCATCTTCGACGACGGCACGCGTCGTCTCGGATTTCTGCAATCGACGGTCGAGAGGTTCGTTCAGCAGAACCCCGAGCTCGTCGCCGGTGCCCGGAACTTTCACCGACTGACGAGCAAGCAGCGGCAGCAGGCCATCCGCCAGAGCCGCAGCCTCGCGTCGAAGACGTCGCTGTCACGTCACCAGATCACGAAACAAGTCGCGCAGAAGCTGGGCATCGCTCAGGAGACGGTGCGCACGATCCTGCAAGAGTATGAGAAAGCACATCCGGACAAGCCGGTTTTTCGCCGACCGTCGGGACGTATGCGGCCAGCCGAGACGGCCGAGCTCTATCGGCTCTACAAACAGGGCGTCGGCATCCGGCAGCTCATGAAACGCTTCGACCGCAGCCGGGCCACGATCCACCGCATCGTGAATCAACGGCGGGCCATGGCGCTGCTGGCGAGGAAGATCGAGTATGTCGCCAGCGACGAGTTTTTGCAGGAGCAGGCGAAGAAGAAGATCCTGGGCGCGCCGCTGGCCGTCGAGCGGCCGAAGCCGGAGAGGAAGCTCGAGCCGTTCGAGCTGGTCGGCGAGAACCTGCTGCCGGAATACATGCAGGTGCTTAAGATCACCCCCGTGCTGAATCGGGAGCAGGAAATCGCACTGTTCCGCCGGTACAACTACCTGAAGCATCTCGTCTCTCAGGAACGACATCAGATCAGACTGTCCAGGGTCTCTGCGAAGCTGCTGTCGGAGCTTGAGGACTTCCTCGATCAAGCCGAAGAGGTCCGCCGGCTGCTCGTGGAGGCGAATCTTCGCCTGGTCGTGAGCATCGCGGGCAAGCACACCAGCGACCGCGCGAGCTTTCTCGAATTGGTCAGCAAGGGCAACTTCGCCCTGATTCAGGCGGTGGAGGAATTCGACTACACGAAAGGGTACCGCTTCAGCCGCCGGGCGTCGTTGAACATCGCGAAGGAGTACGCCCGGGTCTCCGGCCGAAGTACGGAGCTCACGCCGAAGCGGGCGGCCTCGCTCGCCAGTATCCAGCGCGACCTGCGAGAGACCACCGCCGGCGTGCTGGCCATCGAGCGGACCCGCCACGATCTGGCAGCGGTCATCCGCGAAGAGCTTGACGAGCGCGAACAGCACGTCATCCTGCATCACTTCGGCCTGACCGGCTCATCCATTCGCAAGAACACCAAGACCCTCAAGCAGATCGGCGACGAACTCGGCTTGACCAAGGAGCGCATCCGGCAGATCGAACTGACGGCGTTGCAGAAACTGCGGCAGTGCCTCAGTCCCGAGCAGTTTGAGATGTTGACCGGATAGCCCATGCGAAGCAACCGACGGCATGCAAGGTTGAGCGGGTCGCAAAAACATGCCGGCGTCAAATTCGAAATCCGAATATCGAAATCCGAAACAACCTCGAATGACAAAAATCCCAATGTCCCAAACAGGCTATCGCCGAGCCGGGCGCCATGGCTACGCTTGTGTAGCCATGCTCATGTCCCCTCGTAACAACATGCTTACGCCGGCGCAAGCATGGCACCCGGAACAACGGGGAGTCGCAGACAACGACAACCGGTCTGCCATCGACTCAGGAGGCCGGGCCCAGCTTGTGGCCGGGGGCGATGGTGTACAGCCGCTTCTTCGGCTCGGCGTTGACGTGCGCCGCTACAATCCTGCCGATGTAGACGATGTGGTCGCCCGCGTGTACGTGCGATTCCTCCCGGCATTCGAAGTTCGCCACGGCGTCGCTGAGCAGGACCGAGTCAATGTGCGTGGCCGGCTCCGTCCGACAGTCGGACTCGGCTAATTTGTCCGCATCCCGGCCGGACTTCGAACCGAAGAACAGGGCCAGATCCGCCATCTCCACCGACGGATAGGCAATCGTAAAGCACTTGGAGTGCTCGATGGCCTGGACGGTGTAGTGCCCCGCCGCCACGGCGATCGCCATCATGGGCGGACTGCTCGACGCGATCATCGTCCAGCCCAAGGTGACGGGATTGGCCTTGCCGTTCTTGTCCTTGGCAACGGCAATGACGACCTGCTCGGGGTACTTGGTCCTGACGGCCTCGGCGTATTCCACCTGCTTTTGCATTGTTTTGCTCCCTGATTGCTCCTATATTGATGCACGACAATGCGACCGTCGCCCATTGTACGGCATACGAGAAACAGTGCAACCGTCCCGACAAGGAGAGCACCATGAGCACCATCGGCTTCATCGGCAGCGGCAACATGGCCGAGGCCCTCATCCGAGGGATCGTCGCGGCCAAGGTCTATACAGCACAGGACGTCTTCATCAGCGACATCAGAGCCGAGCGCCTGAAGGAACTGGCCGACACGTACGGCGTCATGTCGTGCGAGACGAACGCGCAAGTCGTCGAGCGATCTGAGACGGTGGTCCTGAGCGTCAAGCCGCAAGTGATGAGCGACGCCCTGCAGAGCATCAAGGACGCCGCCACGGCTGGAAAGCTGTTCATCTCCATCGCGGCGGGAATCAAGACGGCGAAGATCGCCGCGGCCCTGGGCGATATCCCCATCATCCGCGTGATGCCGAATACGCCGGCCCTGATCGGCGAGGGGGCCAGCGCCCTGTTCGCCAACGACATGGCCAGGCCAATGCTGGATCAGGCCCTGACCATCTTCTCGGCGGTCGGCAAGGCGGTCGTGGTTGAGAAGGAGGGATTGATCGACGCCGTGACGGCCGTCAGCGGCAGCGGCCCGGCCTATTTCTTCCTGCTCATGGAAGCCATGACGGAAGCCGCCGAATCGCTGGGACTGCCCCCGGACGTGGCCAAGGACCTGGTCCTGCAGACGGCCAAAGGAGCGGGCCTGCTCGCGACGGAGGCCGACAAGGGCGGTGAAAGCCCGGCGGTGCTCAGGCGAAAGGTTACCTCCCCCGGCGGCACCACCGAAGCGGCCCTGAAAGTCTTCGCCGCGAACGGCTTCCAGAAGCTGATCACCGACGCCCTGACCGCCGCCGGCGACCGGAGCCGGGAGCTGTCAGGGTAGGCTACTCGACGATGATGGCCTGCACCGGGCACTCGTCGGCGGCCTGCTGAGCGGCGTCCTGGTACTCCTCGGGCACCTCGTCGAGGATCACCGTGGCTAATTCATCGCCCATCTCGAAGACTTCGGGGCAGGTATCGCAGCACAGGCCGCAGGCCGTACACGTATCCTCGATCCGCACCTTCATGGCAACCTCCTTTTTTCACAAAGGCTCCAGCGGCGACGCCACACGGTTCGGCGTGCTCCATCGGATTCAATACGCCATCGACCCGCCCCTGTCAACCGCCTCCCACGATTTTTCCCGGGCCGGTCTTGCCTGTCATGCTATCTCTCATCATCTGCCTGACTTCGCCCCCGCAGCCAGCGAATGACAAACGCGGGAGTCGGTTTCCGACCCCCTCCGCACGGCACGCGCCACCGCACGTACCGCCTACTCCTACGAGATACGAATAGAGAGGGCTCATCTGGTCTTTGGTACATTGCGGGTTTCCGGGAGCAAAGACGTCAGAACATCCAGAGCAGGACCCGTCGCGGCAAGCGATCCTCGAAGGTAGTGGTCGCGAATCGGGTGGTCGAGGTTACAAGCCCAGGGAGGCACGCCCAAAGTGGTCGTGTCGGGGGAGTTTACCGCTTTGAGGCCTCCAGCATGGCAAATGGTCGAGCCCGGCGCCGGCTTGGGTGCGCGCAGCACACCCTCATGCCGGTAGCCCCAAAGCGAAACACTCCCGGCCCGAAGGGCCGGAATTCTTCTCCAGGGAAAAGTGCGCAAGAACCCGATGAGCCAGAAAGAGATACAAAAGGTTGTTCTCCCGCCACTCTTGACTTACACGACGCGCCATGCTATGATCCCTGCTGTAAGCGAAGGAGAACCGGATGTTGGGAGTACCTAAACCTACACCCATGTGTTCAACAAAGGAGGCCACGGCGTTCGCAGCCTGGCTGACGGACTTTGACCCAGTTCATATGGGAACCTCTCGTACGGAAAGAGACAGTCCGTGTTTGCCGTCTTATACAGACTGTGTAATCATTGTTCGGCCACCGATGTGAGATGAAAATCTGCGCCTATACCTTGACAACCGACACCGGGTTCGCTCCAAATCCCTTTCATGGGACCTGCACACTCGCTGCGTGCACACCAAATCACATGGGCGCAAAACTGGTCCCAGGCGACTGGATAGCTGGCTTCTTCAGAAAAGATAGAACCCCTTATCTGGTCTATGCGATGCGGGTCGAGGAAGTCATGGGCTACGACAGTTACTACTGGGACAGCCGCTTTCAGGAAAAGAAGCCCCGCGAGGAGGGGCTGCCGGAAGACAGGTGTGGCGACAACATTTACCACAGGGACACTTCAGGCAAGTGGCTTCGAGACAAGGGGCCTCACCACCAGAATGATCGGAGCTTTGAGCAGGATACGCGATACGCAATCGTGTACATTGGCGGCGTTTACGCCTACTTTGGGAGGAATGCTCGCATAAATCCCCTTCCGAACGAACTGCGAGCGGTCCTGAAGAATGGACGGGGAATCAAGTACACCAGGGAGTCGGAGCCACTTTTTTCTTCCTTCCTGCGTTGGCTGGAGGCGATGCCGATCGGGATTCACGGTCCTCCTCGAGACGGTAAACGGAATCGTTGTTGCCCATCAAGCACTGCCAGGAAATCAAAGGCAGGGGCCAAACAAGCACCCGCACAAGGATGCGCTGACGCGCACCCGTGAACCGCAATGTTGGCGTTAGAGACAGGGGGGTTGGGATTGGCGGTTGCCTGGAAGCAGGCAGACTCGTGAAGGATGGCGGGGTATGAAAGAGAAGCGAACTATAACAACAACGAAAGCGATAATAACAACGCGGCCCGCCTTCGTTTCTGGAGCTATGGTTATTCTACTACTGAGCCGGGGATTCCGCAAGACAAATCCGGTCGATATACGTGTCGGATTTCTCTGGCCGGCGGGATAAGCCAGTTCCCTCGGCCCGCGCAGCCATGGCAAATCCGCGGCTCAAGGACCCCGACGTGTCGCCGAACCGGGTGCGGGATGACGACATAGACTGCGAGGCCGCACATATCTCGCAGGAAATCTGAATCTTCTGTTGGAAAGACAGCGACGGGTGTGCTATAGTGCCGCCAGGGTCGTGTGACCTGTTCTTTGACTCGCGAATAGAGGGTGTGATTAACCGGCCGGGTCCCATGCAGGCCGAGCCCGTGAACCTGGTCAGGCGGGGAACCGAGCAGCCATAAGCGGACGCTTCGCCGTGTGTGGGGAAACCCGGCCGATCTTTTTCAATTGATGAATGATGATTGATAATTGATGATTGGCGTGAGGGAGACCCCTTATGGACGCGGAGGAGTTGAGAGAACGAACGAAGCACTTTGCCCATCGATGCGTCAAATTCAGCCTGGCCCTCCCGAGCGGTCCCCTGGGCGACCACATCAAGGGGCAGTTGATCCGTTGCGGGACATCGGTGGCGTCCAACTATCGCGCCGCTTGTCTGGCCCAGTCCAGAGCTCATTTCGTATCGAAGTTGAGCATCGTGATCGAGGAGGCCGACGAAAGCGCGTTCTGGATGGAATTCGCCCTTGAGGAGGGCCTGGTCGATGAGCCTCGTGCGGCTCCGCTGCTGAACGAAGGCCGTGAGTTGACCGCCGTCTTCGTCGCCGCCCGAAAAACGGCAAAGGACAGGACTTCCGAGTTCAGGAGACCGCCCGAGTCGCAGAGCAATAATCAATAATCCCTAATCCATAATCAATCCTATGGCTTATACGGTTTTAGCAAGGAAATACCGGTCGCAGACGTTCGATGATGTGGTCGGGCAGGACCCGATCGCGCGGACGCTGAAGAACGCGATCGAGACGGGGCGCGTGGCGCATGCGTATCTGTTCACCGGCACCCGCGGCGTGGGCAAGACCACCATGGCGCGAATTCTCGCCAAGGCGCTCAACTGCCAGGAGTCCGACGAGCCGACGACCGAGCCCTGCCTGAAATGCGGCAGTTGCGTCGCCATCAACACCGGCGACGATATCGACGTGATCGAGATCGACGGCGCCTCGAACAACCGGGTCGATGAGATCCGGGAGCTGCGCGAGAACGTCGTCTATCGTCCCGCGCGGGCGCGCTACAAGATCTATATCATCGACGAAGTCCACATGCTAACGGTCTCGGCGTTCAACGCCCTGCTCAAGACGTTAGAGGAGCCGCCGGAGCATGTGAAGTTCATCTTCGCCACGACCGAGCCGAACAAGGTGCTCGCGACGATCCAGTCGCGGTGCCAGCGGTTCGACTTCAACAACATCGGCCCAAAGGTCATCGGCGAGCAGCTCAAATCGATCCTAAAGCAGGAGAAGATCAAATACGAAGAAGACCTGATCCTGCCTTTGGCGCGCATGGCGAACGGGTCGATGCGCGACGCGCTGAGCCTGCTGGACCGTCTCATCAGCACCGGCGCAACGCCCATGACGACGCAGCTCCTGGAGGATTTCCTCGGCCGGCCGAACGCGGAGAAGGTGCATACGCTCCTGGAGCGGATCGGCAATAACGATCCGGCCGGGACATTGGCGGCGACGGAGGAGCTGATCTGCACCGGATTGGGCGAGGTCCAGGTCGCCGACGCGCTGATCGAATCCATGCGGGACCTCCTGGTCGTCGGGTCGGCCGGCGTCGATACGGACCTTCTGATCCTCACGGCCGACCAGAAGAAGAAGGCGAGCGAGCTGGCGCAGAAATTCGATGCGGCGGCGCTCATCTACAACATCACCGCCCTCGAGAAGCTCCGGTGGACGCTGCGGAACAGCGATACGCCGCGGGCCCTGCTCGATGCCTCCCTGCTGCGGTTCGCGCTGAGCGAGCACTTCATGAACGTGGACGAGCTGATGTCGCGGGCCCAAGGCGGCTCGCCGGCGGCCGTTAAAAAAAAAGTCCCGGTAGAAAGTAAGCCCGCTCCGAAGGCGCCTGTGGCCCCTGCCCGCCCGCAGGACGAGACTGAGACGAACGCAGGGCAATTGTCCGCCGAGCCGAGCCCATCCAAGGCGCCGGTCGCAAGGGAGAGCCTCGCTGCAGATTGGGGCGACATTCTGGCTACGATGGCGACGAAAGTGGGCAACGGCACAGCCGCCCTGTTGAACGGTTCCGTGCCCGGCCAGTTCGAGGGCGATACGCTGACGATCGGATTTCCGACGGCCAGCCGAATGGAGATGTGCCAGAGCAACGGGCGAGGCGAGCAGATTGCCTCGGCCCTGAGCGAGCATTTCGGCAGGCCGGTTCGCATTCGATTTGAGGTCGTCGCTGAATCGCCGGCCGCCGGGGCGCATGCTTCGACGAAATCGGCAACGCAAAAACGATACGAGATCCTCAACGATCCGGGCGTGAAAACCCTCCTCGCCGGTCTCGACGCCACGATCACGGGAATCGAAGAAGACGGACAATGATTTGGGAGTAACGCGGTACGTCGTTTCCAATGATGAGCAGTGCATACACGGAAAGCTTGAACAAACTCATCGAAGAGTTCGGAAGACTGCCGGGCATCGGGCCGAAAACCGCCGAGCGCCTGGCGTTTCATATTCTCAAGGCCGACGGCCCCGCGGCGATGGCCCTGGCCGACGCGATCCGGGACGTCAAGACGAAGATCAAACAATGCAACGTCTGCTGCAATCTGTCTGAGGCGGAGCTGTGTCAGATTTGTTCCGACACGCGCCGGGACAGGAGCCTGATCTGCGTCGTCGAGCAGCCGAAGGACGTCATCAGTCTCGAAAAGACGGGCGCGTGCAAGTGGCTGTACCATGTTCTCGGGGGCCACATCGCCCCGTTGGAGGGCATCGATGCGAGCGACCTGACGCTCGACAAGCTCGTCGAGCGCGTGCGCGGCGGCGAGGTGAAGGAAGTCATCATGGCGACCAATCCGAACCTGGAAGGGGACGGTACGTCGTTGTATATCAGCTCGCTTCTGCGACCTCTCGGCGTGAGAATCACCCGGCTGGCCCGCGGACTGCCGACTGGCAGCACCATCGAATACGCCAGCGGCAAGATTCTTACCGATGCCATCCTCGGCCGGCAGGCACTCGAATAGCCCCGTCCGTCGCGCGCAGAAAAATCGTGGAAGCAGCCGACGGCTATTGACCAAATCCATGGCGAGGCTATCATGGGTTGATAGTTTAAGCAGTACACACAATCCGGAGTGCAAGGTAGTGATATGAAGCTGGAAATGACGGGACAGATGCGGATGGAGCAACGGATGAAGCTCGCTCCGCATATGATCCAATCCATGGAGATCCTCCAGCTTCCCATTCTCGCGCTCCAGGAGCGCATCGAGCAGGAGCTCAACAGCAATCCCGTCCTCGAACTGGAGGAGGCCTCCAACCCCGATGAAGCTCCAGCGTCGCAGGAGACCGCGGAGGATGATGACATCGGCGAGAAAGCTCTCGTCGTCGACACGGACAACAACAAGGCCGACGATTTCGAGCGTTTGGAAAGTATCGAGGACGATTTCAAGGAGTTCATCAACCAGTCGGGCCCCTATCGCGGTCACCGCGATGACGGCGAGAGAGACTTGAAGCTCGAAGCGATCAAGAACACGGCGGCGCCGCCGCAGTCGCTGCACGATTATCTGAGCGAGCAGTGGGGGCTGGTGGACGCGGCCGAGCCGGTGAAGAAGGCCGGCAGCGCCATTGTCGATTACCTCGATGATCGCGGCTATCTGAGCGTCCCTCTCGAACAACTGCACAGTAAGGACCAGAAGGAGTTTACGGCCGAGCATCTGAAAGAGGCGCTGCGACTCGTTCAGCAGTTGGACCCGCCCGGCGTCGGGGCGCGAGACCTGCGGGAATGCCTGCTCATCCAACTGGCCCAGAGTACGGAGGAGATGGGGTTCGAGTACCGTCTGATCTCGGACTACATGGATGCGCTGCTCGACAATCGCCTGCCCGAAATCGCAAAGAAAATGGATTGCACCATGGAACGGCTCAATCGCGCCATTGAACGGCTGAGTAAGCTGGATAGCTCGCCGGGCCTGCAGATCGGGCGCAACGACAGCATTCCGATCACGCCGGACGTCATCGTCGAATCCCCCAACGGATCGGATGAATGGGCCGTCCGCCTTGCCGATGACAGCCTGCCCAGCCTGAGGTTGAGCCCCTACTATATGCGAATGGCCGGCGACGGCCATGTCAGTGACAACGCCAAGAAATTCCTCCAGAACAACATCCGTTCGGCCCACTGGATCATCGAGGCCATCGAGCAGCGGAAGAATACGCTGCTGAAGGTGGCGAAGGCCATTGTCCGGTATCAGCACGCTTTCTTCGAACGAGGTCCCCTCTACCTGCGTCCCCTGCCGATGTCGACGATCGCACAGGAGGTGGGCGTCCATCTGGCCACTGTCTCGCGTGCCGTCTCCGGCAAATACATGCAATGCCCATGGGGCATTCTGCCGCTGCGCAAGTTCTTCAGCGGCGGGACGGAGGACACCAACGGTCAGGCCCATAGCTGGGAGGCGATTCGCGTCAAGCTCCAGCAGATCATCGACGAGGAGGACAAGGCCAAACCCCTCAACGACGACCAGATCAAGGAGAAGCTCGCCGAGACGGGGATTCCTCATCTGGCCAGACGCACCGTCGCCAAGTACCGCAAACTGATGAACATCCCCACGGCGAAATTCCGCAGGAAGTACTGAGCGGCCCTCCCGTGCGGGACGACACGCTCGCCCTCTCGAAACGCCTTTATCCGCGTGCTTTGCCGCCTTTCTTTGGGCTTGACCGGCCGGGCGGAGTCTGTTAGCCTGCTCGCGCCGGCCAGGACCAGGGATCTCTTGTCGATATCTCCGGAGCCGTTGGGCGCGCCGGATCGTGCCCATCCGAGAGTCGGCGCCGAACACGAATGACCAGTTGGAGAAATACGCCGCGATGAAGGCCTTCGCGCACATGTTCAAGTATATTTGGCCCCAGTGGCCTCGGATCGTCGTCGTTGTCCTCAGTGCGATGCTGATCGCCGGGCTGCTGTCCCTGAGCTTCATGACGCTGATTCCCCTCTTGAAGGTCATGATCGGTACGGAGGGCCTGCACGGCTGGGTGGACCGCAAAGCAGCGGAAGCCTTCTATGGCCTCGAGTTCGATGTCCCCAAGGCATCCGAATTGGCCGATGGAACCGATCTGTCCCTGCGCACCCATCTGCTCGTGGTGGCTGTCGAAAGAGACAGTCTGGCCGACACGGCCGGCATCCGTCCGCGGGACCGCATCGCCGACATCAACGGATTGGTCGCTCAGCAGGACGCGGAGGTCCCCTACACGCGACTGCTCCAGGAACTTGTGGCGACTCGACAGCAAGCCATCCCCGTCGCGATGAGACGCGCGCAGAATGACACCTTCGTCTCCGAACAGGCCATGCTGCAAACCCCTTACAACGAGCCATACGTTGAGAGTCTCGACTGGAAACGGTCCCGCCGTCTCCAGTGGGGGGTGGAAACGGCCCTTGCGCAGGGCGGCCTGCGGCTCGTAAGCCTGCTGCCCCGCGACGAGAGCCCGATCAAGGCCGTGCTGGTGATCGTACTGGGTATTGGGGTCCTTACGCTCATCCGATGCACCGCCAAATTCTACCAGGACTATTTGGGCCAGAAGATCGTTGAGGTCGGCGTCAATCGTCTGCGTGAGGAGGTCTTCGCACATCTGATGCGCATGCCGATTGGGGTGTTCGCCAATGAACGCCCGAGCGATGTAATCAGCCGAATCGTGCGCGACACGGTGACCATGGGCACCGCCATTCGCGTACTCCTGGGCAAGGCGCTTCGAGAACCCATGAATGCCGTGTTCATGCTCGGCGTCGCCATGTACATCAACTGGCAGTTGGCGCTCGTCTTCCTGTGCTCGGCCCCCTTCGTCCTCCTGCTGCTGGGGACCTTCGGCGCAAAGATCAAGAAAGCCACGCGCCGGTCCCTGGTCGCCAGCGCGCAGATGCTGGCCAAGCTGCAGGAGACGGTGGCCGGACTGCGAGTCGTCAAGGTGTACAATCAGGAACAGTACGAGCAGGCGCGGTTCAAGGACATCAACGATCGTCTGCTGAAACAGTTACTCAGGATATCAAGGGTAGACGCCGCCGCCCATCCGGTGCTGGAAGTGCTGGGGATGTTTGCCGGCTCGGCAGCCCTGGTCGTGGGCATGATCTGGGTGACCAAGCAGCAGTTGGATGGCCCGGAGTTCCTGGCGCTGCTCGTGCTGCTGGGCGCCTCGGCCGAGGCGGTGCGAAAGACGAGCGACATCTGGACCAAGCTTCAGGCGGCCAATGCGGCGGCCGAGCGAATCTTCGCCGTGCTCGAACAGCCCACCGAGGCGGAGAAGCCGAACGCCATGGTCCTGCCTCCGGTGAGCGGGAGCATTGAATTCCAGGACGTCATGTTCTCATACCCCGGGGCCGAGCGATCGGCGTTGGACAGCATCAATCTCGTCGTCACGGCAGGCCAAAACGTGGCCATCGTCGGTCCGAACGGCTCAGGCAAGACGACGCTGGCGAACCTGCTTCCCCGGTTCTACGATCCCGATGCCGGCCGTGTCCTCATCGATGACACGGACATTCGCGACGTGACGCTGCAAAGCCTCCGCAACCAGATCGGCATGGTGACGCAGCAGGTCATCAGTTTCAACGATACGGTCGCCGCGAACATTGGCTACGGGCGACAGGGAGCCACGAGAGATGAAATCGAGACCGCCGCCCGACGGGCCTATGCCCATGAGTTCATCTGCCAGTTCCCCAAGGGATACGATACGTTGATCGGCGAACAAGGGGTCGGGCTCAGCGGCGGGCAGTTGCAGAGAATCGTCATTGCCAGGGCCATCCTGAAGAACCCGGCGATCCTGATCTTCGACGAGGCGACCAGCCAGGTCGACGCCGACAGCGAAGCCAAGATCCACGAGGCCATCGAGAAAGTCATGGAGAACCGGACGACGTTCATCATCGCCCACCGGTTCAGCACCGTGATCGCGGCGGATGTCATCGTCGTGATGAACAACGGGCGAATCATTGCCCAGGGCCAGCATGAGGAGTTGATGCGAACCTGCACCGTATACCAGGCGCTCTATGAGACGCAACTGATCAAGGCATAAGCGCGTGCTCCGGAGAAGAAGCGATATCGCCGGGAACGAGCTTCCCAGGAGTATGTCATCCTGCAGCAGGTTTCGAACGGACCGTTTTTCATTGGATAGAAAACATGCCACAGCGAGCACGAGAACAAAAGGCACACGAGCTATACAAGCGGTATGACGGGAACCCGATTCTGGGGCCGGAAGATTGGCCCTATCCGGCAAACGCGGTGTTCAATCCGGCGGCCGCCATGGTCGACGGTCACACCCTGTTGCTGGCGCGCGTCGAGGACATGCGCGGCTTTTCCCATCTGACCGTGGCCCGCAGTCCGAATGGCTTCACCGACTGGCAGATCGATCCGGAGCCGACGATGACGGCCGACCCCCACTCGCGGGAGGAACGATGGGGTCTTGAAGACCCGCGCATCGTATGGCTGGAGGAACAGAAACAGTTCGCGGTGACCTACGTCTCGTTCAGCGAGGGCGGTCCGCTCGTCTCGCTGGCGATCACGAAGAACTTCCGTACGTTCGCCCGCCTCGGGGCCCTGCTGCCGCCGGAAGATAAGGACGCGTGCTTGTTCCCCCGCCGCTTCGACGGCCGGTTCGCACTGCTCCACCGCCCCATCGTGCGTGGCGAGGCCCATATCTGGCTGAGTTTCTCACCGGACCTGAAACACTGGGGCGATCACCAACTGCTCGTCCACACGCGTCATGCCTACTGGGATTGCCATCGCGTCGGCCTGGCCTGCCAGCCGATCGAGACGCCTGAGGGGTGGCTCGTTTTCTATCACGGCGTACGGTCGACAACGGCCAGTCAAATCTACCGCCTGGGCCTGGTCCTGCTGGATCTTCAGCGTCCCTGGAAGATGCTGCGTCGGAGCGACGAATGGATCCTCGGACCGCACGCCTACTACGAGCGCGTCGGGGACGTCGGCGACGTCGTCTTTCCTACCGGCGCCATCGTCCATCGGGAGGCGGATGAGCTCCGCATGTACTATGGGGCCGCGGATTCCAGCATTGCCGTCGCCACGGCCAAGCTCAGTGAGGTGCTGGACTACATCCTCTCAAGCCCCGAGGGGAATCATTAGCGACGCGTCACCCGTCAGTTTCGGCGCCGAAGTCACTCCGGACCTTGCAGGAAAGCCGCTGCTTGTGGCGCCCGGCGTGATCCTTAGTCGCCTTAGGTAGGCCGAACAGCCCGCACGGAGCCACGATGTAGTCACGGAACGTCCTGGCCCATGGAAGCCTGGCGGATCTTGAACCATTGTTCCGCCGTCAACTCGATATCGAGCGCTGCGACGGCACTTGTGATGCGAGAAGCATTGCCCGTGCCCAGCACCGGGACGAACTGGGCCGGATGCATGAGGACCCACGCGATGGCAACCTGATCGACCGCAGCGCGGCCGAGTTCGCGACCGATCCGGGTCAGAGTGTCCCGCAAACGTTCGGTCTGCTCTGAATCTTCCCGGAACAGCCGGCCTCCGGCGAGCGGGGACCACGCCATCGGCCGAATGTCGAGCTTCTGGCACAGATCGATACTCCCATCGGCATGCGCGTCCAAGTGCATGACCGAGTACTCGATCTGGTTCGTCACGAGCGGAACATCCAGTTTCGCAGCAAGCGCCTCGAACTGAGAAGGAAGGAAGTTGGAAACACCGAAGTGACGCACTTTGCCTGACTCATGGAGAGAAACGAAAGCCTCGTTCACCTCTCGCGGATCCACCAGCGGATTGGGCCGATGGATTAGCAGCAGGTCGATA
The DNA here is from genome assembly GCA_965603165.1 of uncultured Phycisphaerae bacterium. Classification (GTDB taxonomy): domain Bacteria; phylum Planctomycetota; class Phycisphaerae; order Sedimentisphaerales; family Anaerobacaceae; genus PLanc-01. The sequence continues at coordinate 37,122 of CBFDBY010000004.1, forward strand.
TAGTCGGTCCGCAGAGCTCGAAGGGAGTTCTCCACCGAAGCGATGATGTGGGAGCGACCGGTGTCATAGGACTTGATTCGGTGCTCGGGCCTGTTCTTCGAGATGAGCTTGATGCCGCACTTGGTGACGAGTTGTATCGCCGCGCGGTCCACCCCCGCTTCGGCCAAGGCGGCCCCGAAGAGGCCCTCGCAGGTGTAATCGCCATAGATGTCGGCGTGATCGAATGTTGTAATCCCGTGTTCCAGGCAACCATGGATAAGCTCGCGGATTTCCGTCGCCGGCTTGTTCCACTCGGCCAGGCGCCACAGGCCGTGAACGATCCGCGAGACATGCGGACCGTGCTCGGACAATGCGATTTGCGGAACCATTCTCGTTCGTTCTCCATCATGCTACTGCTCTGCGGCCGGCCCCGGATGTGCGCGGCCCATCGAATCCTACAGCAACTTTCCACCGAGCACAACTGCCCTGCCGCGGCTGCCCACGGCGCACGTGCGGTGCCCTGCATCAATCAAAGAACATAGGTCGAGGATGCGACCATTCTGGACATGGGCTACGTTACGCAGATTCCCTATAATAACTTGATAAGGCACTAAAAAAGCCAGATCCCTAAACAGAATCTGGCTTCGGAGGAGGGTGATGAAAAGCTATTTATTGGCCTTCGATAGCCTTTGGTGTTTCCCGCAGTCTACCTGATTCTTACATCGTAGAGAACCAGTGAAAATCTTTAATGAAAACCAAGGACACAAGAAGAATTACGCTTTGCCGGAGGAAATTCAAGGGTTAAATTATGAAATCGTCAAATTTTCGTTCGCTCGCTCGGCAATGGTCTCATTATCGACCTTCAACTATTGCATTTTACGGGGCGTCAGGCGGTTTTGTTCTCTCTTTATAACTGAAACATTGTTAATTTTCAAGGGGACGACGAGGGATGAATGAGCGCATTACCATAGCGCATCTGTTGAAAGCCAAGCAACAACGCCGCGCCATCGTTGCAGTCAGTTGTTACGACTATACGACTGCGCAGCTCGTCTCCCAAACCCCGGTCGAGATGATCCTCGTAGGCGACTCCGCGGCCCAATTGATGCTCGGCTTCGATACGACGCTTCCGGCAACGATGGACTTCATGGTCACGCTAACGGCCGCAGTCCGGCGAGGCGCCCCAAATGTCTATCTGGTGGCGGACATGCCCTTCCTATCTTACCACACGAGCATCCCCGAGGCGATTCGCAACGCCGGACGCTTCCTGACCGAAGCCGGCGCGCAGATGGTAAAGATCGAGGCAACGGAGGCCTACCTCGACACGATCCGCGCGGTTACCGACGCCGGCATCCCGGTCATGGCGCACATCGGGATCCGCCCGCAACGGATCGGCATGTTCGGCCGGTTCCGCGCGGAGGCAACCACGGCCGAAACGGCTCTTCTGCTCATCCACCTGGCAGAGAAGATGACCGCCGCCGGCGCAAGCGCCCTGCTTATCGAAGGAACGGCTGCTGAAGTTTCCCAGATCATCACCGCGAGGTCCGAGGTGCCCGTGATTAGCTGTGGATCAGGCCCGGGCTGTGATGGTCAGATCCTGATTGCCCCGGATATCTTAGGGCTCTCCGGTGGGCAGCCTCCCAAGTTCGCGAGAGCGTACGCGGATCTTGGCACCCTCGCGGTCGAGGCGGTGCGGGGCTACGCCGAGGACGTCAAAGCCGGCCGCTTCCCCGATGCCGAGCACAGCTACCACATGAAGCCCGGCGAATTGCAGCGGTTCGAGCAATTGCTCCGAGAGCGTGCGTAGTCGATCGAGATGTGTTCCCGAGCGGAGTTTGCCATCTATTCGCAGGCCCGGCCCTTCACCTGAGTTTCGCGATAGCCGGGCCGTTGCCGAAGCGCATCATTGACTCGGCGGCGCCAGGCTCGCTTCGACCGTTCCGCCGTAGGCTCCCATATTGATCCGCTGGTTGATGACCGCGCCACCGACATCGTCTGGAGCTGTCAGAGGCTCATCGTACAGATCGGACGCAGGATCGCCCGCGTCGACGCATGGACTGGTGACATCATCGGAGAGCCACGAGCCCTGCCCTGCATCCCACCGCCAGCCGCTACTGCGCAGGTGATAGTCACCGGGCATCCAGACCGTGCCGGCCCACGAACCCCATGCAACGAAGGATGGATCGACCTCGATGTTGCCTTCGCCCGACCAGCCGCCTTCGACAGCGCAGTAGGAGATGCCGGCCGTGGCGCGAGCGCCTTTGATCTGCATGTTGTCGGCGTCCGCATCGTTAAGCCACAGGATTGAGTTGAGCACCTTCGGGGCATACGCGTCGATGCCCGCCTGCCAATTCTCCACGATGGTGCAGTTGAAGACCTCCGGCTCGTCGCCATGAATGCCCTGCCCGCGGTTCCCGGCGATGATGCAATTTCGAATCGTGATGGCGTTGCGTTTGGTGATTCGGCCAGTCCCGGCCGTCGCCATCTCAATGCCGGCTGCGCCGTTGGCCACGATCCGGCTGTGGGTGATCGTTGGATCGCTCTGCCCTGTCAGCTTGACGCCAGCCTGCGCATGACCCGTGATGGCACAGCGCGTGATCGTGGGCGTTGCACCATGGCAGTAGATACCCTGGCTTCCGCCGGGAATCGTCAGGCCGTCAAGCCGGCTCTCCGGCCCCTCTTCGTCGGTGAAGCTCACCAGAGTCCCACTGCTGCGAAGGACCGTCGCGGCGACGACCGCCGGATCGTCCGGGGCCGTCGAGCGGATCGTCACGGCCTTGCCGAGGAAGCTGATCTTCTCTTCATGAACGCCTTCCGGCACGACGATCTCATCACCATCGTTTGCACGAGCAATGGCGTGCTGAATGTAATCGTATCGCTCGCCCGCCGTGACGTTCTGTACAACCCCATCGCCTACAGCATAGCCGAATGTCAGCGACAGCCCCCGCAGAGGTCCGTAGTCAGCGCCCAGCCCGGCCAGCATCCGGCCGTCCACTGCGGGCGCCGTGCCGAATAGAAGCTCCGGCAGCTCGACCATCAACACGCCATAGGCACGAGTCAGACACGCCATGCGAACGCGACCGCGCTGGGGAGCGCCGTCAACGTAGGCGACGAGAGGCCCGTCAATCGCCGGCTGCTGCTGCATGTCGGAAGCTCGGACGACCACGAATTCCCGGATGTTCTCCCAATCACTAAGGTCGGCCCCGTACAGATCGCCCTCGTCATAGCGCTCGTCGGTCCAGACGACCGTGTGCCCGGAGATCGCCGGATCGTACTGACGAGCCGGATGATCGCATACGGTGAACACCGCAATCTGATTCAAATCGGAGATGTCCGCGGCATAGATGTCACCATTGCCTTCCCACACGACAATGTCGCCGCAAATATCGACGACGTCGTCGTGGTCGGCGGCGGGGTCATCCACCGGGAACGGATCGCGCCGGCCGACCCCGGTCGCGACGGTGAAGGAAACCGGCGCCTCGATATCCGTCAGGTCGGCCCCGCAGATATCGTACGGCATGTCGTGCCATTGCTCGGGCAGTGCACGGTCGATATTGAGATGCTGCACCCACACCGCCTTGTTGCCGGAGATGGCGGGATGCCCGAAGGAGCGGATCTCACCCTGCGCCGCTAACACGCGCCGAACGCCCGTGCCGAGATTCTGAACGAGTACACTGGTGCACTCGCGACCGGCAACACGGGCAGGCGTGCCGCCGGACCAGACGACCAGATCGCCGTCGATCTTGGGCTGCGTATTGATGCCGCCCGCGGAAACGGTCTCGACCTCGCCGGTTATCAGGTCCTTGCTGACAATCCTCCACGTATCGACCGACACGCCCCCTGATGCACAAACGACTCTGGTGCCGGAGACATCCGGATGGTGGGTGCGTCCCGGTATGCCCTGGGCCAAATCGACGACCTCCGCCGCTGTGGTGACGGGCACGCTAACGTATCGCACGCGACTCGCTTCGCTGTCCACGAAACCATCGTTCACAACCAGCTCGAACACGCGCTGCCCCCCTGCCTCGTCCACGAAGGAAGGCATGGCCGTATCCGCCTGCTCCAGTGCGACGGGCGGCCCGTCCACTTGTGTCCATCGATAGGTCAACTGGTCAACCACGTCGGGATCGTATGAGCCCGTGCCGTCCAGGACAGTCCGCCCCGAGATCGCAGAGACTCGGTCCATGCCGGCATCGGCCACCGGAGCGTGATTCTCGGCGATCAAGACGAGGACCTCGTCGGGTTCGCTGCTGTACCGGTCATCAGCCACGACCAGCGCGAAGACGTACTGGCCTTCCTCTTCGGGCGTGAACGTCGGCGTCGCCACGTTCGGATCGTCGAACGTCACCGCCGGCCCGCTTACCTGCGTCCATCGGAAGAGGGTCACGCCGCACGGGTCGTAAAAGAAGCTCTGTCCGCCGTCCAGGGTCACCGGCTGGGACGGCTCCAGAAGGTGCCGGCCGAATCCGGCGTCCGCGACCGGCTTGGTGTAGCCGACATACTCGTCGGCCCCCATGTCAATCCGAGCGCCGAAGATTCGGTCATCACCGTCGATGTCTGTCTCGCCCGGAAGCACAATCGCGTCCGGATCGCCTGCATTCACGCACGGCGATTCAAACGTCAGGTGATAGTCTTTGTTGAACGCGTTGAGAAAAAGCGGGTCCTGGGAGATATTGCCCATCGTGCCGGTCAGATCGGCCTGCCCCCCGTACATGAGCTCACCCGTCTGCATGTTAACGCTGCCGTAATCGCTTGACGTGTTGCCCCAGACATTGTTGAAGGCAAGCAGGCCGGCGGAAGGATCACCCTGGTAGAAAATGCCACCCCCCGAGACGCCCTGGCAGATGATGTTGTTGGATACACGCGTGTAGCCTAACTCGGGCGCAAAGGTGACAAAGACGTTGGCGCCGATTCCTTCGCCCGCGGCGATGGCGCTGCCGAGCTCACCGTCATTGGCGACAATGGTGTTGTTAAATAGGGAGCCTGCGAACATGAAGACGCCACCGCCTTCATACGATGAATTATTGAAGATGATGTTATTGTGAATCGTCGGCGTGCCAAACCAGCACAGAATGCCGCCTCCCACCCAGGCGCTGTTCTGTCGAACGATGTTGTGCGTAATCACCGGACTGCCCGCGTAGGAGGAGATGCCCCCGCCGAAAGCGACCATGATATCCGCATCGGTCGGCCCGCTCACGTCAAAGGGGCCGGCGTTGTTGACGATCACATTTTTCGTAATGGTCGGAGAGGCGTAATAGCAGTATATGCCCGCGCCGGCAAAGGTCCGGACGCCAACCTCGTTGGTGAATTCCTGGCTGAACGTCCCGAAGCCGCCGGTGATGGTAAATCCGATCAGCATGGCGGCGGGCGTCTCGCCGTTCTCAAAGGTCACGGCCGTGCCGTCCTCGTCGGCATTGATGATCGTATAGCCCACCACCTTTGGATCGTTGGGGTCCATGCTCGTGACGACGATGTCCTTGCCGCCGAAGTTGATCGTTTCGTAGTACACGCCGCCCGCAACCACGACCACGTCACCGTCGCCGGCCGCCTGGATCGCCGCCTGGATCCGCGGGTACTCGCTCGGCACGTTCAGCGTGGCTGCCGAAACGGTAGCCGCGAATACTGAGAACGCCATAATCCCGAACACTGTGTCTCGTCTCATTAGATCGCCCTTTCCGAATCAGTGCCTGTGACAGGTGACAGTTATAGGGGGGACCTGCCTCCGAGTAGCCTGCCAAGCTCTCATCATACCCGAAGACGGGCGTTTCTGCAAGCGATACTCACTGCCCGACGCCCGGCCGGGAGACTGCCCTTGCCTACTGTCTCTCACATCGTATCTGTGATATCAGACGCATGAGACGCGACAGAATTACGGGAAAAGCCCGTCTTTTGGCATATATTTACGGACCGCGGCCTCCAGCGGCGGATACAGATGGAGATGGTACAATCGGACACGAGAGCCGGGCCTGCAAATCAGCTCCTGCCGCGCTCCGGGATCGGCAGGTCCAGCTCGGCCAGAACTTTTTTCATGTCTTCCCAGACGCGTCGGCGGTTCTCCGGGGTGTAACTTCGCAGCAGATAGGCCGTGTGGTAGGTGGCCATGAGCTTGATGGGCGGCTGGCCGATGCCGGCACAGTACTCCTGGAATTGGCCGCGAAGCTGACCGATGGGCTTGTTGGTGTCCAAGAGGGTCCTGGCCGCATGGGCGCCCAGCGCCACGATGACCTCAGGGGCGATGATCTCGATCTGCTTCTGGAGATAGGGCAGGCAACTGACGATCTCGTCCGGACGGGGATCCCGGTTGTCCGGAGGGCGGCACTTGAGGATGTTACCGATGAAAACCTCCTCGCGCTTGAGGCCGCAGGCCGCGATGATCTTGTCGAGGAGCTGCCCCGCCCTGCCGACAAAGGGCCGGCCCTGGGCATCTTCATCCGCCCCCGGGGCCTCTCCGATAAACATGATCCGAGCCCTCGGGCTGCCCTCGCCGGGCACGGCGTTGGTCCGCAACGAGCCCAAATCGCACTTGCGGCATTGACGAACCTCGCCGGCAATCGCCTCCAGCTCTTTGCCCGCGTCGGCAATCTCCGCCGGGCTCGGCTTCGGTGCCGGCGCGGGCGTATCACTTTTCCCTTTGATCGCAAACCCCGTGAAGAAGCTCTCCATCTCGGCGTGCTGACGAACCACCTTGTTCAAATCCACTTCCTTCGTCATGCAGGGATTCTATCGCTGATGCCGCCCCGTGCCAAGGGGAAAACGCCTGCGAGGCCCCATGGCGGATGTCACGCCGTGACGATCAAGCGTTGACGATCCTCTCGGCTTGATCCCTCCAGGCGGCCATTCCGCAGGGGATGCATCGGGCGCAGATTCCCGAAACCGGCGAAATACAACGGGAGCACGCTGCAGTCTGCACAGCTTCCTTGGCATTCGGCCGCTATGGATTCCCTTTGCAGTTCCTTCAGGAATAGACCGTGGCCTTGTATTTCATTAGCGGTTTTTATATTATATCGTGCAATAGCTAATGAAAGAAGGTTCTTGCGACGATGCATCGCATTAGAAAGGCTGAGCGTGCACATAGAAACACTTAAGATATTCTGCGATCTGGCGGAGTTCCGCAGCTTCTCCAAGACGGCGGAGAAACACCTGCTCAGCCAGTCGGCGGTCTCACAGCAACTGGCCCAGTTGGAGCTGGCACACAAGTGCCAACTGATCAATCGCAAGAAGCGGCCCATCGAGCTGACCACAGCCGGCCAGGTCTTCCTCAAGGCCGCCAAGGATATCCTGGACCGGTACGACCAGTTCCGGACCGAACTGAAGGCCCTCAAAACCGGTGGGGAGACCCGAATCAACGTCGCGGCGATCTTCAGCATCGGGATGCACAGCCTGCCCGACCACATCAAGAGATTCATGATTCGATATCCCAACGTCAACGTCCACCTCGACTACCTCAGCGCCGACAGGATCTACGAGCTGGTGCTGAACGGCGAGGTCGATATCGGGGTCGTGGCCGTGCCGAAGAAAGATCGGCGTGTGGAGGTGTACGATTTCGAGGACGAGCCGCTCGTGCTGGCCTGCAGCCCCAGACACCCGCTGGCCCGGGAATCCGAGGCGGACATTCACAAGCTGCAGTTCGAGCGTTTCGTCGCGTTCGACAAGGAAGTGCCGACCCGCGTCTGGACGGATAGTATCCTGGCCCGCTACAATGTGACGGTGCGTCCCGTGATGGAATTTGACAACATAGAAACGATTAAGCGTGCGGTGGAGATCAATGCCGGCGTGAGCATCCTGCCCGAGCCGACGATCGAGCAGGAGGTGGTCACCGGAACACTGAAGGCCATCCCATTTTCGAACGACCGGTTTGTACGTCCCACCGGAATTATCGTTCGCAAAGGGCGAAGCCTGGGACCGGCCGCACGCTATCTCGTCGGATTGCTGAGAAAACAAGCAAAATAGGGCTGGGAAAACGTCCGGGGGGCTGGCCCCACGGACCCCTCGCCCGGTAAACTAACTGTCGCAGTGCAAGCTTGGCAAAACCTCTGGGGCCGGCCGACGTAGTAGTGGGGACGGAGAACGTTCCAGGGCTGGTTTTGGTCTTTTTGAAACTTCGGCGGAAGAGGCGATCCCGCATATGCCGACAAGAGCAGTGATCTTCGATTTGGATGGAACAATTACGGAGCCGTATTTCGATTTCGATGCGATCCGGGAGGAGATCGGACTGAGCCGCGATGGGGGTCCCATTCTGGAGGCCATGGAGACCATGACACCCGCGGAGCGGCAGCGTGCCGAGGCGATTCTCCATGTCCATGAGGAGAAGGCCGTGACGGAATCGACGCTGAATCCCGGGGCTTCGGAGACGATGGCCGGCCTGCGGCAGCGCGGCATCCGCATCGGCGTGCTGACCCGCAACAGGAGGGATAACGCGTTCGCCGTTGCGGCCAAGCACGGCCTGTCCTTCGACGCCGTCGTCGGGCGGGAGGACGGACCGGCGAAGCCCAACGCCTTCGGCGTGCTGCACCTGTGCCGGCAGTTTGGCGTCGAGCCGCGTGAGACCCTGCTCGTCGGCGATTACCTCTTCGATTTGCTCTGCGCCCGCGCCGCCGGTGCAATCGCCGTCCTCATCGTCCACCACGACCGAAACAACGAGTTCGCAGAACATGCGGACTTCACCATCGAAAGCCTCGAAGAATTACTCCCGATCGTTGACAATCATAATCGGACAGGTGAACCTCTTTGCTGAGTGCAGGAGCAAGAATGCATAGACTCGCATTGTTGATGGGATTCGCACTGACTCTTGCGGCGGCCGGACTCGCACCCGCTGCCGAGCCGCCATCGAACGGCCCGTGCTGCTCGGTCAAGGCCCAGGATGTCAACGAAGTGGAGACGGCAATCAGAGGCCTGCAGGAGAAGGCCGCCGGTCTGAAGTCCTACCAGGCCCGCATCGACTACGTCGTCAAACAGCCGCTGCTCGAATCACAGCAGCGCCGCAAGGGCCTGCTGTACTACGCCCGATCCGACGAGCGGTCGAGTCTGCGAATCGACTTTCAGACGCTTCAGCAGGATGAGGAAAAGCAGCAGCGATACGTGGAGCAGTTCCTCTTCGACGGCGTCTACCTGTGGCATATCGATCACCAGACCGAGCGGGTGGAGCGCCGCCAGTTGACGGAACCCAACAAGCCGATCGACGCCTTCGCCCTGGCCAGCCGGCACGTCCCCGTCCTCGGTTTCTCCAGGATCAACGACCTGCACAAACAGTTCGAGGTGACGCTTGTCCCCGAGCCGAAGGACACAGAGTCCGCGTTCCAGCATCTGCATCTGAAGGTCAAGCCCCAGTCCGTCTACAAGGACGACTACGTCACGATCGATTTCTGGATCGACAAGAAGGCGGGGCTGCCGGCGAAGGTCGTAGCCGCAACGACGGAGGAAGAGATCCACGAGATCCGCCTCATCGATCCGAAGGTAAACGCCGAGATGGAAGACAAGACGTTCCAGGTCTACGTACCGAAGGGTTTCAGTGTAGACGTGATTCCTCTCGACAAAGGGACACCGAAGAATTAACACCCATGGTGGCCATCTCCGATGGCAGCGACGGTCAAACAGGGGGCATGCGACGATGGACACCAATCTTGTCAACGAACAGGAGTTTTCCGGGCTGATTGAGAAGCGAGCCCGGACGCTGCTGGCCATGGTGGATTTTCTCGCCGCGTGTGATGCGCCGCGGGAGGTCCTGAACCGTCCCTTCCTGGGAGAGCTCCTGTCGCAGGCGATGCAGTTGGAGGAGCTCGTGGATACGTACGATGCCGGGAAGAATTGCCGGTGGCGCAATCTCCGTTCGCTCACCGCGACGGTGAAGCTCTTCTCCGACGCCAGCTATGAATTGGTGCACATTCAACACCGCGTGCCGAGCTACCGACTCATGCCGGTCCAGAGCGACTTCGTGGCGGCCACGGAGGAGGCCCTGAAGTTCACGGGCTCCGTCCTCGCCCAGGCGGCCCGGGAGATGATGCACGAGGTTCGAAAGCTGGATTTGTCGGTCTTTCCCAGGCAGGACATCAGGGACACGTTCGAGGAGCGTCTGCCGGCCGGTCGGCTTGCACACGATTGCGGGGCCCGTCGGGTCGATACCGTCGCGGAGACCGTGGCTCTGCTGGCGACGGCGTTCCTGAACCTCGCCTCGGAAAGCGAGGATGTCCGCGCCGCCAGCCGTAGCCGGCCGCAGGAATACGCCATCCGCCTTTCGGGGGCCATCAGCGAAGAACACCTGCGGAGCCTCGAGTTCCAGTTCCACAATCTGCAGTCACAATACGACACGCATGTCTCGGGGACCCAAGCGGAACGCCAGGATAGGGACCTGCCCATTCTGCGAGGGCATGCCAGCGTCGTTTTCCATCTGCTCAAGACCGCCACGCTGTTCGCGCACTACTACGAGCGTCACGTCAACAAGCCCAGTTGTGCGACTGCGCCGTTTGCCGGATTGCCGGTGAAACCGGACGCCCTGCTGTCGGTCCTGATGAACTACTCGATCACGTTCATCGATCTCTACATCGGCCGGGCCGTCAGTCTCTGCCAGGAAATGCTGAAGCGCTACGCCGAGGTGGGCCGGATCGAAGTCCCCATCCCGAAGTACCGGGGATTCCACGTACGACCCTCGACCCTGATCTCCAAACTGGTCCGCCACTACGGCAGCAAGGTGCAGATGTTGCTGGGCGACGACGTCTACGACGCCGGTTCCTCCCTCGACCTGTTCCGGGCCAACGAGAAAATCAACGCGCAGAAGCGGCGATGGCTCGCCCGGGAGATCGTACGGCTCGGACTGGTTCCCGAGCCCGCCGACCCCCAGGACCCTGTGGCCGTCGTGCGCAGCGTCGCGCTGACCCTGGCCGAGAGGGGCAAGCTGCTCCTGTACGAGCAGCCGCTCGAACTGCCGGAACGAATCTGCGGGACCGAGGGAACGCTCGTCGAAAGGGTCATCGCGGAGACCGGACGCCTGCTGGCGATGGGGAAGATCGATATCGGCACGGACATGACCGCTCAGTTCGTCGGTGATAAGCGGGTCCTGGCCGACATTCAACTTCTGGCGGAATGCGGCTACGGGGAAGACAATTTCGGTAACAACGTTCCCCTGCCCAGGAAACTCGCCTACCTGCGGCGATAACCACGCCTCACGGCAAGAATTCCTGGACGCGAGGACCATCCGAGGGTATATCAGACGGCAATTCGACGCGGCTCACGTAGATTGTGGCCGGAGCCGGGGGGGCTGGGACGGATGAGATCGCTCCGGCGCCACACAGTCAAGGACGCAACTATCGCCGGTTTGCCCGGTTTCATTACGGGAAAGGAAAGAGAGATGGCAAAGGGAATTGTGGTCTACCACTCGAGAAGCGGCAACACGAAGGAGATGGCCGAGACGATCGCCAGAGCCATGAACGACTCCGGCCTGGATACCGAGTGCAAACCGGCCGAGAAGGTGCGTCCGGACGACCTTCCCAGCTACGATGCCATCGTGATCGGGTCGCCCTGCTATTACGGGCAGATGGCCGGTCCGGTCAAGCAGCTCATCGACGATCTGGTGGGCAGGCATGGGCAGTTGAACGGCAAGGTGGGCGGGGCGTTTGCCAGTTCCGCCAACGTCGGGGGCGGCAGCGAAACGACCATCATGGGCATCCTTGAGGCGATGCTCATCGCGGGCATGATCGTCCAGGGCGACCCCCAGGGGGCCCATTACGGCCCGCTATCCATCGGGAAACCCGACGAGAAGGTCATCCAGCAGTGCGAACGCCGGGGCCAGAGAATCGCCGCACTGACCGCCAGGCTGAATCCGTGACCCTTCGCCCGTCGCCGACCCGCCCAAATACCGTGGTCGTGCCACATGCGTTTTTTTGATGAAACAGCGGTTTTTTTTTGACAACAACGGGGCTGGTCGTTACATTCCCCGCAATCTCAACCCAACAAATGGAGGTTGCCTAAATGCAGGAATATGAAGATTTGAAGAGACTGGTGGCAGAGATCGAGTCGGATATCAACAAGGCCGAGGGCGGCAACAAGGCGGCCGGAACGCGAGTCCGAAAGCAGATGCAGACGGTCAAACAAGCTGCACAGACCGTCCGCAATCGCGTTCTCGAGATCCGATCCACGGATTAGCCGAGAGACGCCCCCGGCGAATTCACCATTTGCGATTTACTACTTGCGATTCAGGATTCGCCTTCCACTGCACTGCGGGGTCCAAGACGGAGACGGTGCGCCAAGTACATCGACCAGGCATTGAGGGCCATGAATCGCAAGTACGATTGAGGTTATCCATGGCGCCTGCTTTGTTATTTGATTTGGCACAAATTGACCTGACTGGTACACCTGTCTTCGATAAGGAGGCGATCTGCAAAGTCAACCCGCAGCGGTTTGAGATGCAGCAGCTTGACGGCATCGCGTGGTATGACAAGGAGAAACGGTATATTTTAGGCTATAAGGACGTCACAGACGAGGAGTTCTGGGCCCGCGGCCACATCCCGGGGCGTCCTCTCATGCCCGGCGTCATCCAGATCGAGGCCGCCGCCCAATTGCTGAGTTTCTTTGTGAAGCAGATTTACGAAGAAGAGGGTTTCGTCGGCTTCGGCGGGATTGACCGGGCGAAGTTCCGAGCCACGATCGAGCCCGGCAGCCGTCTCTACCTGCTCGGCCACATCACTCAGGCCAGACGGGGCCGAAAGTACGTCTGCGACGTCCAGGGAGTCGTCGGCCAGACCCTCGCCTTCGAAGCCACCATATCCGGCATGCGCGTCTGACCACCTGCGACCTGCTCTTGGCGAATCGCCGTCCCGCCTGTGACAGAAGTCAAATCGCAAATGGTAAGTCGTGAATTGGAGGGCCCAATAGCCCCAAGGGGATTCGAACAATCCCCCTTCAAGCCCCCGAAAACGCCGATTTCTCAGAATGAGCACGCAGAATCCGGCGCACCTGACGGCGAAAAGCCCCCGGTTGCCCCTGACTTGACGAAGGTCATAGCGGCATGGCCGCAACTACCGGTCGTCGTGTGTGCGGCCATCCTGACGCTCGGGAAGGCCGCTGCCGATGGCAACAGCGAGTGACCCGGGCCGTTGTGACGCTTAGGGCCGAAGGAATCCGAAAGGCGGACAAATCGTCCGATAAGAGCAGTTTTTCGTTGACAGCCGCCTGATTCAGGGGTAGTCTTATAAGGGCCCTACGGATGGCGGTGCTGGATGACGCAGGAGGAACCACATCGAAGAGCTCCGGCAGAAACAGTAGAAGTTGTCCGTGTGGAAGCTCGGGATGTGTGCTCTTGAGGGGCCACACGCGAGCGAGGCACGAACACTGGGAAGGGAGGAACACAAATGAGGCGCGCAGGAATCCTGAGACTCGCCATGATGACGGCACTATTGTCTGTCTTTTGTCCGGCGGTAGCCCTCGCGTTATCGTTCACCGTGTCCGATGACTTCGACGATGGGAACTATGACGGCTGGACAGTGGTGACTCCAGCCGGCCCCCCGCTACTCTATGTCTCTCCTGAGGGTTTCGCCGTCGGCGGAGCTGGGCCAATGCCGGCCGGGATTACGCATCCGCTGAATGTGGTGGGTACTACCGAGCTGTCTCTTGCGATGCGTGCCGCATCAGGCCCGGATGCTCTTTCATCCCTTCTCGCGTGGAGCAAGACCGAGGGCGCGGTTGGACATTATTACGAAGGCAGCTCCTCCAACGGCAGCGCCATATTCACGCTGCGTGACGCCGGCGGCATCGAGCAGGTCTTCACCTATGGCGGCGGCAGTCTGGCCGGATGGCACACCTTCGAATGGGCGAGAGACGCAGAAGGACGGTGGTCCTTGTACCTCGACGGGCTGAACGTGGATCCCAACTTCGTACGGGACGATCGGCTGACGTCTTTTGTCTCTGCCGACCTGTACAACAGCGATGCCCAATCCCAGGTTGAATGGGTGCAGGTCACGGCTACCTCCGCGCCGACGGCTCGCGGATTGGCCATCGAGCCGAACACCCTCAATCTCAAGAGCGAGGGGCGGTGGATCACATGCCGCATCGATCTGGGAGAGAGTTATGACGTGCGGGACATCGACGTCAATACGGTGCTGCTCAACGGCGAAGTCCCCGCAGAATTGCGGCCCACCGCGACAGGAGATCGCGATGGCGACGGCGGTTCAAGTCTGATGGTCAAGTTTGACAGATCCGCCGTGCAAGAGATCCTCGAGGTCGGAGACGCGGTAACCATCACGGTTACCGGCGTACTGACCGATGGGGTCATCTTCTCGGATAGCGACATCATCCGCGTGATCGATCCGGGCCGTGCCGGCAAGCCGGAAACCAATCCCGGTCTCGACGGCAAACCGGAAGACCACCCCGGCAACCACGGCAAGCCGGAGACCAACCCGGGGCAGGGAAAGAAGTGACAAACCGCTGGCGTCAAGGGTAGTACCCGCTGCAAGTCAACTTGCGCGCAGGTGTCCTTCGACTTCCACGCCCAGGAATTTGGACAAATCCGGTGAAGGGGGAATTATGCGCACGCCAATACCCATCTCTCACGGGCGAACTCGGCGATACGACCAAGGGAGATGGTCGCTTGAATAGCCCCAAGGGGATTCGAACCCCTGTTGCCGGGTTGAAAACCCGGTGTCCTAGACCTGCCTAGACGATGGGGCCCACCGGAGAGAGACGCAGAATCCTGCGGCTCTACATGCTTATGGCCTCTTCCGGACAGGCGTCAACACAAACGCCGCAGTCGACGCAGCTATCGGCGTTGACCTCGGCCTTTCCGTCCACCATGCTGATCGCGTCACTCGGGCACTCACTGACACAGGACTCGCACCCTGTGCATTTTTCCTTGTTCACCTCAGCCGGCATGCCGTAACCCTTTCAAAAACAACCACAAATGCCTTTGGAAAATATGGAATCATACCGTCTGGCCCGGTCAATACAACCCAAAAGTCCGAAATTGAGGACAAAAGTATCGTCCCGGCCAACTCAGGTAGTCATACGTTCCAATGGCCCAGGGGTTCCTCAGGATCGGCGTGATTCGGCGGCAAGGGCCGTCGCCCGCATGTGGAGAAGGGCCGAATCGGGGTGCTTCAGCGAAAGACTGTTAGGACCGGAGGCGGCGAGCCGGGCCGCAGAGCCGTGGCGACCGGCTCCGTCGATTGCAGCGAGACCGCGATGCCGCGAACGAGCTCGCTCGCATCGTACTCGGCCACCCAGTTGAGGACGTTGCCGAAGTCGGCTCCCCCCGTGCTGGCGAGCAGGTAGACCGCCATCAATCGGACGGGCCATTGAGGATCGTTCAGGTTCTTTGCCACCACAGTGGCCAATTCCGGGTCCATCGGCATGGACCGCATGTCGGCCATGGTGTGGACCTTCACGACCCAGTCCTTCTGCCCCCGGCCGAGGAGCAATCCGGAAGGGCTCGTCAGGGCCGAACGAAGCAGGTTCGGCAGCCACTCGGCGTACTTGAAGGCGTACAGTGTCCCATGCTCGGCCATGGCGTACTGTTCCTTCAGCAGGCCGGTGAACAGTTGAGCCGTCTGGATCTTCTGCTCTTCCTGCCCGGACGAGATGGTATTGAACCGGTTCCGCACGTAGCTTGCCGCCACCTCGACACGCGGACGCGTGACGGTAATCGTCACCGGTTTCACATCCACCAGCCGATTGCTCACGGCCCCGCTGTCGGTCATCACCGGGTCGAGGTACAGGGTAAGCTCGATCTCAAGAGAGGCCTGTGGATAGGCCAGGAGAAGCTGCCGGAGCTCCCCGGTGGACAGCCTCAGCAGATGGACGAGGCTCCTGCCGGGCGGCACGGTCAGGTCGGTGCGGATCGTCCGGGCTACGAGGTTCGGAATCTCCTTCTTGATATCCCCGGTCACGCGGGCACTGACGCGGAGACCTCCGCGGAAGAGACTGTCGGATGTGATGACGAGCGGCTCGGGGCTGTTGTTGATGATGGCGACAACGCCTTCGAGTTCGCTGCCATACGAAAACTCGGTGCCGCGAATGCTGAATTGCACGTCCATCATCTTGTCCGGCGGCATGAACTGCGGAACCAGGGTTCTGCCGAGCTTTTCGGTGAGCGACGCCATCAGCACGGCCGGATCCATCGGCGGGGCGTACTCGCTGCCCAACGCCTTGAGCATCTCCTTGGCTTGCTCGGCGGCAAGCGAGCCGGCATCCTTGGCAACGGCGAGCCTCAGCGTTTGCACGGCTTGCGCCGTCCTGCCCTGCGAGACCTCAACCCGGGCCTGCACTAAGTCCGCAATCTGCGTGTGCTCGAAGGACTCGAGCAACGGCTTACCCCACTCCAACTGATTGTTGATGCTCAGGGCATAAGCCAGCAAGGCCCCCGCCGACGGGGAGTTCGGCTCGGCCGAATAGGCTTTGTTGGCCCAGTCCAACGCCTGGGCCGGATTCGGGTCGGCGAAACAATAGAACCATGCAAACTGCTTCGGATCGACTTCTCGCACAGCGGCCGCCGCGGCCTGGCCGGTCGCCGGGGACACCGCCGGCCCGGATTGCAGCAGTTGCAGGGCCCTCTGCTCGGCCTGGCGGAAGATCCGCTGGGCCTCCTGCGCATTGCCCGTCCTGGCGGCCGCCCGGCCGGCGATGGCCTCCAGGAGGATATCGAAACGCCCCTGCCTGCGAACGTTCTCGGCGATCTGAAGGCAAATGTGCCGGCTACTCTGCGTGTTGTAGCAACTGATGGCCCAGGGCAGGTAGATGTGCGGCGGCAGCAGCTCCGAGGGATACAGGTACCGGAACAGCTCGGCCGCGTACTGGTAGGACTGAGCGGCGACATCATAGAGTTGCAGGCGTTCGGCGTACTGCGCGAAGTTCAGGGCCGCACGGATGTCTAACGGATCTTCCCGCAGCGCCAGGCGCAAGTGCTCGAGGTAGGTCGCCGGGCCAATCTCCTTTGGAGCGAGCTCGCCCAGCTTCGAAAAGGCCACCTTGTTGTATTTGTTGTTGGTGTATGCCTGCACCAAGTAGAACTTTGCGGCCTCGGTATTCGACTCTTCGAGCATGAGAAGACCGAGCATCGTGGCCAGTTCCGAATCGACCACAGGGTTCCTGTTGCCGACCCTGTTCACCAGCTTCTCGAGCAATGCCTTGCGCTGCTCGCGGGAATTCAAGCGGTCCAGCAGATACCGGACGGCGTCCATCACGATCGTGCGGTCGGCGGACTCGCTGACGTAGCTCTCCAACCATACGAAGACCTGCTGCGAATAGTCCTTCTCGGCGTGGTGAACGGCCAGTTCGAGCAGCAGAGGTTCGACGTTCGGGGCCCCGCGGTCCAGCCACTTGGCCGCGGCCAGCAGGAGGATCGCCTGATCCGCCTGGGGCCCGGTGATATTCGGCGACCGGGCCAGCTCGTGAGCCACTTCCAAGAATCGCGCAGCGGCCGAGGGTGAGAACAGCGCCTCGGGCATCGTGGCAGTGCGAGCAGGCTGGGAAGGGCTCTGCCCGGAACCCCACGTCTGTGCCGATGTGAGCGCAGGAAACAGGACTATCGCCAGAAGCACCGCGATCGACCTGTTTGTGACCATTCGTTTCTCCTTAAACCCGGGGAAAAGGCCATACCTACCCCTATTTCGGGCAACACCCACACGTGCTTTAGGCATTATCGCCACATGAGGTACGGATGTTCAGAGAATTAGACACACATACGTCCCATAAGTTCCCGGTATTGGACTGAGAGGCCACGTCCGACCTGCGCCAACCGGGGCCGCCTGGCCTTCTGAAACCGCCCAATGGAGCGGCTATCATAGCCCAATCGTCCTGTTCGCCGGCGCTTGCGCGGATTTCGTTACTTGGCCTTGACGTCGTAGCAGAGCAGTACGTCCTGGTCGCGGAGGTACAGTTTGCCGTTGGCAATGACCGGGTACGGCCAGGCCGGCGCGCTGCTGCGGTCCGGCTGTTCGAAGCGCCCGCGCTCGAGGTACTGCTCCGGGCTCGGCTCAATCAACAGCATCGTGCCATCTTCCATGCGATAGTACAAGCGACCATCCGCCAGGGCCAGCGAGCCCTTTGCGCGACGACCTGCGCTCTGACGCTGATCCCACATGACCTTGCCGGTCTGGAAGTCCAGACAAACCAGTGCGCCGCCCTCATTGCCTCCGTTGGCGCCGTAGAGATAACCGTCCACAAGGATCATGCCGCCGTGGTGGTTCTGCATGTCGGTGGTGGCATAGACTTCCTCGGCCTTGACACCGCCATCAGAATCCTTCCTCAGCTTAACCAACCCGCCGCCTGCCCCGTAGGCCGACGAGGCGAACACCAAGCCATTGTCGAACACCGGTGCGGAACAGTTGATGCCCATGCGGTTGGCCGGTGTGTCATACTGCCACAGGAACTTCCCGTCGGACGCTGCAAATCCTGCGAGTGTATTGGAGATGAGCTGCACGTACTGCCGTTGCCCCTCGACATCGATCGCGATGGGTGAGGCATAGGCCGCGCCGGAACCACCCCCGCCCCGGCCCCGACCGCCTCGGCGACCGCCCGAATTGCCGCCGGAATCGGCGGGCACCTGGCCCTTCCAGATCGTCTCGCCGGTCACCTTGTTCAGGGCCACGAGAATCGCATCTGCACCGCCGGGGGTGACGATTACCTTGTCACCATCAACCAGCGGCGATTCTCGGTAGCTCCACATGGGTACGCTCCCGCCAAAATCTTCTGTCAGACTGCGCTGCCAAACGATCTTGCCGTCTCGGATCTGCAGACACGCCACATTACCCGCCAAACCTTCGACATAGAGGTGTTCCCCATCGACCGTCGGTGTGCATGCCGGCCCCTCTCTTCCCTGCGACGCCCGCTGAGCGAAGGCCGGCCCCAGGGGCGCTACCCAGATTTCACTTCCGTCTTTCTCGGACAAGGCCCAGACGACTTCCTCATCGCCGCGATTGCTCATACCGAAGATCCGCCCGGCGGCGATGGACGGAGCGCTGTAGCCACCGCCGAGCTTGTCGATCTTCCAGGCGAGCGGTGGCCCACCGTTCGGCCATTCCTTGAGGAGGCCCGTGTCCGCGGACTTGCCGTCCCGGTTCGGCCCGCGCAATTGCGGCCAATCCGCGGCCAGACTGCTGCACGCCGTCACCATCACAACGAGAACTGCCAACGCTACTTTTGCCTTCATTTCCTGCTCCTTTCAGAAATCATCGCGCGCAGCCGAAACGGCACGTGCGCGGGCATATAACGATGAAACGATGTCACCGTTGTATGCTCCGCATACACCACAGTTCATCTCACTTCTGCTCCTGAATGCAGAACAGATGAGTAATTCCTCGCATATAGATCCTTCCATCAACAAAAGCCGGCGTCGCGTAGGCGGCTTCGGCTATCTCAGAAACTCCAAGAAGTTCAAACTCATCGTCCATCTTGAAAATCTGCATCGCCCCGGAAAGATCGATGATGTAGACACGATCGTTCACCAAGATGGGAGAACTGTAGAAGCCCTCGTCAAATTCATGTTCCCAGAAAACCTTTCCCGTTTTCCCATCAAGACAAGTGATGACTCCAAACGCTGTCGGCAGAATTAGATAATCTTCATTGGCCAGAGGGCTGGCCGCATCGGGCAGGGCCTCGTCCCATTGCCAGAGAATCTTCGGCTCCGAACGGTGATTCCCAACATCAATGGCTGTAGCAGTTGCACTGTCATTAGCAACAAACACGACGCCATCCGCATAGGCGGCTGAAGGGGCGACATCTCCGCCGAGACATTCCACATGCCAGAGAAGCTTTCCGGTTTCCGGGTCATAGCTATCCACTGCTTCACTGTTGGTCAGAATGAGTTCCATCCTCCCCTTGTTGTCAATGAGGATGGGAGAGGACCACGAAACTGCGCCGCGTTTGACTTGCCATGCAGGATTGCCCGACGCCAGATCAAATGCCAGAACTTGTGAGTTGTTCGTCTGATCATATTGAACAATCAGCAGATTCCTGTGACTTACCAGAGAGGAAGCATGACCGTAAGGGTTTTTGGGGATCCCCAGATGTTTAGCCCAGATGCGCTGTCCCTTCATATTCACACAAACCAGTTCACCGGTTGCAAAAACGGCCGCCACATATCGACCGTTTGTTGTCGCAGTGGGCGCTGCGAATCCGGTTTCGTCCAACACATCCGGCAGCTTGCCGTCAGGCGGAGATCCGGGAAGGCCATTCACATCATGCTGCCAGAGCAGCTTGCCTGTGTCTGTTTCAAAACAGTGAATCTGACGGGTAGAATCGTCAGCACCGGTCAGAAATAACCGATCTTCCCAGACCACGGGGGAACTCATGCCGTGCTTGGGTATCTTGGTCTTCCAGAGAATATTCCTACCCTCTTTTGCACTCCAGTTCAGAGGCGGATTCGCGTGAGCGGCGAGTCCGTTGGCGCCCGGGCCCCGGAAACCGGTCCAGGTCTCCAAGATGTGTTCAGAAGAGGTAAAGTCGCTTGCGACGTTCGTATCAGCGGGCAGATCCGTTTTGGTCTTAGCTGGAGCGTGTCGGACAGGTGATAT
Organism: uncultured Phycisphaerae bacterium; assembly: GCA_965603165.1. Classification (GTDB taxonomy): domain Bacteria; phylum Planctomycetota; class Phycisphaerae; order Sedimentisphaerales; family Anaerobacaceae; genus PLanc-01. The sequence continues at coordinate 57,590 of CBFDBY010000004.1, forward strand.
CAACACCAATCCTATGCCGCAGGCAATAATCCATCTTCCGGCACGGACCTTCAGAGAAATGGTCATCATGAATAATCTCTCATTCAGCGACTTTGACACACTTCAACTGGCTGTGGTCTCGGATGAGGAGCTTGCCATCGGCGAGAGCGATTGGCGCCCAGTTCTGAGTGGAACCGCCGACTCGTGCGGCTATCCCTTCACTGTTTGTTCCTGCTTCTGAAAGAAGCTCTGCTGATGCAAGTGGCTTGAATCCGCTTGGATCAGGCTCAATAAGATACAATGAGTTGGCTCCATCAGTGGCCAGAATCAGGCCATCGACCAGAATCATACTGCCTTTGTTGAAACCAGGTTCGCGTTTTGTTTTCCACACGATCTGGCCATCCATGCTCATACACACCAGGCCGTCACGCCGCCTGTTGGTTCCGTACTGAGCATAGAAATGACCGTTATGCAGTATGGGCGGTTTTGTTTGATCGCCAAATTCTTCAGTCGTAAAGAGTTCTGTTGTGCCGTAGCTGCCATCTGCCTTCTTTTCGACCTTTATCATCGTTGCGCCGAGTTCGTATCCACCAACGACGAGCACCTTGTTGTCACCGGCATCAACAGCACTCGGTACGGAAATGTGGCAATTCCACTTATCGTATTCCCACAGGATTTTCCCTGTAAGGGGTTCCATTCCAACAACATTACCCAGAGTTCGTGACGATCCGGGATTTCCAAAAGGATTCGTAGATGAAATGACCATTACCACATGGTCTTTTCCGTCTATTTTCACAACGGAAGGACTGGCATAGGATTCGTTGCCAAGATTGGGGGTTCTCCATTTCACGTCACCTGTGAGTTTGTCATAGGCCACGACGCCGGCCTCAGGAGCTTGCGAGGCAACAACAAGCAAATCGCCGTAAACCAATGGGCACTGCGTAATTGCCCAGATGGGAAAACTGCCGGGCTCGCGTGATCCAAATCCACCCGACGAGCCGCTTGCCGGTTTACCGCCGAAATCCGTCCACACGTTTGCATTCCAAACGGGCTTGTGTGTGTTTGTGTCGATGCAATATAGGTCCCCGTTCTGGCCGCACGAGTAGACACGATTGCCGTCAACGGTCGGTACACTGCGCGAGCCAGGAAACATGACGGGAGGTCCGGGAGCGTCGTAGGCAAAACTCCAGAGTTCCTTGCCATTAGAGAGATCGAAACACCGAAGGGTATCACCGACCTTATCATCCCGGTCGAGCAGATAGACCTTGCCATCTTTGACAACGGGCCCGCCATAACCTCTGCCAACACCAACAGTCCACAGGACCTCCGGCCCATTCTCAGGCCAAGAGCGCAGAAGTCCTTTTTCCGGTGACGTTGAGTCCCTGTTCGGCCCCAGATACTGCGGCCAATCCGCGAAACTGCTGCAAGCTGTCACCATCACGACAACCGCTGCCAATGCTACTTTTGTTTTCATCTCTTGCTCCTTTCTCATATTGCTGTGGCTATTCCTGTCCGTCTGAACTCTCCCGGGTAACCATCGGGACGCCGTCTTTGACCACATCGGCGACCCAAATCTCGTGATGCCACGACCCAAACGCGCGCTCGATGACCATGCGGCTCATATCGGGAGCCGACCAAGCGCACCAGGCAAAAGAACCGTCGACGACCCGGGTCGCCTGTTTTGTGTCCATGTCATAAATCCAGAGCCCTCCCTGCCAATAACATCCGATAGCCAGCCGCTTCCCATCCGCCGACCAGCAGATGAACAATGGCCCGTTTCCACCAAGCCCCGACCAGGATGCTGCCTCCGACCCATCGGCTAAATTCACGATCTTGAACGTGCCGGTCTTCTTCTCGACGAATGCGACGAATTTCTCATCCGGCGACACCACGGGAAACTGGGTTTCGCATGTGAACACTTCCTTCGGATTCGCGTGGTCGGGATCGATCGACATGGAATACACCATGTTGTCCAGACGGCTGTGGTAGTAGAGCCTCTGGGAATCGCCGGACCAGTTCGGCCAGCCCCCCTTGGCCAGAAACCGCGGCCGCTCGCTGCCGTCGGCTTTGATGATCCAGACCTCCTCCTGTTTCCACGACTGATACCTCCCCTCACCCGGCAATGTCAAATCCTGCATGGACAAGAACTGCCGGTCACGAACGTACAGAATATACTGTCCATCGCCAGACCATGCCGGGTCTTTGCCGGGCACGGTCAACAGCCGGGTCTTGCCCGTGCCGAGATGGAGAATCTCAATGCCGCTGGCGCCAAGCACGCCTCTACTGTATGCCACCTGGGCGCCGTCCGGCGCGAAGCTCGGATGGAAACCCTCAGCCACGACACGCCTGGCCCGCTCGGCAAGCTGATGGTATTGCCTGGCCGCAGCGTGCATGCTCTCGAAGGCCGTCCCCAACGGCGGTTTGTCCTGAGGGTGCCACGACCCTCTCGACCACAGACTGTCGGAAACGTATTTGGCTGCCAAACAGCCAAAACGCATCTGGTGCATTAGACCGGAATTGAGAATACGGTCATATTCCGCCTGGGCCTTCTCGTAATGACCCTGCGCCAGCAGCACACAGAACAAGTCAAAATGGTATGCCGGGTCACGGGGCTGCATCTGCAAACATATCTGAATATCGGCGAGAGCATCGTCGTATTTCCCCATCCGCATGAGAGTCTGGTGACGCTGATTCCGGAGATCCGCCAGGCGGCTGTCGTGCGGCGCCGTCAGACCTATCGCGCGGTTATGGTCTGCAAGAGCTGCGTTGAGCAATTCGCTGCCGTTCCGGGCCAGCGCCAGTTCGCGCCGCGCAATGGCACGCAGCGAATGGCCCACCGGATTCTTCGGCTGACTGCCGATCATTACGGATGCCTCCGTCTCCATATCGTGGTATTCACCGAGTGCGAAACAAGTCAGGGCGCGGGCCCGATGGGCATCGTAATGCGCCGGATCCAGTTGCAGGGCCTCTTCCAGCCATCTGAGAGTCCCTTCGACCGTCTGTGCTACGACGGCACGCAGCAGATAGGCCTCCGCCGTTCTCGGCAGCAGTTGTTCCCCATGCTGCAGGTGAACCTGGGCTTTGTCCTTCATGTGCGGATCGCGGGCGGCGGACTCCAGATAGATTCGCGCGAGGAGAAAGTGAGCGTTGGCGGCGATTTCGGACCGTTCGTTGAGCAGCTTGTACAACTGTTCGACGCTGGCGTCGGGATTCTGCAGCTCCAGCAGGATGCGCGCATTGAGAAGCCCCGCTTCCGGGCCGACAAACCGGCTGGAAAGGACCGGTTTGACTTCCGCCAGCGCCCGCTCATAGTCGCCGCTGGTGACCAGATCCTCGGCCAATGCGATGGTCCGAAGGTGGTCGCTCCGCATTCGCTCGGTCCGGAAACGCAGATAAGCACCGGGGACGAGCAGCAGTCCGATGACGATAACCGCAACGGCCGACCACGTCACCACCCTCGTGCGATTCCTCTGCAGGAATTTCTGCAGCCGGTAGATCGTGCCGGGCGATGACGCCGTTATCGGCTCGTTCCGCAGGTGCCGTTCGATATCTTCGGCCAGGGCGTGCACCGTCTCGTACCGACGCGCCCGGTCTTTCTCCAGCGTCTTCATCACGATCCAATCCAGATCGCCGCGCATCAGTCTTCTCAAGGCTTCCGGCGCCACCCTGCGGTGCCTGGCGATGTCGATGAGAGCCTCTCCCAGAGTGCTGACCTTGGTGGATGGGCGTGTCGGTTCCTCCTCCCGTATGATCCGTTGCATCTGGCCATAGCCCTTGCTCAGCAGATACTCCGAATCGAATGGGGTTGCGCCCGCGAGCAGTTCGTAGAGGAGTACGCCTAACGAGAAGACATCGGTTCTCGTATCTACATCCAGCCCGCTCATCTCGGCCTGCTCCGGGCTCATGTACTCCGGCGTACCGATCATTTGGGAATACCGAGTGAAGATGGTCTTCTCCGTCAGTCGCTGATTCAGGGCCTTGGCAATCCCGAAGTCAATCACCTTGGGGACCGGCTTGCCATCGTGCAGCGTAACCAACACGTTGGAGGGCTTGATATCCCGGTGAATGATTCCACGTTGATGGGCATGCTGGACGGCATGGCAGACGGACACGAACAACTCCAGACGTTCCCGCGTGGTCAAGTGGTTAGCATCGCAGAACTTCGTGATCGGCAGCCCTCGGACCAGCTCCATGACGAAGTAAGGACGTCCCGTCTCGGTCGTCCCCGCGTCCAATACCGTGGCGATATTGGGATGGTCCATCATGGCCAGCGCCTGACGTTCCGCCTCAAAGCGGGCGATGACTTGCTTGGTATCCATCCCCAGCTTGATGATCTTCAAGGCCACGCGGCGGCAAATCGGGTGCCTCTGTTCGGCCATGTAGACGGTCGCCATCCCGCCTTCGCCGACCTTTTCCAGAAGCTTATAGCGGCCAATCTCTGTACCTGTCATGTCCGGGATAGCGGTAGCATCTCGGGTGACATTGGGGTCTCTGTCTGGCACGTCCATGAACCCCCCGGCTTCACGATCCCACCGGACCAGGGCATCGACCTGCGCCCGCAATTCTCCATCCCCAGCACAGGCGGTATCCAGGTAGGCAGCCCGCTTCTCGGGGTCCTTCACCTCCAGGGCCCGGTGGAATAGCTCTTCTGGGTCTCGTTCTGGCGCCATAACCAAAGACTCTTACCTGTTCTGACAGCGGCCAAGGTCCTGCATTTGTCCTTTCGTTAAGACCTGCGCAGATCGGCCGTGAGTTCAATCACGATTTTACAGAAAAAATGAAAAAAATGTGCGGGGTCAATCCGTGGAGCAGACTTGGCCGTAAAGCCAGGCCCGTGCGTAGTTCCAGTACCGTCTCGCTGTGGCAGGCGAGATATCCAGGAGTTCGGCGGCCTGCTCGAAGCTCAGACCCGCAAAGAAGCGTAATTTCACCAATTCTGCCTTGACGGGATCGGTTTCTGAGAACTTGGTGAGGGCTTCGTCCATGGCAATCAGGTCGTCCGGGGATTCATCCGCCATCGCATCTGCACTCATGAAATCAACGCGCTGGCGGTCTCCGCCACGTTTCTTGCTACCTTTTTTTCGAGCGTGTTCAACCAGGATGCGACGCATGGCCTCTGCCGCCGCACCGAAAAAGTAAGTCCGGCTCGGCCAGCGGCCGCCTTCCGAACCGACAAGACGGAGGTATGCCTCATGAACCAGCGCGGTCGCCTGAAGCGTATGTCCGGGGCCTTCGCTCAAGAGCTTGCGATCGGCCATTTGGCGGAGTTCTTCGTACACGGCCGGGAGCAGTGTATTGATGGCCTCGGCATCTCCTTGCTCAATTGCATTTAGAATCCGTGTGACATCGCTCATGATTCTTCTCGTATCCGGCCGTCGTAGTGCATTCAGACCATGATGTTCCTAATAACCGGGACCTCGATTTCAAGGCGTCTGGTCGCCACCCCGGCCCGGCGCCCCTCGGCGTCTTGCACCCCAGAGCAGCGACAACATCTCGATGTGAAACAACCGTGCGGCCCCAACATAAACGGCCGCACCGACGGGCACCCCGACCAGAAGGATGAGCAAAGCGTTCCGCCCGTTAAGCAGATAGCACATGGCACCGACCGACGCGCCCATGCACAGGGTAGCCGCGACCGTATCGCGCAGCGCCCTGCCCAGTCCAGCCAACACACCGTGTCCGAGGCGCCGCTGGAGAACCACGGTGAGGATCACGACCTGAATATACGAGCATATGGCCGTAGCCGCGGCCAGACCACCGGTCTGGAGGAACCAGACCAGCGTCAGATTCAGGGTGAGATTGACCAACACGGCGACCGCCGCACTGCGAGCCGGGACCGCGGACTCCTGAAGCGAGTAGAACGCCCGCGTCAGCACCTGCTGGGCGAAATACCCCGCCAAGCCAAGGACATAGAACGACAGGGTGGTGGCCGTCTTCACCGTGTCGGCGCGTGTGAACTCGCCCCGCTCCAGGATGACCGACACGATGGGCCGGCTGAGCAGCAGCAGGCCGACGGTGGCCGGAAGAGCGACAAAGACCGCACAGCGCAGCCCGCGCGATACGGTCCGGCACAGCCCCTCGAAGTCCCGCTTCGCGGCGTCGGCGCTCATCACAGGAAAGATGGCCGTCGCGAGCGAAATGCCGAAGACGCCGAGCGGAAACTGGTAGAGCCGCTGTGCATAGAACAGATGCGACACGGCCCCCTCCCACAGAGGATACTTGACGCCGTGCCCCAGAAGCGTGAAGAACGCCCCTTTCTCGGCGGACCCGGACAACCACAGGGCAATGAAATCGTCAAGCAGGGTGTTGATCTGAGTGGCGGTCAATCCCAGGACCATCGGCCCCATCAGCACCAACACGCTGCGAAACGCGGGCGACCGGACGTCCCATGTCGGCCGGACGTGGATGCCTCTTCTCCACAGCGGCGGTAACTGAATCCCCAGTTGAGCCAGTCCGGCAAGCAGCACGCCGGCGGCCGTGACAAACACGAGAGTGCGTTTCGGCACGCGAAGCACCCACGCGCCGATGCACAGGGCCCCAATGATGAAGATGTTCAACAAAATGGGAGCGGCCGCCGGAGCGGCGAAGTGCCGGTGCGTGTGCAGGATGCCCGCGAGGACAGCCACCGTGCAGATCAATACCATGTACGGCAGCATGACGGCGGTCAACGACAGCTTCAGTCTCGTGCCGTCGTAGTCCGCGAGAAAGTGGTAATACAGCCAGATCAACGCTTCGCCGAAGACAGTGATCGCGGCCAACAGCAGAAAGACCGCCGTCACGACCGACAGAGCCAGCCGGTTGGCCCCTTTCGGATCGCGCTGGAGCTGCTCGCTGTAGACGGGGATCAAGGAGGACGTTGCCGCCCCCTCGCCGAAGAGCCGCCGCGACAGATTCGGAATCTTGAACGCAATCGCCCAGCCGTCCATCAGTCCGCTGGCCCCCAGGAAGTACGCGAACGCCATGTCCCGCAGCATTCCCAGGACCCGGCTCAGAGTCGTCAGGATGACGATCTGTCGAAACCCTCTGATCAAAGGCATCCTTTCCAGACAAGCGACAGAGCAATTCGCGGCTCGATGCTCTACTTCTTCGGCGCCACGCTGAACGGGCGGCATCGGCCGATGTTGTTCAATAGACCGACGGCCATCATATTCACGAGCAGACTGGAGCCGCCGTAGCTGACAAACGGCAGCGTCAGCCCCGTGATGGGCATGAGCCCCAGCGTCATGCCCACATTCACAACCACCTGGACGACAAACATCGCGACAATCCCGGCGGCCAGCAGCCGGGCGAACGGGTCCGTATTGCTCGCCGCAATCTCCAGGCCACAGGCGATGAGAATCACGTACAGGCCGAGGAAGACCAAGCTCCCCAGAAAGCCCCACTGGTGCGCGATGACCGAGAAGATGAAATCGTTGTGCCGGTCCGACAGGAAGTTGTACTTGATGAAGGGCCCTTGCCCGAACCCGTTGCCGGTCAGCCCGCCGGAGGCCACGGCAAACTTGGACCGGATGAGCTGATAGCCCCAATCGTTGCGCCACTGTCGCTCGGTGAACTTGCGGCCGACGAGGAGCCTGCCAAGCGACTCATCCTGCTCGGCTTTCGCACGGATCCAGGGACTCTGCAGCGCGACGCCACTGATCCTCGTACGCTGATATTCCTGCATCTTGAGCCAGAGTCCCGGACTCACGAGCACGGCCAGCAGGATGACAAGAGCAAGGTGTTTGACCCGAGCGCCAGCGACGAACAACAGAGCGAAGAAAACGGGCATCATCAGCAGCACCGTCCCGAGATCGGGCTCGATCAGGATCAGGACCATGGGCAGCAAGGTCAGTGCAAACGGGCCAATCAGGGACCGGAACCGGCGATAATTGCTGCGGTAGCGCAGATACCACGCCAGCGCCAGAACGTAGGAGAGCTTGCAGAATTCCGATGGCTGGACTCGCGGCAGCGACGGATGAAACACGAGCCAGCGATGGACGCCGTCGCGGCTGGGTGCGGCGAACGGGAGCTGCACCACATACCGGCTGATGACCAGATACACCAGAAGAGCAAGAGTCACACCATAGAGCGAGAAGCTAACGGCCCCCAGCCGACGGTAGTTCACCAGGTTCGCGGCCACGAAGCCGGCCAAGGCCACCGCCGCGAACACAAGCTGCTTCTTCCAATTGCCGGCCAGGGAGGCCATATCCGTGGCCGGACTGCTCTCGATCGGGTTGCCGATCGCATAGATCGTCAGAATCCCGACCGCCACGAGGCCCAGAACGCTGGCCAGCAGGCACAGCCGCACGAACAGGAGCCGTCCTTTCAGGAAATTACGCATGCCGACACGATATCATACGCTTTGCGATCCGTACACGAGGGAGCCTTCAAATGAAGGCCGTTGCCTTGACGGGCTGCGATCCCCCTGTACCTGTCTTCGGCTCATGCCCAATTCTCGCTTGACAAAACGAGGCCCAGGAGGACGCCGCTCATATCCTGATGTCCCAGCGCGCTGCTCGCGCCGATGCTGCAGGACGCCCGGGGGCAGGCTCAAGCCACAGTTTGCCGGTGACGCCCCCCCCGGCAATGGCCTCTGGGGACCAGGAAATGCGGCCGCTACAAAACCGGGCCTCCTGGAGCCCCCAGCCTCCCGCCGAACGTCGTATTGCGGCCTGCACGGCCCTTTTGGGGGCCTCCGTACGACGGGGCCGACCGCAGCCCCGGCCTGGACGTCGTTCCCCGAAAGATGGCCCGCGCATCCCGAAGGCGGTATGACGGGGCCTTTTTTCACTTTTTGACTTGATTTTTTTCCCGGTTTCTGCTAATTTGAAAGTAAGGATTTGTCTGTGAATCAGTGCCTCTGATACGGGGCACACCGTTTCGCCACTTGGCGGGAAAGGAGGAGTACAAAGGGAGAAAAAGCCGTAACCGACTCTTCCTGCGAGTCGGATGATCGCGTTCATGGCTCCACCAAGAGGCCGGTGAGCGCGTACGAGTTATTTTGGCGGATGCAGGAAGCAAGACAAAAGCCAAGATGCTGCGGGGCCTGTCGCCCTGCGAAGAAGAAGAGAGAAAGGAAGGTTGTATCATGAGGAAGCTAAGCTTATTGCTGGCAATGCTTCTGTTTGCCTCCCCTGCGTGGGCCGCCGTGAGGATTGTTGCTACGCCGGAAGGTGAAGCAGCGGCGATCACGTATGAAACGGATGGGGAGAAGGTACGGGCGTTCGCCCTGGACATCACCGTAGACAAGGGCGCCATCGAAGCCATCACTGACTTCGTCCGTGGTGAAAGCACCGCGGCCAATCCCGGCTACGGTATCTTCCCCGCGAACTTCGGCCGCTACATCACCGTCGATCCTGACACTGGCGAGGTAGCCACATGGGACGTCAACGACTATACGCCGGTGGCTGATCCTTGTGACCCCGGCGCGCTTGGCGGTCTGGGCACCGACGGAATTACCGTCGAGATGGGCGCACTGTATTACCCGACAGACGATACCTCGCCCAATGCGCCGCCCAATAGTGGGCTGCTGTTCAAGCTCACGCTCAGCGAGCCGGCGAATCTGAGCATCGCGCTCAACGAGATTCGCGGCGGTGTCGTGCTGACGGACCCGGAGGTGGCTGCCGATGTCGACCTGAGCTTGGCGACCGGCGTGGCCGTGGGCGAGAGCGGGGATCTGCTTCCGCCGGGCCACCCGGATTACGACGAGTGGGTCGCCGTGGGAAAGCCCGCCTGCTGGGCCTATCCCAGGCAGTGTCACGGTGATGCCGACGGAAAGAAACAGGGTAGCCAGAAGTCCGGCTTCCATTACGTCGGTCAGGACGACCTGAAGGTACTCCTTGACGGCTGGCAGATCAAGGAGTCGCCCGACGGCCCCGGTATCGCTTCCACTGAAAACGGTATCTGCGCCGATTTTGCCCGTGACCTGAACGGCAGTGCAAAATCCGGCTGGTACCGGGTCGGCAACAGCGACCTGAACATCCTGATCGAGAACTGGATGGTTAAGGAGCCCGGCGTCCCCGGCGATTGCGGCGGAAATCTGGAACCGTAGCGTCGCCCACTGCTGTCAGGCACTCGCCGCGGACGAAGAAACGTGCCGCGGCCACATGACGCACCCTCCGAAGAGGAGCCTGTGCGTGGAAGAACGGAAGGAGTTGAATGATGAAGAAACTGCTCGTTTTGATGTTGGTCTTGGGATTGGCCTCGGGAGCAAGCGCCGCCTTGTCGTTGGTGGACCTCCCGACCGAACCGATCGACATCGGAGAAACAGCCACACTCACCCTCAACAGCAGCGAAGACGGCGGTTACGTCGGTTGGCTGGAGATCACGGACCCGGCCGTGGCCGATTTCGACGGCGACCCGACGTTCACCCCGGCCGGCGACCCGGCAGGCGACTCGGCCATGACGTTCTGGCCTATATACGGCGCGTCGTACGAGTTCAGTGTTACCAGTCTGGACCCGGACAACCAGATCCTGGCCGGGGATCATCTTCTCGTGAACGTGATCGGCGTCAGTGAGGGCACCACGCAACTGAAGCTCTATGCCGAAGACGGGCTAGATGTCCTACAGACGGTGGACATTACCGTGATTCCGGAGCCGGCAACGATCGCTCTGCTGGGACTTGGTGGTCTATTTCTCTATCGGCGCCGGTAGAACCAGCGTCGCCAGGACCAACAACTAAGAGTACAGGAAAAGAGGCAAGTCTCAGACTTGCCTCTCTCTTTTTTGCCTTCTCGCACCGTCACGAGTACAATGCCCGGACGCAGGTTTTCGTTCGTACGTACAGGAAGGATCTCTGGCATGAAACGAAGATGGGCTCTGGTCGTTCTCGGCTGCGCCTTGATGGCCGCCGGATGCAGCCGCCCTCTGAATCCTCCGGCCCGACCGGTGGAAGTGATAATCGAGGGCGGCGGCGAGTTCCCCGATACTCTCGTCGGTGAATGGAAAGCCGATCGACACGGCTGGGAGTTTGTCTTCGAGCCGGACGGGCAAATCTCCTCGGCCGTGATCAGTCTCGGGCGCGTCCGCATCATCCCCGGCCGAACCACCACCTTGCCCACCAAGAGCGGCGACCAGGGAGTCTTCACGCCCGGCCCATGGACGATTCACTACGATCCCGCCACAAGCCAACTGACCGTAAAGATCACGATGGCTCACGTGCGCGTGCAGATGGGCGACGAAATCCTCGAAGGGTCCAGCACCGATGTTTTCACCGGCCCCATCTCCCCGGAAGGCACATGGCAGGCACAGTGGACCACCTTCACCCGCTACACGGCGCACACCCCCGAGGAACCGTCCTTCGATTTGTCCACCGACGAAACCTACGGCGAGACCAAATTGCTGGTCTTTCAGAGAGAAGCGGCCCAGATCCCGTGACTACCTGGCTTGCTTGACCTTCTGGTACTCAAGGAACTCGACGTACTGGCGGAGTTGTGCGGCTATGTCCCGTCGGCCCTGCTGTTCCATAAGCTGAATGTGCTTGCGGACGACGGGAATGGCTTCGTCGTACCGCCGCTGGAACTCGAGGGCCTTGGCCAGCTTCTGATAGTGCGATGGATTGGCCGGCTCAAGGGCCGCCGCTCGTTCAAATGCATCGGACGCGCCTTTGAAATCGCCCATGATGGCCAGCGTGTCGCCGAGCCACTCCCAGGACACGACGGCGTTCGGGTTCTCCTCGAGCTCGATGCGAAACCACTCGGCCGCTTTGGCCAACTGTTTCTTAGACTCATCGGGCTTGTTCATCCGCCCGAGCAGGATGCCAAGATTCATGTAGACCGATGCGACGGCCGTCTGCTCACCGCCGGCCTCTTGCTGCGACAGGATCGCGTCGCGAAACGCCTGGACCGCTTCGACCGGCTTGTTCTGCGCCACGCACATCATGCCGATCTCATTGTACGCCTTGAGCCCCATCGACGCATTGAGCTGCACGGCCTGGCGGTACTTCCGGATGCTCTGCTCGTACTGCTCGCTCTGCTGCAGCCGCATCGCCTCGTCGAGATACTTGCGGGCGAGGATCTCGCGCGCGCTCTGCCGGACGACCGGGGCCAGCATGTTCTCCACCGGCGCATAATCGTCCGTCAGAATGATGCCGTCGCACTGCTCTCTGAGGTAGTCCATCTCGGCGTCGTCGAGCAGCCAGAGCTTGAGATGTTTGTTGTACGCTTGCAGGGTGCGGCCTGGATCGAGTTCTTTTTTCGCCGCCACCACGACGAACGTATCCCGCACCGATGGGAGACTGACCTTGTTGGTGATGACGTAGACGTGTGCAAAGGTCTGCTGCACCGTATTGACGACGGCGCCCAGGAATTGGGCGTTCTCATACGTATCGATGAGATTGATCATGTAGACGCCGTCGTCGGCGAGCAGCTTGGCGATCTTGTCGTTGAATTCCTTCGTCACTAATTGGAACGGCACGGAATAATCGTTGATGGCGTCTTCGTAGATGAAATCGTAGCGTTTCGTTGCCTCGCCCTCGCGTCCCGTGGCGAGGAGCTGGTCGACGTAGTTCCTCGCATCCATGTTGATCGTCACGATGGTGGTGTTCGGGTCCAGGCCAAACGCCTCCATCGCCGCGGTGGTGACGCCGGGATCGATCTCGACCACTTCCACGCGGCTGACGGGCCAGGAGGTCTTGAGATACTGAGGAAAGGCGTACCCGCCCCCGCCGATCACCATCATGGAAAGGTCCTGCCGGCCGCCGCTCAGGCCGTGCGTCAGGCCGGCGTAGATCCGGGTGTAGAAATACTGAAGGCTGGTGACCTCTCCCATGACGATTTCGCTGTGCTTGAGCTTGTCCTGCATGAAGGCCCGGCGGTCGGGGCGTTTGGAGACCTGCCGCACGGCCACATAGCAGTACGGCGTCTCATCTTCGTAGAGCACGTTCGGGTCCGGCCGCTCCCGCAGACGCACGCCCGCCCCCGCCTCGACGGCCCACTCCGGGGAGGCCATCCCCATCGTCAACAGGGCGACAAACACCATGGCCCACAGGTACATCACCCAGCAACTGGCCCAGTACAGCAGCGCCATGACCAGCATGGCGGCGCCGATCGACCAGATGATGGTCACGCTGCCGAACGTGGCAATCAAGAAGAAGCCCGCGAGGAAGGTCCCGGCGATGCTCCCGGCCGCACCCCATGCGTAGATGCTCCCGATGGTCCGCCCGGTCGCCAAGCCCTGGTCCAGGGCCATCTTCGCCACGACAGGACTGATCGTCCCCAGCAGCGCCGAGGGCAAGAGGAATACGAGCGAGACATGAAAGAACACGTGACTCGGCCAGCTCAAGTGCCACAGCAGCGTCCAGTCGCCGACGAGATGATTGAGGACAACGATGCCCACGCAGGCGGCCGACGATAGCCCGAACAACACGGCCAGGGCCCGCCGGGCATGATAGCGGTCCGCGATCCGCCCGCCGAGATAGTTGCCGATGGAAATCCCCGCGAGCACCACGCCGATGATCGAGGTCCAGGTGTATAGCGATGATCCCAAGTCACGGGCGACCAGCCGCGACGCCACCAATTCCAGGATCATGATGCACGCACTGGCGAAGAAGACGGTGACGCTCGGCACCAGCATCCGTACCCATTCTCTCGATTTACTCATACTCTGTCGTCCCTAACAGTCTGGATGAACCGGGAGTGTAACACAGGATGCAGACGCAGACAAGGCCACGCGCCCGCAAGGCGGACGGCATACCAGGGACGGCCACGGGACAGGGCTCAAGGCCACATCTGGTCTTCGAGCCATTCGCTCGCCAGGATAGCGAAATCGTGGAGATCGACCTCACCATTGCCGTCCAGGTCGGCCTTGGAGGCGGGTCGGTGGTGGAAGACGCCGAATCCGTCGGTGGCCACATAGGCGATCTCGGCCGGGGACAGGGCGTAGTCATAGACCTGGAAGTCGTCGATCATGCCGTCATAATGGCCATACCAGCCGGAGCCGATCTCGAACCCGGTAATTCCGGTTATGGGCGTATCCGTTCCATCGCGACTATCGTAGAGCACGCCGTTGAGGTAGATCTCCATCCGGCCCTTCCGCCCCACCGGCCCCACGCAGACGTCCTTCGTAAACGCCCAGTGGTTCCACCGCCCGGTCCAGTCCGACTTGTCTCGGTGCACGCCTGCCACACGGTTTTCGAACGACCAGGGGTACCCACAATCCCAGCGGTATCGGCCCGGGTCCCGCCAACAGCCGAGATGGATGGCGATGGTCGGGTTCGACTGGCCGTATACGTAATTCGAGCAGCAGATGGTATCGTTCCGGTGTGACGAATCATCCCCCTTCTGCCAGAAGGCGATCGTGATCGCCTCGCGGGCCCGTCCGAAGACGGCCGGCGCCTCCGGAACGCTCACGGTATCGCCCTGGTTCGCAAAATGGATGGCTTGCCCGTAGATCCCCGGGGCGTAGTTGAACCGCCCTTGCGTGTGTCCGTGAGCGCTGCCTGCAATGTCATCGGCATTGCCGTCGAACGGGTACCAGAGAATCGGCTCGTTCGGAGCGGCTACGGGGTGCACCTGCGTGCGGTCATCCAGCCAGTCCAGCGCCATCCGATTGAGATCGCGATAATCCACGATGCAGTCGGCCGTCACATCGGCCGTGGGCCGGTGGGTTTCCAGACACCGTGCCGGGTACAGGGCAATGTCCTCGATATACAGCTTTCCCCGGCCGGCCGGCGCCGGGTCCGTCCTCTCGTGACACAGGCCGATTGCGATGGTCGTGACGTGCGTCAGGTCGACCTCGCTGAAATCGGCAAGAGAAATCCTCCACGGAAACCATTGCGGCTCGCCCAGGGCCGCCATATCGCCCGAGTACGGTATCTGTTGTTCCCTTTCGCCATCGCCGATGATGATGTACATCTGTCCGGTCGTGACGTTGTCGTATTCGCCGCGCAGCATGAGCTGCAGCGCCGCAGCGCCCAGACGCGTCCAGTCCTGTGGCTCCTCGAAAATCCGGAGGGCCTCCGAGGTAAACCCCAACTCGTAGTGGTACCAGATCCCCATGGATTGGATGCAGCTCAGCATGAAACGCTGCTCGATGGAAACACTCGCGAGCCCCCGGGCATGCCACACATCGTACAGGAGACGCTCAGCTTGGCCGTACGACTCGAAATCATCGATCAGGAGACGGTCCGCGACCGTGAACGACCAGACATCGCCCGGCCGGACACGGTTCGGATCCCCTGCCGCGATTTCGTCCACCCGCCAGTAGTAGGTCTCACCGAGCCGAAGCGCCGGTGGCTTGAACGTGTTCGCATCCGGCGGCTGTGCCGGATACCGCACGGCCGCCGATCCCGACTTCACGTCCGAGGCGATATCGCTGAAGTAGACGACGTGCCCGTCCGCAGAGCACCCGGGACTCCAAACCAACTCGGTATCCGGGCCGACGCCGACGGACCCGCTGATGGGAGTGGGGTCGCATGCCGTCGTTTCGCACGCGTGCGATACGCGGGCCTGCACATGGCAGAGGTCGAAACCGGGCGATTGCCCCCCCCGGTCCACGGCCACAACGCGAACGGCGCGAGGCACAAAAGGAAGCCGGAGTCCCTCCAGATCGATTCCGAACCGGGTCAACTCCTGTCTCATCACGTTCTCGACAACCACCGTCGTCAGGAGGTATTCCTGCTCCGCCCCGTCGGTCACAAACACCAGTGCCTGTTCCCCCGCCCTTCCCGTTTCCACGAGCGTAATATCGTTGCCGTCGCCGGCCACGATTCCGCCCGAGAATGCCAAGTCCACCCAGTGGTCCGTCGGGAACGTGACGGCCGACTCCTCCGACAGTGGCGGCCCCACCAGCCATCGCTCCGGCACCACGGCCACCGGGAAACTCCCGAGAGCATCCATGCCCTTCCAGCAGCTCCCGTCCGCGTCATACAGGTCGAGCATGGCGGTCGGGTACTCGAGAACGGCCTGCCCGGCCCGACCCAAACGCAGATACGGGCTCAGCAAAATCACGAGGATACACCAGGCTGCTCGATACATCCAGCTCCTCCGCTGCCGAACGGATAAGGGAGTCATTCACTTGTCGTCTGTACGTCCATTATACCATCTTGCCCCTCAAGTACCAAGGTTCAGGAGCCGATTCTTCATTGCCCGGGCTACCTTGCACCCGGGAAAGACGTTGCCGTGAGGCCGATTGCTGATACACTTATCGAGCCCGACATGTCCGTACAGGGCCAAAGCACCATCCGAACGACCGGGCCCTATAATAGGGCCAGATACGAGGTGACCGAGCATGAGTGAATACTCTATCAGTCCCGCCGGCGAGAAATTCGACCTGCCGAAACCGCAAGAATATGACGCGGAGTTCCAGCGTCTGGAGAACCTGGTTCAGGCCGCCAGGGCCGACGGCCGGGAGATCGTTGTGGTAATGGGTGTCGGCTTCGTCGGCGCCGTCATGGCGGCCATTGTCGCCGACACCGTGGACAGCAAGACGGGCAAGCCGGGCAAGTTCGTTATCGGCTGCCAGCGGCCGAGCACCCGCAGCTACTGGAAGATCCCTCTGCTCAACCGCGGCCAGTCCCCCGTCAAGGCCGAAGACCCGCAGGTGGATCCCATGATCGCCCGCTGCGTCCTCGAAAAGAAGACGCTCACGGCCACTTACAACAGCGACTGCCTCAAGTTAGCCGATTGCGTGGTCGTGGACGTCCAGTGCGACTACACCAAGCACGACCTGGGCAACATGCGCACGGGCGAGGCGGAGATGACCGCCCTGGAGGCGACCATGCGCACGATCGGCGAGAAGATCGGGCCCGAGTGCCTCGTGCTCATTGAGACGACGGTCGCGCCGGGCACGACTGAATTCGTCGCCTGGCCGATCATGAAGAAGGCCTTTGCGATGCGCGGCATCGACTCCGTCCCGCTGCTGAGCCACAGCTTCGAGCGGGTCATGCCGGGCAAGGAATACGTCTCCAGCATCCGCGATTTCTGGCGCGTCTGCTCCGGGTGCACCCCCCAGGCCCGCGACCGCGTCGTCAAGTTCCTCACGGAAGTGCTCAACACCGAGAAGTTCCCGCTGACGGTCATGGATCGCCCCATCGAATCGGAGACGACCAAGATCGTCGAGAACTCCTACCGCGCCACGATCCTGGCGTTCCTGAACGAGTGGAGCCTGTTCGCCGAGCGCAACGGCGTCGATCTGATCAAGGTCACCAAGGCCATCAAGGTCCGCCCCACGCACAGCAACATGATCTTCCCGGGCCCCGGCGTCGGCGGCTACTGCCTGCCCAAAGATGGCGGCCTCGGCTACTGGGCCTACAAGCACATCCTCGGCTTCGAGGACGGGGACAGCGTGTTCAAGATCACGCCCACGGCGATCGACATCAACGATACCCGCGGCCTGCACGTCGCCGAGCTGACGCGCGACGCCCTGCGTAACATGGGCCGCTACATCGCCGCCGCGCAGGTGCTCCTCTGCGGCGCCAGCTACCGGCAGGACGTCGGCGACACGCGCTACAGCGGCAGCGAGATGGTCGTCCGCAAGCTCACGCAGATGGGCGCCGAGATGCGCGTCCACGACCCATACGTCGAGCACTGGTACGAGCTTGAGCTGCAGGATGAGTACCCCGCCCCCGGACACTCCTGGTCGCGCTTCTTCCGCAACCAGGACGGCCTGACGCAGATGGTTGTCCAGAAGGACCTGCCCAAAGCCCTCGAAGGGGCGGAGGCCGTCATTCTCGCCGTGCCGCACGAGCCCTATCTGGCCCTCGATCCGGACGAGGTCGTCCGCTGGGCCGGGGCTCCCTTGGCGGTGATCGACTGCTTCGGCATCCTACCCGACGACAAGATCCGCCGCTACTTCGAGCTCGGTTGCGAGGTCAAAGCCCTCGGCCGAGGCCACATCCAGAGGATCAAGAAAGAAATCAAGAGGTCTGCGGATCGCACATAGGTCCCATTCGTCCTATTCGTCCCATCGGTCCCATGGGACCGATGAACTTCCAGAGGCTATGCATGGACATCAGGGACAAACGGATTGCGATTCTTTCGCCGGTGGCGTGGCGGACGCCGCCGCGGGCTTATGGGGCATGGGAGACCGTCGCCAGCAATATCGCCGAGGGGCTGGTCGCGCGGGGCTTCAAGAACATCACGCTTTTCGCCACGAGAGACTCAATCACCAGCGCCAACCTCGTCGCGTTCATCGACAAGGGCTACGAAGAGGACAAGTCGCAAATTCCGCTGGTCTCGACGTGTCTGCACATCTCCAAAGCCCTGGAGCGCGCCGGCGAATTCGACCTGATCCACAACAACTTCGACTACCTGCCGCTGACGTACCTGCCTTTCATCAAGACGCCCATGCTCACGACGATCCACGGTTTCTCCGACCCGGGCATCCTCCGCGTTTACCGCGACCACAAGGACACCTACTACGTCTCCATCAGCGACTCCGACCGCGACCCCGAGCTGCCCTACGTCGCCACCGTCTACAACGGCATCGACCTGTCGAATCTGACCTTCCGCGAGCAGCCGGGCGACAAGCTGGTCCATTACGGCCGCATCCACCTGGACAAGGGTACGCATCTGGCCATCGAGGTCGCCAAACGCAGCGGCATGGACCTGATCATCACGGGCATCATCCAGGACCAGCAGTACTTCAATGAACGCATCAAGCCGCACCTGAACGACTCGTCGATCCAATACATCGGTCCCGTCAATCCGGTCCAGCGCGACGCACTGCTCAAAGAGGCGTACGCCGTCATTCACCTGAACACGATCCCGGAGCGTTTCGGCCTGGTCATGGCCGAATCCATGGCGGCCGGCGTCCCGGTCATCGCGATGGACCTCGGCTCCTGCCGCGAGGTCATCAAAGACAAAGAAACCGGCTTCCTCGTCCGGAACGTCGAAGAAGCGGTTGCCGGCGTCGGCAAAATCGATACAATCGACCGGCGAAAATGCCGCCGGCATGTCGAGGAGAATTTCTCCATCGCCCGCATGGCCGAACGCTACGAGAGGGTCTACGAAGAAATCTTCCGTCGCGAGGCACAGAAGCGGCGTATGTAGCCGGCGGATCGTGTGGAAGGAACACGCGCACATGAGCAAGAAACTCATCACACGCTATGAAGGCAATCCGATCCTCACGCCGGAGGATGTTCCCTACCCTGTGGAGACCGTCCACAATGCCGGCGTCACCAAGTACGATGGCCGCTACATCATGCTCTTTCGCTCCCACCTGGCCACGGGGCGCTCCATCATCGGGCTGGCTGAGAGTGAGGATGGCTTCCGCTTCAAGGTCCGCCCGGAGCCGTTCCTGACGCCGGGCGCCGAATCCCCATTCCTGGAATACGAGGAGTACGGCGTCGAGGACCCGCGCATCACCTGCCTCGAAGGCACGCACTACATCACGTACAGCGCCTATTCGCGGCACGGCGTGCGAATTGCGCTCGCGAAGACGCCCGACTTCGAGTCCGTCGAGCGCATCTCGCTTATCACCCAGGCCGACTATCGCAACACGGTCATCTACCCCGAGAAGATCGGCGGGCGCTACGTCCGGCTCGACCGGCCGCACTCGGAGATCAGCCCGTGGTCGATCTGGATCAGCTACTCGCCCGACCTCATCCATTGGGGCGATTCGCGCGTCGTGATGAAGCCGGAGAAGTACCATTGGGATGAGATGAAGATCGGCCCCGGCGCTCCGCCGATCAAGACGGCGCGAGGTTGGCTCAACATCTATCACGGCGTCTTCCCCACCATGGACGGCTGCGTCTACCGCCTCGGCGTCGCCCTGCACCAGCTCGACGACCCCGCCCACATCCTCGGCGTCTGCGACCGCTGGATCCTCCAACCCCAGGACCCTTGGGAGGTCGTGGGTTACGTCCACAACGTCGTCTTCACCTGCGGGGCGGTCCCCGAGGACGACGGCACGCTGAAGCTCTACTGGGGCGGCGCCGACAAAGTCATGTGCGCCGGCACCGCCGTCATCGACGAGCTCGTCGATCTGTGCCTGACCGACTCCCGCCCGCCAATGTAGCACTGCGGAAAACGAAATCGGGGTTTTTCGGAAACAGCGATTGACAACTCGCCTCTCGAAGGCGACGTGGTGGCGCGGCACAGGAAATACAGCGACGATGGGGCCCCGGCCTGCGGCGATATCAGCGATTGCCCGCGCGCTTGCGACGGCCCCGCCGGTCCATCAGGATGGTCGTCTTGGCGTAGACCTCGGGGGGCAGGGCCTCCTCCAGGACTCGGCGAACCTCCTGCATGGGGGTACGCTGCGTCGTGTGCGTGATGATGACATGCTCGTTCTTCATGCCCGACAGCAGTTGCGCCAGCTCGTTGATGTGCATGTGGCGGCCCGCCTCGGCCCGGCCCGCGTGGCCCTCCTCGTAGAAGGTACACTCGGCGATCAGGATCTTGCTGTTCACGATGTAATCGAGCTGGCAGAAATCCACGTACTGCGTGTCGCCCAAGTAGCTGACGAGGGGAATCTCCACCGGATAGTCAATCTCGATGCCCTGCTTCTTGAGTCCGACGATCTGCGGGCCGGTGAGTTCGAGGAATTCGGACTTGAGCTTCTTGCGCTTCTCGAGGACACAAAAGCCGACGGAGCCGGCGCTGTGCTTGGTCGGGAAGGCCCGGGCGAAGAGGTTGGGCTTGACCTGATGCTCCTGGCCGGGCCGGATACCGACGAGGTTGGCCGGGATTCGCTGGCCGTCGAGGTGGCCCCAGGCGGCGAGGATCTCGCGCATCGCCGGGATCAGGTTGGCCGGCGCCACGATCGTGCCCGGCGCCATCCCTCCGAAATTGCGGTTCGACAGGTAATAGGCAAAACCGGCCGCATGGTCCATGTGCCCGTGCGTGAGCAGGACGTGGTTGATGGAAATGACCTGGTCGGGGGCCTTGCCGATATCGAAACAGACGTCGAGCTGCGGGACGGCCACTACCGTTTCCTCCCCGCCGACGGAATAGCCGATGACGTCGAGATCATCGATTTGAACGCGTGCTAAACTATGACTGGGCATTTGGATTTACCATTTACTATTTATGATTTACTATCTGTCTTCTGGACGCCCGGCCGCTGTGCTCCGCGCCCGCGCAAATCATAATTCGTAAATCGTGAATCGTAAATCGCAAAGTGCCGGATAAGCGAATCCATCGAGGACCGCATCCTGACGACGCGGCGTTGTTCGCGCCGGGAATGGTCCCGTGCCTCCGCGAGGCCGTGGCGGATTTCTCCCTGCTGCTGACGAAGGGCTACGCCGACAAGAGCGCCCTGAAGCTCGTCGGCGACCATTTCAGTCTGACGCAGCGGCAGCGGCTGGCCGTGATGCGAAGCTCCTGCTCGGACCAGCACCTGAAGTCCCGGCTTGAACGCCGCGTGGCCGTGGACGCTCTGGCCGGCCAATCCATCGCCATCGACGGCTACAATTTGCTGATCACGGTCGAGGCGGCCCTCAGTGGCGGCCTGATCTTCAAGGGCCGCGACGACTGCTTCCGCGACTTAGCCAGCATCCACGGCACCTACCGCAAGGTCGAGGAAACAATCCCCGCCGTGCAGCTCATCGGCGCATTCCTCTCCGAAATCCAGATCGCCGAGGCCCTGTGGCTCCTGGACAGCCCCGTCTCCAACAGCGGCCGGCTCAAGACCCTGATCGCCCAAATCGCCCGCGAGAACAACTGGCCCTGGGAAATCCGCTTGACCATCAGCCCCGATGCCGAGCTGAGCAAGACCGACACGATCGTAGTCACCACCGACAGCATCATCCTCGACGCCTGCGCCCGATGGACCAACCTCGCCGCCGAGATCATCACCCGCAAACTCCCTTCGACGACCATCATCAACCTTGAGCCGACCTCACACACCCATTGAGACAACGCAGACGCAGGAGACTATCGTTCCGGTCCAGAACCTCGACTCGTGTGCCACAAAGCCGGAATCTCAACCACCGCGGGAGACTCCCTGACTCGATAGTAGAGATGATAGTGAACGCGACTGAGATGAATGCGCCGCACGCCGGCAAGCTTGACGTTTGCCGCCGTCACCCCGATCTGGGGCTGGGCGGAGAGAAGCTCGAGGGCTCGCTCGATCTCTTCACGCAAGGCGCCGGGCGCTTTGGGACGATTTGCCTGCCACCACGCAGACGCGGCAACGATCTGGTCGGCCGCACTCTGGGCGACCTGGATGGGGAGCTTCTCGCTCAAGCTCAATCTCGCAATCTGTCGATCAACTCTTCGCCGCTGATCAATTCCCCCCGATCGGCCTGGGCCATCGCCGCGAGCAGCAGGGCCTCGGCTTGGGCATCCAGCACGAACGCCTCATCCTGCTCCGGCGCCAGCACCGTCAGGGCACAGCCCTCCTTCAAGGGCTCGCCTTCGATGACCACTCGACCCGCAACGACCATACCCGTAACAACTTTCATGTTCGTATGCCAACAAATCCCAGCCGCAAGATCAAGCGAGAACCGACAGTATCGTCCTCGATGTCTGTTCCCAGTGCCTTGTGATGGACGCCATGCGCTGTCAGCGGCTACCCCGGCGTTCGATCATCTTGCGAATGCCGGTGAGGGGCAGCGCGGCATTGGCCAGGCAATTCGGAAGCCGACGCTCACTCTCGAAGATCCACTTGCAGGCGCCGCCGGTCTGTTAGCCTTTTGCCGAGAAGCCCTCATGAAACTCGACGATCCCTTGTGGGACCTTTTCGGTAAACGGTAAGGCCAGGAAGACCTCTTGCGGGATTCCTTCGTGAACGAGTTGTGGATAATTCCGAAAACCGAGCCGCTTATAGTAGTCCGGGTCCCCCACCAGAGCGCAACCCTGGCCGCCCAGCTCTCTCAGCAAAGACAACCCTTCGCCGATCAGTGCTTTCCCAATGCCTTGCTTGTGATACTCCGGCAATACGGAGACCGGGCCGAGGCCGTACCAGCCCGTTGAGCCGTCAGAAATTGTCACAGGCGAGAAGGCAATATGTCCGACCACTCGTCCATCAATTTCCGCCACAAGCGAGAGAGTCAGCGCACCTGCGTCACGTAATGCACGTATGATGAATTGCTCCGTGTGTTGGCTGATTGCCAGCGTCCTGAAGGCAGCTATGGTGACTTGGGTGATTGCCTCAATATCCGCCGCCGTTTCTTTTCTTATGATCATTTCAAACTCCGGTTCATTTGGACGGTTCGGGCATATGGCTAACAATAGTCAGATGGACTGGCATGAGATGCGAGAATCCTCGTTGGGGTTCGCATAAGACACCACCAGGTATTCCCTTGATGTCGCCCTAAGACCTGTTCTATCCATGAGTCGGCGGTTGGTGCGCACAGTGAGTTCTCGGGCGCCATCTTCCGGAATGTCGGCAGCTACTCGCAGGAGCTGGCTCGCCGATTACGTTCTGTCGATGATCAGTCTTCCGGCCACGCCCACGTTTTCAGGGGGATTCTCTTTGATGAGAACGACGATTGCCTCGCGTGGCAGATCGTACGCTCTGGCGGCAGCATCCGTCATCTCTTCAACAAGCTTTCGCTTCCGGCCTACATCTTCGAGAACGGGTCCTTCGATCGTGATATTAGGCATCTGTTGCCCTCTACTTTTCCGGGAGTTTCGTGCCGCACCAGGGGCAGAAGTTCCAGGAGCCCTTGCACTGCTCGCCGCAACCCGTGCAGACTTTGGCGGGAAGCAAGGCGTCGAGAGGCAGTCGCCACTTGAACTGCCTGTCGTCCAGCTTGACCGCGAACCGGCCCTTCTTCTTGGCGTTGGCAATTCGGACCCCCTCCTCGGTCTTGGCCGGGAACAAGAGGAAATGCATGTTCTGGCCCATCGGCCCGAGCATGTTGGCGAGCATCGGTTTGATCATCTGGAGCATGTTCTTCGTATCGGCGTCCACCTGATCGGCCTTGTGGGGCGGATACAATTTGCCCCGGGCGTCCACGAGTCGCGTATTGGTGCGAATGTACTCTTCGGACTTATAGGTGATCCCGCCGAAGGCGCCCATCGTGCCATCCACCACGGCCATCATCGTGTACGGCCGGACGACCTTGAGGAATTCCTCCGTCTGTGCGGCCGTCATGTCCGGCGTCTGAGCGAAACTGGCCGCCCAGAACTCCTCGGGAATCCACCACACCAGGGTCATCTCATCCGGCTTCTGAGACATCCTCTGCGTTTCCTGCGTCAGAGCCATCACATCGATGCCCTCTGCAACGGCCAGGCTGCAAACCGACATCACAGAGACCATCATGACCCACCACATCATATAACAGCGACTTCTCATGGTTGCGCCTTCCCTTCTTCGGATGAACGACTGTCTACTATCACTGCCATCTCGTTGCATCTTGCCCACTCACAAGATCCAGAGTACCTTTGCCGACATCGTAGATGATACGCCAGAACGTCGGGCAAATCAATACATTCGGCAAGAGAAGACGCCTTCCACAATGCTTGAATCTTGCGAGAGAATCCTCACCCCCGGCGCGACGCCCATAGAATAGCCCGGCTCTACCCCCAGCCCAAACCCATTGCGTTTGACGCTTGGAAGGGTGCCAGCGGCAATTCGTGCCCCCACCGCCCCTCAACCGGCGGCGGGAATCCTTTCCGCTCACCGCGAGGCACATCTCCCTGGCCGCTGGTATCCCAGATGCGAAAAACGCAATCTCTATGGCCAATGTAACTCACTGCAGTGAAATGACTTATGTGTGGATCGCACGACGACCTGGAAGAAGTCTCCAGTTGGTGAGTTTTTGTAGCACGGGACGCCCGAGGAGCCGAAGCGGTCGCAGGTTGGGCGGCGCTACTCAAGCAGCTCTCGAACGGTCCGGATGCCGATCTCTTCGAGAGAATCGCAGATCAGGTCGGCCCCCGAAAGCTCCCCGGGGCGTACCGTATTGGTCACGGCAACGCAGCGGGCGCCCGCCGCCTTCGCGGCCTGGACGCCGCTCGGGGCGTCCTCGAACACAACGCACCGGGCGGGCTCCATGCCCATTCGGCGGATAGCAATCAGGAAGATCTGCGGGTCCGGCTTTTTCTTCGTGACATCACTACCGCTGATGTAGACCATCTGCTGATACGGCACCTTCGCCGCTTCGAGAATCGCCTCGGACAGTTCCCGCGTGGCACTGGTCGCGATAGCCAGCCGACATCCGTCTTCCCTCAGGGCTTGGTGGATCAGGTCCAGGACGCCGGGGAATGTGGGCAGACCCTCATCGCGTACGGCCTCCGTCAAGTACTGCTCGCGGATTTCGGCGGCGGCGTGCGCCTGCTCATCGGTCAGTTCCAGGCCGTGGACGGCGGCCCCGGCCTTGACGAATGCCTCGGCCCCCCTGCCGAAGCCGGCCGTGAAGTCTTCCGGCCGGACGCCTTGCAGGCCGAACATCTCGTCCAAGACCCGAATCGTGACCCGGGCATTCAACGGCTCCGTATTGGCAATCAGGCCGTCCACGTCGAAAATCAATCCATACTTCACACCTATCTCCTTCGTCCCAGACCGGTTTCAAAGCGAGGCATCATAACATTTCCGGCTTTCTCGTGCGATCTTTTCATACATCCGCCGTTATCCCGGCGGCGATCCTGTTGACATGGGTCTACAACAACACCGGCGGCACTCTCCTGCCCGTCTGCTCAACACCCCGGTTTTGACCCACTTCGGCGTTGAAAACACGCATCGATCGGGCTATCCTATTCTTTGTCGTCAATAACAGACCGATTCTTTCTATGTTGGGCCGTCAACGTCCACGGTCAAGGAGAGACAAATGAACAAAGCGCCTATAGGAGTATTTCTGCTGCTGGCGATCACAAGCATCGGGATGGCGCAGAGGAACAAGCTGCTGGAGATTCCCGACGTTTCGCGGGACAAGGTGATTGGCTTCGCGCTGTATACCGTGCACAACGACATCATGAAGATGACGGCGCAGCTTTATCCGCTCCGGGAGGGCGAGGAGCGAACGGTTCGGCTTGAGATCAAGCGGGACGATGGCTGGCGGCAAATCGCGGAATCGGCGGTGATCGAGCGGGGCTGGACGGCGCATTTCCGCGTGGAACAGTGGGGCTCGACGAAGGATGTCGAGTACCGGCTGCGGCACGGCGAAGCGGCCGAGTACTCGGGTATTATTCGCAAGGACCCGGTCGACAAGGACGTGATCGTGGTGGCCGCGTTTACGGGCAACTCCATCTACCCCGGCCATGGCGGCAACATCCCCAAGACCGACATCATCAACAATCTCACGAAAGTCCGGCCGGACCTGCTGTTCTTCTCCGGCGACCAGGTCTACGACCACAACCGCCACTATGCCTACTGGCTTCGCTTCGGACGCGACTTCGGCGAGTTGATTCGCAACACGCCCACCGTCACCATTCCGGACGATCACGACGTCGGCCACCCGAACCTATGGGGCCAGGGCGGCAAGAAGGCGCTGCGGTCGGCGGGTGACGACGGCGGCTACTTCAAGCCGGTCGAATACGTCCAGGAGGTTGAGCGGGCGCAGACCAGCCATCTGCCCGACCCGTTCGATCCCACACCCATCGAGCGAGGCATCGGCGTGTATTACACCAGCCTGACGCTCGGTCGCATCAGCTTCGCGATCATCGAGGACCGCAAATTCAAGACGGGCCCGGACAGCGTCCTGCCCGCCGACGACTGGCGGCCCAAGCGCCCGGACCACATCGCCGTGGCCGACTACGACCCGCGGGCATTGGATGTACCGGAGGCCCAGTTGCTCGGCGAGCGTCAGCTTGCCTTCCTCCGACAATGGGCGGCCGACTGGCACGACTGCGAGATGAAGGCGGTGCTCTCGCAGACCATCTTCGCCGGCGGCGCCCACCTGCACGGCTCGCGCAACAACCGGCTATACGTCGATCTCGACTCGAACGGCTGGCCGCAGACCGGCCGCGACAAAGCCCTCATCGAGATGCGCAAGGCCTTCGCATTGCACATCGCCGGCGATCAGCACTTGGCTACGATCATCCACCACGGCGTCAACGACTGGAACGACTCGTGCTATTCGTTCTGCGTCCCGTCCATCGCCAATCTGTATCTGCGATGGTGGGCGCCGCTCGAAGAAGGCAGGAATCGCGAGCCGGGAATGCCCAAATACCTCGGCGAGTTCGAGGACGGCCTGGACAATAAGATCACCATGCTGGCGGTGGCCAATCCGGACCCCGAAGAAAATCACGACAAGCTGACCACGCGGGCCGCGGGCTTCGGCCTCGTCAAGTTCAACAGGAAAACGCGGAAGATCACCATGGAATGCTGGCCGCGCAACGTGGATATCACCGCGGCGGACGTGAAGCCGTACCCTGGCTGGCCGCGAACGATCGACCAGCTCGACAACTACGCCCGACAGCCCGTGGGCTTCCTGCCGACGCTCGCGATCAGCGGCATGGTGAATCCCATCGTCCAGGTGATCGATGAGGAGACAAGCGAGATCGTCTACACGCTGCGGATCAATGGCACACGGTTTCGCCCGAAGGTCTTCAAGCGTGCGACGTACACGCTAAAGGTGGGTGAACCGGGCACGAATCGCGTCAGGATTCTCACGAACGTCGAGACGCTCGACCCGAATGAGACCGGGGCGATCGAGATGTCCCTATAGCGGCATTGACGAATGCGGCGGACAAATAGGAATGGCCGCGGGCTAATGCCGACCCGCGGCCAAGTCATTCCTACGGGCAACTTCCCCCCTTCTTCCCGACCCCGGCCTGTCCGCAACCGGAGCCGTTTGCAGCCCTCCTCGGCGAGGTAGATGTCGTCCGCGATTATCCGTCCGATGACGATTGTGCCTCATCGATCTTCTCCCGTAACAGCCGGGCCGCCTCGAAGGCCGCCTCCTTGCCGAACGCGATGCATTTGTGCATCCCCGAGTTGACCGATTTGGCGAGTTCCTCCGACTTCAGTGCCGAGCGCACGTCCGCCACCTGCACCGTCGAATCCGCGTCCTGCTCGGGCGTCGGCCCCAGGCAGTAGATCGCCGTTGCGAAGCCGGAAAAATACACGATCAGCAGAAAAACAAATTTGGTTCTCCAGCCCATGGTAACGGTGGTTCCCCTTCCTTCGCAGGATGTCTTCGGCTGGCCTTCCGGCCCTTGTATGTGATCTCCTACTACTCAAACCATACGATAGGAATTCGGACATGCCAAACGTCCGCCGCGACCAGTTGGGAGGCCCGGCCGAGTTGTCTGTCTGTCTCGTTGGGGATTATCGGCGCATCGCGTCAGCGCCGCAGGCGCGCATCGAGTACGCCGCGGAGGGTACCGCAGACGATGGCCACCTCGTCCTGGGTGAGATGATTGTGGAACGGCAGTGCTATGGTCCGCTCGCTTACGGACTCCGTTATGGGAAAATCGCCTCGGCGGCATCCGTGGCGCTCGACGATAAATGGTTGCAGATGCACGGGCGGAAAGTAGTTGCCCACCTGAATGCTCTGCCGGCTCATTTCCTCGAGCACTGCGTCGCGAACCTCGCGTCCCAGCGGCTCGGCCAATTGCACCACAAACACGAACCAGCTCATCTCGCAGCCATCCGGCTCCTGCGGCACCACGAGTCGATCGTCCAGCGCCAACAGCTCCTGATACCATGCCGCCACCTGCCGCCTCTTGGCCTTGATCTCCTCCAGACGCGATAACTGCACGATCCCGAGAGCGCAATTGATGTCGCTGAGGCGAAAGTTGTAGCCCAGGCGCTCGTGGGCCAGCCAGCCGCCTCCGGCGCCGCGGCCCTGGTTGCGGAGCGAAACACACAGATCCGCCAGGCCGTCATCGTCCGTAACAATCATGCCCCCCTCGCCGGTGGTAATCTGCTTGTTCGGATAGAAGCCGAAGACACTGGCCGTGCCGAACGTGCCGGCCTTGCGGCCGTGCAGGGCCGAGCCCAACGCCTCGCAGCTATCCTCCACCAACGGCAGGTGACGCCGCTCGGCGATCTCGCAGACCGCATCCATCCCCCAGGGATTTCCGAATACCTCCACCGCAAGGATGGCCTTCGTCCGGCTGGTCACAGCGGCTTCGATCCGATCCGGGGCCATGTTCAGGCTTGTGCCGTCGATGTCCACAAAAACGGGCCGCGCCCCGGTCATCATAATCGGCGTGGCGGAGGCAATGAACGTGAAGGGCGTCGTGATCACCTCGTCCCCTTCGCCGATCCCGAGGGACAGCAGGGTCAGGAACAGGCCGCTCGTTCCGCTGTTGATCGCGACCGCCCGCCGGCGACCGAGATAGGAGGCGAACGCTTGCTCGAACTCCTGCAGGACCGGCCCGAGCGAGAGGTTCGGCGTGCGAAGCACATCGACAACGCGCTCGATCTCACGCTCCGTGATGTCGGGCCGGGACAACGGTATCCGCATGGTATTTTCCTTCCTGCACAGTCGGCACCACTGCCGAAAGGGGCATTGTAAGCCGTGTGCGACACCCGGGAAACCCTTTTCATCACATCGCCCGCTGTGGAGGCCGGCCCCATCATTCTGCATCATGCCGGGCGAGCTTATGGGACCTGTCGCTACAAAAGGGCTTCTCGACCGTGTTTCGAATGCGAATTCCGCATAGACGGCTAAATCCCCGCTCCGTTCAAGCCGAAAAAGGGATGTAGCACAAGTGCATTGATACGGGAATCATACGATGGCAAAAGGCAAGAACGTACTGACGACGGGTGATGTCGCGAGAATCTGCAATGTCGCACCGCGGACGGTTTCCAAATGGTTCGATTCCGGGCAGCTTCGAGGGTATCGCATTCCGGGCAGCAAGGACCGCCGCATCCCGCTGAACGAACTCGTCCGCTTCATGAAGGCCAACAACATCCCAACGGAGGCCCTGCCGGTCGGAAGGGTGCGAGTCCTGATCGTCGACGGCAGTGCCGACTCGACGCCGGACCTGATCGAGGACCTGAAGACCAAAGGAGACTACGAGATTCACGTCGCACGCAGCGGCTTCGAGACCGGAGCGGCCCTCCAGAAGTTCTCGCCCCACATCGTCCTGATCAACCTGTCCACCAATGGGATTGACGCTCACGGCTTGTGCAAGAACATCCGCACCATCGAAGAGTTCGCCGCCGTCAAGATCGTCGCGTTGGCCAACCACCTGAGCCGCCAGGAGGTCGCCGCCCTGCTCCAGAATGGTTTCGACGCGCACATCTCCGACCCCACCGAGGCCGGCGAGATCATCAGACGAATCGAGCAAGCCACGACAATCACCAATTGAACGTCACTGAGACACCGCCTCCGGCGCATAGCCGTCCGTGAGTGTGCGGAGGAACGCAACGATGTCATCCACTTCCTGCTCGGTCAAACCGAGGTCACCCAACTCCTCGCGGTTGACGTTCCGAGGCACCTCCGGTGCGGGCCAGGGGCCGATATCGCGCGTGTTGTAGAATACCACAACCTGCCGGAGGGTCTTGAAGATACCATTGTGCATGTAGGGAGCGGTCACGGCGACGTTTCGAAGGGTGGGGACTTTGAACTTGCCGTTCTCCTCAAGCTTCTCCACGGTACCGCCCAGACCCAAGTCTACGAACTGCTCGCCGTCGGGATTGAGTGACTTCGGCAGGTAGTAATAGGGATTCTCCGGGTTCTTCGGCACGCCAAGATTGTCGTACGTGAAGTCTGTGAACAACGGGGGCTCTTGATTCAGACCAGGACTGCTGGGGTGGCACTCCGCGCACATCGCTTTCTCCTCGTCTTCGAACGAGGCCAACCCCCGCCTCTCCTGGTCGGTCAACTTCACTTTCCCCTGTAGAAAGAGGTCGTACTTGGAGCTGAACGGATTCAGTTCGTGTGTGCGTTCGTACGCGGCAATCGCGTCGGCCACGAAATCAAACGCTCGATTGGGATCGGCAAACGCCTCCGGCCCAAACACCTCCCGAAAGAGTTCGACGTAGGATGACTGCTGCACCTTGGCGACGACCGCCGCGGCATCCGGGTTCGCCATCTCGAGAGGATTGAGGAATGGGAGCTTGGCCTGTTCCTCCAGATCAGCGGCTCGCCCATCCCAGAACAATCCGCCCACGTAGTGCCCCTCATTGGCGTCGTAGTGCAATGGGGGACTGAATGCCGCATAGGCGGCAATCAAATCATTGCGGTTGCCGAATCGGTCCGGGTGCACGCCGCGGGAGACCGGCAGCTCGACATCGGGTTGGCCAAAACCGGTCTCGGCGGAATGACAATCGGCGCACGCCTGCCCCGCCGGTGTGGAGAGATCCTTGTCGAAGAAGAGCTCTTTGCCCAACTGCTCTTTCGCCGTCAACCGACGGCTGGCCGCATGGGCCCTGTCATCCTGGGGTGGCGTTGGCTTCTCCTGACGGGCCGCCAGTCGCGTCGTTGGACTGAGAACAACAGCCAGCACAACGCGAAATGTGATGGACCGCACGCTTTCTGCCCTTTGCTCTTGCATGTCCCGACATCCCCCTATGAGTTCATGAACAGCACGTCTGCACACTACGCTATCCCATGATACATCAACACGCAGTCGGATTTCAACGCTTCCGCCCATTGATTCAGCCGTCATTCTAATCAGAATGGTCGAACACCACGATCATGAGCCTGCAACCCATCGGGTAATAGGATCGGGCGGGCCCTGTTCACCGGGCAGTCACAGCAGGCGTGCGCGGAGCCGTCAGGCGGGAATCGGCAGACCGCGTTCAGTAATCCTTCAGATGCTCCATCCAGGGGGGCCAGTCAGCGTGGGTGACGCCGCCGGCGGACGTCCATTCGTTGTCCGTCTTGAAGTTGCGGTGCCACCTGAAGGTCCAGATCTCCTTGCAACCGATCTTGCGAATCGACCAGTCCAGAAAGATGCAGTTCGTGCCGCCCTGGTGGCGGTCGATGCAGTACCGGCTCATGCTGCTGCCCATGTCGTCGAAGTACTGCGGGGGCATGTCGTGCTCTCCGGGCCAGCCGTCGATCCACGTACTGTCCATGAACAGCGGGATTCTCGCCCCGCCCGGCACGTTGGGCGTCCGCCAGAAATTCTCCGGAGGCCCGGACGCCTTATCGTCCGGGGGGTTCGTCGCCCAGCTATTGACCGCGTAGCTGCCACCGCTGAAGGAATCGCCGTTGTTCTGCCCCCATGCGTAGAACGTTCCGCCGGCCAGGTAATTCCAGGTCGCGTTGCCGGCCGTTCCGCCCGCCTTCTCCACGCGGTTGCGAATCGCGCTCGGGCAGAAGTTGATCATCTTCTCCTGGTAGTGTTCCTTGAGGGCCCGGTGCCATTGCGCGACATGATTGTCGTGGTGATTGCCAGCGAGGAACAGGCCGTCGTTGTAGTCCGTGTACATCGAGAAGATCAGGCCCCATTGCTTGAGGTTCGACTGGCACGCCACGGCCCGAGCCTGCTTCTTCACCCGTTGCAGCGCCGGCATCATGATCGCCATCAGCAACGCGATGATCGCGATGACCACCAGCAACTCGATCAGCGTGAAACCGAAAGAGTTTACGGTTGACGACTCACCATTTGCCGTTGGCCATACTGTCGACCGCGGCTTCTTGGGATGTGCCGTATCATCCGACATCTTCACCTCTGCCATGCCTTTGGGGGGTCGGCCGTGAGGGACGGCTAATAGTCCCTGTACTTCCGCAGCCACTGGGGCCAGTCGGTGGGGGCCACGCCGCCGGCCCTCGTCCACGGGCCATTCGTTTCGAACTCGCGGTGCCACTTCAACGTCCAGAGTTCCTTGAGCCCGACGTGCCGGACCGACCAGTCGCAGAACGCGAGATTCGTCCAGCCGTTATGGCGATCGATGCAGAAGTGGTTCATCTCGCCGCTCGTGCCTTGATCGCCAACCAGGAAGTCCAATGGGTTCGTCACCGGAGTGTCTGTCTGCTGCGGCCATCCATCGTGCCACGTCGAATCCCCAAACAGAGGAATCCGGTTGGCATTCTTCAGGCCTTGGGTGCTCTTCCAGAAGAACTGGACCAAGCGCCCTCCGTTGCGGTCTCTGAGCATGTAGTCGGTCCAGTTATTGGCGCCGTAGCTGCTGGTGAAGGCTTTATCCGATCCCTCCCCTTGAGTCGGGTAGCGATTGGCGAACGTTTCCTGCCAGGCCTTGTAGGTCCCCCAGTCACCGCCATGCAACACGACCCGAGTGGCCGTGGGACAGAATAGCATCTTATCGTCCTTGTAATAGGGGCGCAACGCGTTCATCCAGAGGCCATACGAACCGGGCTTCCCTGCGTTTTGCGTGTGGTGGTTGTAGCCCTGCCCCTCGTTGAAGTACCCGTTATTGTCGTCCGTGTAGAGCTTATACAACAGGCCCCAGCTCTTGAGGCGGGACATACACGCGACGGACTGTGCCTGCCTTTTGACGCGGCCGAGCGCCGGCATCATGATGGACATCAGCAATGCGATGATGGCAATGACCACCAGCAGTTCAATCAGCGTAAACCCTCTACGTCTGACCACAAGAATCCCCCTTGAATCACTGTAACATTGACGAGCACCCACGATCACCTGGACATCTCCCCTATTCTATCAGACAGAGCCCCCTCCCGCAAGGCAGAAACATCGGCTGCGATTGTGGCGTGTGCCCCCTATTTCTTCTTCTCCAGGAGCATGTGGTTTTGGAGGGTAATAAGGGTCTTGGCCGAAACGGTACGCGCGGATAGATCCCCCAGGATCACGCCGTACTTGTCGTCCGACAACCTCCAGTACATCACGATGGCATACTTGCTGCTGACATCGACTGTGTCACCATAGTAGACGACCTGCCGGCCCTGGGCTTCGAGGTCATCGCGGAATCCGGCCAGGTTGCCCAGGACCTGGGCCTTGCAGGCGTCGTCTCCGGCGAGCGCGTATCGCAGGAACAGCTTGCCGTCCTCGTACATCCGTCGGCTGACGGTGTCTCGGCCGCCAAAGCAACTGCCGATGACGAGTACGACAAGGATAATCGCCGCCGCCGCGGCCAGCCGGCTGACCCGAAGGTCGATGATGATACTCATCGTGTCCATCCGGTGTGGAATGAGTCGGTGAGGGATCCGATTCTTGATTTCCTGGCCAAGCTCCGGCCGGGGACGCTCGATTCGACGCTGCCCCAGGGTCCTCAGGAGATCTTCGATTCTGTGCGTTCCCATGACTGCTCCATACCTCCTGTTTCTCAGCGACGATGTCCGGCGGCTGTGTCTCACTCGTCGGGCAATTCTCTTCGCAAGGCCTCCAAGCCGCGATTCAGGCGGCTCTTCAACGTTCCCTGGCGGACCCTGGCGGCCTCGGCCGCCTCGGCGATCGTCAACTGGTCCATATAATGGAGCGCAATCGCCTGCCGGAGCTTCCAGGGCAACCGGGCGACGGCCTCATGCAACCGGTCAAACCGCTCGCGTTCGCCGGCCCGTTGCGAGCCATCCACGCCGCTCGCCGGCGGTTCTACGCCCTCAAGACTGACGCTCGTCTTGCCCTTGTGCCTGCGCCGATGCAGCCTGGACACGTTGCCGGCGATACGAAACAGCCAGCCATTCAAGGCTTTGCCGTCCCGCAACTGGCCGATGTGATACCAAGCCCGCAGGAACGTCTCCTGCGTCAGGTCCTCGCTCATCTGGCGGTCGTGGCCCATGGCACGCATGAACAGATACACCCGCTCGTAATAGCGGTCTACAAGCTCCTCGGCCGCCATCCGGTCGCCGTGCCGAAGCCGTCCCGCCAGCGATCCTTCCTCTTCTGCCGGCATCCGCACTCCCTGCTTCACAACGGCCTCTTTGTTCCTTAGATGCGCCGAGGCGTCTTTCTGTTCTGTCACCTGCGTGTTTTCCTGCATAATCTTGACCCTGAGAGGGCTGTGTCGTCAGTATACTGGAAACGACGGGCTTACTCAAGATATGCCGGGCGCCGCAACGATGCCGCGTCGAGGCAAGAGCAGCTCAAATCATGGAGACTCAGATGAAACTGTACTTGGCCCAACACGGCAAAGCGATGCCGAGCGAGCAGGATCCGGACCGGCCTCTGACGCAGGAAGGCCGGCAGGAAGTGCACAGAATCGCGCATCTCCTTATGCCACTGGAGCTTACGGTTGATCGAATCCGGCACAGCGGCAAGACCCGGGCCCGCCAGACGGCGGAAATCTACGCTCAAGCCTTCGCTGTCGGCCAAGAACCGGCCGCCCGGGAGGGTCTCGGCCCAAACGACAATGTCGCCCCGCTCAGGGATGAACTCGCTGTAGCCACAGAGGACACGATGATCGTCGGCCACCTGCCGTATCTGAGAAAATTGACCTCCTTGCTGCTGACCGGCTATGAATCCGGCGAGGTCGTCGCTTTCCGCAACGCCGGCGTGGTCTGTCTCGAACGGACAGCCGATAACCGCTGGCGCATCGAGTGGATCGCAACGCCGGCCCTGATCACGTAAGTGGTTGCCATGACTGACCTTAGCTCATTTAGCGAGAACGTCGGGAAACTCTGGGATCGAATGGACCCATGCGGGCTCTGTCCGCGGAACTGCCGGGCCCGCCGCCGCCGGGGCGAGAGCGGCTCTTGTGGGATCGGCAGTGAGCCGGTCGTCAGTTCGGTGGGGCCGCATTTCGGCGAAGAGAGCGTCCTGGTCGGCGCGGGCGGCTCCGGCACGATCTTCTTTGCAGGCTGCAATCTGCATTGCGTCTTCTGCCAGAACTACGATATCAGCCAGCACCGGGCCGGCCGGACCACCAGTGTCGAGCCATTGGCTCGCGTCATGCTGGACTTGCAGCGAATGGGCTGTTCCAACATCAATTTCGTGACGCCCAGCCATCTGGCCGCCCCCATCGCGGCCGCCATCGAACTGGCCCGGGATGGCGGGCTGACCCTCCCAACCGTCTACAATTCCGGCGGCTACGATTCGGTCGAGACCCTTCGACTGCTCGAAGGCCTGATCGACATCTACATGCCGGATATGAAGTACGCCGATGCCGGCGTGGCCGACGAGTTGTCGGCCGCCAAGGACTACCCCGCGCACAACGCCGCCGCCGTTAAGGAAATGCACCGCCAAGTCGGAGACCTGCAGATCGAGAACGGCTTGGCGACCCGGGGCCTGCTGGTCCGCCACCTTGTTCTGCCCGAAAACCTCGCAGGTAGCCTCAAGATCGTCGACTTCCTGGCGCGCGAGATTGACCCGCACACTACGATCAACATCATGGACCAGTACCGACCCTGCCACCAGGCCCACCTGCACCAACAGATCAACCGCCGGCCCACCGCCGACGAGCTTGCCGATCCGCGCCGCTATGCTCTTGCACGGGGTCTGAATGTGCTCGACTGACTGGTGGCTGGCGCCACGTGACGACAAGCCCACATGCGAAGAGCCGTCAGGCCTCATCCGAAGTCACGCGTCGCCGCTCAAAATCTGGTCGATGGCCTTCGTGAACTCATGCAGGTCGAAGGGCTTTCGCAGAAAACGCAACTCATTCTTTTGGAGATAGGTCTCCCTTTCCGGGTTCAAGTCGCCCGAGTAGAACAGAAATCGCCCCTTGAGATGATCGTCATACTCGATCGCCCGCCGGTAGAATTCAAACCCATCCATGCCCGGCATCTGGATATCTGAAACGATCACATCGTGGAAATGCTCTCTCAGCCTGTCCAGACCTTCATGGCCCTCCGTCGCCGTATCCACGGCGCCTCGGCGCGCCAGCAGCGAGGCCAAGAGCTTCCGCAAGCCCCCATGGTCGTCCAGGACGAGGAACCTGATTTCCCCCACAAAGGGCAGGGTGCTCACGTCAACGGAAGGTCTCAGATCGCGGGGAAGCTCGTCGATGAAATTCTGGATACGAAGCAGATGCCTCTGAACCTCGCCGGTCATTCGCTCCCCTTCCCGGCTCGATCTGCGGTATTCGTCGGACACATAGAGGAAAATGGGATTGAGCTCTGAGGACTCGGCTCGCGCCATGTACTCGATCACGTCCTTCTTGGAGACCCGAGTCCTGGCCAGGAAACGCTCAAAGCGATCCAGAATGCTCTCAATGTCACTCCTTGTCCGGCTGTCCAGCACAATGTCCAGAGCAGGTCGATAGCCGGCATGATGGAGCGTCTCCGACGCCGCCGACATGAAGCCGGCGTGCGTTTCTTCCTCTTCCGCCAACTCGGCCAGAAAGTGGGAGAAAGACGCGTCCTCTGTGCAGACCGCGGCCGCTCTCGCGTACAGACCGCCCACTCGACCTTCGATATGCTTGAGCCAATTGACGACGTCTCTGATATCCGCAAGTGCCGAAGCAACCATCTCCGCGTCTCCAACAGAGTACAGACCGTGGCACCCGATCCTACAAACATCCAGTATACTCCCAACGCCAGGCCCGGTCAATTGTGGAAAGTACGTATTTCC
The DNA here is from genome assembly GCA_965603165.1 of uncultured Phycisphaerae bacterium. GTDB lineage: Bacteria > Planctomycetota > Phycisphaerae > Sedimentisphaerales > Anaerobacaceae > PLanc-01. The sequence goes on from CBFDBY010000004.1 coordinate 94,708, forward strand.
GGGCTCCCGGCCGTGATGGCGACGATCGCGTCTCGACACGGATTCTGCTTCTGGCTTAGTCAAGGTCCATGACTTCTCTGAGCGTCTCGGCGTTGCGAATGGCGTGCCCGGAGATGTCGTTGTTGAAGTAGGCGTAGATAGCGGCAACGTCCTTCGTCTGAGCCTTCATCCAGTCGGCCCATTCCCGGAGCATGGAATCGGGATAGCTGCCAGCGTAGCGGCCGCTCGTGCCGTGGAAGCGGACATAGACCATCCGACCTGTGACGACCCGCGGCGGGGCGGCCTTCCCCATGTCGTGCACGCACAGCGCAACGCCGTGGCGGTTCAGCAGGTCGAATGTGTCCTGCTCGTACCAGCTCTTGTGACGAAACTCGAACACAGCATGGTTGCGCTTCGGCAGGACCTTGAGAAACGCATCGAGTTTCTCGAGATCTTTGTGCAGGTTCGGCGGCAACTGGTAAAGGATCGGGCCAAGCCGGCGCTTCAACAATTCCGCCAGCTCGAAGAATCGCCCGATTGACTCCTCCGGATCGTTGAGCTTCTTGACGTGTGTGATATAGCGACTGGCCTTGACGGCGTACACGAATCCGGCCGGCACGTGGTCGTGCCAGCGCTCCATCGTCTGGGCCCGCGGCAAATGATAGAACGTGTTATTGATTTCGACCGTATCGAAATGCCGGGCGTAGTGCTCCAGCCACTGGTCTTTGGGCAAGCCCTTCGGATAGAACGGACCGATCCAGTGGTCGTAGTGCCACCCGGAAGTGCCGATCCGAATCTCACAGTTCCGGCTACTCATCACGAACCCCGTTTTCAATTTACAGTCTGTTCCGGACGATTTACTATTTGTTGTGCGCGGCAAGCAGGCAAATAGCAAATGGAAAATCGCAAATAGCAAATCCCTATGGAATTTGGACCTCAGCAACTTGGCAAATGGCTCGTGGCGCTCGGCGCGCTGCTCATCGTGGTTGGCGTGCTGCTGATTCTGCTCGGCAAGATCGGGCTGTTCCGCCTGCCTGGCGACTTCGAGCTTGGCGGCCGCAACTGGCGTGTCTACTTCCCGCTGACTACGTGCATCATCCTCTCGATCCTGCTGACGTTGATCCTCTGGCTCATCCGTATCTTCCGCCGCTGACCGGCGGTGCGGCCGTCACTCGATCTCGCGGTAATGCTCAGCCTTCCTGTCCGACAGGCGGCCCTGGTCGATCAGCGTGCGGATCTGCTTGACGTCCACATCCCGCGGCTCGCCGCCGGCGCCGACCGTCGCGACCGGCTCTTCCAGGATCAACGGCATGACCTGCCGGAACTGGCTCACCGCCAGAGACGCCACGAACAGTCCAACCAGCACCGCGCCGAAGACCAGCGGCCGCGCGAAGGGGGCGCGCTCGGATTTCCCCGATGACGCGGTCCCGGCCTGTGTCGCCGGATGGCGGCATCGGTCGCAGTACAGACAATCGAGATGATCCGACGCCGTCAGTCCGAACTCGCACTTGCCGAACCATTTCGCCGGCACCAGGCGCCGTAGCGGTCGAGCGTGATTCAGCAGCGACAGGAACGCCCCTACGGGACAGAGGTAGCGGCACCAGAAGCGGCGGTAGAACAGAGAACCGACCAGGGCCATTGCCGCGACGCCCCACATCCACGCCGGCCAATTCGATAACCCGGATCGCAAGCCGAAGACCGACGAGAGCGGATCGCCCGCCAAGGTCCGCCGGTCGAGCGAGACAAAGAACGCGACCACCAGGACGACAAGCACGACGTACTTCACGAAACGAGCGGCTCGCATCTCGCCGCGGCTCGGATCCGGTCGAAACCGTCGCGGCACGACGTACCCCAGCAGCTCCTGTGCCGCTCCGAACGGACAGACGTAGCCGCAGTAGAGATTGCCGAACAGCAGCACGACCACGGGCACACCCACGACGAGAAGGAACACACCCGACAATTTGACGACCGGGGCGTCGAAAGACATCAGTGTTGCGATCTGCTCGCTGGAGTACTGCGCATTCAGGACGATCCCGCCCGCAATGAATGTCAGCACCAATGCGACGAGCCGACTGCGAAAGCCGCCGCGATGTGACACGATGAAAGCTAGGACGAAAGCAGCAATCAGATACAAGGCCGCCGCATTTGGAAGATAGGCCGGCCGCGAACGCGCTGCTTCAACCGAGGCGTCACCCACAAGGGGCATTCGGCCCAACACATCGGCTGCGAATCGCCGGCCGGACTCTTGCAGCGCCTCGACAATCGCTTCGGAACTGACGGTCGCCCCCGAGACGGAATCGACGCCCGCAAAGGGCTCACGGTCGAAAAGGGCCTTTCCCTTGAGCGAGTCGAGCCACCACGCGAGCAGATCGAGATAGGACGGCGTTTCATTGGACCGCACGACGAAGAAATCCACGAGCGCGCCTGACGCATCCACGCGGACGGCCAGATTGAACCGGCCGCCGAAGCCCCGGACGTCCGGCGCGAAATCCACCGAACTGAAGAGATAACCGTCAGACTGCTGCTGCTCGTCCATGATGGTGAAGTAATTCGCCCGCCGAGCGCCATCGTCCAAGGGGGCCGACGCCTGCCGCACCGGACTTTCCCCGGCGAGCGCCTGGACGGCGTAGTCGGGCAGACTCGGCTGCAAGCGCGCGCCGGCCCTCGCTAACAGATTCGAGCACAAAACGACACACAGACACGCGCCGAAGAGCACATACCCGGCCTGCCGCAATCCGAGTTGCTCACGCGTCGCGATGCGTGGGTCGCGCTTGCGCAAAGCGGCCATGGAGGCCGGGACATTGGCCAGGACCAGGCCGATGAGAACCAGCAGCGAGACCTGGATCCCAAGCACGGGAACCATCAGCAGGCTCGTGGCCAAGCCGCCAACGCAGGCGCCAAGATGGTCGGCGGTCTCCAGCCGACTGCCGGCCTCGCCCGGGTGGAAACTTCCGGCGGCAAGCTGTGCGGCCGCGAGGGGCCAGTAGCCGCCGCAGCACAGCCCGGACAGTACGAACGCAAGCGCGAACAGGCCGTGTCCGGGATTCACTGGCCACTTGCCGACAGAGCCCAGCGCAAGTGCCGCCAGCACGACCGCATGAATCGACAGGATCACAACAAGTAGCATGCGCAGGCGATGCGGATCGGCTGTCCCCTCCTCCCTCACCGCCCCGATCACACGCCGCGTGGCCAGAGCGCCGGCGGTCAGACCGACCATGAACAGCGATGAGATGACTCCGATATGCAGGTACAACGAGCCGAAGTGGGTCTCGTAGAGGTACATCAGGATGATGACCATTGCGATGCTGACCCAGCCGGTCGAGAACACGAGAAATGTGTTGTCGAAGCTCGACGCGCTGCCGCCGCCTTCGCGCCGTGCCATCGCCCAGACACGCAGCGCGGCAAAGACCAGGACCGGCACAATGAAGGGCAGCCAGCCGCCGACCGCGAGCAGCTTCACGAATCGTGTCACCGAAGCGCCGGATTGCCGGGCCGCGAGAAGCAACCCATACAGATGCGTCAACGGGCGCGCGTCGCGATTGACCAGGAGCTGGCCTTGAAGATCGACCTTCTCATACGCTTGCAGCGTCTGCACCGCGCGATCGGGCAGATACACCGACAACAGACCAGTCGGCGGGAAAATCTCTTGCGCGCCTTCAATCGCGGCGAAGCGGTCCCGCAGAATCGCCGGGTCACCCGTAAGAGCCTCTCCTTCGGAGGCAATCAGCCACGTCTGTTCACCAGGGACGAGAACCAGATTTGGGAACACCTTCGACATCGTCATCCTGACGGAGGCCCCGAGACCAGCTAACTCCGCGCCCACGACGTTCTCCCCCCCGGCGATGCTCACGGCAAGCACACCTCCAGTGCGAAGCGATGTCTTGGCCTGCTCGTAGAACTCGAGCGTGTAGTAGCGGTTGAAGGCCAGACTGCCGGTATCGGCCAGAGTAATGACGACGATGTCAAAACGATCTGCCGCATCCTTGAGAGACCGGCGAACCTCATCGGCAACCGGCCGGAAGCGTTTGTCGTTGACCGCAAACTCTCGCGGGACAAACTCAGGCAGCCGCCTTACATACTCCGGATCGGGATGCGTCCAGGCCACCTCCTCAACCTGCGGCAGTGTGAGGAACCGCCGGCACACGGCCAGGCTTGAGCCGACCACGAGAACGCGTCGGGCCTGTGGATTCTGGCACAGTGCAATCGCAGCGGTCCGGCCGGAATCCTCCTCATTCGGCAGGACCTCGCACACGCCACCGTCGCGCATGACGATCCACTGCCCGCCCTGCCGGCCATAGAGATATTCGGCCTGGGCCGTATGGAACGCGCCCGTGAACGCCTCGCGAGGAAGCAGCTTGCCCCACTTCAGGACCTGTAACCGCTGCGCCAAGCGCCCATCGATGCCGGCCAGAGCAATCGCTGCAAGAACCACCGCCAATGTCAATGAAATGGCGAGCGCGGCCTTTCGACGTGCCGCGAGACTCACAATGAAGACGGCCGACAGCAATCCGACCGCGAGCACGAGAAACACCCGCACGGGGTGCACGTGCCAGGCCAGGAGCACGGTGACGGCCAAACCGCCAGCAAAACTACCGACGGCCTCCAGAATGTAGACTCTCGAAACGGCGAAGGCCCGCGCCTGCTCGATCCATCGGCACGCGACGGGAAACACCATGCCCGTGATGAGACTCACCGGGGCGTTGACCACAAGCGCCCACAGCACGACCGTCTGCACGGACATCAGATCGTAGGAGGCGACGCCCGCTAACTCCCGCACGTACGTGATGAGCAGAAGCTGGGCGGCGAACGCCGGAACGTACAACAGGAACAGCAGCTCAATGTGGTGCAGCAGTGATTCGGTGAGGCGGTCCCACCGGCGGACCAGCACCGCGCCCAGGCCGACCCAGAGAAACCACGAGCCGAAGAAGATGCCGACGCTGATGTCGTTGCCCTCGAACGCCGTGATGAACTCGCGGAAAAGCAGCGTCTGGGCCGCGATGGTGAACAGCCCGTAGGCAACGATCAGCAGGCCGCGGGCGAGTCTCATGGCTCTTCACCGAAAACATCCGCCTGGAAGACCTCGAAGCTCGCCCCCTCCTTCCAGGCGTCGGGGGGCAGTCCCGCCTTCACCGACAGATGCTGCAACGTGGTCTCCAGGCCCCAGCCCTGCTCGGGCGCGACCTGCGGCAGAAATACAGCGGACCGCCCGTCCTTCTTCAGAACCATGCCATCGACCCCCATGCGAATCTCGTGCGGCGATGCCACCGGCGACGGCGTCGTAAGCGCCGATATCTCGATCTTGATCTGATCGTACTCTTCTTTCTGCAGCGGCTGAAATCGCCGGTCGCCGAACGCGGCGTAGATCGCGTTCGTGATGACGGACTTGTACAGCGGTCGCTGCGGGAAGATGTCGCCGATGCAGCCGCGCAGCTCGCCGTTCTTCTTCAACGTGACGAAAGCCGCCCGGGGCAGCACCATCGATTGAGCCGGTGTGAAATCCAAATCTGAGGCCCCCGGCACTCGCTGATGCTCCAAGCCGTACCGAATCGCCTGACGCACGAGCAAGAGAAGCTGCTTCTTGTCCTCGCCGGTCAAAGAGGGCGGACTATCGCTGGGGGCAGGCGACGAGCTGTCTCTCCACGCCCCGCAGAGCGCAACGGCCAAATAGCTGACGGAGTTCGAGTAGTCGCCCGTCAGCTCGCCGGAGGTCGTATATTGAACGAGCGTCGCTTCCGCATCCTCGCTCAGCATCTGCAGCACCACGGCGACGGGAACGTACCCGCAGATCGTCGCGCCGGTGTGCTGCCGGTACTTCAAAAAGCCCGCCGCGTCCACCTTCTCAATGAACTCGTAGGCGCCCATGTCCAGCTTCTTGAGGTTCTCGGGGATCTCCTTGCTGAACGGCATGTACTGATACCGCGGGCCGTAATGCGTGAAGTCGGAGCTCGCCACGATCAGCGTATCCGCGTCGATCAGGCTCGTGAGGATCTGCGCCGCTTCCGCGACCGTTTCGTACGAGCACCGCCCCGCCACGATCGGCACGAGTTCGAAATCGCCAAGCTTGTATTGAAGCAGCGGGACTTCGATCTGGACGCTGTGCTCCTGCGCGTGCGCCGATGGCACATTGCGGAACAACGGATACTTCAATAGCCGTTCGATGAAGTCCACATCCAGCGCCACCTGCCCGAACGGCGTCTCGTAGTGCGTCACGCGCGGCACACTGAACATATCCTCCATCGGCAAAGCATGCGTTGGCCCGATCACAACGACGCGTTTGTAGCTGCGTCCCAGCGACTTGACGCCGCAGGCGGCGGTCTGCCCGGAATACGCATACCCGGCGTGTGGAAGAACCAGAGCAACGATATCCTCGTTCGGTTCGACCGCGGCCTTCGCAAAGTAGCTCCCCAACTCCGCCCGCAGCCCATCCGCGTCACCATTGTACCAGGTGCCGGCCAAGGACGACTTCAGCACGTCCTTCCGGCGCGTCTCCGGCGCCGGTGCTCGATCCTGGGCTTCGACCCGTGCCGGCCCGCGGGCGTCCGGCGCCAGCAGCAGCCCCACCGCAAGCCCGCCGCACAGAATCGCAGGCAGCGCAACAACAAGGACAACAATGAGGGTTCGCCGGTTGGCTGGATGATTCATCTTAGCCGCTCCACTTGGATGGTCCGCCTATCTCGCTCATCGACACAATGCGACCCGGGTACTTCCCGAGCCGCACGGCCCGCACGATTCGACGCGGCGAGGCCTTGCGCCCGACCCAGCACAACCCGACGCACAGCGCCGACGCCGCACCGGCGAGCCGCCGCACGAACTTTCGTCTCGTCATTTCCATACCCCGTAAATCTCCCTGCCGCAATCGGGGCACTTGCCCTCTTGCAGCCGATTCTGTTGCACCGTGTAGCCAACCCGCTGAACGAGCAGATCGCGGCACTCGGGGCAGTACGTGTTCTCGCCCTTCTCGGTCTTGCGGTTGCCGATGTAGACGTTTTCGAGTCCCTCGCTGATCGCGATGTCACGCGCCATCTCGAGCGTTTGCAGCGAAGTCGGCGGCAGGTGCCGCATCTGATACAACGGCGCAAAGCCGCTGAAGTGCAGCGGCGTCTCGACGCCAAGGTTGGCCCCCACCCATTGCGACAACTCGCGGAACTCCTCCGGCCTGTCATTCAGCGTCGGAATCACCAGGTTCGTCACCTCGACCAGAACGCCCATCGACTTGGCGACCACCAGCGCATTCTGGATCGGCTTCAGCGTGGCGGAACACACGTCGCGATAGAACGCATCGGAGATCGATTTCAAATCGATATTGGCGGCGTCGACATGCTCCAACAGCTTCCGCCACGGCTCTTCATTGATATACCCGGCCGTGACGAGCACGTTGCGCACGCCCGCCTCGTGCGCGAGCTTGGCCGTATCGTACGTGTATTCGTAGTAGACGACCGGCTCGGTGTACGTATACGCGATCGACGGGCAGTTCTGCTGCTTCGCCAGAGCCACCACCTTCTCCGGCGGGCATGAGAACGCCCGGCTCTCTTCAGGATTCGCCTGCGAGATCTCCCAGTTCTGGCAGTTCTT
>CBFDBY010000005.1:0-98891 GCA_965603165.1 uncultured Phycisphaerae bacterium
ACACTCGCCGAGCCACGTAGGCCTCCTGCACGAGCTGGCCGTGCACCCGCTCGTAGGTCTGGTTGTAGTCCTTCTGATTCGAGGCCACCACGCCGACCACGGCGACCAGCAGAATCGCGCTGGCCAACATAGCCACGCACAGCTCCACCAGGGTGACGCCGCGCCTGCGCCGCGCCTGCATATCTCGTATCTCGTATCTCGTGTCTCGAAGCCCCACGCTCCAACCTCCAATCCGCCATTCATTCTTAACCGCAGAGGACGCAGAGAACGCAGAGCAAAAGAAAAGTGGTTTTCTTCTTATCGCTCTCATCTGATCTCTGCGCCCCTCTGCGCCTCTCTGCGTCCTCTGCGGTTCCATCCTTCTTGTCTTTACCTGTCCGCACCCCTGCGAGCTTCGCGGTTTCGCCGCGTTCCGTCCATGCGCCATCGGCATCTAATCGTACGTCGTCAATCGGACGAAATTGTCGGTCTCCGCGAGCGCGCCGGCCTCGAACTGATGCCGAAAGCCAACGGTCACGTGCAGGATCGCCGGATCATCCGCCGTCTCATCGACATAGGCCAGCGTCGCATAGTAGTTCACATTGTCCTGGACGATGTGATACGACGTGTTGTTGAGTGTGGTGAACGCCAGGTCCGTGGGTGCGGCCGGTCCGCTGGCCCCGTCTGTGATCGTCATCTGCCCGCTGAACCTCGTCACCGGGTCATACGCCGAATGGATCCCCGTGCTCCGCCAGCCTTCCAGCAGCAGCAGCGCGATCCTGCCCGCCGTATTGTAGGCGTCGGCGCGCCGTGCCTGCTTCACCCCAACGTAGCGAGCCCCCAGCGCCGCCACGACGACGATCGTGATCAGGAGAATCGAAACCATGACCTCGATCAACGTCATGCCTTGCCAACGAGTCCGCCGGCATGGAAGAGCCACTCTCACGAGTCACCTCCACTGTCCCTGTTGCCTGCCATCTACGTCGGCCCTGTCCCAGGGCAATCCTGCGCGGGCCGCCACCGGCTGCCCTCACAGGACAAGGCCGTCATCAAATCCCAATTGCTGCTGTCCAATCATTAAAGCGAGCCGGCGCCGGTCCACTCACCGGCCTGATTGAGCGTGATCGGGCCACCGGTCAAAGTGCCCGGATTGTTGATCGTAATCACGTAGCTCAGGGCGCCTGTGCTTCGCGTATACGATACCGTTGCGTTGTAGTCCGCGGCGCCGAAGTACTTGCCCTTAAGGTCGGCATCCAGCAATCCAATGAGGGCAAATCCACCCAGCGTCGCGCCGTCAATCGTCAGTGTCAGGTCAGCTTCCTGCTGTACACAGTAGGTGCGCAATGCTGTCGCGATAGCGCCCGCCCCGGCCATCCCTTCCGACCACCGCGCGGAGTTGACGCGGCGATAGAAGATGGGCGAGAGAACGGAAGCCAAGATGGCCACGATGAAGATGACAACCATCAGCTCAAGCAGCGTGAATCCACGTGCGTGTGACGGCCTGCCACTTCGACCGCCTCTCATGACATCCCTTCGGCATCTTCGTATCACGGCATCAGCACCTTTCGCGCCAAAGGTCGATCCTGCGGGGGCCGCCGCCGGCCGCCCCCACAGGATTAAGCCATCACTAAGTCGCAATTGCTGCGTCGGGACCACCACGGTGTGTGACTGTCCCGGTTACGACCTGTCGTCGTCTATCGTTGACTACGAGGCCGCCGCAGGCGCAAATGTCCACACGCCGTCTTGGTCCAGCGTCCACGTGTCAGCAGTCGAACTGACCTCGGCGGGGGCCGTCACCGTAATCTCATAGCTCGGCAACGCATCTACACCAGTTGCATTGACCGTGATCGAATAGTCGGCGGCTTCGAAGTACTTGCCAGCCAGGTCGTTCTGCGTAATTCCGATAAGGAGCATGTTCGCGGCAGTGCCAGCCCAAGTTCCCTCAATCGACGTGCCGCCTTCTGCCGTCGTCCCCTCATGCTCGGCAATGAACGCGCGGATGCCCGTGGCGATTGTGCCGGCGCCGGTCTTGCCTTCGGTCCACTTCGCATCGCGAATACGCCCCGTCATCATCGGGGCCAGGACAGCCGCTAAAATGGCGACGATCAGGATAACGACCATCAACTCGATCAGTGTGAAACCTTTGTTCTTTCTCATACTCATCACCTTTCTCAAAAGCACAAACCACAAGACCTCTTCTTAAACGCTACCTCCGCGTGTGCATTTCCTTTGCGTTGAACCGTAGTGTTCTCCGTGTCTGCTAAGCCATGTTGTCTTTCCCACACCTCCTTTCAATCGTGCTTGCCGGCGCGGTGGCATCGTCGTGCGGATGCCGTGTACTGCACTACGGCTACGTTATCTCTCTTCGCTTGCTCTCATATCAACTTGTATCTTGTACGGCCTAATAGAATCCCCATCTCAGCCTCCCTGACTCATGCCGATGTCGGACATGCTGAAGATGGGCATGTAGAGCGCCAGGAGGACAAGCAGGACGATGCCGCCCACGAGGACGATCATCGCCGGTTCGAGGATACTGATCATCGTCATCACCGTTGCGTCCACCTTCTTCTCGTAGTACGTGCTGCTGCGGTCGAGGACCTGGGGCAGCGAGCCGCTCTCCTCGCCGACCTGGACCATCTTGACCATGAGCGGCGGGAAGATAGCGTTACCCGCCATGCTCAGGGCGATGCCCACACCCTCGGCGATCTGTTCTCGGGCCTTCTCCAGCACGCGCTTGATGAGGGTGTTCCGCGTCATCCCGTGAACGATCTCGATGGCGTCCAGAACGGGCACGCCCGCGCCCAGAAGGGTCGCCATGGATCGCCCATAGGTGGCCACAAAGGCGTACCGGATGATCATGCCCAGCAAGGGCAGGCGCAGCCATAATCGACTGAAGAGTCTATGCCCGTACGTAGTGCGGTCGATCAGGGCCATCAGGAGGACGAAGGCCGCGAAACCACCGACGAAGAAATGGGCGTTGTGCATAATGACCCTGTAGACGGCCAGGAAAGCCAGGGTGAAGGCCGGCAGCTTGGACCCGAAATCCTGGAAAATCTCGACGAAGCGTGGGATGATCAGGGTCATCATGGCGACCAGAACGAGGATGACGAAGCCAACGACGAAGGCCGGGTAGGCGATGGCCTTCTTGACCTTGCGGTTCAGCTCGTCCCGGCGGTCGTAGTAATCGGCCAAGCGCGACAGGACCGTGCTGAGCGTGCCGCTGCTCTCGCCGGCCCGGATCATGGCGCGGAATAGCTCGTTGAAGACCTTCGGGTACTCCTGCAGGCTGTCGTAGAAGCTCTGGCCTTCCTTCATGTTGGCCGAGACCTTTTTGAGGACCTCCTGGAGTTTGCGGTTGTCGATGTCGTCGATGATGGTGTCGATGGCGTCGGTGATCGTGACGCCGCCTTCGATCATGGCGTTGAGCTGCCAGCAGAAGGAGGCCATGTCGTTCGAGCGTATGTGGAAGCGGCGCCGGCCCCGTTTCTTGCCCTCGGCCTCCAGCGAGACCTCCTCGAGCGCGACGGGGGTGTACATCTTCTCCCGCAGCCACAGGAGGATCTCGCTGCGGGTGTCCCCCTGAAGGACACCGGAGACTTCGGTGCCCGTCATGCTCCTCGCGATGTATCGATACGTGCCCATCAGTTAGCCGCCACATCCCCCAGGAATCCGGGACTGTTTAACCGCAGAGGACGCAGAGGTTCGCAGAGAAACACACGAAGATAGTCGTGCAAATCTTTCTTTCTTTCATTTCCCATTCTTCTCTTACCTCTGCGCTTTCTGCGTTCTCTGCGGTTCAATCTTCTTTCTTTGCCTTCTATCTCATTTTGTTCAGCCGGTTTTCCTGGTGGCGTTGACGTCGAAGTAGTTGCTGTCAAACCATTCGATGTCGATCTTGCCCTGTTGGAGCAGTTCCTCAACGGCCTGGTCCATGGTGAACATGCCGTGCTTGCGGCCGGTCTGGATGAGGCTGTTGACCTCGTGGATGCGGCCCTGGCGAATCAGGGACCGCACGGCCGGAATCGCGACCAGCACCTCGCAACCCAGGACCAGCCCGTCCTTGTTGGACGCCGGGATCAACTGCTGCCACAGCACCGCCGACAACGAGACCGAAAGCTGCGAGCGGATCTGCCTCTCCTGCTCCGAGGGGAACAGGTCGATCAGCCGGTTGATGCTGGCGATGGCCCCGCTGGTGTGCAGGGTGGCCAGGATCAGGTGGCCCGTCTCGGCCAGGGTCATGGCGGCCTGGGCGCTCTCGCGGTCGCGAATTTCGCCGATCACGATCACGTCCGGCGCCTGACGGAGGATGCGGCGCAGGGCCGCGTGGAAGCTCTCGGTATCAAGGCCCACCTCCCGCTGCTCGATGACCGCCTTGGCGTGCGTGTGTACGTATTCAATCGGGTCCTCGACCGTGATGATGTGGCAGGCCCGATGGTTGTTGATGTAATCGACAATGGAGGCGACCGAAGTGCTCTTGCCGTGCCCGGTCGGCCCGGCGAACAGGACCAGGCCCTTGCGCAGCTTGGCCAGCTCTTCCACAACGGGGGGCAAGCCGAGGGTGGCAAAGCCGGGGATCTTGTCCATCACGATCCGGGCGACCAGCGCCACGGTCCCGCGCTGCTGGAAGATGTTGACGCGGAACCGGCCGACGCCGTAGTAGTGGAACGATAGGTCCATCTCCTTGTCGTGGTGGAAGCGCTCGATCTGCTGGTCATTCAGGATGGACAGACACAGCTCCTCGGCGGTCTGTTCCGTGAGGGCCTGGCAGTCGGGGACAGAGTAGACCTCGCCGTAGACCTTGAGCTGGGGCGGCTTGCCGACGGTCAGGATCAGGTCACTGCCGCCCGGCGTCTGCGCCAGTTTCTCGAGCAATTCTCTCGTGGTTATGCCGTAGGTCTGCATGGCTCTTCCGACAGAATTCCTTCATTGTGATGCCCCTCCGCGGCGCCATCGATCTGCTCCTCGTCCTTGACAAAGGCGGCTCGGACCACCTCGTCGAGCGTGGTCAGGCCCATGCACAGGCGGCGCGTGGCGCTGTCGACCAGGCCCCCGTAGCCGCGGGACCGTGCCGCCGTACGGACCGCACCCTCTGTAGCGCTCTGCGCGATCTTCTCTTTGATCTCGTCATCCACGGGCAGGAATTCGAAGATAGGCAGTCGGCCGGTATAGCCCGTCCCGCCGCAAGCGTTGCAGCCCTTGGCCTCGAAGAACGTCTTGCCCGCGAGCGCCGATTCAGAAATGCCCAGTCTGCGGATGACGCCCTCGGGCAATTCGGTCGGCTGCTTGCAGCGGCCGCAGAGCTTGCGCAGGAGCCGCTGGGCCGTCACCAGATTGAGCGTCGAGGCCAGCAGGTACCGGTCAAGTCCCATATAGGCGAGCCGGCTGAGGGTGCTCGGAGCGTCGTTCGTATGGAGGGTCGTGAGTACCAAGTGTCCGGTGAGGGCGGCCTGCACGGCGATCTCCATCGTCTCGCGGTCGCGAATCTCGCCGATCAGGATGATATCCGGGTCCTGCCGCAGGATCGACCGCAGACAGTTTGCGAACGTCAGGCCGATTTCCGGACGCACCTGGATCTGGTTGATGCCGGCCAGCCGGTACTCGACGGGGTCTTCCACCGTCGTGATGTTCTCGTGCGGGTTCTTCAGGTAGTTCAGGGCCGCGTACAGCGTCGTGCTCTTGCCGCTGCCGGTGGGGCCTGTGACGATGATGATGCCGTGCGGCTTCGAGATCGCGTTCTTGAAGTCCTGCAGCAGCGTGGGCTCGAAGCCGAGCTTATCCAGATCGTGACTGACGGCCTCCTTGTCGAGAAGCCGCATCACGACTTTTTCGCCATAAATCATTGGCAGTACGGAGACACGGACGTCGATGTCGCGACGTGGCGCCTTGATCTTGAGCCGGCCATCCTGGGGCAGCCGCCGCTCGGCGATGTCCATGCCCGAGAGGATCTTGATCCGGGCCACCACGGCCCCGCGCATCTGGGCCGGCGGCGGGACCATGTCGCGCAGCATGCCGTCCACACGCATGCGAATCACCAGCGAATGTTCCTGCGGCTCGATGTGGACGTCACTCGCCCGGCTCTTGACCGCCTGATCCAGCATGAGGTCTACGAACCGCACGACGGGCGCGTTGCTGGCCGCCAGCTCCGTGAGATCGGCGCCCTCTTCCAGCTCGCCGTTGGCGTCCGCGTCGGGCTCGGCGGCACGCACCATGTCGCCGACGAGCTCGCGAATTCGCTGTTCCTGGGCCTTCGAGCCGTGGTAGACGGCATCGATAACGTCACGGATCTCCCGCTCGGCGGCAATTGCCTTCTGGATCTCGCAACCGAAGAACTGGGCGACGGTGTCCTGAGCGACGACATCGAGCGGATCGGCCATAGCGACGAGAACCGTGCCGTTCGACCGGCCCAGGGCCACCATGCGGAACCGCTTGGCAAGCCGCTCCGGCAGCGACTGGGCCACCTCCATATCCACGTTCGACAAATTCTCGATCGACCAGTGCTGGATACGGAGGTATTCGGCTAAGGCCGACGTGACTTGCTCTTCCTGCAGGAACTGGAGCCGGCGAAGGACCTCGCCGAGCCGTCCGCCGTTCTGCTGCTGGTCCGCCAGAGCGGCCGTGATCTGGGGCTCGTCCACGATGCTACGGCCCAACAGCCACTCTCCGAAGCGAACGTGCGAAACGCCTATATTTGATGTTTCCGTGCTGTCGTTCACGAGCACCCATCCACCGTTCGGTACAGACAGAGACACAGAACTCAGCTCGGCCCCCCCTGGGATCCGAGTTATCATGTTGCCGTCATGTCACCCACGACCAAAGACGTTCTGCGCGCCGGCCTCCAACCGATGTGAAGACACACTTCTACCCACTGTCCATTCGATTTGCTGGGTTCCCCGCCTCCCTGAGGGACATATCATATGTCGTATTCTATCCATCGCGTGACGCGAAGTCAAGGGAAAAGGGGCCTGCGGATGGCTTTTTGGGGCAGGGTCCGGAAATAGCCGCGTTGCCGTCCACGGCAGGGGGGGCGTGCCAAGGTGTGGGGCCACGTCCATGGCCCGACATCGAGTCGGGGAGGGGGTTTGTCGGCTTTCCAACACCAGGGACGAGACGAGGCGGCGACCTGCCGGCACATTGTTCGTAACATAAGGCCCCGCAGCGACTTACGTTGATTCCACACAAGTGGGTGGGCTCGCGTACGGGTCGCGTCTGAGGTCGCTGCCGACTGGGGGAAGGGGGCCCGCTGCTCTGTGCCCCTGGCTGGCCGTCGAGGGAGGACATACGGTTGCGCAGGAAGGCCGACGCCCGGTGTGGGTCGGGCGTCGGCGGGTCTGAGGATACCGCGTCGCGTATCCCCGGCAAGAGTGGCCCCCGAAGCAGGGGCAATGGCCAAGTGGGTCTCACGCCTCGTTAGAAGCCGTAGACGACCCGGAGCTGCCCGTTGGTGGGCATCTCGGCGTAGTACTCGCCGCGCGGGCCGACGTACCAGGAGCCCTCGCGTGTGAGCTTCACGGACGTTCTCGAACCGTTCGAATTGATGATCCAGACGGTAACCGGGCCCCGCTCGCAGACGACGGGGGCTCTGCGGGTGACCACCGGCCGGCGCACGACCTTCACGACGGGTCTATGGCGTCTGCCCCTCCGCCCGTGAGGCGATCCCAGAACAGTGAACCGGCGGCGCCACGGGCCGGGGACGACGAGCTTTCCATGGACCGGTTTGGGGCAGTGGACGGGTGGCCGGCCGATCCATATGCCGAGGCCAAGGGGAGTGGTGATCGCAATACCCGGGGTGCGAGGGGAAACGATTACCCTTGTATCTGCGTGTATTACAGTGGCGACCGACAGAACCACAATCGCTGCCACACCCACCAGAAATGTCTTTTTCCGTGCCATCGTCCTACCCTTTCCATAATCTGCCGACAAGCGGCGTACACATTCGAGATTGTCACGGCCTCACGCCGGAAACAGCCGCCGGCGGCTGCGGGGTCTGCTTTGACCCTTCATTTGATAAAGGCCGTGCCGGAAGCAGCGGTAACTGAGAATTATGCGAGATCCCCGGGGACCGTCATGTCCCTGACGCGTATCGCACCGAGCCACTCCATTTTCTCTTGCATATAGACCTCCTATGACGGTATCTATAGGCTCTGACGACTGTTTGACGTATGACAGGCACTGGTTGATCATAGACAGCACGAGCGTCTCATGCCCAAGCCACGAAAGCACAGGCGGCAGCAACGCAAACGGAGCGACCCGATTCCGTCCTCGCGAACGAAGCCTCGGCAGCAACGTGGACAGAAATGGGAACCGCAACTGCTGCGCGGTCGTCGGCTCTGGTATCTGCGGATCGCCATGGTGCTGGCGGGCCCGATCGTCTTCTTTCTCCTGTTGGAGGGTACGCTGGCGATCTGTCACGTGGGATACCCCGCTTCGTTCTTCGTACAAAGCGAGCAGAAGGGGGTCGTCACGACCAACATGTGTTTCGGCTGGCACTATCAGCAACAGACGCTCACCGAGCCCAACCCCTGTCTGGTCCCGGTGAATAAGCCGCGAGATACGATCCGTATCTTCGTTTTGGGGGAATCGGCGGCCATGGGCGTGCCCGATCCTTCCTTCGGCTTCGCCCGGATTCTCGAAGTCATGTTGCAGCCGTGTTTCCCGGACCATCGGATCGAGATGATCAACGCGGCGATGCGGGGGATTAATTCCCACGTCATCGTCCCGATATCGCGAGAATGCGCCGGCCTGGACCCGGATCTGTTCATTGTCTATATGGGCAACAATGAGCTGAACGGCCTATATGGCCCCAAGACGCCGTTGAGCTTTCTCGGCAGGCATCCGGCACTCATTCCGGCGTTTCATCGCATCAAGCAGACACACACGGGCCGGCTCCTCCGAACGGTGTTCGGCGCCAATCCCGAATCCCGCCGACGCGACCAGGGACCGCCCACTGTCGAATTCTTCCGAAAGCACGGTACGGCCCTGGACGATCCGCAGAGAGAGTACGTCTACCGCGATTTCCACATGAACCTGGAGCGGATTTGCCGCCGGGGGTTCGAGGTGAGAGCGGGCGTTGTCTTGTCAACCGTCGCCGTGAATCTGCGGGACTGTCCCCCATTGGGCTCGCTGCATCGCGCGGACTTGGCGCCGGCGCAACAACAGCGGTGGGCCGGCCATTTCCGGCGGGGGACTCAATGTGAGAGCAGAGGCGAAATTTCGCAGGCGATTGGCAGCTACCTGGAAGCGGCTGCGATCGACGACCACCACGCGGAGCTTCACTTTCGACTGGGCAGATGTCAGCTCGCCGTCGGTCAGATCGAGGCCGCCAAGCGTCACTTCACCTTGGCGAGGGATTGGGATACTCTGCAGTTCCGAACGGACAGCCGCCTCAACGAGATCATCCGAGAGGTGGCCGCCGAGTACTCGGGCAGCGGGCTTTCGCTCGTGGACGCCGAGGCGACTCTGGCGGCGAGCGAACAGTGCTCCGATGGGATTCCCGGCGAGGAGTTCTTCTACGAGCACGTCCATCTACGCTTCGACGGCGATTACGAGCTCGCGCGGACGATGCTGCCGGCGGTTCTCGAACGCTTGGGCGAGCAGGGCGTAACGCCGGCGGAATCAGTCGAGGTCCCGACGCGCGAGCAATGCGCCCGACAGCTCGCGTTTACGGCCTGGGATGAGGTCAACACGGCGGCCGCCATGGTGCAGCTAACCGCCAAGCCCCCCTTTACGGAGCAGCTTGGGCACGCCCAGCGACAGGCGCAGGCGCAAAAAGCCGTCTCGGCGGTTACGGATCGAATCGATCAGGCATTTGTCGATCAAGTGATTCAGGTGTACGACGAGGCCATCCGGACCAGACCCGACGATTGGCAACTACGGTACAATCTGGGGGCCTTCCTGCACCAGCTTGGTCGCTCTCAGGAGGCCGCGTCACACTTCGACTATGTTGTCCGAATGTTGCCTCACGTGCCCCCGTTCCGCGTCCTGTTCGGATACGCCCTTGGAAGGGCCGGGCGGCCTGACCAGGCCATCCAGCAGTTCCGGGAAGCGCTGAAGCGAAATCCCCGGTACAAACCGGCCCGCGAGGGTCTGGAATGGGCCCGTGCGATGAAGGAAGGGCGCGGGCGCGGCGGGTAGCTCGCTCGCCTGCGGCGCACCCACAACAACAAACAGGGCCTGCACCCTGGTTGGGTGCAGACCCCGAATTGCGCTCAGACTGCGACAGGCGTCGGCACGATGCCGACATCCCATCCTGGTATTCACAGCATGATCTTGACCACTATTCCTCGGGCTCGGGCATGGTCACCCGGATGTCATCGACGTAGATCAGACCGGCACCATCCGGAGTCGGATTGTCCGGGTCGCCCACGCCGATGTACAGTTTGCTGACTTTCGCCAGATTCACGCCGGTCAAGCTGCTCAGCGCGATCCTCCACTCGGTCCAGTCGGCACTGTTCACCAGGTCCGGGTTCGTCACACGGGCGCTCTTGCGAGTGCCTTCCTCGACGAACACGTACATGCTCTGCGCGGTGTTATGCCGCGGGGCGCTGATGACCGCGCCTTGCCATTCGCCGCTGACGGCGCCGGATATCCGGATGTTGTCGAACTCGAAGGTCCGATCCTCACCGACGGCATGCGAAGTAACGCAGAGGCCAATGTACACCGGCGCGGACATCGTGATGAACTGCGTGGAGCCCTGCATATCCCAATCTGTGCCATCAGCCGATAGAGAGCCCGTGAACATGTCGCCCGTGCGCTCGATCTTCACCCAATACGGCGGGGCTACGGCGTTTATCACATCGCTGTTCAGGGATACATCGTCGGCAGCCAGTCGATACTGGAAACTCGCACCGTTGCCGGCAGTTCCATCGGTGTTGGCAGTCAGGACCTGCATGGCGTGCGTCGAGCCGCCGTCCAGGCTGTCGCGAATCATCACCCCGCCCTTGGCCCACGTGTTGCTTCCCGGGCCGATGCTGACGACGCGAGCAACGATCGAGCCATTGCCGTTAAGCATCTTGAACGCATAGGTGAACTCGTCGTGATTGTCCCAGATATCGCGGCCGGCACCGGTCAGGCTCATCTGGCCGGCGGTCTCTGTCACGTCGACCGAAACCGGGGCCGGATAGCCCCGAACCCACAGACTCAGGTCCGAGACGCCATTGACCGTCCAGTCCTGGGCCGGGTCGAGCGGCAACTCGCCCTCGCTGTAGTAGGGTGGGACGATGTTGTTGAAGTCAAACGGCATGGACTGAGCGCCACCGTGGACAATCGTCTGCTCGGTGAACGGAGGATCAAAGTACCCGATGATCGCGCCGGTCCCGTTGATCAGGCCATCGACCCAAACCTCCCAGATGGCGTCGCCGGCCTCGAAATCATCGACGTAGTGCTCGAAGTCATCGACGAGGATGAACGTCGTGAAGCTCCACACGGCGCCGGTCTCGACCGTACCATTGCCCGCGATGGCGTCGACGCGCCAGTAATAGGTAGTCGCGCCCGCCAGATCAGTGGGGGTGTAGCTGGTCTCACCCACGATCTCGCCCTTATCGGTCTCGGCGGCGCCTTGCGCGACGGCATCAGCGTCTTCGCCGAGGTAGAGGTGATGCTTTGCCGCGCCTCTGCCGGCTTCCCACAGGAGAGTCACCGTGGGCGAGACGGACGGCGCCTCGTCCGCTGGCCTGGGATAGTAGGCCTTCACGTCCTGCGAAACGAAGCTCCACACGGGCCCCTCATAGATGGTGACCCCATCGGCCTCCACCTCGTTGATCTTCCAGTAGTAGATTACACCCGGCTCCAGGCCCGCCATGTGATAGTACACGTTCACTGGGGCCACCTGACGCTCGACCACCAACGGCGGGTTGGGATCGGTTCCGAAGTAGACCTCATGCCAGAAGGCGCTAGCGCCCGACTCCCACTCGAGCAAGGGAGCCTGAACGCCGATTGCTTCATCCGCCGGGTTCGGATTCCGGGCCATGAACATCGGCTCCGGGTCCCTCATTACCGGGGCCAGGTACTTGCCGGCAACGACGACCGGTCCGGAACCGATCCCAGGACCGCCCCAGCCCACGCTGACGTGCCCCCCGCCGGTGCCATCCGACTGCAGGACCTCGACATAGTACCGTTTGCCGGCGGTCAGCGCCACTGGATCGGACTTCTGATTGGCGCCGGGGGCGCCTACGCTACCGGCAAAATCCCGGTAGTTTGTCCACCCTTCAACATTGGCGATCAGACTGATGTTCAGCGGATCTTCGTCGGTGCTCAGCCACAGTTCGCTGTCATCGTCGCTGGCGATCCAAAACGTGTAGTCGCCCGTCTGCGGTGGATAGATGTAACCGCGACCGCGACAGCCCCAGTAGTCCTCGCCGCCATCGGGTCGCTCCAGTGCCTGCACCCAATAGCCCCGATCCGGATTGTCCGGAAAGTCCGAGTCCGCCTTGAGTGTGTCGACGTTGTCCGTGATGTTGTTTTCCGGGGTGCTATAGAAGTCTTCAAAAAGGAAGTTGCCCTTGCCCGGATCAGCGGCGCTGGCCGCACCGGCCAGCCCCAGAACGGCAAGGGCCAGTACTATATAGCCTAATGTCTTGCTCATAATCAATATCCCTCCTTCTAAGGGAATCGAAATTCGTGTGCCGGCCACGCGCCAGACACAACCCTGCCGGTTCCGCGCGAGCACGCCTGGCGTGCCCGGACATCCCCGGCCGCAACATCGTTCCGAAGCCACAAGAAGAAACTTGCCACACGTCAAAGGCCAATTGCGCATACCCCTCACGCCGCGCTGTATTACCTCCTTTCCATACGCGCCGTTTTCGTATGCCAAGTGGGGCGTAAAACTGGCCTCTTGCCGTGCAATACGCTCATTGGCGAGGTTCCTTCCTCCGTAACCACATCATCCATCGCCGGTGAAACGGAACCAGACGCCCTTTCTGGGGCCATCCCAGTATCCGACGGCTTAGTCTACTTCTAACATATCGCCCACTGAACGTCAAGACTTCTTGATGATTCCACACACAATCTCTCGTCATCCACGCGGGCTGTGGACGTTGGTGGTCCCGGAAGGGCGGGGCATGAGGCCCCGTGATGGAAGCGGGATATCTGGTGCAGACAGGTCTACTCGGAGGGCCTCACGCCCACGTACTCCGTTCGGGCGTCGGCGATGAGTCCGAGCATCTGGTCGGCCTGGCGGCGGATGGCCGGGTCGGAGCTGATCACGCGCGAGCTCCATTTGGCGTACTCGCGATTCAACTGGTGGCGCATCTCGTCCTTGCTCATCGCCTCGGTAACGCCCAGGATCATCTCGGCGTCTTGCGTCTGGTGCATTTCGACGGGTAGGATCTTCTCCACCATGGCGCGGAGCCGACCTCGCTCGATCTCCAGCCACTCCGAGAGGTCTTTCAGCAGCGTCAACTCGGCCCTGCTGACCTGCCCTTTGGCGGCGGCTACGCGTAGGCACAGATCGATGATTTCGAGCCGGCCGACGAGCGGGGCGATCTCGACGACCTCATGGCACACATCCTGCACATTGATGGTTCCGCCCCGGCGGAAGAACGCCGCCGTTTTCTGCAGCGCCCGATCCAGTTCCTGCCTGGCGGCAGCGGACGCATCGGCTGATCCGAAGTTGGTCCTCACCCACGCGTGAACGACGTTCACCTCGGGGTCGAGCAACTTGCCGTTGGCCGCGCCCACGCAGAAGGCCAGCCCGACGGCGAGCGTTTTCGCCCGCCGAATGTTGTCCTCGACGTCCAGGTAGCCGGTCTCGATGTTCTCGTAGACCCCAACGCACGTGGCGCAGGCAAGCTGATCGCCCGTTCGACGCGACACGATGGAGACGGTGTACTTGAGCTTGCGCTGGCCATTGCGAGGCAACACGAACCATTGCGGGGAAAGCTGGGCGACGATCGTCCAGTCCTCCAGGATCGTCGCCTGCTGGCACAGCCGCCCCATATCGCACTGATGGACGAAGTGCGAGGACCCGTTCAGCGGCCCATGCTTCGGACGATTCAGAACGGGCAGGGGATCGTTCGGGTTATCGGTCACGTCGACGACCGAGATTCGCAGGTCGATCTCGTGTCCTTCGTCGGGCGCATGAATCGTGCCGCAGATGTCCACGACCGGCACGGACCGCCAATTGTCCCCGTCAGCCTCTCGACCGATCCTCGCGCGGCAGTTGAACACGCTCAGATCCAGGGGATGACAGAAATCGGCGGGTATGTCGCTCTCGCTACGGCCTGTGGCGATCCGGCTGATACATTCCTTGCATTCCGATAATCGGTTCCGCACTTGGCGGGCCACATCCGGCGGCCCGGCCTGGAGCGAACGCCGGGAAGCATCCGACCAGAATGCTTTGAGTCTCGACCGTATTTTCGCCAGCCCTGTACCCATAGGCATTCAAAGGGTGCCGAACCGGACACCCATCACTCCGTCCTCGCGAACCCCGATGACCTCACTCCACCTTGAACGATTCGAGTTCAGCGGTCTTTTCGGCGACCTCTCCCCCGGCCAAATCGCCGTCATCATCCAGTGAGAAATCGAGCTCGAGCAGTCGACCCGACTCGATGTCCTCGAATTTGCAGTGCATACGCTGATTTAGGTCGTAGCTGTACGTTACCTTGATGGGCCGCTCGGCCGGTCGGTCCGGAGGCAGCTCGAAGCTGTGTGTCGCGATCCGATTGACGTACGCCGGATCGGCATCCTCGCCCTGGGTAATCGTCACTTCCACACGCTTCTGCCCCTCGGAGACCGTGTAGAACGTCTGGGAGGCGTCGCAGGGCAGGGGCGTGTTCTTCTTCAGGATGATCCGGTTCTGCACGACACGACGGCCGGTCTCTTTGTCGACCGGGGCGCAGATGGTGCCATAGCTGTGGTTGCAGACGTCCGTCAAACTGATGTCTTTGAGCCCCGTGCGTATGCCGGGGGCCACCGCCTCAGGATCCTGCCGCATCATGGCCAGACCCGCGTGCAGGGCGGCGCCGAGCGCCACACACTCATCGACGTTGACAGAGGTCTCCGGCGGAAAACCGAAGATCTCCTCCAGGTGGCTACGCACCAGAGGTATCCGCGTGCTACCTCCGACCAGAAGCACCTTGTCGATATCGGACGGTTTCAGCCCCGCCTCGTCCAGCGCCACCTCCACGAGCATGTCCGCCCGCGCAACCAGCGACGTAATGGATTCCTCGAACATCTCCCGCGGGACTTCCGCACGCATGTTGCCGCTCGGGCCGTAGAGCATGGTCTTGGCCACGGGTCGGCGGGAGAGCGTCTTCTTGATATCTTCGGCCTCGTCCTCGCATTTGGCCCTCTGCTCTTCGGAGTCGATCAGCTCGGCCCCGAACTTGTCCTTGTACAGCTTCTCAAGGATCTCGAGCACCTTTCTGTCGAAGTCGATACCGCCCAGCGCGTGATCGCCCTGGGAGCAGATGATCTCCATCTCCAGCCCGCGCACGTCCATGAGCGTGACGTCGAAGGTGCCGCCGCCGAGGTCGTACACGAGGACCCGCCCGCAGACTTCCCGCGTGGTGGCGTAGCACAGGGCCGCCGCCACCGGCTCGTTGACGATCCCGATCACGTTCAGGCCGACCGCCGTCCCGGCATCCATGGTCGCCTTGCGGCGAATCTCGTCAAAGTGGGCTGGCACGGAGATCACGGCATCGCGGACCTCGCCCTGTGGGGCAGAGCAATCCTGCTTGAGCTTCTTCAGGATCAGGGCCGACAGTTCCACCGGTGTCCAGTCCTTGTCGTCGATGTGTACCTTGTGCTCGGCCTCGCCCATGTGCCGCTTGATCCATCGGACCGAGCGCGCGGGGTTGAGGTGCCGCGAGTTGAGCGCCTCGATGCCGACGCGGATGACCCCCGTGCTGTCCTCATCAAAGAAGATGGCCGACGGCGTCAACCGCTCGCCGTCCGCGTTCGGAATGATTTCCGGCTTACCGATCGCGTTGAGCATCGCCAGAGACGAAAACGTCGTCCCGAGGTCTATGCCGACGATGTTACCCATGGTTCTCTCCTACGTGCAATTTCACTCTGCAATCTATTCTGACAGAGGCGCCGACAAGGCCCGTCGTGCTCAGCCGAAGAGCTTGACCTGCGCCGTTCTGACAATCTTGAAACTCTCGTCATCAACCATATATCGATAACCTGGCCGGATGACTTTGGCGATCTTGCCAACCATCTCCTGCTTTTTCGTCGGCTGTCGCTCCTTGATCGTCTCCGTAGACCGCTCCAGCCCTTTGTATTCACTGTTGACCTCCGGCCGAAACTGCTCCACTCCGCTGGATTCCAGGGCGAAGAGCAGCTCGTCGCGAACCTCCTCAAGATGGTCCAGCGCGCCGTCGCCGTCGCCCAGCTCGGCGATCCGGTTCTCAAGGTTGTCGAGACACCGAATCACCCGCAGGCAGAACGTCCGAATGATGCCCCAGTCGTAGCCGTCCTGGAGCTTTTCGACGCGGCCCTGCTGGTTGGCGGCGTACTCGCGGATGGCGGAAACCTGCTGCGCCAGCTCCTTGAGCGTGCTGCTCAGCGGCTCCGATTGCTCGCGCGCCACCTGCTGGGCATCCTGTGCCGCCTGCTTGAATTCAGTGATTTGGTTCTGCAGGTCCTCAGCCTGCCCCTTCAATGTGTCCTCCGCAGCGCCGGCACGGTCCTCCTGATCCGGGGCAGACACCGCTGCCTGCTCGGCGGCCTCATCTGGCGACGGCAGGTTCTCGGACGAAGTGGCGGCTACTCCCTGCAGCGACCATTGGGCCTCAGGCGACCACTCTGCCTCTTGCGACGGTTCATCTGCAAGCAGGAGGGCCACCGAACTTTCCTCGCTTGCCGGCTCGGCGGCAAGCGACAGACGACCGGTCGTGGTAGACCGGTCCGGCGAGGGAATCCGAAACCCGTCCATGATCGTCGATTCCTCCGGGATGGGCCCGGAAGCATAGGGGCCGCTCGGCGTCTCTGAGACGGCCAGGACTTTCCTTCTCTGCTTCGGTCGCTCCGGGGGCGGCCCCGGGTCCTCGGGCTCCTCGGGATCGTCCTCCCCGTGAGGCTCAATGTTCGTCAGTTCCGGAACATCGGGCTCCGGCTCGCTCGGCTGACGTCGCGACCGCTGTGTCAAGGCCCTGACGAGCCGCACGAGCAGTCCCAACAGCCAAGCCACGACACAGCCGCCAAAAAGAACGGCACCGATCGAAAGGCACACAATGGAGGTCGTCTGTGCGATCTCCATCTGTTCCTTGCGCTTCTTGTATTGCTCGACCTGCTCTTCCCAGCCCGATCCGTAGAGAAAGTCGGCAATGTCACCAGGGTCCATTTCGCCGGCCGCCAGCTTGTCCAAATCGGCTTGAAGCCTGGCCTGCTGCTCTCGAATGAGCTGTTCCAGCGTCTTGTTCTGGCGATCCCTGTCCAGTTCGAGAGCAAGCTGGTTCTGCTGCTCCGGGCTGAGTTCGTACCATCGGCCGTACTTCTCAAGGTATTCTTCAGCTCCGACGGCGCCTTCGAGCCCGATGCCGCGATCACGCTCCTGCTTGGCCTGCGTCTCGCTGTACGCCCAGCCGAACGCAAGACCGCCGACGACCAGCAGTGCCAAGCCAAGGATTACGCACGTTCGCAGCATGATTCCGATCTATTCCAAAGTCCTGTTATGGCGAATCTGCTCGTTTAATCGGCTTTCCCGACCCAGCAGTTAAGAAGTCTTTGGGCGATTGGCGGCCGCAGGAACTCGACGCCGTGTGACAAAGCCGCTTCCGTACGCCTCGAACCTATAATTATCTGGCTGAATTGGCTTGTATACGGCTTGGCGACACGACAGACCCTGCGAACCGCCCACTAAACTATAAGAAAGCGCCGGTAGGGCACCAAACCGGTGTCTTGTGCCCCGCACCGGCCGCGAAATGCGGACGTTGACTGCTGTCCGATAACGGCATCCCAGCCGAACGGAGCCATCGAAAAAGCCGGCCATTCGTACCGAAAAAACCTCTTGCAGCCGCGTCCGAAGGGTTGTACACTACTTGCTTCGCGGGCGTTAGATGTCTCGGGACCTTCCGGCGTCGTCCGCAGGAACTTATTGGGTGATTAGCTCAGCCGGTAGAGCAGCTGACTCTTAATCAGCCGGTCGTAGGTTCGAATCCTACATCACCCATTCAAGAACGCGGAGAATGCGAGCAGTTGCGAGTAGGCTTGTATCTTAGTTTGTTTTCGAAGCTATTCTGAGAGGCGGTGCCTAATGTCCCCCCAGCGCCTTGCCCACAGCGGCCAATTGTTCGATGAACGGCTGGGACATCAGGCCGTTGCTCCGGATCGGCACATCCCAGGTCAGGGCGCAGCCGTTGCGCGTACGTTCACGACTCCAGCGGACGACATCCTCCGTCGAGAACCGCGGCTCGCCCGTCCCCCAACGCTGCCCCAGGTAGCTCAAGACATGCACCTGGACACCATCGTGTTTGCCGTCGACGGCGCGACGCAGATCCACGGCGTTCGGCTCGTTGATCTCGCCGGCGAGGTAGTCCTCATGCGGCGTCAGCGAACGCAGCCGATTGTAGACGCCCGGATTGAAAGCGACTACGCTGTTGGGATTGCCTGCCCTCGCAGCAGCGGCAAAACTGCCAAAATCAGGAGGGTCGGCCTGGCGATACATCGAGTTCGGCCAGTAACATCCATCGAACCACCAACCTTCAACCTTGGTGCCCCAGCGAACCGACCACTCCCGGATCACCTGCTCCCATTTGAGTTGAAACTCACGATTTCGATAGGGGCCTCGGCGCCATTGCAGCGCTTCAGTGGCCGTGCGGTCCCCACCCGGGGCGCCCGAAGGCAGATACACCATCAGCCTGATCCGGCGCTTGCTCAGAGCTTCATAGAGGTCCGCCACCAAATCCCGCCGGGAACACTTGCTCGGCCGAATGCCGACATAGCCGTCGTACGTTGCGTTGGGCGACAGATAGTAACCGGAGTTCTGACCTATCGTGATCAGATAGTAGCCCGCCCCGACAGAATCCAACTGATTCGCCAATCCTTCCACGTCGAAGGCGTCAATGAGCTCGTTCCATCGCTCGACGCTCATCTCCATCTTCTCGTTGCGTGCTATCCAATCGGCCAGGTAGTGATTCATCACGCCCCAACGGGCCTGCTGCATCCACGCCGCCCGATCCTGGGCTTGCCCGGTGAGTGTGAACAAGACTATCAGTGCCAGACAAATCGATCTGCTGCTATGCCGATTCATTCGTATCATCCTACAATACGCGATTCAATACCCGATATTCTTGACGGCCTGAGGCCCCAACCGCTCAGCCAATTGCGCCAGGTAGAGGCTCTGGGGTGCAACCGGGGTTCCGGGCGAATCGAAGGACCCCACGGGCAGGTTCGGCTCCGAGTCAAACGGTCGCGGGGTCGGCTTGCTCCGGCCGATACACCCGATCACCCAGTTCATCGCCCCCGGCGGCTGCTGGATGACGTAGGTCCTGGCCGTGCAGTTCCAGGCCACCGACCAGCCCGTCCCCCAGCCGTGGCCGGAGCCCATTGAGCCGCGATTCTTGAAGTCGATGCCGCCGGCCGGGACCTGACAATTATCCAGGAGCATTCCCGTGGTCCAGCGCTGATGCCCCTCAATGCGGCCGGTGCCGTGAAAGGTGCAGTTGAGCAGCACGATCGGCCCCGTGTGGCGGCCCCCGGTCGCCACGTGCCAGATATTGTCGCCGTTGCCCGAACAGCGATCCAGCAGGACTTGGCTGGCGTTTGGGGCGAACTCCGCCGGCTTGGACGCGCCGACGTTCGGGACGGTGCGATTGACCGCCACACGCTGCAGCGTGATGCGTCTGCCGCGGATGCTGACGCTGTTCATCGTTTCTTCGATCACGATATCCCTGGCCCAGCAATCCTGGCCGTTGATCCGCATCGCTGTATAGGGGTGCCGTGAATAACTGATCTCCATCACAGGCGACTGAATGCGGAGATCTTCGACGCCGACCTGCGCCACCAACGATGCAGGCGTGGTCTTCACGACCGCTGTCCCCGGCGGATTCAGATACCGCGAGTCGAAAGAATCGGTCAGCGGGATGTCCACTGTTATGCGGTTGCCCGTGATTGCCGTGATGGTGCGCTCGGTGGTGATACTGCTGCCCGCGCGAATCCAGGTCTGGGGCCGGCCGTCGCGCACCATGTCGTCCATCCGCATGAAATGGATCCAATCCTGCGTAACCGGGCGTCTGATGGCGATTGCGTCGCCGACCGCGAAACCGGCAGCGTCCGCTACCGTGAAGCCCGTCGCCCCGGAAGGCACGTAGGTGTCGGCGATGGACGTCTTGACAGTCTCGGATGCTCTGTCTTCGACGGAGCGTCGGCTTCTTCCGCGGCCTGATCTGCCAATGACGACAGCACAGTGACGTCCACCAGCCATCTTGATCGTGCTGGCGTTCGGCCCCGTCGACCCGCTGCCGCGCAGCACAACGCCGTCGATCCCAATGGAAATCGTTCCCGAGCAGGAATAGGTCCCCGGAGCCAACAGGACCGCGCCGCGAAAGCCGCCCTCCGGATTCATGGCCGAGACCGCGTCGATGGCAGCCTGAATCGTCGCAGTGTCGTCGGGCCCGTCCGACGGCTCAACCTTCCGCCTGACCGGCACCTCGGGCAGCGCGATCCCGCCGCCCATGTAGCCCGCGCCGGAAAAGTCCATGATTCGATCGCCCGCCTTCGTCGTCTTGTAGACGAGCTTGCCGTCGGGACCTGCATGAACCCATTCGCTCTGAGCAGCCTCACAACACGGGACGCAAGCCAGCCATGCGAAGCCAACAGCCCAGATCGTCACCGTTCCTTTCACTGCGAATCCTCCATCCACCACCTCGGCGTCGAAACGACACCATATGTCCGAAGCCGCCGTTATCTTGTGAACCGGCCCACAAACCCGCCGCCGTTGCTCATCTCAATCGTGAGCGTGTCGTCTCTCCGCACGGTGCGTTCTTCCAGGACAACTGCGGCGGCGTCCTGCTTGTTGTCTCGGACGAGCGATGCGTTGTACCGTCCGTCACCCAGGAAAGACAACGGCACCCGGATCGTCCTGGCCTGGGGCCCACACATCACCGCGAGGTACCACACCTCGCCCGTGCGCCGCGCAAAGACTGCCATCTCGCCGACCGCCGAGCCCGGCAGCACAATGGTCTGGTCCCACACAGCCGGGATCGCCTTGATCACGTCCACTGCCGGGTTGTCGAGAACCGATTGTGGATGTGCCGCCAGTGTCAACATCGGGCTGTCAAAAATCGCCAGACTGGCAATCTGGTGCGTCCAGGTCGTATCCCCTCGGCGCTGGCCGAAGTGCATGGTCGTATAATCGGCCGGGCCGGCGAGATACCGCGTGAAGGGCAGGATCGTCTCATGCCGGGCCCGCTCCTTGAGGCTGCTGCTCTCCATGCCTCTGACGGCCTCTCGAACGAGTTCGTTGGGCCACGTACGCTCCCGGCCCGTCGGCTTATTGGCGCCATGGAAATCGACCACCATCTCGTATTTCGCCGCGGCCTCGAGCAATTCCTCGTAGAGATCCACGGTTTCTTTGGCCTCGTGGTCAAAGAAGTCGATCTTGGCCCCGGCAACACCCAAGTTATGCAGCCTGGAGAAGAACTCCTCGCGCTCCTCCGGCGTGCGCAGCCGGTTGCTGTGGACCCAGAACAGCAGTCGAACCCCGCGCTCGCCCGAGAACTCAACCATTTCCTTGATCTGTTCCTCGCTCCAGCGGCGCCACAGGCCCTCAAGGATGTGATACTCATAGCCCAACTGCCCAGCCATTCGAGAGAAACCTTTCAGGCCTTCGAAGGAACCGTCGCCGCCATCGACATATCGCCACACCGCTCGCCCCGGCTTGACCCAGTCTGTCTTGATCCCGTCGGGGAAGTACTTCGGATCGGGCGGCGGGCACAAGTTGTGCACGATATCGCAATTGACGAGCGCGTTCAGATCCGCCGCCACCATCACGATGCGCCATGGGGTAGTGATCGTGCCGCTGACCGATGCCGGCCGGGCCAGGCGTTTGGCCTCCTCCCGGCCGTAGCGCAACTCATAAGGATAGTTCAGAGACTGGCGGTGGCCAAGGCCCGTGATCAGACCCCGGCGGCCGTCGGCTTCGAGGGCCATTCCGCTGTAGTTGACCAGATTGGCCTCGGGGATCGAGCCATAGCCGCCGCCGTCCGGCAGTTGGAACGTCACGGGCGGCCCGGCCCACTGTCCGGGCGGGATGCTGGAAATATCGCGCTTCTTGTACGCAGCCTCATAATGCCCGCCGAGATCGTGCGACCAGACCGTCGAGCCGGCCGGGATGACGAAGGTCGTGTATTCATCGGGTACGCGCGAGGCGTCTTCATCGCCGGGGATGACGTGGCGGAAAGCGACGCCGTCGTTGAATGCACGAACCTCCAGGACGTAGTTGATGAAGGACAAGTCGTGCTGAAGCGCGATCCGCACCGCGTTGCAGCGGTTCACCGCCGGGCTGTGGACGCCATGCCACGGATACGTTTCATCGATCTCGTAATGCTCCGCCTCGCCAAAGACAACCCCAGCCGACAGGTCGTAACCATCAACGTTCATGACAATGGTCGATGGATCGAGGACTGGCGTCTCCCCCAATGCGACAGTAAAGGTCAGCCGCTCGGCGTTGGGGCCGATGGTGAACTTGACCTTCCCGTCCGGACTGGTCACCTCGATCTGCTCCATCCGCACCCGCTGAGAACGTCTTGACCTCTCTCTTGTGAAACCTGCCTCCGCCAGAGACAACGCCACGGCCAGTCCAAGGATCACACACTTCCTGAT
Organism: uncultured Phycisphaerae bacterium; assembly: GCA_965603165.1. Classification (GTDB taxonomy): domain Bacteria; phylum Planctomycetota; class Phycisphaerae; order Sedimentisphaerales; family Anaerobacaceae; genus PLanc-01. The sequence continues at coordinate 22,741 of CBFDBY010000005.1, forward strand.
TCCCATTCGCATCGAAATCCCGTCCTTTCCCATATATGCAACGATAGGCCCCAGATCAGGCCGGCACTGATCCGGCTGTCATCCGGAATACCCTGACCCGTTGACCTGCCTGCGGACAATGTGCCACCGCGAATTCGAGAGCCGGTGGCGTTGCCTCCGTTGCCTGGTGTAAACACAAGCCCTACCTAGGCCAAACGGGCGGCGACGAACGCTGCCCCAGTCACGCAGTTCAGCGAATTGTGCGGCCGTTGGTGATTCTACTGCGGTCGGTGTTCTTCCGCCAGTACTCTTGATTCTGTGCGATGGTTTTCCGAAATCGGCGTCCTTGACATGAGCCGCCGGGGGTGTTTCAATCCGACATTACCTATGATCGATTTCCGTGGAATGGCAATGAGAAAGGAGATTGCCGATGGCGTTGAGGACAGGGGCACTCATGCTTGGTCTGGTGTTTCTCGCCGGCTGCACGATGTTCGAGTCACGGATGAAGGAGGGAACGTTTGGCCATGATATGGCGTTCCTCCGAGAACACACCGACGTCGTTGTCCTGAAGGACAGCTCGGGACAAAGCCAGGTCGCCGTCCTGCCGGAGATGCAGGGGCGCGTGATGACCAGCACGGCCGCCGGGCCTAAAGGCTTCAGCTTCGGCTGGATCAATCGCGACCACGTGGCCTCGAGAGAACTGGCCGAGCACATGAACGCCTATGGCGGCGAAGACCGCTTCTGGCTCGGCCCGGAGGGCGGGCAGTTCTCCATCTATTTCGAGAAGGGCGTCCCGTTCGACTTCGAACACTGGTTTACCCCGGCGCCGATTGACACGGAGCCGTGGAGGCTAGCCTCCCATTCACGACGCTCGGCGAACCTTCGAAAGACGATGCAGGTAAAGAATTATTCCGGCACGGTCTTTGATGTACGCGTGGACCGGGAAGTCCGGGTCCTCGACCGGAAAGAGGCGCTCAGATCGCTCCGGGTGACCGCCGGCAAAGGCGTCAAGCTGGTCGCTTTCGAATCCAACAACAAAGTGACCAACGTCGGGGACGAACCATGGAAAAAAGAGACCGGATTGCTCTCGATCTGGATTCTTGGCATGTTCAATCCGTCTCCCGAGACGACGATCGTGATTCCGTTCGAGACCGGCGAGGAGGATGCACTCGGCCCAATCGTCAACGATGCCTACTTCGGCAAAGTCCCCTCCGACCGTCTGGTCATCAGCGATGGTGTGCTGTTCTTCAGCGGCGACGGGCAGTACCGCAGCAAGATCGGGCTGTCGCCGCAGCGCGCCACGAAGGTGGCCGGCAGCTACGACGCCACCAACAAGGTCCTCACCATCGTTCAGTACAACAAACCTCAGGATGTCGTGGATTACGTGAATTCGATGTGGGAACTCCAAGACGAGCCGTACCGCGGGGACGTCGTCAATTCGTACAACGACGGCCCGCCGGAGCCCGGCGCCGAGCCGATGGGCCCGTTCTACGAGTTGGAGACATCCTCTCCCGCCGCCGCTCTGAATCCGCGCGAGAGCATTCTCCACACGCATCGCACGTTCCATTTCACGGGCGACGAGTCAGAACTCGATCCGATCGCTCAAAAGATGCTGGGTGTCTCAATCGAACAGATCAAGCTGGCCTCGCGGTAGACCGAAGATATTTTTCCATCGCATCACCATGCCACGCGGCATACCGGAATCGACGATCGACAGGATCGGAAGGTCGCCGGCGTGCGCAGATCTCGTCTGTTTTCTGCAGTCGCCGTGTACAACATGGGGGAATATCCTGAATATGGCCTTAACAAAGCCACAGGATTTGATATTCTATCGCCATACAAAATTGTCATGATGTTCAGATGTGTCACAGGGTGCTGAGAGATGCTTCGATACATGAATCTGTCAAGGAGAAGATTGGCCGCCGTCGTTCTGCTGATGGCGTGGTTTGGCAGCGTGGCTGCCGCCGATCTGTCGGAACGGATCCGTCAGATTGTGGATCGTCAGAAGGCCACCGAGTATTCGATCCGCGTGATCAAGGCGGATTCCGGGACCGCGATCTACGGCCATAACGCGCAAAAGCCCTTGATCCCGGCTTCAAACATGAAGCTTGTGACCACCGCGGCTGCGCTGCGATACCTGGGTCCGGAGTTTGTGTACAGAACGACCGTAGGACTGCACGGCGATACGCTCGTCGTAATCGGCAGTGGAGATCCGCTGCTCGGCGATCGCGAGACGGATGAAAAACACGGTCGCCAAACCGGCTGGATGTTTGAGAGGATCGTGCAGGCGCTTCAGAAGCAGAGGGTCACAGAGATCAACGATATCGTGGCGGATACGACGGTTTTCGACGATGAGCGGGTGCATCCGAGCTGGCCCGCCAAGGATCACAACAAGTGGTATGCCTGCGAGGTCTGCGGCCTCAACTACAACGGCAATTGTATCGACGTGACGACCAGCAACCTGAGCGGCAAGATCGCGGTAGCCGTCGACCCGAAGACGACGTTCGTGGAAATCGTCAATCAGGTGGAAGCGATCTCCAAAGGCAACAGTGCCGTCGGCACCTACCGGACGCAACAACCGAACAAGATCATCGTTTTCGGAAAGTGCCGGAACACACAGGGCCCGTTTCGCGTGGCCATCGAGCAGCCGGCCGCTTTCTTCGGGTTCCTCATGGCCGAGCATCTTGTCAGGGCCGGCATCCCTGCGAGAGGCCGGTTCATTGAAAAGGCCTTTGACGAGACCGGCGAATTCCGGCCGCTCACTGAGTTCGCCACACCTATCGCCGACGTCCTCGGCCGGTGCAATACGGACAGCCTCGGGCTGGCCGCCGAAGCACTGGTCAAGACCATCGACGCACATGAACGCCCCGATGGAAAGAACGGCGGGTGGGCCGGGGGACGCGAATTGATGGCGCGGTATCTGTCCGATCTCGGAATCCCGTCCGCGGAGGTCAACATCGACGACGGCAGCGGTCTGAGCCGCAAGAACCGGCTCACAACCAACGCCATCACGAAGCTGCTTCTGAACATGTACCGAAGCGATAATTGGGCGCTCTTCCGAACCTCGTTAGCGGTAGGGGGAGAAGACGGCACTATTGGAAGGTACTTCAACGGCGTCAAGTACCGGGGCAAAATCCACGGCAAGACGGGCTACATCAGCGGCGTCCGGTCCTTCTCCGGCGTCTGCCTCACGGACAACGGCCCCTACCTCTTCTCGATCCTGTCCAACGGTCCGAAGGGCCTCAGTCGCGATGCCATTAACGACGTGGCCAAGGCGATTGTCGATGAGTACGCGAGCAGCAACTGATCCCCCGTGCTCTCATTCGCCCACCGGCGGGGGGCGGTACACCTGGAACGTGCCCTGGTAGGTCCCTCTGTGCCAATCGGGGCCGGCCAACCGTCGCAGAGGGTCTTCCAGAAACGAGAAGTGCGCGGATTCAACGCCGACGAGTATCGCGGCAGGGGGGCGATCCCGCACCATCTCATCAAGCGTCTTGAGACCGACGGTGTGCGTGACCTCCCGCTCCTGCCGCAGCATTTGATCGGCCACCCGATAGATGATGGAGCCGCAGGCCAACTGTGGATAGATGTCACGCCCGCCCTCGAGCGCATAGAGCGGTCCGAGAGTCAAAACGCGCCCCGGCTCTTCGACGTCGTCGGCAATGTCCACGGCCACCCTGTGCAGTTCAACAGGCGTCCATCCGGCGGGCTGGAAAGCGGACGGGCTGCGGGACAGCACGGCCGGGTTGGCGAGGACGGATACGGTCGCTGCGCCAGCAACCAGATAAGACGCCATCCGGTAGCGGCGGCGACCATCGGGCTGGCCGGCGCGCCGACGGAGTGCGACCAGCGGATACGCCAGGGCGATCACGACAAAAGGCACGGGGACCGCCAGATACTGCTGCCACATCGTCGGGGGAATGTAAGCGATCACGAAGAATGACAGCGGCAGCAGGGCGGCCAGGATGGCCTTCCGCCGTTCCTGCGCTTCCAGCCTCAACGAGCCTCGCGCCGTGGTCCATACAAAGTAGCCGGCGAGAGCCACAAGCACCAGATATCCCGGGGTCAGCAGGGCGGCCACCGTCAGGTCGACCTTGGCGAAGGTCATGCCAATTTCATGAAGCCATTGGCCGTAGAGTGCCGGGATCCGGACGAGATTGAGCCAGAACGCACGGGGCGCCCGAAGCATCACCCAGACCGGCCAGATCGCAACGATCAAGCCCGCGAGCGAGAAGGGCAAGGCGGTCCGGCTCCTTCTCCCGAACGAGCCTCCCGCCGTGAAGAGCACGATTCCCAGGAACAGCAGCTCCACCAGGGCCGTGGTCACGCGCATGAAGGTCGCGACCGTCAGCAGGGCCCCCATGAGGCCAACGTGCCACAAATGCGATCTCTTCTCAAGATTCGTCGTTACGAAGACGTAGAAGGATAGAACGACGCACAGAATCACGACATCGTGATTCCACGCATACCCGGCGGCGTAGTCCACGAGAGGATTGAACACGTACAACGTGACCGCCGCAAGAGCGAACCACAGTCCCTCACGGCGAAAGGCGCCGAATATGGATCGATAGATCAGCAGTATAAGAACCACGACGAGAATGTCGGATATGCAGGAAACGAGTCTGCCGACGAGCAGGTAGTGGGTGGCGCCAAGGCCCCTGTAGAGAGCGGACAGCAGCAGTGGGTGGTAGGGCAGTTGGGAGGGGTAGGAGAAGTCCTGATAGATCGCCAGGCCTCGCGCGAGCAGAGCGCCGGCCGTGCAATACATTTGCTCATCCCGGCCTACTTCTTTCGTCATGCTGTTGGCCAGCAACGACGCGGCGAGCACGACGACCGCAATCAGCACCAGGGGTCGCACGATTCTCTGGGTCGTGGGTCGGTCCGGGCCCGGCTCGACCGCACGCCCCTTCGATTTACCATTCCGCCAACTCACCCATGAGCTCCTCAACCAAGTCCTTCATCGTGACAATACCCACCGGCACGTCCCGCTTGCCGCGACGCCGCGTCACCAGGACAATCTTCGACTGCGCGCGGCGCATGAAATCAATCGTGTCGATCACGGACGTCTTGGCCTCCAGGCTCTGAATCGGCTTGAGGAATTTCTCCAGACTCTCGAACGGCTCGTCCGTCGCCAAGACCTCATAGAGGTTGATGAAGCCGGCGATATCCGTCGGTGTGTCCCGCCATACGAGCAGCCGCGTGAGGGTGTGCTGTTTCAGTTCCTCCAGCAGGGCGGCCCGATCCGATTGAATGCGGATCGACCGCGTCTGATCCAGAGGGACCATCACGTTGCTGAGCCGAAGGCCCGGGATGGTCACGATGCGATCGATCATCTCAGCTTGCACCGTACTCAGAAGTCCCTCTTCCTGTGTGTCGCGCAGAAGCGCCTTAACCTGGTGACTCTGACTGGACGTGATCGCGGTCCGTGAGGAAGCAGGGGATCCGGCGAGGCGCGCAAAAAGGTTGGAAACGACTCTGAGCAGAGGCACGATCCCGGACCACGTCAGCGCACGGTACGTGACAAACAGCAGGGGACCCAAGTAGCCCGTGAGGGCGTCGGCACGGTACAAGAAGATGTTCTTCGGTAAAGACTCGCCAAAGACAAACAGCAGCGGGGCGGTCAGCAAGGTGGCAAGAAGTTCCGCCCTGCCCTCAGATGCTACGGCCAGGAACAGATAGGTGATGCTGCTCGTGGCAAGGTAGTTGGCGAGATTATTCGCAACCAACAAGGACAGCAACAGGCCGGTGCTGTCACGCATCGCCCGGCTGAGCAGGGCAAGTGGCGGGCGGCCTCGCACCGTACCCAGCCGCAGGCGAAGGCGGCTGAGCCGGTAGATTCCCGTCTCCAGCCCGGAGTAGATAGCCGAAAACAGTATGGTGATCAATGCCAAGGCTGACGCGACGAGCATAACCTGTTATCCCTCCGAGGAAATTGGCTCGAGCGAGAGAATCACTGTTTCGATTCGGTGTTTGCGCACGCAGTCCACCGTAAACCTGAGGTTGCCCAGACGAGCGACATCGCCTTCGCGGGGGATCTTCCCCAACAGGGTCGTCACCAGCCCACCGATTGTCGACAGGCGCGTCTCCTCCAAATCGATCCCGAAGACGTCGGCCCAGTCGTGAATGGCCAGGTCGCCGGCCAGACGATACTCGAAGGGTCCGAGCTGCTTGATCGGCTCGATTTCCGCCGGCGGGCGCATGCGGCCGAACAACTCCTCGGCGATATCCTCCAGCCGAACGGAACCGGCGATCCCTCCGTACTCATCCACAACCGTCGCCGCGTCCGTGCCGGTCGTGCGAAAGAACTCGAGCAGCGACTCCACCGTCTTCTGCTCGGGGACGAAGTGAACGGGTTGAACGAGGCGATCCAGCGGAACGTTCGGCTTCAACAGCAAACGTCGCAACGAGACCATGCCGACGACGTTGTCAACATCTCCTTTATACACGGGCATCTTTGTCAGGCGGTGTTCTTGCATTCGCGCACGAGCCACAGGAGGCGGATCGCCCACCTCACACGCCACCATACTCACCCGCGGCTGCATCACATGTCGGACCTTGAGTTTGCCAAGCTCAACCACTTCGCCAAGCAGCCGGTTCTCATCGGCGCTGATCAGACCGCGACGCCGACTGAGCTCTACAAGAGAACGAAATTCAGCCAGCGTAATTGTTCTCGGGGAGCCGGCGTGCCCGAATAGAAGCCGCAAGACTGGTTCGATAACGAGATAGCGAAACACCAGAGCAATCGGTCCGAGCACCTGCACGATGAGAAACAGCGGCAGCGCCGCCGTCGTGGCCAGAGAACGCGAACTCCGATAGGCCAGCGATTTGGGGACGATCTCGCCGAAGACAACTAGGCCCAAAAAGCTCATGGCGGCCGCCGCCGTAGCCGCTCCGAATCCCCACAAACGGCTGAGGCGCATGACCAGAACGCTCGAAATGGAGAAAAAGAGAACGTTGACCACGATATTGCCGAGGAGCAGGCAGTTGAGCAGATGTCCCGGCCGGCGCAGCAGACGCGCCGCCAGTTTCTGCAGTCTGTGCCCGGAGGCGTTCAACTGCTTGAGCTGCCGGTGAGTCACATTGAAGAAGGCGGTTTCCGAGCCGGAGAAGAATGCGGAGCACGCGAGCAAAACCAGCATCACGAGGACGGAGCCGAGCGTTTGGTAGGCTTGCGCGATCATCGGCAGTGGGGCGGCTACCGGTTGGGCAGCCGGACCGTAAATGTGCTTCCTTTGCCGGGCTCCGACTGAACGTCGATCTCACCGCGGTGGGCTTGGATGATCCGCCGGCAGAATGTGAGGCCAACCCCCGCGCCGGAGCCGGTGGGGCGGTTCTTCCCGTTCTTCGTCGTGAAAAACGGTCGGAAGATGTTCTTCAAATCCTCCGGCCTAATGCCCCTGCCCGTATCGTTTACGGTGATATCGATATATTGGGTATCCGCCGCGGCCGTTACCTTCAGGGTGCCGCCGCCGGGCAGCATCGCCTCGCGGGCGTTCAGGATCAGGTTCATCAGCACCTGCTGGATCTGCACGGGGACACAGTCCACCTGCAGCCCCTCGGCAATATGCGTCTCGACGGTAATGCCGTCCTTGCCAAAATCCCGGCAGAGACAGGTGAACACCTCCTCCACAAGGGCTTCGACGGAGGCGTCTTCGTGCTCCTGCTTCTGGCCGTTTGCCATCGCGAGCATGCTCTGCATGATCTTGGCCGCGCGTTCGCAGTTGCGGGCCGTCTTTTGAAGCACTTTTCCAGCCAAATCCCCATCTTCGGGGTTCTGGACGGCCAGGGCGGCGTAGCTGGCCAGCGGTGTCAGCAGATTGTTGATCTCGTGGGCGATCATGCAGGTGGCCGAGCCCAGATTAGCGAGGGCCTGGAGCTGGAGGTTCTGGGATCTCAGCGCCTCGTTCTCTTGCTGTTTCTGTGCGAGATCCTCGTGCAATGAGAGGCGTTTCTCGATGATGCTTGTCAATAGCCCACTCCTTTTATACAATCCATGCCTGGGTATCCATACACAAGCATTATCTACCGGAAGTGCTTGCCGGACAAGTATTTCTATCGACTCTATCGACACGCGTACGGTTTTTTCTTGAAGCAGCATGGACGAGCAACGGATTCTCGACGAGCTTCTGACCCTTCTGGAGGCCCATCGCGTCAAGATCCGCCGTGAGCCGCTCGGAGGCCGGGGAGGAGGGCTGGCAACCATGAAAGGCCAAAGCATCTTCTTTGTGGATACGGAGGCAGCTTCCGCCGAGGTGGCCTCGCTGTGCGCCGAAGCCGTCGTGAGGCTGCTCGATATCGAGACGATCTACCTACGGCCGGAAGTGCGCCAGTTCATCGAGAGTCACGTGGACGGCACCTCTTAGAGCAAGCGCAGACTCGTGCGGACAGCGAACCCGGCGATCAGCTGCAGCTATTGTTAGGCCTTCAATCCGGCCCGGCTGAAGCAGCCCGTACCACCTGAAAACGACGGGAATTCGGCATATTACCTGGGAAAAGGGGGCCCCGGGAATACGGCCTCACGGCGAAAAATGCTTGCAATCCGGGGAAAAACACGCGAAAAATGGACCGGCCGACCATGCAACGGGATAGCCGGGTATGCAGATTGAGTTGGGCCGGGAGCAAGATAAATGCCTCAGGATAAAGCAAGGAACCGGGATAGAGTCCCCACGATTCTCGTGGTGGACGATAATCAGCAGAACCTCGAGTTGATCCAGGCCTACCTGGACGATGTCGATTGCAGGACGGCCGCGGCTCACGATGGCATTGAGGCCCTGGACATGGTGGCGAGAAAAGAGCCCGATTTGATCCTTCTCGATGTGATGATGCCCAAGATGAGCGGCTTTGAAGTCTGCCGAAGGCTCAAGGGCAATCCGGCTACGGCCGATATCCCGGTGATTATGGTCACGGCCCTGAATGAGTTCGGCGATATCGAACGCGGCATCGACTCGGGGACCGATGACTTCGTCAGCAAACCCATCAATCGACTCGAACTGCTGACCCGCGTCCGGACCATGCTCAAGCTCAAGCATCTCAGCGACCGCCTCCAGCGCACGCTGGCGTACCTGAGCGAAGTCGAGAAGCACGCCCAGACTGACATAGATAGGGCCTAGCGGGCGGCGCTGAGCGACATCCACGAGTAGGGGGGATTGCCCCGTTCCACCAAGGCACTGGATGGAGTCCGCCTTTAGAGGCTTGTGACCATGGGACACGACCACCCTGCCGGCCCATCTGCCCACGAATCCGATAACGTCAGTCTTAAAACCGAGACAATCCCTACAGCAGACACAACCGCCACATCGCCCCTCGCCAACGGCACCGCCCGCCGCCATCGCGAAAGCCAGGTTAATATGCCTTTGAAATTGGACGATACGTCAGCAGTACCTGGTTTGGATTCCGTGCAACAAGGCAGCAGGAGTGAGGGATGCGTGGCTTACTTGAGATTTTCGGCAGGGCGATCACCGTCGATACGCCTGAATTGATATGGCACTGGCTGAATGAGCGAAGACGGGCCCAAGCCGACCGCGAGCTGTCGGAAAACGGGGACCTGGACCATATCATCGACCTCATGGGACACGGCAAGTTCGCGGAGGCCGGCGAGCAGGTGCGGCAGTATCTGTTCAAGGACCCCTCGTGCTGTTTCGGCCGGATGGCCGCCGCCGCCCTGTACCTGCACGAAAGCAACCTCCAGGAAGCGATCGAAGAGCTGAACTCCATCTACATGCGCCAGCCCAATAATACCCTGGCGCTCTATGTCCTCGGCCACTGCTTCGAGCGCCTGGGGCAGCAAGCCCAGGCCGTCGAGTTCTACCAGGACTGCATCAAATTCAACAGCCACCTGCAGTTGCCCGCTCAGCGGCTCGGCGCCATCTACTTCAAGGACGGCCGGCTGGAGGATGCCATCGCACAATACGAGCCGATGCGGGAGCATTATCCGGACGACATCTCGACCCTGGTCACTCTGGGACAGCTCTACACGATCACAGGCCAGTACGCCAGGGCCATTGAGACGTTCAACACAGCCATCCTGATCCACCCCGACAACTTCATCACGCGTAACGAGTCTATCGACGAGCTCGTGCGCGCCGGGCAGCTTCAGGAGGCTCTGGATCAAATCGACGTGCTTCTCGTGGACGAGCCCGAGCGAGCGGATCTGATCGCGAAGCAGGCCGATATCCTCGCCATGATGGGAAGCATCAGTGATGCCCTCACACAGTATCAACAGGCATTGCGAATCTGCCCGGATTTCCTGGAAGCGACCATCAAACTGGGCACGAACTTCCTGAAGGTGCACGCCGAACAGCTCGCCGCCCAACAGTTCAACAGGGCGATCGAGATCAACGACGAGATCGTCGAGGCCTACCTGGGCCTGGCGGCCGCCCAGAGGCTCGCCGGAGACGAAGCGGAGGCCCGGAACACCCTTTCGCTGGCCTCGGCCGTCCAACCGAACAGCTCCTTCCTGTTCGTCGAGACCGCCAAGCTGATCCTCAAAGCCGCCCTCGAAGCCAATCTGCTGCCGGCCCCGGACGATGTCGGAAGCCTCGAACAGAGCGTGCTGGCCGCCCATCAACGCCATTCGGAGCGCTCGCCGCACAACCCCGACCTGCATTACAGGCTCGGGATCCTTCACATGAATGCGCACCGCATGCGGGAGGCCGCAGGCTGCTTCGAAACCGCCCTGAATATCAACCCAACGTTTTCGCGCGCCGCCACGAAGCTCGCTGTGTGCCTTTTCGAAACCGGCCGCACGCAAGAGGCCCTCGATCTGATCACGCCGCCACGCCATTACGACCGCGGAACGCTCGACCTCTACTACAAGACGGCGCTGCTGTACTGCAATCGGATTAAGTTCGCCTCGTCCATGATCAACCTGCAGCGCCAGATCGAGAGGAACCTCGCCCCGAATCTCGATGCGACGACGAACATCTCGATTGTCCTGCAGAACCTGGGCCTGTCGGACACCGTCGGCCTGATGTGGGAGAACCTCTGCCAGACGGCCGCACACGCTCCTGTCCCACATGCCTAAGAGTGCCCAGGACAGCCCCGAGAGGCCCATTCAGCGAAAACCCAGCCGCCCCGGCCGAATGAAACATAACATATCTTATGAGACGTTGGAAATAACGTTTCTTTCCGGCCTCCCAGCAGCTAATCTCGTACGCGCTGCCTCCGACGGCTCAACTTGCTTCGATCCTGTGTGAGGATATACTGGCCGGGTCGCCGCCTCCGCGGCGTGATGTGCCACGAAGAGAGAATGCTCGGAGTGAATCAATGCCCTTGAGATCTCAACGTTTTGCGGCTCGATGGTCGCCCTCGGTTTGGATCGTAACCTGTGCCGTGACCTTGCTTGTTGTCATCGTCGTCGGCAGCATGATTCGGATGACCGCGAAGACGGTACCTGACGACGGCGATGGCATCCGGGCGCTCCTTGTCTTCGTCGCGTTCGTCCCGGCGGTCATCCTGTGCGTGACGATCTTCTTCGCGCCTCTTGGGTACACCGTCCATCCCCAGGTCATCGAGGTGAATCGCATGGGCCCGAATGTCATGATCCCATGCGAACAGATCGCCGACGTTCGTCGGCTCGGCCGAACCGACCTGGGATTCACCCTGCGCATCTTCGGTTCCGGCGGGTTCTTCGGCGCTTTCGGGCGGTTCTACAGCTATCGTCTTCGCTGGTTCAGTGCCTACATCACGAACCATCGAGACCTCGTTCTGATTACGCGGACCGACGGGACGAAGATCCTGATTTCGCCGCATCCTGTGGACGCATTTCTCGACTCACTGGACAGGGCGCGAGAACATCCGGCTTGAAATGGATCGCAACCAGCCAAGGGTCCGATAAGCGGCACAACTGGCAGGGCGGTCCTTCTCCTCAGCATGGCTCTGACATCCGCGAGGAACACGCGCTCACGTTGGCCATTCGTCGTTAGAAAGACGCGATCTGTTCGGAGGGGTCACGCAGGGCGATGGGCTTGCCGAGGATTTCATAATGGAGGATCGCCTTCTTCAGGGCGTCCGGATCGCTGTAGTCGATGAGGGCGGCTGGGCCGAAACCGGTAGACCGGCCCGGCGTTTCCCATCGCTGCTTACGCAGTTTCAGGGGCTTCGGTGGTTCGAATGTGATACTGGTCGGGTCTTCAGCAAGCGCCCCGAATACCGGCTCGCCCATCTCAGTCCTCGGCACAACGCGAGGCGGCGGCTGCGTGGCATTGGCCGCAGCCTCTCTCGCCTCAGGCGCCCGAACAGCCTGCCGCTGCCGCTCGGCAAGCGCACGCGATTCAGGCTGCTCGTAGACCATGATGGATTCGCCTCCCTGGCCCGGGCGAATTGTGATCTTGCCGGCCGGCCGCTGCGCCGGCCGGGGTCTTCCGCCCTGCTCCCGAAGATCACCCTTCTGCTCCAGTTGTCGCGCCCCCTCGACGGCCCGTCGGCCTTGTGCCTCCGCAGCCCGCTGCATCTCTTCGGCCTTGCGCGCGAGCCGCTTCTGCCAGGTTTCCCGCTCGCGGGGCTGCTCTTTCGCCAATCCCTCCCGGCCGCCCTGCTGCGCCCGGCCTTTCTGGCTGGCGGCCTTGACCAGGGCCCCTATCAGGTAAAGAACGGCCAAGACCACGATAAAGAGGATGTTGACCCATTCCTCCATACCCGGCCGCTGGGCCAGCAGACGGAATTGCACGAGAGGCTCCATCAGCAATCGCTCATTTCTCTTCGGTACGTCTCAGCTTTGCTCGGGTTTCTTCGGCTTGGCGATCGACTCACGCATCTGCGTGTCGGCGCCGATATTCTTGAGCCGGTAGTAGTCCATGATGCCGAGGTTGCCCGACCGGAAGGCCTCGGAAATCGCCAGCGGGACCTTCGCCTCGTTCTCGACGACCAGCGCCCGCATTTCCTGCTCACGGGCGACCGCCATGGCGCGTCGCTTCTCGGCCTCGGCCTTGGCCCGCCGCATGTCCGCCTCGGCCTGCGCCGCCTGAAGCTGCGCGCCCACGTTCTCACCGACATCCACATCGGCAATATCAATCGACAGGATCTCGAACGCCGTGCCCGCATCGAGGCCCTTATCCAGCACGGCCTTCGATATCTTGTCCGGATTTTCCAGTACGCCCTTGTACGTGACCGAACTGCCGATGGTCGTTACGATGCCTTCGCCCACGCGCGCGATGATCGTCTCTTCCGTGGCACCGCCGACCAGCCGCTGGATATTCGCGCGGACCGTGACGCGGGCCTTCGCCTTGAGCTGAATCCCGTCCTGGGCGACCGCATCGACGGTGTCCCTGCCCTTTTTCGGATCGGGGCAATCGATGACCTTGGGATTGACGCTCGTTTGCACGGCTTCGAGGATATCGCGACCGGCCAAGTCAATGGCCGTAGCCGTCTTGAAGGACAGTTCGATATTGGCGCGGTTTGCGGCAACGAGCGCCCGCACGACGTTCGGCACCCGCCCCCCTGCCAGATAGTGGCTTTCGAGGTCCTTCGTGGTCAGTTGCAGTCCCGCCTGCACGGCCGTGATCTTGCTGAGCACAATGGTCCGGGCGTCCACCCGTCGCAGCCACATGCCGATCAGCTCGGACAGCTTGATATCCGCCCGGGAGAAATACGCCTGTAGCCACAACCGCGCGAACTTCAGCAGGATCAGCCCGAATACGAGTACCGCGATGCCGATGATAATCAAGATCCCAACGATCACCGGATCACCAATCTGCAGTAACATGCTTGTCATCTGCGACATCCTTCGATCCTTTCTCTAAGCCTCGTCCATGACCCGTACGGTCACCTGGGTTCCCTCGACGTGAATCACCTTGACGGTCTCGCCTTTCCGCACATACCCGCTTTCGGCGACGCATTCAACCTTTTGTTCGTCAAAGGCACACATGCCGACCGGCCGCATCGTTGTCAGCACGCGACCTGCTCGGCCCACAAGCATCTTCAGTTCCGTCCCGTCCGAGATGGCGTCCCCGCGCTCGCGAACCGGCGGCGACAGAATCACCTGCCGTCCAAATCGTGTTCGCGGCAGGATCTTGTACGCCGTCACCAGCAGAGACGGCACCATGAAAAGGGCAACGACCACGCCGATCCATCCCGCCACGTCGCTGTGGCCAAAGAAGATCGCCACCCCCCCGGCCAGCGAGAAAATCGCACAAATGCTGAGCACCCCCCCGCTCGGGATGAAAACCTCCGCCACGATCAACGTCGCACAGACGAGGTACAGGAAAACGGCGAGCAACAGCCACCAATCCACAGATCCATCCTTCTCAAAGCAAACCACAGAGGTGCCGCCTTACGCGATGCTCGGCGGCCCAGTCCGTTTCACGCCCCGCCGCCCTCGTCTACCCGTTTGACGACGACCCGGCTGCCCTTGATCGCGATTATCTCCACTCTGGTGCCCTTGTCCAGGAATTCGCCCGTGGCGACGACGTCGACCCGGGCATCGCCGAAGCGTGCCTTGCCGGCCGGCCGAAGCCTCGACGTCACCTCGCCGAGATCGCCGATTTGCACCGCCGGTCCGGAACTCTCCGGCGGCCGCGTCATGCTGATCCGCGAGGCGCCCCCGGCCGAGACCGCCGAAACCGGCACCAAGATCAGCCCGCGCATGAATCGGAGCCTTGGCAGATATCGGGACAGAATCGAGGCCAGGAGGACGAATCCACCGAATCCGAGCGCCAGCGAGATCACGCCGGATGACAGAGATTCCCAGTCCCCCGGCGTCTGCGGCCAGGGCAATTCATCCGGTGCATTGCGGATCAACATGCCAAACAACCCCGCGAAGAGGCACACAATCCCCAGGATCCCCGCGATGCCGAAGCCAGGCAGGACAAACAGTTCGATCAGCAGCAGCACCATCCCGATAAACAACAGGGCGATCTCCACCCAGTTCGCCATGCCAACCAGGTACTTACTGCCCAGGATAATGGCAAAACAGATTACCGCCACCATGCCCGGCAGGCCAATGCCCGGCGTGTTGAACTCGATATAAACCCCCAGCAATGCCAGCATGAACAGAACGCTCAGGACGGCCGGCGAATTGAGCCAGCTCACCATATGCTCCGACCAGCTCGGTACGAGCACCATCGGCGCATCCGGAAAGCGTACCGCGTCGCGCTGCTCCAGGAAGGCCAGCGCCCCCTGCCGGTCCTCGACAACCTCCCGCGCCAGGCCGTATTCCCGGGCCAGCGATGCCGTTAGCGTCAACAGCTCGTCATCGCCGTCGATTTTCTCCGCACCCTTGACGTCGTACGCGTTCGCGTCCTCGGGCAGGTTATCCCCCTCGAAGAACTCGTACTGACTCGTATCGAGGTTCCGCACCCGGTAGACCTCGATCTGCATGGTCACCATCGCTTTGAGCAGCAGCTCCGGGTAGCCGTTGGCCTCGGCGGCCGCCCGGAAGATCGCCCGTATGAAACTCTCGGCTTTCTCCCGCTCCACCCCTTCCAGGGCCCCGCCCATGGTAATCGGGGCAGCGTCGCCGATCTTGGTATTCTCCCGCATGATAATGTCCCGGCAGGAGACGCTGACCAGGGCCCCGGCGGAAATCGCCTCCGTCGTGACATAGGCGACGGTATGTCCGCGCTTGCCGGCCTGCTGAATCAGATACTTGTGAATGGAATCGGCCGCGTCGACCAAGCCGCCGTAGGTGCTGATCTCGTAGATCAGGTAGTCCGCACCCTCGTCGAGTGCAATCCCCGTGCGCCGCTTGATGGAATAGAACAGCGCCTGATCGATCATCCCTTCGCAAGGGATGATCGCTGCTTTCGCGTCCCGCGGTATACCGGCCGGTACATTCGGTTCGGCCGCCGAAGCCGAAGCGCACGCGAGCGCACCCGGGACAAGGATCAGAGCAACTCGAAATGCTGTTCTCATGCCGCTAATTGTACCGTGCCGCCGACGTCCTGGCAACAACGGTCGGCACGCGGACCCAAAAATCTCCCCTCCGCCCCCCTCCTGCGAGATCGTTGCCTATGCGAGGCCCCGCAGGATGTCCACACCCTGCTGAATCTTCTCGTCGGTCGTGGCGAAGCTGATTCGGAAGTGCGAGTCCTTCTCGCTGAAGACGTTGCCCGGAATCACCAGGACGTTGCTCTGGATCGCCTTCTTGACGAACTCGGTGCCGGAGCCGCCGGGGGCCTTGACGAATGCGTAGAAGGCGCCTTCCGGCCGGACCACTTCGAAGGAATCCTTCAACCCATCGTACAGTAGATCACGTTTTCGGACGTAGCCCTTCACGAGGTCTGTAACGTCGTAATCCATCGCCGCCGCCGCCGCCCGCTGGAACGGCGTCGGCGCGCACACGAAGGTATACTGCTGAATCTTGGTCATTTCCTCGATGACCGGCCGCAGCGACGACGGGGCCGCCACGTACGCCAGTCGCCACCCGGTCATGGCGTAGCTCTTGCTGAACCCGCGCATCACCAGCACCTTCTCGTGGTACTTTCCGATGCTGACGGCCGGCCGGTCGTAGCTGAATTGCTGGTAGATCTCATCGGTCAGGACCAGCACGTCGCGCTCGGCGGCCAGCCTCGCCATCGCCTCGATTTCCTGCTCGGAGTAGACCACGCCCGTCGGGTTGCTGGGCGAATTGAGGATGAGCATCTTCGTCCGGTCGGTGATCGCCTCGGCGATCCGGTCCACCGGCAGCCGGAAATCGGGGTAGCTCTCGACGAAGACCGGCTTGCCGCCCAGCAGGTTCACGACGTGCTTGTAGATAACGAAATACGGATCGGGGATGATGACCTCATCGCCCGGGTTGATCAGCGCCATGAAGGCCAGGAGCAAGCCGCCGCTGACGCCGCTGGCGACGAGCACCGCGGGGTCCTCCCAGCCGAACTCGGCCGCTACCTGGGCGGCGATCTTATCCCGGAGCTGCTTCTCGCCGACGGTCTGGGAGTATTTGTTCAGCCCGGCTTCGATGGCCTTGATGGCCTCCTGCTTCAGCGGCTCCGGCACATCGAAGTCCGGCTGACCGATCGAGAAATTGATCGGGTCCTTCAACTCGGCCGCCAGGGCGAAGACCTTGCGTATCCCACTCGCGTCAATCAGGCTCGTTCGATCCGCCACCAGTTTCTTCATGGCTTACCCACACCTATAAGAAGCATCAATTCAGCTTGAAACACACGCCCACATCCTACGGGCGGCCGTCAGGTTGACAAGGGAAAAATGCGTCTCAGAGGATTCCCGGCTTGGCCGGCCTTCTGGTATAATAGCGACCGACGGCCTGTGCCGGGGGAAACTCTCCGGCCGGCCGGACGTAGTAGTGACCGTGACTTTTCGCGGGATCGTGTCTCATTGTGTATTTGAATGGAGTCTGTATGACCGGGCATCTGCCGTATATCGCTTTCACCATGCCGGGCGGGGGCGAATGGATCATTATTCTTATCATCGGCCTGCTGATCTTCGGCCGCCGACTGCCCGAGGTCGCTCGCAGCCTCGGCAAGAGCGTCAACGAGTTCAAGCGAGGCCTGCGCGACTTCGAGGACAGCGCCGGCGAGGTCGTCCGCGACGTGAACAAGATCAAGGACGACGTCGTCGCCGAAGCCGAAAAAGCCACCGCCGATGAGGACACGTACGACCCCTACGGGACCGGACCGGTCGCCTCCGGGCCGGACGAATACGGCTCTTATGACGCCGAAGGCAGTACGACCGAACAGGACGAGCCCGCGTCGCCCGAGACGGGCGAAGAAGCAACGGACCAGGAAAAGCCGAGCCAACAGGATTCTGCGGAACCGACGGACCAGGAAGAGCCCGACCGACGGGATTCGGCAGAACCGGCCGAGCCGACATCGGAGCAGGACGATTCCGAACCCTATGTCGATCCCATGAAGTGACGCACCCCGCGCGGGCCACAGGCCGCCTCGCAACCGGCGCCGCGCACTGTTCCTGTACACGGAAAGGAGATACTTCGATGCGAGAGTCCGCCCTTCTCGCTGTATGGACCGCCGTGCTTGTGGTCTTCGCCGTGCCGCTGCCGAGAACTGCGGAAGCCGACCATGCGCGCAATGACGAATCAGATGGGTACAAGCTGGTCTGGGCGGATGAATTCAACAAGGACGGCCGGCCCGACCCGAATAATTGGGTGTACGAGCGCGGGTTTGTGCGCAACGAGGAATTGCAGTGGTACCAGCCGGACAATGCCCACTGCGAGAATGGCTTGCTGATCATCGAGGCCCGTCGCGAACGTAAGCCGAATCCCTCTTATGACGCGAACAGCCGGAGTTGGAGGCGTAACCGGCCGTACGCGGAGTACACGTCCACCTGCCTCAAGACCAGCGGCCTGCACAAGTGGACCTTCGGCCGATTCGAGATGCGTGGCCGGATCGACACCCGCCCGGGCCTGTGGCCGGCGTTCTGGACGCTCGGCTCCGCCCGCGGCTGGCCGGGCTGCGGCGAGATCGACATCATGGAATACTACCGCGGCCTGCTGCTCGCCAACGCCTGCTGGGCCGGCGAGAGAAGGGGGACCGCCGTCTGGGACGATCTCCGCAAGCCGATCACCGAGTTCGCCGACCCCAACTGGTCGTCCAAATTCCACATCTGGCGCATGGACTGGGACAAAGACCAGATCAACCTGTACATCGACGACCAGCTCCTGAACACCATCGACCTGAGCAAGACGGTCAACGGGACCTCGGACGGAGCCAACCCCTTCCACGAGCCCCACTACATCCTGCTCAACCTCGCCATCGGCGGCACCAACGGCGGCGACCCCACCCAAACCGGATTCCCCGCCCGCTTCGAAGTAGACTACGTCCGCGTTTACCAGAAGACGGTGCCGTAACGGCCGAAGAGAATCAACGAATCAGTAGGCCTGCGGGCTTAACCTCATCAAGATAGACGCTCAGAACTTGACTCCATTCGTGGCGCTGAGTCTTGTACCACAACACGCCATCATCGCTGGATAGGGTCTCGCCCTTTGCCAACGCGAAGAGCAGAAGCTCAACCGCTGTCTTGCTGAGCGGAGCTGCATCGCAGAGCGGCTCGTAAAGCGTCTGAAAGAAGGGGTGATCTCGATTTAGAGTTACCACGGTCGATTTCCCGTAGGTTCGGACCCGATAGAATGGTGCACCGGGCAAATTCTCGAAGTCCATGAGGAACGGACGCTCCCGGATGTCCTGGATGACCTCGTCAATCGATCTACCTTCGCCCAGATGCTCCTTCGCATATTCGCGCACCTCCTGTTCGACTTGCTCGTCGGATTTGTCACGGATAGCGGACGCGACGCGTAAGAATTTGTCGGTGCTTTTCGCGATGTCCTCAGCCTGCCGTGTATTCTTCTGATGTGTGTGCGTGTTTCTCGATACTATGATATCTGTGAGCGTCGCAAGATTGGCATTCACATCGTTTTCGATTGTCGTCCTGACGCGCTCCGCAAGGGTGACCTGCTGTTTGGTGTGTGTCATTCCGAACAGCTCGTCCAAGTCAGGATCAAACGATATTTCACAGCCCCACCACCGGCACGTCCAGTGGTCTCGGCGGAAGCCAAAATACCCAAAATCGACCTCGCGACCTGCACGCACTATGGATATTCCTCTGCAACGGTCAACACCCCGCTCCTTTGCCTCCTTTTTCCCTTTGCCAAATTTCGTTTGCCATTCTTCTGGAAGCAGGGAGAATCGCACCGTTACAGTTGCCATTCTCTGGTTTTTCCCTCGCACCGGGAAGTCGAACCTCAGCGGTGCCCCATGCGCTGTTGCGCCGGAGAATTTGGCCTCGGACATGAGAAACAACGGATCAAATGGCCTCACTTCCTCCCTGTTGACGTCGATTCTCTTGCCACGCGTGAGGTAATACCTGTAAGTCTGTCCAAGGGCCTTCGGAAGTTCTCGTGTGAGCGTCTGTTCCCGGCCACAGTAATCCAGCCTATCACAGTGCTTCCAGACAACCAGCGTTCCGCTCGTCGAAGAGGCATATGGTAGATAATCCCTGGGCAGTGGGACTGTCTTGGGCTCCGGCACTACCGACATAGCCCCCCCTGCCACCTCATCAACATCGATATAGCAGAAGCTCACCTCTTCGGGGCTGCGCCATGTATAGACTTCGAGCCTGCGACACTGGCTTACTGACGCATTCGGCAGCCCCATGCCGAAGCGGCCCAAGCCATCACGATCGTCAAATCTCGTCGTGCCACCAAACCGGAGGGCTGTCCTCAGGGTTGCTCCTGACATACCAGAACCGTCGTCAGCACACACGACCTCTTTCACCACCGGCGATTTCGGTCTGCCTTTGCCATTGCTGGGAGGTGTCTCGCTGCGAAAGAAAACCTGGAACCGATTGGCACCCGCCTGAAAAGCGTTGTCGGCAAGTTCAGAGATCGCGCTGGCCGTCGACTTATAGCCGCTATCACGAGTGGTCTGAATGAAGTTGTCCTCTTTGACTATCGTGTAGCTCTCACTACTCATATCCCGCCCTTTCTCATCTTCGGATCCGATATTGAGCCAGACTGATGGGAAACCTCCCGCCTTCGCATAATGATTCTCGTTTTGTTTCGCCTACTGACGATGTTCGCGAGCGGTCCTTCCTGTCCGTTCCGTGCATCGCCTTTTCCAACTGCGAACCTGCTGAACGATCGTCGTTCTCAGGCGCAAATGAGTCGTTGGACTCTCCCTTCTCGCGTCTACTCGCGGCAATGAGGCGAACCATCAGCAGATTGCCGTGCGGCATGCTTTCGGTCGCTCGTGCACCATAGTTTTCGCTCCCTCGGCCTCAGCATGCCTCAAGTAAAGTATATGGTCGAAACGCCTCGTGCCAAATTCCCGGGTGCGAACTATGCCTTTTTGGCAAAGAAGAGGTTCTTTCGCATGCCTGGTAGGGTGCAATGGTCCGCTGCGAACACAAGACGCGCTTCATCGAATCGCTTGTCAATGCAGAGCAGCCACGCGGATGGAGAAGGAGTCATTGCCGGAGAAGAGGAGGTGGCAGGTTCGGCCGTCTGGACTCATCCATTTGGTGGGGAAGACACTCGTTTCGCCCGGACCGGTGTCCCAAGTCTCGGTGTAGAAGACTGTGCGCCAGGGGCCCCAAGGCTGGGGGGCCTCGTAGATTCCGAAGCCGCCCTGGAAGCGTGGGCCGCGGTCGTCGGTGCTTTCGGGCAAGGTCTGACACCAGAGGTAGCGCTTCAGACCGGCGTTGTAGCTGATGCCGGAACGGTAGCACCGGCCCGGATTCACGAAGACGGCCCCACGGTCGCGGATGTCCTTCGTCCAGAGTGGCTCGCCGGCGGCGTCGAGGCCCTTGAAGAACTCATAGCCCCCCTGCTCGCGGATCCGGGTCTTCGGGACGCGGGCCAGAACCATGCGATCGGCGGGCTCGTAGGCGCTGTCGCTGTCATGCGAGTAGATGTAGACGTACCCGTCGCGGGCACCGGCGTAATCGCGGCCGAAGTTCAGGAACGTCGGGGCGCCGAAGCTCGTTTCGAATCTCCAGTCGGACCAGTGCCACGTTCCGGCGTGGTCGTCCGACCAGGCGATCTGCGAATTGGCGGTGTTCCGGACCACCATGTAGAGGATGCCCTCCACACAGAGCATTCCGGAGGCTTTCGGGCCGTTGGCCCCCTGCCCTACCCGCTCGCCCGTCTCGCTACGGATATTGCCGCCCTCGAAATCGTCGGGCCCACCAGTGACCCTGGCGAAGCCCAGGCTGAGTTTCTTATCCACCTTTGGCTCAAAGCCCCAGCCGTCGCCATAGGCGGCGTAGAGGCAGTCGTCGTCGGCCCAGGTGATCGGCCAGTTGTCGCTGCCCTCCGCCTTGCGGACGATCTTATCGTGGGGGCCCCACTCGACCGTTTGGACGATCTCGCTAACGAGGTACGGGGCGCCGGGCCATCGGCCCCGATCCTTGACGGACAGGGCAATCGGCTCCAGGAATGGCTCTATCGGTGCGTAATGCGGGTTTCGCGGGCCAGGAAGCGATTTCCCCGCCCGCGAGGCGACGATGTCCAGGGACGGGATGACCACGATCAGGCTGTCGTAAAGGCCCCAGGACCAGTAGGCGTCCCGGGGGACGTTTTTCATGGCGCCGTCGGCGTTGTTCCACCATAGCAGGCCATAATGGTCGGAGGCGTTGCTGTAATCCTCCGATTTGAGCACCGGCAGGCCCCGCACGCCATACGGCACGGTCCGGGCGGCGCCGACGAACCACGAGGGGACGATCTGCCTGCCCTGCCAGCGGCCGTTGCGGAGGTACAGATAGCCGATCCGCGCCATCGCGTCGACGTTGGAGTGGATGCCCGAGCCGAACTCCCGCCTCATCACGCCGTTGATCTCTTTCGACCGGTAGGCGTTCGTGCGCCACCGCAGGTCGTCCCGCCCGATGCCGATGGGCGAGAAGACCCGCTCGAACATCAATTCCTGGAGGTCTCGGCCGTAGGCCAGCGTAACGCACTCGGCCAGCCAGTTCGGGCCGCCGTCGCTGTATGCCCATTGTGTGCCGGGCTCGAAAAGCAGTTCCGTGTACCCGCCCGGCTTGTCAAAACCGGCCGTCTGCGTCGCTAAGTGAAACAACGTGATCTTGGGAAGCCGGCCCTCTGTCCTGTTGGCCTCGGGGGGGACGCCAAAATCCGGATGATACTTCGAGGCCGGCTCGTGCAGGCTCTCGAATTTGCCGTCCAGCAGGGCCAGACCGACCGCGGTCACCCCGATGGCTTTGGTCGAGGATTTCAGGTCGTAGGTTTGGCCCTGGTCGCCCCACCGCAGCACGACGCTGCCGTGGCGCGTGATCATGCCGGAGCCGCCACCGGTCAGGGCGACGTCCCGTGCCCTGTCCAGCATCGCGGCATCCATCCCGACCGCCTCAGGCGCGGCGGTCGGCCACTGTCCGCTGGGCCATACCGCCTGCCCCCCTGCGGCAACGGTCGTAGAGATCATAGCGAGGGCGCAAAGCACGAGAATCGGGAACCTGTCGGATGTGCCGTTTCCGCCCATTGGAGTACTCCCGCTTCATCAATGATCGAATGGGGCGCCGTGTCCCCAAAGAAGACATGCCGGACTTTCGTCCGGCATGCGCGGTTCGAATCGGTGCCGGACCGATGGCACAGGGCCTTTCCAGCCGGCTCCCAGCGGTCTTGTCAGGCGCCGTCAGCCTTTGGGGCGGGCGTTGTGCCTGGAGTCCCTTCAGCGGCTCCCGGGGCCGCTTCGCTCGCAACGTCTTTGGCCTTCTTGCCGGCCGTGCTCTTGCGGTGCGCCACTTTTGGCAGGCCCAGCACCGATTGCCCCTCGGTCCAACGCTCCTCTTCCTTGAGAGTCTCAACGCGCTCGGCCCGCGTCAACACGTTGCGGTGCCGAACCAACGCGTCCTTGATCTTAAGCGAACGATCCACTGACATGTAACATCTCTCCTGTTATCTGATTTTCATTCCGTATGCGTCGCTAAAATTGTTGGGTGCGAACGACTCATAGCCTTGCGGGGCTTTATACGCCCGCCCCAATTCCGTAATCCTCTTCTTCATCTCGTAGCCGTCCGTACCCGGATTCTGCGGATTGCCATACAGGTTCTTCGTCACGAGCAAATAGTCGTTGCCGCTCGGCAGAATGGCGGCGTTGAAGCCGAGATCGGTAAAGGCCTTACGCGACGGCTCGTCGAGAGGCATCACGCCAAGCTCGATGCCATGCCCGGCAAAATACTCCACGACCTTGTCCAAATCAGCCCGCCGCTTGTACTGCGCCAGGACAATCCAGTGGTCGCGCTGCCCGGCGGCCGGAGGCGCAACCGGCGTATCGAGCTGCGTTCTGCCGGCGCCGGCCGTCGTTGCATCCTGCTCTGTCGAACGCGCCGACCGGCCGGCCGGCACCATAGATCCGACTGGCGGAGCGGCTCCCTGCGCGTTTCGACCGACCCGACCAAGCTTGAACGCCACCAGGACCATCACAACCACGGCCAGAGCGACGGCTATGGCGACGTGGTACGGCACCGAGATCTCAACGCGGCCGCCATTCAGTTGCACCGGCTTGGGTCGCAGCCACGTCCGGCCCGGGCCCGGCGGTGCCGGCCGACCGATTCTCTCAATAGGTCGCGGCTTTGCCACCGGCGGCTCGGGTCGCTCCTCTGTCGCCGGCGGCCCGTCCGCAGGGGTTTCGACCTGCTCGGCCGGAGGTTTCGGCTCCTCACGGGCCGACTCATCCTGCTTCGCTGTCTGCGGCTTCAATCTCTCTAAGATACTGCCGCGCTTCGCTTTGCTCTGCGATCGACTGATCGCTTCATAGAGCGCCTTCTGTCCGGTGTAGCGCTTCATAGCCTTCAGCTCCGTAGCGGCCACCAATCCCTTTCCCGGCCGGAATGGCTACAGACCGCCCCCTTGCCGGGCACCAAACTGTTTCTTATACCCCATTCACACGAGCGTTTCAACGACAAAATCACGCAATTGTCCATGATGTTCGCCACTGAAGGGTAGCTGCGCGGCCAATCTTCTTCGGCCCAGAGGTAAGAACGCCGCGTTGCAGGATGGGGTAATGCACCACCGACGATGCACGCTCCATCGCCCCCTGAGGGCCAGGCCTGATACCCCAACCAGGGCTTTCACGGTGGGTATTTTCAGGCCGATTCCCGATAGCCGGGCGTGCCCGAGGATCGTAGAGACAGCAGAGATCTGATTCCCGATCTGAGCGGCATGAGGGTAGCCGTCGCCGACCTCCATGCCGGCCGGACCCAGGTTGCTCTCACGGGGATTCGGCCCGATGCTCAAGTACTCTGACGGTCTCAAGGAGACCGATCACCGGGGCTGCACGTCCAATCCGTGCAGCCCTCTCGTTCTTCCATCGCTTGCACAGATTCCCTTGCCCATTCGCCCGCCCGTATCTTTGACGGCAACCGAATGTTGACAAGGGCAAGGTAAATGGCGATAATCCCTGCTCCCTCGATGATTGACTGTTGAGGCGGTACGTACAAGTCGAGGTTGGAAAGGTCGTGGATTAGCAGGAGTCGCGAATGAAGTTCGCCATGGTTGGGGTCTTGTTGGCAGCCGTTTGCTTGCAGGGAGGATGTGCGAAATACTGGTACGGGGAAGGGAAAAGCTTCGAGCAGACCCGATACGACCTGGCGGCGTGCCACGCGGAGGCGATGCGGTACTCGGATGCCAGCCGGACACAGGGCCTGGGCGGTTTCGAGCAGAAATTCGTTCGTGAGTGCATGGAGCAAAAAGGCTATCACCTGGTCCAGGAGAAGGAATTACCTACACGGGTCAGGCGCGAAAGCTCGCCGGTCTTCGGATTGCCGGGCGTGGCGGGAACCATCGACTGAGCGGTTTCGTACCGTCCTTCGTCAAGGATTTGTAGTGTCAAGACCCTGCACGATTGGCTGGGCCCGAATTTCGCTTGACAGGCAGATACGTGGGAGGTATTAAGGATTGTTTTACACTGACGGCGAGAAGGGGGCAGTGTGCGTTTTTGCAGAAGAATGGGAGTCGTAAACGATGTTACCAGTCAAAAAGACGAGTAAGAGCCGCACGCGAACCCGGCGGTCGCATCACGCGATCAAGCCGGTGAACTATACGCTGTGCCCGAAATGCAGCCAGGCGAAACTGCCGCACGCGGCGTGCAGCAACTGCGGATACGTCAATCCGGACCTCACCCTGAAGCTCGGCAAGGAGGAAACCGACTAAACATGCGTATCGCACTGGATGC
This sequence comes from uncultured Phycisphaerae bacterium, assembly GCA_965603165.1. Taxonomy (GTDB): domain Bacteria; phylum Planctomycetota; class Phycisphaerae; order Sedimentisphaerales; family Anaerobacaceae; genus PLanc-01. The sequence goes on from CBFDBY010000005.1 coordinate 48,315, forward strand.
CATGGGTGGCGACTATGCCCCGGATGAGATCATCGCCGGCGCGTTGGAGGCGCTGCCCCGGATTGACAAGGAGGACGAGATCCTGCTGGTTGGGCCGCAGGATCTGCTGGAGACGAAGCTGGCCGCTCTCAGATATGAGAAAGGCCGGATCACGGTCGTTGACGCCCCGGACGTGATTGCGATGGACGAGAAGCCCATCGACAGCCTGCGCAAGAAGCCGCGGAGCTCGATTGGCGTGCTGGCCAAGCTGGCCAAGCTCGACCGGGTCGATGCCGTGATCTCGGCGGGCAACACCGGAGCGTGTGTCGCAGCGTTCCAGATGCGGATGCGGACCCTGCCGGGCGTGAACCGGCCGGGAATCGCCGTGGTCTTCCCCACCACGAATGGCCCGGTCACCATTTGTGACGTGGGCGCGAACGTTGCGTGCAAGCCGGTCAACCTCTATCAGTACGGGCTGATGGCCAGTATCTACTCGCGGCATTTCCTCGGGCTCCAGAACCCGCGGATCGGCCTGATGAGTATCGGGCAGGAAGACGCCAAGGGCAACGAGATCGTTCGGCGAACGCGGGAACTGCTCCGCGGCGACCCGCGGCTCAATTTCATCGGCAACATCGAGGGCAGCGACATCTTCCGGGGAGTCTGTGACGTCGTGGTGTGCGAGGGCTTCGTCGGCAACGTGATCCTGAAGCTGACCGAAGGGGCTGTCGACGGGCTGTTTCGGGCGATCAAGCAGGAGCTGATGCAGGAGAAGCCGCGGCTGGCCCTGAAATTCAAACCGATCATCATGCGTGTCTGGCAGAAACATGACTACAACGAATACGGCGGTGCCCCCCTGCTCGGCGTCAACGGCACCGCGCTGATCTGTCACGGGGCCAGCAAGGCCCGCACGATCCGCAATGCCGTGCTCAGCGCCAAGAACTGTCACACACAGAGGATCAACGACAAGATCATGGAATGTCTCTCGGAAGCCGGTGTAAGGACGACTGATGCAGAAAGAGTTTGAGGACTGTCCCACCGAGAACCGCGCCGTCATTACGGGATGCGGTTCCTTTGTCCCCCCCAACATACTGAGCAATGAGGAACTCGCCCTGCGCGTAGACACGTCCGACGAGTGGATCAGGACGCGAACGGGAATCCGGGAGCGGCACATCACGACGGACGAGGAGACGACGGCCCACCTGGCGACCGAGGCGGGCAAACGGGCCCTGGAACGTGCCGGGCTCAACGCCGAGGACCTCGAGTTGATTACCGTGGCCACGATCACGCCGGAAATGGTCTTTCCGTCCACGGCGTGCTTCGTGCAACAAGCGCTCGGCGCCAGCAAGGCATGGGCCTTCGACGTCGCGGCGGCCTGCAGCGGGTTCGTGTATTCGCTTCACCTCGCCCAACAACAGATGGAAACCGGGCGGCTCAACAACGCGCTGGTCATCGGCGCCGAGACACTCACCAAGATCACGAACTGGAAGGACCGGACGAGCTGCATTCTCTTCGGCGACGGGGCCGGCGCGGTCGTGCTGGAGCGAAAGACAGACAGCGGGCGGGGCATCATGTACAGCACGCTGGGTTCCGACGGGACTTACTGGGAATCGCTGAACTGCCGGGCCTATGGCTCGCGGCATCCGGCGCCCAGGCCGCTCGAAGACCCGGAGATGGCTCTGATGCAGATCAAGGGCCGGGAAGTGTACCAGCAGGCGGTGCGACGGATCGTCGAGGCCGTTACCAACTGCCTGGACCACTGCGGCCTGACGCTCGACGATGTGGCCATGCTGATCTCGCACCAAATGAACGCCAGAATCATCGAGTCGGCGGCCAAGCGGCTGAACGTGCCCGAGGGGAAAGTCTTCGTCAATATTCACAGCTACGGCAATACGTCTGCGGCTTCCGTGCCGATCGCCCTTGATGAATGCGTGCGGCAGGGCAAGGTCAAGAAAGGGGACGTCGTCATCCTCGTGGCGTTCGGCGCCGGTGTCACCTGGGGCGCGAACGTAATAGAAATCTGAGGTTTGGGCGGCGTTGACGGGGTGTTGGTGTTGGAGATTCAAGTTCAGGGATACGAACGATGAGAACCGCCTTTCTATTTCCGGGACAGGGCGCCCAAACCGTGGGCATGGGCGCTGACATTGCACAGGCGTTCCCGGCGGCGGCCGAACTGTTTGAGAAGGCCAACGAGATCGTCGGGTTCGACCTTCGAAGGATGTGCTTCGAGGGTCCGGCCGACCGGCTCAACAGCACGACGATGTCCCAGCCGGCGATCTTCGTGACCTCCGCCGCCTTGCTGGAGATCTTGCGGACGCACTCTGCCACGGCCCATATCAAGCCGGAGATTACCGCAGGGCTTAGTATGGGGGAGTACACGGCTCTCTACGCCGCAGGAATCGTGAGCTTCGAGGATGGACTGAGGCTGGTCCGGAAACGGGGCGAGGCGATGCAGGCCGCAGCCGATGCGACCGAAGGGGCCATGGTCAGTATCATCGGTCTGGATGAGCCGAAGGTACGGCAGCTCTGCGAGGAGGCCCGTGAAGGAGAGTTGCTCGAGCCGGTCAACTTCAACTGTCCCGGGCAAATTGTTGTCAGCGGCACACTTGACGCCTGCGAACGGGCCGAGCGCCTGGCGGAGCAGCACGGTGCGGTAAAGGCCATACGGCTGGAGGTGGCCGGGGCATTCCACACCCAGATGATGTCCGGCGCCGCCGAGACCCTCAGAACGGCGCTGCGCGAAACGCAGATCTCCGAACCAGGATCCATCCGGACCATTGCCAACGTCGACGCTGAATATTACCGGACCGCCGACGGCATTACTGAGGGCCTGACCCGACAGCTTACGAGTGCGATTCTGTGGCAGAGGTGCATGGAGCGCCTGTTGGCCGACGGTGTTGAGCAATTCTATGAGATCGGCCCGGGGCGCGTGCTCACCGGTTTGATGAGGCGGATCAGCCGCAAAACAAAGGTGATCAATATCAGCGATTTGGGCTCCCTGGAAGCCCTGATCGGACAGGCATAGAGGCCGGGGATTCAAGGGATCGCCCGCCTTGGAGACAGACAGGATGGCTGAAAAACGATTGGCAGTAGTGACAGGCGCGGCACGCGGCATCGGCCGTGCCATTGTATTCGAGCTGCTCAAGCAGGGCCGAATCGTCGCCGGGCTCGATATAGTCGAGGATCAGCTCAAGGACCTCGAACAGGCCGCAGAAAAGGCCGGCTTCCAGGTTGTGACGCGGCGCGTCGACATCACCCAGACGGATCAGTTCACGGAAGTGCTGGAGTCCCTCGCGTCGCAGTACGACGGCATCGGCGTCCTCGTCAACAATGCCGGGATTACCAAGGACAGCCTGCTGATCCGGATGAGCGATGAAGACTTCGACAAGGTGCTGACCGTCAACCTCCGGGCCGCTTTTGTCGCCACGCGGGTCGCCGCCAAGTCGATGCTGCGCAACAAGTTCGGACGCCTCATCAATATCAGCTCGGTCTCGGGCGTCATGGGCAATGCCGGCCAGGCGAACTACTCGGCCAGCAAGGCCGGCCTGATCGGCCTGGCAAAAACGGCGGCCCGCGAGTTGGCCAAGAAGAACGTCACGGCCAACTGCATCGCCCCCGGCTTTATTGATACTGAGATGGCCCGAAAGCTGCCCCAGCCGGTGATTGATGCGGCGGTTGAACTCATTCCCATGCGTCGTGTGGGCACCGTCGAGGATGTCGCCAAGGCCGCCGCGTTCCTCGCGAGCGATGATGCCGGCTATATCACAGGCCAGGTCCTTTGCGTCGATGGTGGCATGGCCATGTAAAAAAAGTTCAAAAAATGTTTGTCTACACCCCCCCCAGTCGGTAATATACCGCCGAAAATCGGGAGGGTGGCAGGCGTGCAGGTATATCCAGGGAGTCGCGGCCAAGGCCTAACGAGAGAATTCCGATTCTGTTCAGGAGGATACACAAGTGAGTATCGACGAGGTAGATAGCCAGGCGATTGAGAATAAAGTGATCGAGATCATCAGCGAACAGATGGGCGTTGATAAATCCGAAATCACGCGAGAAACCTCCTTCATTAACGACCTGAATGCCGACTCTCTAGATACGGTGGAGCTCGTCATGGAATTCGAGGATGAATTCGACATGAGCATCCCCGATGAGGAGGCGGAGAAGATTCAGACCGTCGGCGCCGCCATCAGTTACATCATCAACATCGCACAGACCAAGAAGAAAGAAAGCGCGTAGGTTCCATGGATAGACGCCGAGTCGTTATCACGGGCCTGGGGTGTGTCACCGCGCTTGCCGAGTCCGTTGAGGGATTGTTTATTGCGCTGTGCGAGGGCCGGAGCGGGGTTTCCGCCATTGAGTCGTTCGACGCCAACCTCTTTACGGTCCATTTCGGTGGCGAGATCAAAAACTTCGACGTGACGAAGTACATCGACAGGCGCGAAGCCAAGCGAATGGACCGGTTCAGCGAGTTCGCCGTGGTCGGGGCGATTCAGGCCGTCAGGGACAGCGGCTTGGACTTCTCCAGGGAAGACCCCTATCGCATGGGGGTCATCGTCGGAACGGGGATCGGTGGGATCAAGGAAATTGAGGAGCAGCATATCCGCCTGCTCAGTAAAGGGCCGAAAAAGGTGTCGCCCTTCTGCGTCCCCCGACTGATGGCCAACGCGGGCAGCGGAAACATTGCCATCCAGTTCGGGCTGCGGGGCCCCAGCTTTTCGGTCTCCAGTGCGTGTGCCTCCGGCAACCACACGATCGGGGAGTCGTTCTGGAACATCGCGAGCGGTCGAAGTGATGTCGTGGTCACCGGCGGGTCCGAGGCTGCGCTGACGCCCATCGGCCTCGGCTCGTTCTGTGCGGCCCGGTCCCTGAGCACCCGCAATGACAATCCGCAGGCCGCCTCGAGGCCGTTTGACCGCGACCGTGACGGTTTCGTCCTGGCCGAGGGCGCCGGTATCCTCATCCTTGAAGAATACGAGCACGCCAGGAAACGGGACGCAAAGATCTACGCCGAACTGCTCGGTTATGGCGCCACGGACGACGGATACCATATCACCGCCCCGTTGCCGGACGGCGAAGGGGCGGCCATGGCGATGAAGCTGGCCCTGGCCGATGCGAAGCTCAACCCCGAGGACGTCGACTACATCAATGCCCACGGGACCAGCACCGAACTGAACGACATCGCCGAGAGCATGGCCATCAGGACCGTTTTCGGAGAACACGCTTATAAAATGCCCATCAGCTCGACGAAGAGCTGCCTGGGGCACATGCTCGGCGCGACGGCCGCGGTCGAATTGATCGCTGCGGTCAAGACGATCAATGAGTCGATCATTCCGCCGACCATCAACCTCGAAAACCAGGATGAGCGGTGCGATCTCAAAATGGACTATGTCCCGCTGAAAGCGCGGCAAGCCAGGGTGAACGTAGTGCTGAGCAATTCCTTCGGTTTCGGCGGCCACAACGCGTGCGTCATCGTCGGAAGGGTGTAAACACACAGAACGGGCGGGGGAAGCGGCCCATTCCATGCGTGCCCTGCGCTGTGCATGCCGATAGGACAGACGACGGGTCGTTTGCGCGGACACCAACTGGAAAGGCGATGACACAGAATGTTTTGGGCGCTCCTGGTCCTGGCCATCGGACTGGTACTTTTGTGGAAGGGTGCCGATCTTCTCGTCGGCGGCGCCGTCGGACTGGCGGAACGGATGGGGGTCAGCCAGCTTGTCATGGGACTGACGATCGTGGCGATGGGCACTTCGGCGCCGGAGGTCGCGGCAAGCATCGCCGCCGCCGTCAGCGGCAAGGGGGACATAGCGATCGGCAACGTCTATGGCTCCAACATCGCCAATCTGGCGCTGGTGGGCGGCCTGGTCGCCCTGCTCCGCCCGCTGCAGGTCCCGGCCGGGACGCTCAGACGGGAAATCCCCGCGATGCTCGGCGTGGCACTGCTGCTGTGGCTGCCTCTGCACGACCTGACCACATCGAGAGTAGACGCCCTGCTTCTGTTGCTGGTCTTTGCAGTATTGGTGGTCTATACGGTTCGCACGGCCCGAGCGACCCGAACGAACAGGCCCGCCGAGCCATCACACGTAGCCGCGAAGCCCGTCCGAACTCTGGGGCGTGATATCCTCTCCATGGCGTTCGGGCTGGCCGCCCTGGCGGGTGGCGCGCGCATGGCCGTTTACGGCGCCGTCGCCATCGGCACTCGAATCGGCCTGAGCGATGCGGTCATCGGCTCGACAATCATGGCCGTCGGCACATCGCTGCCCGAGCTTGTGACCTGTGTGGTCGCGGCAGTCAAGGGACATCACGATATCTCGGTGGGCAACCTGGTCGGCTCGAATATCTTCAACACCCTCCTGGTCGTCGGGGCGGCCGGGATTATTCATCCATTCACGATCGGCGCACGATTTGCCGGCGGCCCGGACTACTGGATCATGATTGCCGTCAGCGCGGGGTTTGGGATGGCCGCCGTCCTCGGCAGACGAACGATTGGCCGAATCGGCGGAACCGTCCTCCTCGCCGCCTATGCGGGGTACATGGTCTTCCTGCTCAGCGGTACGGGCCCTGTGTAATTCACGCGTGGTGCTCCCGTCCCCCCCACGCTGGCGGGCGGCCTTACGGGTTCAGAAACATCGCATCGGCAAAGATATCCGAGAAATCCTTCTCGTGCGCGATCTCGACGTATTGCATCTCCCTCGCGAGTTTGGCGGCTCTTTGCCGGCATTCATCGCTGATCAGCAGCATCCGGGCTCCCATGACGGCTGCATTGCCGACCGAACGGATGCGATCGAGAGGCACATTGGGCAAAAGCCCGATGCGGACGGCGCTTCGCGGCCGGATGTAATTCCCGAACGCCCCGGCCAGCAGGATCCTGTCGAGGTCCAGGTCGGTCATGTCGAACCGGCTCAGAAGGATCCGGATGCCGGCCCGCAGCGCGGCCTTGGCAAGCTGTACCTCACGAACGTCCCTCTGAGTCAGGATCACGCCCGGCCGGGGATTCTGCTCGTCGAACGCCAGGCAAAACGCAGGCTGTCCCTCGCATTCCAAAACGCGGGACCGGATGGATTCCGGCAGGTGCTCTTGCAGGTTCTGGCGATCCATGAATCGGCCGGTCGCATCGATGATGCCAAGGTCGAGCAAGACGGCGACCGCGTCAATCAGGCCGCTGCCGCAAATCGATCGCGGTAACGTATCGCCGATGACGTCCAGCGAGAGGTCGTCGTTGGCAACCACGGCTTCGATGGCCCCCTCGGCCGCCCTGCTGCCGTGCGTAATGCGCGCCCCTTCGAGAGCCGGTCCGGCCGCACAACTCGCGGCGTAAAGCCTCTCGCGTGTCCCTAACACAATCTCACCATTCGTCCCGATGTCCACGACCAGGGTCGCATCCCCGACGCGATCCATCTCCACCGCCAACGCAACCGCCGTCGTATCGGCGCCTACGAATCCCGCGATATTCTCCACGCAGTGGACGTTCCCCTCAGGATTCATATCGATCCCTACTTGCACGGGGGACACGTCGTGGGCATCCGTCGACCAGGCGCGATAGGGGGCCTGGCCAAGCTGCTCAACGGGAAACCGCAGGAATATGTGGTTCATTGTCGTATTACCGACGACACACGCCTCGTAGACGCTCGACGCGCTAAGGCCGGCTTGACGGCAGAGCTTCCGAAGCAAGTCATTGATACAGGTGATGATGAGACCGTGCAACTCGGCTAAATGCCTGTCGGACCGGGCATAGTTGATGCGGCTGACCACATCGTCGCCGAAACGGGTCTGCGGATTGAGTGCGGCCTCCGTGGCCAGACACCGCCCGTCGGCCATGTCGACGAGCTTGGCAACCACGGTGGTGGTCCCAATGTCGACGGCGATGCCATAGATGCCGCCGGTGCCTGCAATCGACGGGTATTTTCGGTACACGGTGGGCTGGATCTCCGCGCGCGCATCCGGCCCGTCGACGAGGATTTTGTGCTCATAGAAGCGCGACTCCGGCGGGACCACTACCACCAAGTCGCTCTCCACACGGTATTGACACGCAAGGATTTGTTGCCCGGAGGGATACAGTCGAACGGCGCACTTGCCACAGGTGCCTTTGCCGCCGCAGGATGTCGTCAGAATGATACCGGCCTGTCCCGCGGCCTCAAGGACGGTAGCACCCCGATGGACCGAGATCTCCCTGTCGTCCGGCTTGAAGAGTATGCGGAAATGCCTGATTCCCGTCATGGGCACTCGGCCTGATGAGCCGCCGTCCGGCATCGCACTTCTTCACGGGGCTGCCAACCCCGGAAAGAAACCGCTCTTAGCTGATCTTGTGCCTGATCTTCCAACGCGTGCGTCTCTTCTTGCTGCCGACCTTCCTTCTGCGTCTTGGTTTGGCCATGTATTCGTCCAACAAAAGGGTAAATTCTTTGCTACGGATACGCCCGGAGTCGTATAATGCAGTTTAGCACAGGCGGAACGTTCGTGTAAAGGCAAAAAACGCAGATACCTCAGATTGAGGTGCAGACATGATCCAGTGCGCACAATGCGATCTCTGTGAGACGGGCCCGGACGGCCGCAAGATGTTCAAATGCGACCCGTTCTGTAATATCAAGGAGGCCGAGTGCATCGCAAAATGGCAGCTCATCCGGCTCGATATGCTCCTGGCCAGCTATCAGAGCATGCTGAAATGGTACAGCAAGCTCGCGCCGCTTCAGGATAAGATGCTCAAGTACGTCCAGCGGGAGATCAACGACATCGAGGAGTCCGACGGCTGGAAGCTCGAGCAGGAGGAGCAAGACGAGGACCCCGACGAGAAGTGGCCCCTCTGATGGCACAACACGGCGGCTGGGCGTCTTCCATAATCACAGTGGGGGTGAACGCCACAACGAAGGCGGGCCCGCGCACGACCGTCGGCTTCGTGGATTCCCGCAATAAACCTTGGCAGGCAAGCGTCTCTTGTAGTGAACGCAGCAGATGGGTAGAAGCGTCGAGTTAGCCCGAATCATAGAAGGCTGCAAATCGGGGGACGCTGACTGCTTTGCGCAGGTGGTTGACATGTACGCCGGTCGCTGTTATGGGTACTTTTACCGGCTCACGGGTGACCGGGATCTCAGCGACGAGCTACTGAGCGAGCTGTTTATCAGACTCGTCGAGAAGATTGGGTCGTACAAGGGTGGTGCGTTCGAAAGCTGGCTTTTCAAGATTGCCTCGAACATCTTCCACGACCACCTGCGGGGCAAACAGCGTCGCAGAAGGCTGCTGGAGGCCCGCCGAGCCGAGATCGAGCTGGAACCGGACCTGAACGAGTCGCGTCGCTCCGATATGAGCGAAGACAGGCTTGACAAGCTCCAACTTCAGCTCAATCGCTTGGATGCCGATACCCGCGAATTGATTATGCTGCGGTTCCACTCGGAGTTGAGCTTTCGAGAAATCGCCGAACTTCGTTCTGAGCCGCTCGGCACGGCGTTGTCGAAGCTGCACCGGGGACTCAAGAAGCTGCGGACGCTCATGGAGGGGTAGGGTCGATCTTATGAACGATCAAGCACGCGAAAACCTGGTCGAATGGCTCAAGCAAGTCATGGATGCAGAGTCGGCCCAAGCCGCCAATGAGGAGATACGGGCCGGCGAACGGCTTCTGGCGACTTACTCGGCCCCAAACCCGGATGCTCGGACCCTGACCGTCATCAAGGCCCGGATGGTCCTGGCGGCAGCGAGAAGGCGCCGCAAGATCCTGATCCTGCGCGGGTCGCTGGCAGCGGCTGCGGCGGTGGTCGTCATCGCCATGATCGGGCTGCTCGGCCCCGGCTCGACGAGCCGAGCGCCCACGGTCCACGCGGCCATCATACCGACCGCCATCTGGGAAAGTGACAACATTGAGGCCGACGATCTCGACTTGGTGTACTTCACATCGGAGATTCGACGGATTGAGGCCCAGATGCAGGCCCTGGAGGCAGGCGAAAGCGAAAGCCGCGGAAGTGGCGCCTTGCAGAAGCTGGAAATGGAGCTGATGAACGTCGAGATCGAGTTCTGGAAAGGATAACAGCAATGCAGGTACACCGAGTAGCTGCGCTACTGGCGGGGATCGCGCTGGCCGGCGGCATGACGGCAGCGACCCTGGCGGCTCCCGAATCACGGCCATCGAAGGAGGGGATCTGGCAGGATGAGCCGAGGCAGCCACGTTCCTGGTGGAATCGCGGCCTCTCGGACGAGACGATCGAGCGGGCCATGAAAGGGCTACGGCAGCGCGATCCTGCCACGGCCAAACGCCTGGCCGAGCTCAGGAAAAAAGACCCGGAGCAATTCAAGATCGAGTTCCGCGAGCAGGCCCGGCCGGAGATCGAGCAGATCATCCGGGAGTACTGGGAGAGCCGCCGGCAGAGACGGAATGCCGAATTCCTCGACTGGCTCAAGGCAAATTATCCCAAGGAACACCAGAAGCTAACGGGCCTCAAGGAAAGAGACCCGTCGCTCTACGTCAAGAGCTTCGACCACCTGATGGACCAGTACGGCGCGATCTTCGAGGCTGAGAGATCGAATCCGGAGCTCGGCGCGGTCCTCAAGGAGGATCTTGAACTGAAAACGCGGCGCGACGAACTTTGCGCCCGGCTGCACCACGAAAAGTCCGAGGCCAAGAAGCAGGCGCTCGGTCTGGAGCTCCAGGAGGTGGTCGCGCGACGCTACGACCTGATTGTGCGACGCAAAGAGATCACGTACGAACAACTCATCGAGAAGCTCGAAGAACTCCAGGCTCAGGTCAGGCAGAGCAGGGACGAAATCGCCACGTACAAGGACGACCGCATCAAGCAAGAGAACGTCCGCCAGCGACTCCAGGCCCTCACTCGCAACAAATCCCGGTTCAAGTGGGACTGATTCCGCGACGTCCATCAAGGGGAATCGGGGAGACTGGATTCGAACCAGCGACCTCTGCGTCCCGAACGCAGCGCTCTAGCCAAGCTGAGCTACTCCCCGGTCAGCCAAACCACATAGCATACCGGCCATTTCACAGGCGTGCAAGTTATAACAAGTTCACCGGGTCGATATCAACAGCAATTTTTACGGCCGGCCGAATCGGTCGTTCGGCCCGGAGAACGGTGAAGAGGCGCCGCATGGTCCCGGCGTCCGGCGTCTGGACGATGATCTGAATGCGGTGGAACCGCTCGATCCGGCTGATCACGGCGGGCATCGGGCCGCGGATCTTCGCGTGCAGCCGCTGTTGCCGGACGATGCCGTCGATCCGCTGCCGCATGGCATTGGCGGCGGTTTCGAGCTTATCATACTTTGGGTCGCGTAGCACCACGGTGGCCAATCGCCAGTACGGCGGCAGGTCGCAGGCCTTGCGATGCTTCAGTTCTTCCCGCACGAACCCCTCGAAATCCTGCGCCAGCGCGGCCTTCACGGCGGGCTGCTCGGAAAAATAGGTTTGCACGAAGACAACGCCCCTTTTCTCGGACCGTCCCGCCCTGCCGGCCACCTGCGAGATGAGCTGGAACGTCCGCTCGTTTGAGCGGAAATCAGGCAGGTACAGGCACGTATCGGCGCTGACCACGCCAACGAGCGTGACGTTAGGGAAGTGCAGCCCCTTGGCCAGGATCTGCGTGCCGGCGAGGACGTCGATCCGGCCCTGCCCGAATTCCCTGAGCAGCCGATAGTAGTCCTGGCTGGCCATCGAATCGCTGTCCACCCGGGCGATCCGGGCATGTGGGAACCGGCGAGCCAATTCTTCTTCGAGCCGTTGCGAGCCGACCCCGATCATGGTCATCCGTTTGCCGCAGAGCGGGCAGTCCTGCGGCACAAGCGTCTGGGCCAGGCAGTAGTGACACACCGCGTAGCCGTGCTCCATGTGCCGGCCGGTGACCGTGGTCACGGTCGGCCTGGGCGTCTTGATCTTGTGGAAGGTCAGCGAGCTGTCGCAGTTGCGGCACGTCAGCGTGTGCTTGCACGACGAGCAGAACACGAAGTTGCTGTATCCGCGCCGATTCAACAGCAGAATGGCCTGCTCCTTTCGGGCCAGCGCCAGGGCCAGATGTTCGGCTAACGGCATACTGAGCAGGTCCAGATGGTGCTCTCTGAGGCTGGCCTCTCGCATGTCAATCAGCCGCATCTGGGGCATCGGCAGGTCCATCACCCGCTTGGGCAGCCGCACGAGCGTGAAGCTCTCCCGCATGCGGCAATTGTGCAGCGTCTCGAGCGACGGCGTGGCGCTGCCCAAAATGCACAGCGCCCCGGCAAGCTGCGCCCGTTTGATCGCCACGTCCCGGCCGTGGTAACGCGGCGCCGAGTCCTGCTTGTAGCTCGGCTCGTGCTCCTCATCCACCACGATCAGTCCGAGATTGGCAACCGGTGCGAAGATCGCGGACCGGGCGCCGATGACGACATCCGTCTCGCCCGCTCTGATCCGCTGCCACTCACGATGGCGCTGGCCGGCGGTCAGCCCGGAATGCAGCACTGCAACACGCTCGAACCGGGCGGTGAAGCGCTGCACCGTCTGGGTGGTCAACGCGATCTCCGGAAGCAGCACGATGGCGGCCTTGTTCTCTCGCACGACCTCCTCAATCGCACGGATGTACAACTCGGTCTTGCCGCTGTCCGTGACGCCGTGCAGCACGGTCACGCCGAACCGACCCGCCTCCATCCGCCCAATGATGTGATCCATCGCATCTTGCTGGTCCTCGTTGAGAGTCACCCGCTGATTCTCAACAGTCATCATGCCTTCCGGCACGACAGGCAGACTGGTGAACACCTTCCTCTCAACGATCCGGACGATCTGAGCATCTACCAACCGCTTGAGGCTCGGCGGACGGCAACCGACCGCTTCAAGCACATCAGGGGCGGCGACGGCCGAATCCGGACCGAAGGCCTGCCGCTCCCGCAGCATCGCCACCATCTGCTTCTGCTTGGGCCCCTTCAGTCCCTCGCAAGTCTCCTCCCATCCGGCGTGGAGATAGACATACCGCTGTCTCTTCAGCCCGGCGGCCTTCTTGACGGCCCCCGGGACCATCGCGGCCAGGACCTGCCCGAGCGGACAGACGTAGTACTCACTGATCCACCGGCCCAACTCGATCAACTGCGGGCTCAGCAGCACCTCGACGCTGGTCACGCGCGCCACGGCCTTGAGCCGGCCGCCGGCAAACGATTCATCACGCGAAAGGTCCGCCTGCACGCAGAACCCGGCATCGATCTTGTTGCTCCGCCCGAACGGCACCTCGACGCGTTGGCCCACCTCGATCGGCCAGAGCTCATCCGGCACCACATAATCGAATTCCGCGTCCGCCGCCGACTCCATCGCCACCCGGATGACATGCCCCCCCACCGGCTCCGGCCGTGCTTTGCGGCGTTGCGGCTCAGGCGTCAATTCGCCAAACAAGCTCGATGTTGAATGTCGGTCAGCCACAAATCAACCTGATGAACACTCCATGCGAACCTCCCCTCTGAGGACGATTTCGATGCCCCGATGCGACCTTCCTGACCCTACCGATGGTACCTGCCCCCCTGCCGCCGCCGCTCGGAGACCTCGCTGATGACGGTGCTGTCGCGCGCGTCGAGACCGATCCGCGCGATCAGGGTCTTGATGTAGGCCAGATGGGGACAAGGCGGCCCATGGTAGTTATCGTTCGTCATGCAGGACGACAACTGGACTACGACCCGGTCCTTGTCGATCCCCTCCTTCTTCTTGATGGTCCTGAGGAGGCTGGTGAGCTTGCGATGGGTGGCCCGGCCGCAGCAGCCCCCGCAGGTCATGCTCAGGTCTCGATAGGACTTGTCCTTCGGGTACTCCGCAAAGCCGCCCGTTCGCTCGTGGAAGGCTTTCTCACACAAGTATCCCGGGCACCGTTCCTTCACGATATGGCACTGCAAGATCACGATATATTCCTTCTGGGCCAAGTCTGTCATCTTCGCGACTGTCTCCTGCTATGTTGTTGATTTCTGTCCGCCCCCCGGCCGGCGTTTTTCCGCATCACGCCTCCCGCCCTTGGCCGCTCCTGCGTCGTCCGTCATGCCGAAAGCCATGATCGGAGCGCCCGGGAAGGCGACGGATGAATCTGAATGACCGAGTACGATCCCTTCGCCCAGGGCCAGAATGGTGTCCTGCAGTTTGCCGAAGGTGTTCCAGATCTTCGCCACCACCTGCCCCTTGGCCACGAGGTCTTGGGGCTTGGCCATGAACCGGATGATCCCACTGGTGCTGCTGACCGGCTCGGTCGACAACAGAAGGGTCTTGCCCCGGACCGTCTCCGGCAGATCGAAAGCGAATCTGTCGCCGCTGTCTGGGAGCATTCCCAGGTGGCGCAGCACGTTGGTGACGGAGTCGACGCCGCACTCGACGTTGCGCTCGTTGACGACGTACGACTCGCCCAGTTCGAGTGTCAGCGCGGGAATATCGCACTGAAGAAGGTTGTAGGAGAAGCTTCGCGTCAGTGTCTCGTCCTCGCGCACGACAAGCAAGCCCGATTCGGCGGCGACTTTCTTCGCCTCCCCGTAGGCCTTCTCATGGGCGGCCCCCGGGTGCGGATCGAGCACGGCGTACGGCATGGACTTCATCCAATCGTTGTGCAGGTCCAGAACGAAGGTGGGCTTGGTCTCTCGGATCGTCGTGAACACCTTCTCGGCGATTCGCTCGGCTAGCGAACCGTTCCGGTCGCCCGGGAAGAAGCGATTCAGGTCCTCCCGGCTCATCGTGATATTGCGCGAACCCGCCTCGAAGCCGATCGGGTTCATGAGCGGAAAGGCACAGAGCGTGCCCTTCAGCAGGTGTTGCCGCCGCACGAGTCGAAAGACCTCCTGGATCGTCACGACGCCCGTGACCTCATCTCCGTGAATCCCACCCGTCAGCCAGACCACAGGCCCGGACGCAGGGCTCTCAATGCTCATGAAGGGCAATCGGCGACGAGACAGATCGGAGCCAGTCAGGATCTTCAGGAAGCTATACTTGATCTTCTGTTTCGTTCGTTTCGATTTACCGCCTTGCATAGTGCACACCCGTCCACAGCGGAACCGGCATTTCGTTAGAGTACTTCACAATCGATTTCTTCGCAAACCACCGTCACTGCCCTTGGCGCGGCCCCCTACAGGGCAAAACGCTCGGCCGCGATCCGGCTTATGTAGCTGCCGATCGCCAGCGACGCCGTGGCCGCGGGCGACGGCGCGTTGAGAACGTGGATGGCATGGCCGCGGGCTTCGATCTTGAAATCATCGACCAGCTCACCTTTCGGCCCGACCGCCTGCGCCCGGAGGCCAACCTTCCCGGGATGAACGTCTCCCGGCTCAAGCGACGGAATCAGCCTCTGCAACTGCTTCAGCAGGAGCTTCTTCGAGACAGCGCGTGCGTATTCGCCGAGTCCGTAGCGCCAGTGGCGGGCAAAGAGCTTCCAGGTGCCGGCGTGCGAAAGCGATTCCCACGAATCGTGAAGACTCAGAGCCCCCCTGCTATATCCTTCCCTCTTGAACGCGAAGACGGCGTTCGGCCCGCACTCCACGGAGCCATCAATCATCCGCGTGAAATGCACCCCGAGGAAGGGGAACTGCGGATTCGGGACCGGATAGACGAGGTTCTTTACCTTGCCGGCCGCATTGCCGTCCAGTTCGGAGTAATCGCCCCGGAACGGAACGATCCGCACCGGCGGCTCAACACCGTCCATGCGGGCCACCCGGTCGCACTGCAGGCCCGTGCAGTTGATAATATAGCGTGTCCTGATCGCCCCCTGGTTCGTGACCACATTCGTATAGAAGTCGTGCTTATCAAAGCCGGTGACCTCATGGGAAGTCAGCACCTTGTTGCCGTTGCCGCCGCTTTCAATGAGTTCCGCCAGCTTATTGGCCACCTGGACGAAGTCAATGATCCCAGTGCCGGGGACGTGCAGACCGGCAATTCCGGATGCACAGGGCTCGAGCTGGCGGATGCGGTCGGGCCCGATCTGTTCGATGCCTTCCACACCGTTTTGGCGGCCGTTCTCGAGGATCCGTTCCATGTCGGGCAGTTCGGCCTCGTGGGTCGCCACAATGATCTTGCCGCAGATCTCGTGCGGGATCTCATACCTCTTGGCAAATTCGATAAGCTCGGTTCTTCCGGCCGTACAGGTGGCGGCCTTGGTCGAGCCGGGCGGGTAGTAGAGCCCCGAGTGAATCACGCCGGAGTTGTGCCCCGTCTGGTGAGCGGCCAGACGGTCCTCCTTCTCCAGCACGACAAGCCGCACGTCCGGGTGGCTCAGCATAAGCTTGTACGCCGATGCCAGCCCGACAATGCCACCCCCCACCACAACGATATCGAAATCAGTCTTACGCTGCATGACTGCGAATCCTCGAATTACAGCTACCCCCTCGCACCACAACAATACCGCCCCCCCTGCCCCCCGTCAACGCCTCGCCTCCCGCTCCGCTACGGAGGATTCGGCGCAACGCGAGCACTGATATACGCGCAATCGTGGGCCAAATCCCAATCTTCGAAACGGACGGGCCGTCAACGCGCGTCTGGGATTTCTGTGCTTCGAGATTCGCCTTTGTTCAGAGTTTTGGATTTCGTGCTTAGGATTTTCCGCCCTGCCGGGCGGGCTTACATATCGGGGACGACTTCGGGGTAGAGGTGGCCCATGGGACTGATTTTGAAAACGTAGATGAGGCCCTCCTGGAGCTTGTGGTAGATGACGCTGCCGTAGATGGCCTTGATGTCGTGGGCGCGGAGCTGTTCCGGGTCGTTGGCGAGGTCCCAGATGTGCGTCCAGAAGAGCTGCTGGTGCTCGGCGGGCAGCATCTGGAGCAGGCCGGCGTAGCGCTTCGGCTCGGCGCCGGGCTCTTCGATGAGGAAGCCGTCGCCCGGGGCCATCCGCTCGCCGTAGATGCGCCGCCAGATGTACAGAGCGCGGGACTTTCCGTCCATGACCATCCTGTCGCCGAACGTGACGATCAGGGCGTCGAAATGGACGACGTCGCCTTCGACGGTGTATTCCTTTTGCAGGATTTTCTTCGTTTTGTCGTCGCGGGCGGTCTCGACGAAGCGGATCGTCGTCCGCAGGCGGCCTTCCTCATTGCGCTGCGAGATGACCTTGGCGTAGCCGATCTGGTCCTCGTCGGTGAGGTTGGTGATGGCCTGTTTGAGCTGCTTGTTCTCCGTGAGCAGCTCGTGGATGGTCATCGCCCGACGATAGAGCCCCGGACCGACCAGCGCGGCCGCTGCGACAAACAGGGCCCCGACACCGTAGGAGAGCAACCGTATTTTCCCGCGTAGAAACGCCATATCCTTCCAATCTGCCTGCACCCGGCAAGTACTACGAACCGCTCCTCCCGAATGTTTCCATCGGCTCAAACAGCCAAATCCCTGCATTTTT
This sequence comes from uncultured Phycisphaerae bacterium, assembly GCA_965603165.1. Lineage (GTDB taxonomy): Bacteria > Planctomycetota > Phycisphaerae > Sedimentisphaerales > Anaerobacaceae > PLanc-01. Next base: position 65,582 of record CBFDBY010000005.1, read on the forward strand.
TCGGGCATGACGGGGGTGGACGGCGATGAGGAACGCCGAAGGCCGGAATGGGACCCGGCCTTCGGCTCGAATGGCGAACAGGAACCCGCTATTACTCGGGCTGCATGTAGGGATAACGAAAGTCTCTCGCGGGCAGGAAGGTTTCCTTGATGGCCCGGGGAGACACCCACCGCTCGAGGTTGAGCCAGCTTCCGGCCTTGTCGTTGGTTCCGGAGGCCCGCGTCCCGCCGAAGGGCTGCTGGGCGACGACCGCTCCGGTGGGCTTGTCATTGATATAGAAGTTGCCGGCCGCATGACGGAGAGTATGCATCGCCTTGACGATGGCGGGCCGTTCCAGAGCAAAGATCGCGCCGGTCAGGGCATACGGCGAGGTCTGGTCGCAGAGCTGCAGGGCATCGTCGTACTCGCCTTCCGGATAGACGTAGATCGTCAGGACCGGGCCGAAGATTTCCTCCACCATCAGCTTGGACCTCGGATCCTTGCTGAGCACGACGGTCGGCTCGATGAAAAAGCCTTTGGATTCATCGTAGCCGCCGCCGATGAGGATCTCGAAATCGGGCGAGTTCTTAGCGAATTCGATGTACTCGACAATCGTATCGAACGCCTTCTTGTCAATCACAGCGCCCATGAAGGTACTGAAGTCGGTGATATCGCCCATCTTGATCTCGCGAATCCGATCGAGCAGCCTGTCCTTGACTTGGGGCCACGTGGAGTCCGGCACGTAGGCGCGCGAGGCCGCCGAGCACTTCTGGCCCTGATATTCGTAGGCCCCGCGCACCAGGGCCGTCACGAGAACATCGATGTCCGCACTGGCATGGGCGAAAATGAAGTCCTTGCCGCCGGTTTCGCCGACGATACGGGGGTAGGAGACGTACTTGCGGATGTCCTTGCCGATCGTGAGCCAGATGGTCGAGAAGACATAGGTGCTGCCCGTGAAGTGGATGCCGCCCAGCCGGACATCGTTCAGGACCGGCGGCGCGACGATCGGGCCGGGTCCCGGAACCATGTTGATCACGCCCGGAGGCATCCCCGCCTCTTCCAGGACCTTCATGAGGAAGTAGGCGGGCAGGACAGCCGCCGACGCGGGTTTCCACACCACGGTGTTGCCCATCAGGGCCGGGGAGGTCGGCAGGTTGCCCGCGATCGACGTGAAGTTGAACGGCGTCAACGCGAGGACGAAACCATCCAGCGGCCGGTGCTCCATGTAATTGAGCACGCCGGGGGTCGAGATCGGCTGGTCGCCGTAGACCTCCTCCATGAAGTGCGGATTGAAACGCCAGAAATCGATCAGCTCGCAGGCGGCGTCGATTTCCGCCTGGTGAGGCGTCTTGCTCATATTCAGCATCGTGGCGGCGTTCAACGTCTGGCGATACTTGCCCGCAAGCAGTTCGGCCGCCTTCAGGAGCACGACCGCCCGTGACTCCCAGGGCATCTCGCCCCACTCTTTCTTGGCCCTCTGGGCGGCGTCGGCGGCTTTGATCGCATATTCGCCGTCCGCCTGGTGATACTGGCCCAGTCGCTGCTCGTGGTCGTGCGGGCAGCGAATGTCGGCAAGGTTGCCGTTGCGGACCTCCTCCCCGTCGATAATCATCGGGATGTCCGCCTCCTCACCGAGCATCTCGGTGAGCTTGGCGCTCAGCTCCGCACGTTCGGGGCTTCCGGGGGTGTACTGCAAACACGGTTCGTTCTGGGGTTGTGGAATCCGAAAGATGCCGTTAAACATTCTTACCTCCCTACATAGATAGCCTATTAGGGTTTCTGTAATTGCGCTTAACGAGAGCGGTATTGTCGCCCATGGTCCCGCGGGCGTCAACCGAACAAATCCGAATGTGGGCATTTTTGTCCGGGAGAACGCGCATTTCCAATTGCATCTGACGCACGGAGTGTCTATATTCATCGCGTTCGAGAAAATGGGGTACCGTGAAGGAATGGGTAGCATGGACAAAGGATGGTCAACGAAGCTCACGTGCATCAGTCTGGTTTGCATCGCGGCCGTTTCCGGATGCTATGAGCCCGAGCCGCCGCCGTATATCGTCGGAGAAATGCCGCCACTGGTGCTGCCGCCCGCGCAGGCCCCGCCGGCGAAACATCGTCTTGTCGGCCGCTCCGTGCAGGGCCGGCCCATCATGCTTCAGATCCTGGGCGAAGGTAAGGATACGGTCCTCATCATGGCCTCAATTCACGGCAACGAGCCGGCCGGGACCCCGCTGGTGCATCGACTGATCGACCACCTGAGGCGGAACCCCGTCCTGCTCGAAGGCCGGCGCATCGTGCTGCTGCCCGTCGCCAACCCGGATGGGCTGGCGGCCAAGACCCGCGAGAACGTCCGGGGTGTCGATCTCAACCGAAACTTCACGGCGGATAACCGCGTGAACAACCGCGCCAATGGATTCAGCCCCCTGTCCGAGCCGGAATCCCGTGCCCTGGCGGCGGTCATCAAGGAGTACGGGCCAAGCCGAATCGTAAGCATCCATCAGCCTTTGAACTGCATCGACTACGACGGGCCCGGGCGGGCGCTGGCCGCACGCATGGCGCAATACTGCGATCTGCCTGTGAAAAAGTTGGGCGTGAAGCCCGGGTCGCTTGGCGCGTACGCGGGCGATACGCTCGGCATCCCGATTATCACGCTCGAACTGCCCCGGGATGCATCGAGATGGAGCGATGTCACCCTTTGGGAGAAGTATGGAAAGGCAGTCCTGGCGGTGATTACGTTCCCGCAACACGCCTCGTAGAGGCCTTGCGCCCGTACGGAGAACTCCTACCGGATTGATTCGCTCGCCCGGATATCGTACGATACGAAGGCGGGCCGGCCAAACCAGTCCTGCCTCTGCGGCCTGCAAAGTACGTCCGCCTGGTTCGCAGGCGGAGCGTTTGAAGCAGGCAAGGCAAGGGCATCGTCCGCCTGACGGCCGTGCTCGTTGTGAGCAAGATGGGCATATACAAGCTGAACAATCAGTTCCAACCCTCAGGTGACCAACCGCAGGCGATTGAGCGGCTGACCGACGCTCTGCGCGAGGGCCGCAGATTCCAGACGCTCATGGGCGTCACCGGTAGCGGGAAGACCTTTACGATGGCGAATGTCCTCGCGCGGTTCGACCGGCCGGTCCTGGTCGTTTCGCACAACAAGACGCTGGCCGCCCAGCTCTACGAGGAGTTTAGGGAACTCTTCCCGGAGAATGCGGTTGAATACTTCGTCAGTTACTACGACTACTACCAGCCCGAGGCGTACATTCCGCAACGGGACATCTACATCGAAAAGGATGCTTCGCGCAACGCGGACCTCGACCGGCTGCGGCTTTCGACCACGACGAGTCTGTCTTCGCGGAAAGACTGTATCGTCGTAGCCTCGGTCTCGTGCATCTTCGGGCTGGGCTCGCCGGAGGACTATAAGGCGAGCATGGTGGCCGTGCGGACCGGCGACGCCTGCGACCGCAATACGCTGCTCGGGCGGCTGGCGGATATCCAGTACACCCGCAACGACATCGACTTCCAGCGGGGAACCTTCCGCGTTCGCGGGGACGTCGTCGAGTTGCACCCGTCGTACGAGTCGTTCGCGATTCGCATCGAGTTTTTCGGCGACACGGTCGAGCAGATCAGCTACATCAACCCGATTTCGGCCGAGACGCTGGCGATTGAGAGTCAGGTCTTCATCTATCCGGCCCAGCACTACGTGATGCCGAGCGAGCGCATCGCGCCGGCCGTCGAGAGCATCCGGGCCGAGCTCGAATGGCGACTCCAGCAGTTCCGCAGCGAAGGCAAGCTCCTGGAGGCGCAGCGGCTGCAAGCCCGGACGATGTACGACATCGAGATGATCGAGGAGATCGGCTACTGCAGCGGCATTGAGAACTACTCGCGCCACCTGGCGGGCCTGTCGCCTGGCGCCCGGCCCTACACCCTGGTCGATTACTTCCCGGAGGATTTCCTGCTGATCATCGACGAATCGCACGTGACGCTCCCTCAGTTGCGGGCGATGTGGGCGGGTGACCGGAGCCGCAAGGAAGTCCTCGTGGAGCACGGCTTCCGGCTGCCCAGCGCGCTGGACAACCGCCCCCTGCGATTCGAAGAGTTCCATGAGAGCTGGAACCAGGTGATCTTCGTCTCGGCGACGCCGGGGCCCTACGAGATGGACAAGTGCAACCACGAGGTCGTCGAGCAGATCATCCGGCCCACCGGACTGCTGGATCCGCCGATCTCCGTCTTCCCGGCCGGCAATCAGGTGCAGCACCTGCTCGGCGAAATCGAGAAGCGCGTCCAAGCCAAGGAACGCGTCCTGGCCACCACCCTAACCAAGCGGATGGCCGAGCAGTTGGCGGATTACGTCACCAAGCGAGGCTTCCGCTGCCGCTACCTGCACAGCGAGATCGACACGCTTGAGCGCATCGAGATCCTCCGGGAGCTGCGTCAGGGCGAATTCGACGTGCTGGTCGGCGTCAATTTGCTCCGCGAGGGCCTCGACCTGCCCGAGGTCTCCTGCGTCGCGATTCTCGATGCCGACAAGGAGGGCTTCCTGCGGAGCCAGACCTCCCTGATCCAAACGATCGGCCGAACGGCCCGGAACGTCAACGCCACGGTCTTCCTGTACGCCGATACGATCACGGAATCCATGAAGAAAGCCATTGACGAGACCGACCGCCGGCGTACAATTCAACTGGCGTACAACAAGGAGCATGGGATCACGCCGGAAACGATCCGCAAGGAGATTCGCAAGAGCCTCACCGAGCAGATCCGAGCCCAGCGCGTCGCTCGTGAGGCCGTCCGCCTCGGCCCGTCGGAATATGACGAAATCGAGATGGCCGCACACATCGAGCGGGAAATGCTCGAAGCCGCCGAGGCCCTCGATTTCGAGCGGGCGGCCGCCCTGCGGAACCAGTTACGCGAGTTAAAAGAACTGCCCGAGTTGATCGTCAGCAGCCGAACAAAAAAGGATATCGCCAGAAAAACCAGACGCCGACGAAAGGCAAAGCCATAACCATCCGGCCGGCACACTGTGCGACACAAGGATAGGAAAGAACCACGAGAAGGTAGGAAAGACTGACCCATCTTGGGGAACCATTCGATGAAGAAGTTTGACATCACGGAAGTCCAGCCGATCATTCGCATGGCCATGGAAGAGGATCTCGGCCGCGGGGACATCACAACGGACCTGCTGTTCAAGGATGATGCACGAGCCAGGGCGACGATCGTATCCCGGGAGGAGATCGTCGTGTCGGGTCTTCCGGTCGTGCAGGAGATTCTCCGGCAATATGATGAGAAACTCAAAATGACGCCTCATTTCCGCGATGGCCAGTCGGCCCACGTGGGCAATAAGTTGGCCACCATCGAGGGACCTCTGCGGTCCATACTCAGCGTCGAGCGCGTGATGCTGAACTTCCTGCAGAGACTCAGCGGCATCGCCACGACGACGAGCCGATACGTCCGCGCCATCAAGGGAACGAAAGCCAAGATCTACGATACGCGCAAGACGCTGCCCGGCTGGCGGCTCCTGGAGAAATATGCCGTCCGCTGCGGCGGAGGATACAACCACCGGCTCGGTCTCTACGACGGGATCCTGATCAAGGATAACCACCTTGTGGAGTTGGGCAGGAACTTTCCCGCGAAACTGCGCCGAATCATCGAGGAGGCCAGAACCATCCGCGGCCTCAAGTTCGTGGCAGTCGAAGTGGACCATGTGGATCACCAATTGAATCACGTCCTGAAGATCCCCGGCATCGACATCGTTCTGCTGGACAACATGGGGCAGTGGCAACTCAAGCACGCCGTCGAGATGCGCGATGAGATGTGCAAGGAGGGCAAGCCGCTGCTGGAGGCCTCCGGCAACATCAACCTGAACAACGTCGCGGAGATCGCCCAGTGCGGCGTCGATCGCATCGCCGTTGGCGCCATCACCCATTCGGCGGACGCCGCGGACATCGGCCTCGACAGATAGCACGATCGTATCTCGCATCTCGAACGATGGCACAGACATGGGCGGACGCGAGATACGAGATGGCAGATACGAGACACGCGCATGACCATTGACGACCGGCTCGACCCGGACCTTATCCGGGCCAATCTGAGAACCAGGCGGATCGCCAAGAAGGTGCTCGTCTACGACCGCACGTCGAGCACGAGCGACGTCGCCGCCGAGTACGCTCGCAATCCGGACAACGCCGGGCTCGTCGTCTTCGCGGAGGAACAGACCGCCGGACGCGGACGCACCGGAGCAAAATGGTATGGCGACCGCGGAGACAGCCTGCTGTTTTCCGTCGTGCTGACCGGCTACACCATCGGCGGCGAGCTGCTCTCGCTGGCCTGCGCCGTAGCTGTGGCGGAGGCCATTGGCCAAGTGGGCAGCCACCAAGCCCGAATCAAGTGGCCGAACGACATCATCCTCGACGGCCGGAAGGTCGCCGGCATCCTGCTCGAATCCAAAGTCCCGAGGATTGTGGGGCGTGCGGCCTCGCACGGCAACCCAGGGCGAGCGGGGACGCTCGCCCTACCAGCCTCCGGCATCCACATCATCGGGATCGGCATCAACTGCCATCAAACGCAGGGCAGCTTCCCGGCGGATTTGCAGGCAACTGCCACCAGTCTCGACTTGGCAAGCGGCGCCCGATGCCGGCGTATCACGGTCGCCAAGCGGGTGCTCACCTCGCTCGACCACTGGCTCCGCCTGGCCGAACGGAGCAGAGAGCAGATCATCAAGACCTGGAGCCACCTGAGCACTCAGTTGGGCCAGCGGATCACTCTGTCCTACAACGGCAAGCGGTTCACCGGCAACTGCATCGGCGTAGACCCCGAGAACGGCCTGACCCTCCAGCTCGACCGCGGCGGCGTCCGAATGTTCCACGCCGCCCAGACCTCCGTCGTCAAAACCTGACCAAGCCACCGAAAACGAAAACCCGAAGCACGAAACACGAAATCCGAAACAAACCCAAAATACAAAGTTCAAATGACGGAAATGCTGTCGCGACCCGACGGTCCCGTTTTGGATTTCGGGATTCGGCCATTCGTCCTTGCTTCGGGTTTTGAGATTAGGATTTCGAGCGCCGCGGCCTTTCTCTTGTGCCGGCACGACCGAAGTCGTTATAATAGACGGCAGGATGCCGGTTCTTCCGAATGGCAACTGCACAACGTGAGCAAGGCCGCAAGATGCGGAGGAGCGTGGAGATGAATGGCCGAAGAGTCGTTCTGCTGACTATAGGGGCGGTGATTCTGGCGGCTTCGCCAGCGGTGGGATGGCGCAGCAGCTTGTATCCTGAGGACTGGAAGCCCGGCTACAAGGATCACTGGGGCCGATTCCTCCACGACTTCTCCTATGCCGGCTATCATTGCGGCCAGGCGCCCATCCCGGCCGACCCACCGGGCGAGACGGTCGACGTCACGCAGGCCCCCTACTACGCCGACAACACCGGCGCTGCCGACGCCACGAGCGCCATCCAGGCGGCAATCAACGACATCAGCACCATCGGCGGCGGTGTGGTCTATCTGCCCGCCGGGACGTACCGCATCCGGCCTCCAGATGGATCGGATTGCGCGCTCCGCATCCAGCGCAGCGGCGTCGTGCTGCGGGGAGCCGGACCCGGCCGAACCTTCCTTTTCAACGACGAGACGTACATGCGCGGCAAGTCCGTCATTCTCGTGGAGGCCGAATCCGGCGGATGGCACACGCCTCTATCCGGCACGACTGTCGAAATCACCGAAGACGTCGCCCACCCCACCCACGGCATTCCCGTGGCCGAAACCCTCGAAGAAGGCAACTGGCGAGTACCGGAACTTCGATTCAATGTGGGTGATTGGGTCGTGTTGCGGAGCGACTGCACGGAGGATTTCATCGCCGAGCATGGCATGACCGGCCGATGGACTTCGAGTCTCCGGGGCATCACGTTCTATCGGCAGGTCACGGCAGTCGACACAGCACTCAATACCATTACCGTGGACATCCCGACCCGGTACGCTCTCAAGACACGCGACGCCGCCCGCGTCTACAAAGTGGCGCCGCATATCCAGGAGGTCGGGATCGAGCATCTATCCATCGGGATGCAAGAGAACCCGACGCCGGGTCTGGGAGACAATGACTATGATACCAGCGGCACCGCGGCGTATGAGGTCCACGGCTCGCACGTCATCGAGTTCGATCACGTCACCAACGGCTGGATCCAGAATGTCGAGACGTATCGCCCACGGACCAACGTCCACGATTATCATACCCTCTCCAACATCATCCTGCTGAGCCAGTCCCGCAACATCACGGTGCGCAACTGCGTCGTGGCACGGCCGCAGTATGAAGGCGGCGGAGGCAACGGCTACGGGTACACGCTCCGAGGCAGTGACTGCCTCCTCATCGACTGCACCGCCTACCACACCCGGCACAACTACGATTTCAAGAGCATGTGGACCAGCGGCAACGTGATCTTCCGGTGCCGGGCGGTCGACGGCCGCCTGGCCAGCGACTTCCACATGCACCTGAGCCCGGCGAACCTCTTCGACAGCATGTACGTGGACGGCGACTTGCTGGAGGCCACGTACCGCCCATACGGCACGGTCCTGCACGGGCACTCGACCACCGAATCGGTCTTCTGGAATACCCACGGCACATATCGCTGCGGCAGCAAACTGATCGTCTCGCGCCAGTGGAAATGGGGCTACGTGATCGGGACCAGCGGTTCGGTCTCCCGCGTCGTGCTCGGCACCCCGAACAATACCGCCCCGGAGGATTTCCTCGAAGGGCAGGGGCGAGGCGACATGCTCGAGCCGCAGTCGTTATACCTCGACCAACTCTACCGCCGGCGTGGGAAGGACCTCGACTTCAGCGGCCGGATCGACGCCCGCGATCTCGCCCTGCTCGCCCGCTACTGGAGGGCCGATTGCCCCACCCCCGATGCCTGCCGAGGATATGATTTCGATACCAGCGGCAAGATCGATCCCGCCGACCTCGCCGAATTCGCCGACGACTGGCTAAGCCGACAGTAGCCCCGATAGTGCAACCATTCAGCGCTGAGGGATTTACCGCCCGCTTTTTCGGGTGCGACTATGTCTTGTGGCAGGACGGATCTCGTCTGTCACCCCGAGCGCAGTCGAGGGGTCTGGCCAAGAAGGAGAAGCGCGCCTCGTCCGCAGGCAGATGTCTCGACTACGCTTCGCTCCGCTCGACAAGACAGGAGAAGAGGGTGCTTCGCTTGACACAACCAATAGCAAAAGGCCCGCCAGGATATTCGGCCACGCACACTTCTTAGGGGGATCTTACCGCGCCATTCTGCGATTTGCTTTCTCCTATTCGTCTATCGCAGCGCTTTGTGCTCCGTCGTTCGCCCAAATCATCAATAATCAATCATCCATCATCAATTCAGAGCTTCCCACCACAGTCTCGGATAGTCCTGTCCGTCGTCAATCCACCAGACGTCTTCGGTGCCGTTGTCGGTCTCGCCGACGAAGTCCCAGCCGACGTCCATGAACGTGGCGGGGTTCTGCATCTCAGCAGTGGTTTTGCTCTCTCCGCCGTCACTCGTGGCCTGCCTGGTGGTTTCAACATCCCAAAAGGATGAGCTAATACTGCCGCTATTCTCCCAGTAGTCGTAACCGACCAAACCGCCAGCAGGCGCTCCGCCCGTAACAAGGCCGGTCGCGTAGCAATCTGCGATGATAGCGTACGAAATCCATCCTACAAGCCCGCCTACCTCCTTGCTGCCCGACACACTGCCGGATGCATAGCAATCGCGGACTATTGTATCGCGGGTGCTGCTTCCCAGCAGTCCGCCCACTCGGGAACCCCCGCTAACGTTACCTGTCGCGTAGGATTCTGCGACAATACCATCGAGGCTATTTCCCCCCACCAGGCCCCCGACTGTGCCGCCGCCGGTTACGGTGCCGGTCGCATAACATGCCACAACAATACCATGGCCGCTTCTTCCCACGAGGCCTCCGATCACACTTTCTCCACGAACCTCCGTCGTAGAATGGCACTTCTGTATCACAAAGGATTCGTCGTAGGGCAACGATTGGTGGAACTCGCCGACAAGGCCGCCGACACAGGTCCGCCCAAGAACGCGCCCGCCCTCTGCGTAGCAGTCCCTCACGGCCCCCTTGGCCAGATCCCCAACGAGCGAGCCGACGCCCCGTGCCTGGGGAGCGTCCACATTCGGATCAACCAGACCCAGATTTCGGATCTCGGCGTTGGGGTCCTCAACGCGTCCGAACAACCCTGCCGGGGCATAATCCGCCGATATGTAATTGAGGTTCGAGATCGTGTGCCCGTTCCCATCGAAGACCCCGCTGAACGGGGTCTTGGCGTCGCCGATCGCGAATGTCTTCCCTGGATACTCGAAGAGGTCGACGTCCGCCATCAGTCTGAAGTGCTTGTCCCAACCGGACGGATACCAGCCGACCAGGATCAGATCCTCGGGGATGTAGATCAGGTAGGGGTCCTCCGGCGTCCCTGTTCCTAGGGCATAGGCAGATCGAATCAGCTCGCCCGAATCGTTCTCCCAGAGCAACCTTGGGTAGTCGTTTCCGTCATCAATAGTCCATACTCCCTCGCTGACCAGTGCACCCCAACCCAAGAACGTAGTGGCCATCTTCATCTCGGCAGTAGCCTTGCCTCGCCCACCGGCGCTGGCGGTCTGCCCGCTTGTCTCGATATCCCAGAAAGAACCGATGACATCCCCGGGAGCGCCCACCGCCACGAAGCCGCCGAGCTCCGTGCTTCCATGAACGGCCCCAATCGAATAGCAATTCACGATGGAGCCAAGGTTGTGTCCAACAAAGCCGCCGAGGTCTCTGGTCCCATGAACGGCGCCAATTGAATAGCAGTTCATGATAGAGCCCCTGTTATATCCAACGAGCCCGCCCGCATATCTGTCGGGACGAGTCGGCCATGGCCCGGGAAGGGGCCTTGTGGGCATGCCGACTGTGTCGGCCGCCATGGCGGTCGCTTCCTGGAATCCATAGACGGCACCAGTCGAATAGCTGCTTGTGATGTCACCCTCATTCGTGCCTACGAGGCCGCCAATGAGATTGTCGCCGGTTACGCTGCCCGTGGCACAGCAACCGACGATTCTGCCACTATTCGATCCGGCTATACCACCAACATGCTCGTCGCCCTCGACATTGCCGGTCGAACGACAGTTTGTCATGATGCCGGCGGTTCCTGCGAGCCCCCCTACGTGATGTTCGCCCCGTACTGTGCCGGACGAACTGCAGCCTTCAGCGTTACTATGTCCCCCGACCAAGCCGCCAACGGCATGGTTGCCAGTGACACTTCCTGTGGCATACGAATTCACGATCACACCACCCTCTCCCACCAAGCCGCCCACGAAACCACTTCCACTAACGCTCCCTGTTGCATACGAGCCCGTGACCTTGCCGTACTGCCAATCGTATCCCACCAAGCCGCCCACGTATGTGGCCCCACTGACACCGCCTGTCGCATAGCAGCCCGAGATCGTTCCCGAGTCATTCAAGCCCACTAACCCGCCGACGTCACGGGTGCCGGAGATGGTAGCTGTAGAGTGACAGCCATTGATGGTACCCATGTTGTATCCAACGAGACCACCGGTGTCAAGCGTGCCGGTTACTGCACCCGTTGAGTGGCAATTCATGACGGTCCCCTCGTTTGCTCCCACGAGACCACCGGCTTGAGACTTGCATGAAACAAGTCCCCCCTCGACATAACAGTTCGAGACACTACCCTTCCCCAAATGACCTATGAGCGCGCCGGTGAATGACCCGTCGGGCGTATCAACGTTGGGATCGATGAGTCCGAGATTCTTGATTTCGGCGTCAGGGCCGGAGACCTCCCCGAAGAGCCCCACCCCCGCCTCTCCGCTATGGCTGAAGTTTGCGATGCTGTGACCGTTGCCATCGAAGACGCCTGCGAAGACGCCCAGGGTACGGACCGCCGTGCCCGGAGTCTGCGCCCCCGTACCCGGTCGTGCTGGCCGGCCCAATCTCCCAAGGAAGCCGATGATGTTGAATGGGGGTCGGCCGTCTTTGCCGTCGAAGGCGGACAGGTCGAGGTCGGCCATGAGCTGGAAGTGCTTGTCCCAGTCGTTGGGGTCGGCGCCGATGGCGTTCATCTGCTCGGCCGTGTAGATCAGGTAGGGATCGTTCGGCTCTCCAGTGCCGCCGCCGTATTGGGCGCGCGCGAGCGGGCAAGACACTGCAACCAGGGCGCAGACGACGACCACGATAACGGGTTTTCTGTTGCTCTCCATTTCTCCGCATCCTTCAATCTATGATGGCTTCACGTACGGGCCGGACGCCGTCGAGACAGCGCAGCCACAACCGAAGCATGGGGCAACGAAGGCCGGCGGATATGATCGATGCTGCGGAAATATGATAACGGCTGAGAATATAAATCGCATTGAGCCCGCCTTGGTTTCCCAGCTATTCACATTCTACACCCCCGACTGGGGGATTTACAACCATTTTCTCAAAGAAAAGTCGTGAAAAACACGGCCGGTCCGCACCCGCCTTCTGATGGCGAACAGGATTCAGACGGCCCGTTCCCGGAGGTGGACACCACGCGAGATACTAAGAAGGGGTCGACCCACGGCCAAGGGTGCGTTTCGGCTTCCAATCCCGGCGGACCGGGGTATACTGGAGGGGTCTCGCATTCAACGAAAAGATTGGAAAGGAGCCGATCATGCACTCACGTATGCCTGCCGGCAGCTATGTACGGAAGGTGGTCTGCATTGCGTTCATCGTGGCAATGCGCTCTGGGTGGACGGCCCCGCCGGTCGTGCGAGGGGCCGAGGAGAAGAGCTATCTCCGGGCCGGGGATGAGGACGTCCAGGCGTGGCGGGAATTGAAATTCGGGCTCTTTATTCACTGGGGACCGGTGAGCCTCAAGGGCACCGAGATCGGCTGGTCGCGCGGGGGCGAACGTCGCGGCACCGGCGGCAAAGGCGAAATCCCGGTCGAGGTCTACGACAACCTCTACAAGCAATTCAATCCCGTCCAGTTCGACGCCGACGAGTGGGTGCAGATGGCCAAGGACGCGGGGATGCGCTACCTCGTCTTTACGTCCAAGCACCACGACGGCTTCTCCATGTTCGACAGCAAACTCACCGACTACAAGGTCACGAACTCGCCCTTCAAGCGGGACGTGGTGAAGGAGCTGGCCGACGCGTGCCACAAGGCGGACCTCAAGCTGGGCTACTACTACTCCCCCGTGGACTGGTATCACCCGGACTATCGCACGGCCACCCATCAGCGCTACATCGAGTTTCTGCACGGGCAGCTCCGCGAGATCTGCAGCAACTACGGCACGATCGACATCATCTGGTTCGACGGCCTGGGCGGCAGCGCGAAGGACTGGGACTCGGAGACCCTGATCAAGATGATCCGGCGGTTGCAGCCGCACGTGATCATCAACAACCGCGCCGGCCTGCCCGCTGACCACGACACGCCGGAACAGCGCATCGGCGGCTTCCAGAACGACCGGCCCTGGGAAACCTGCATGACCATCTGCCAGCAGTGGGCCTGGAAGCCGAACGACCGGATGAAGTCGCTGAAGGAGTGCATCCAGACGCTGGTCCGCGTCACCGGCGGCGACGGCAACCTCCTCTTCAATGTCGGCCCGATGCCCGATGGGCGGATCGAGCCGAGGCAGATGGACCGGCTCAAGGAAATGGGCGACTGGCTTCACCGGTACGGCGAGAGCATCTATGGCACGCGCGGCGGCCCTATCAAGGCCACCGCCCAACTCGCCAGCACGTACAAGGGCAACACGATCTACGTGCATGTCCTTGCCTGGCCGGGCGAGACGGTCACCCTACCCGACCTGCCGAGACGCATCCTGAGATCCTCCCTCCTGACGGGGGGGGCAGGCATCACGCGGCGGACAAGAGATGGCATCAAGATCCGCGTGCCGCCACAACACCGGCAGGAGATCGACACAATCGTGAAGCTGGAACTCGATGGGCCCGCCGGCGATATCGAGCCGATTCCGATCGCCTCGGCATCGCTGGCGAGCGGCAAGAAGGCGAAGGCCTCCAACGTCTTTCAGAACCATCAGAGTTATGGCCCGGGCAAGGCATTTGACGACGACCCGGGCACGCGGTGGGCCACCGACGCCGGCGTCAAGCAGGCGTGGATCGAGGTGGACTTGGGCAAGCCGATGACGTTCGACCGGGTGGCCATCAGCGAGGCCTACGACCGCGTCCGGCAGTTCGAGCTGCAATACAAGGACGGCGAAACCTGGAAGACGTTTCTCAAGGGCACGGGCATCGGCGATGAGTACGCCAAGAGCTTCACGGCAGTCACGGCCCGGCACGTCCGCCTCAACATCCTCGAAGCCACCGACGGCCCCACCATCTGGGAAATTCACCTGCTGCCACCGGGGAAGAAGCGTTAGGTGTGTTTGACCATGTTTTGTGGGAGGACAGGCCTTTTCTGTCACCCCGAGCGGCAGTCGAGGGGTCTGGCCGCGAAGGCCAAGCACGCATCATGCGCAGGCAGATGTCTCGGCTGCGCTTTGCTCCGCTCGACATGACAACCGAAAGGATGGGGCGGGCTCCACATGCCGAATGACAGGTGGCCCGCCACGACATTGGGGCACACACCGTTAGGTTCCATGTGGGCGAAAACGCTGGAAACATCCGTCCGTGTCGTGTATACTCCTCCCACGACGGCCGGCGCATGCGAGTGCCCGCGAACACAACGTAAACCAATGCAGGAATGGGGAATACAGGCATGGCGGAACGTTTTGATGTGGTAGTGATCGGTGCGGGGCCGGGTGGATTCAGGGCGGCGAGGCGGTGTGCGCAGCGAGGGGCGACGGTCGCCGTGGTCGAGAAGGAGTTTCTCGGCGGCACCTGCCTGAACTGGGGCTGCATCCCGTCCAAGACGCTGCTGGCCACGGCCCACCTGCTGCTGCGGGCCCGCCACGCCGATGAGATGGGCGTCGATATTCCGTCGGCTACGCCGAACTGGCCCAAGATTCAGCAGCGGCGAGAGGCTATCATTCTCGGTAGCCGCAAGGGGATGGCGGGCACCGTCAAGGCCCACAAGTTGTCCCACATCGAAGGCCGGGCCATCGTCACAGCCCCCGGGAAAATCCGGGTCACCTCCAGCGGGCAGACTCGTGAGCTGGAGGCCGGCAAGATCATCCTGGCAACCGGCTCCGAGCCCATCCAGATTCCGAGCATTCCCTTTGACGGAAAGACGATCATCAGCAGCAAAGAGGCCCTGTCGCTGCCGCAGGTTCCGAAGTCCATGGTGATCGTCGGCGGCGGCGTGATCGGCTGCGAGATGGCCTGTGTGTACGCCGTCATGGGCGCGAAGGTCACGATCGTCGAGGCGCTGGAGCGACTGCTGCCGATGGAGGATTCGTGGGTGAGCCGGCTGCTGGAGCGCGAGCTCAAGAACCTGGGGATCGAATCGATCACGGGCCGGAAGGTCATGTCCGTGGACAAGAGCACATCGCCCGCGAAGGTCAGCCTGGACGGCGGGCAGATCATCGAGGCCGAGAAGGTGCTGGTGGCCGTCGGCCGGCGGGCCGCGGTCGACAAGGAGACCGTCGAAGCGCTGAAGCTTCAGATGAACGGCCCGGCTATCAAGATCAACAGCAGGATGGAAACGAACGTGCCCGGCGTATACGCCCTGGGCGACGCCGTGGGCACGACTTACCTGGCGCACGGGGCTACGGCCGAGGGGGAAATCACCGCAGCCAACGCCACCGGCAACAGCGAGGAGATGTTGGATTATGCATTGATTCCGCGCGTCGTCTTTACGTTCCCGGAGGTGGCCTCGGTGGGCGTGACGGAGGAAAAGTGCCAGGCGGACGGAAGGGACATATCCATCGGCAAGGGTTTCTACCGGGCCAACGGACGCTGTCATGCAGAGAACCTCGCGAGCGGGCAGTTCCACGCAGTTCGCGACAACGCGATGAATGAGATCGTGGGCATCAGCATGGTCGGCGAGATGGCGACGGAGTTCGCAGCCTTCGCCCGGACGCTGATCGGCACGTGCGAGCCCATTCGCCAGATCACCTTCCCGCACCCGACGATCTCGGAAACACTCGAGGACGCCGTACACGAAGCCCTCGGCGAGCTGCTATTCGAGTGATGTGGACAAGTGAAGCGCTCGGCGCTACTCCGCCAAGAATCGGTTGTATTGGTCGACGCTGATCTCAATCTCGCGCAGGATTTCCCGAGTCAAGGGCCGCGCGAGCAGTCTGCCCTTATGATGTGGCAGGGTTGTGGTTCTTCCATCGGGATGTCTGTAGAAGGCGTGACTGCCTTTCCGGCGAACCTTCACAAAACCCAGAGCAAGCAGCATCTTCTCCATCCGGCGAGCATCGATGAGCTCCAGCTTGCTCACCCGGCTACCTCAAGCTGCTGAATACCGACGAACTGCGGGATGTGCTTCCTCGTCTCTTCATCCATCTCTTCCAGGCACAATTCGACGACTTCTCGCAGGTTCTCCTGCAACTCGTCGAGTGTCTCCGCCTGCGTATGTGCCCCCGGAATGCCAGGCACAACCGCCACATAAAAACCCGTCTCAGGGTCTTTCTCGATATATCCCGTTATCTTGATCATTTCGCGATTCCCGTCAACCAGGTTTCGAGCAGCAAGAGCCGCATCCAAAGCGCAACATACAGAATTCCGTTTGCCGCGTCAATACAGACGGTTCATGCCCAGCGATTATCCCAAAAATCGCGGAAAGTCGAATAGCTTGCCGATTGTGCGTTTGACCGCCCCCTCTCATGGTCGCTTGTGCACGACCAAGGATCATCGCATGTACTCGCCGGGCGAGGCATGTGCAATCGGCCCGAGGAATGGTAGAATTGTGGGCGTGAAGCAATCGACAGAACAGAGAACAGGTTGCACGCTACAAATCCGCGACTGCGGACTGGCGGCGTATCCGGGGGTGCTGGCACTGCAGCATGAGTTGCAGGAGCAGCGCAGGACCGGCCGCATAGCGAATACGGTGCTGACCGTGGAGCATCCACCGGTGATTACGCTGGGGGCCCGCAAGAGCGCCAACAAGCTGGTCGGCGGCGAAGAAGAGCTGGTTCGGCGCGGAATTGACGTCGTGGCGATTCGTCGGGGCGGCGGGACGACCGCCCACAATCCGGGGCAGCTCGTTTTCTACCCGATCCTGAACCTGCAAGAGCTGCGCCTGGACATCAATCAGTACATTCGGACCCTGGAGACCATCGGGATCGAGCTGTTGGCCGGGCTGGGCGTGGAGAGCCAGCGGCGGAAGGGCTTCCCGGGCCTTTGGGTGGGTCACAGGAAGATCGCGTCTATCGGGGTGCGTGTATCGCGATTCGTGACGTGCCACGGCATGGCCATCAATATCCAGAACGACCTGAGTATCTTCGATTGCATGATCCCGTGCGGGCTGGACGGCGTAGAGATGACATCGGCCCGGAACGAAACGGGACGTGCGTACGACATGAGCCGGATCAAGTCGCAATTGGCCGACTTGCTCGTTCGCTATCTCGGTGGATCGCAACGATGAGCACCAAGGCAGGCAAACTGCCGCCGTGGCTTCGCAGGCCGTGGCCGGCGGGCCATGATTTCCAGCACACCCGCGAGACGCTGGACTCGCTGGGGCTGGAGACGATCTGCACGAACGCGAATTGCCCCAACCGGGGCGAGTGCTGGGGCCGGGGTACGGCGACCGTTCTGATCCTGGGCAACGTCTGCACGCGCAACTGCAAGTTCTGCTCCGTGGCGACGGGCAAGCCGGCACCGCCCGATCCGACGGAGCCGGCCCGGCTGGCCGATATGGCCCGGCGGATGAACGTCCGGTATCTGGTCGTCACGAGCGTCAATCGAGATGATCTGCCGGAGGGAGGCGCCGGGCACCTTCGCGACTGCATCCATGAGGTCAGACGGCAGTGCCCATCCGTGCGATTCGAGATCCTCACGCCGGACTTCAAGGCCTGCCAGGAGCGGGCACTGGAGATCCTCGAAGACGCTCTGCCCTTCGTCTTTGCCCATAACGTGGAGATGGTCCCGTCGCTGTATCCGGTCGCCCGAGCCGGTGGCGACTACAAGCTCTCCCTGCGATTGCTCAGAATGGCGCGGGACCGGTACGCCGGCGTGCCGACGAAATCGTCCATCATGCTCGGCCTGGGCGAAACCGCTGCACAAGTGGAACAAGTGTTACGGGACCTGCGGGAAGCGGGATGTGATCGCATTACGATTGGTCAGTACCTCAAGTCCTCCAAAACCTCGCTCGACGTGGTCGAGTACGTCAGGCCCGAGAAATTCGCATGGTGGAAGGACCGGGCGAGCGAAATCGGGTTTTCCTGGGTCCTGTCTTCGCCCTTTGCGCGGAGCTCCTACTTCGCCGAGCAAGAGTACCCCCGATAATGTCGCCGCCGGACTCCGGCGCGGAAGCGACGCATTTTAGCCTATTCTCGTTCCCCGACGGCCGGCGTTTGGCATCGACCCGTCTATCGCCTATAGTTTACTTGGGCCATAGAAGTTTGTTGCTGTACGATTATCTGTCCGTCGTTCAAGAGGGGGGAAATATGACACGGGCTGAACATTTCCCACGCCGCTGCCGCCAAGGTTCTACACTGATTCTATCGCTTATTTTCATCATGATGTTCGCCGCACTCGTCACAGCCATGGCCACCCTATCCGGAGCCAACGTCCAGGTCGCGGAAAACCAGCGCAAGCTGGCGAACGCGCGCGCCTGCGCAGAATCGGGCCTCGATGTCATTCGCTACTGGATCGGCCAAGTGGCGATCTCCGGCCTGACGGATCCCGAGGACCGATTCAGCACGCTGGCCGGGATGCTGGGGACCGAACTGACCGGCATCACGAACGTCGTGCCCGTTCATAGTGGCTCGACGATCACCATCTCGAACGTCCCGCTCGATTCGAGCACCGGTCAGAGTTTCTCGGCCGTTCTGGAGAGCATTGACGCCGATACCGTGCAATTGGAGGTCACGGGACATTACGGCTCGCTCAGCCGGAAGATACGTTCCAACTACTTTTTCGACACGCGCGCCCACACGGTCTTTGATTTCGGCGTCGCCTCCAAAGGCCCTCTCACCCTGTCCGGGAACATCGACATGGAAGGCGCCAACATCGACATCGAATCCAATGCCTACATCGAGAGCTGGGAATCAACGCTGGCCCTCGACATCATTGGCAATTCCCACATTGGGGGCACCGTGAAGATCGCTAACCCATCGGCTTCGGTGAACATACAGGGGGGCCAGGGCGGGATTGGAGGCGCCACCGGCACGGAAGCAACGCAGCCTCCGTATACTCAGTACGCTGACGGACCCATCGAGTTCCCGGAGATGGACCCGACCCCTTTCATCGACTTCGTCAATAGCCCCAGTGCCATAAGCCACGTCCTCGATGCAAATGATGACACCTCCGCCGACGCATCGTATTCGAACCTCGTGATACCCGCGGGGATGAATCCGACCTTCTCCGGACACTCCACTCTGAACGGGGTCATCTACATCCAGAACCCAAACGTCGTCACGTTTACGGGCGACACGACCATCACGGGCATTATCGTCACGGACGGAAGTCCGACCGATGATTCGGGCACGAACCAGATCGATTTCAGTGGCAACGTGACCAGCTACCCTGTCCCCAGTCTGCCGGAGGGCGAACAGTTCGATTTCGTGCGAGACAAGACAGGCACGTTCATGATGGCGCCCGGCTTCCATGCCTCGTTCGGGGGCAGCTTTGAAACGGCGTTGTCCGGGGCGATTGCGGCCAACGGCATCGAGTTCTATGGCAACGCCGGGGGGACGATCTACGGCTCGATCCTCAACTACTCCGATACGGACATGGTCCTCAGCGGCAACAGCGACCTGTTCTTCAACCGGTCCGGTCTGACCGAGGTGCCGGCCGGCTTCGTCCCTCAGTTGATCCTGTATTACAATCCGTCCACGTATGCAGAGGTCCTTTAGAATTTGGTTTCGATCGTGACAAGACGCGATCCGCAAATCCGGATCGAAACAAGAATCACTGGCGACAACATCCAGTGTCCTATAGCAAAGGAGTGAAACGATGAAACGAGTGTCCGTAAGAACGCTCGCCCTGATGCTGAACCTGCTGTTGGCGGTCGTGTCCCACCAATACCTGGTGGTTACGCGACAGGCCGTCCAAGCAGGCGCGATCTGGCTGGCCGGCAATCACACCGTAGCTGAGCCCAATCAGTGCGCGAGCGATCCCTGCACGGCAAAGCCGTAACACCCACCGGGGGCGGGACCGGCGCTGCGCCGGGAATCGCCTCAGGTGACGATCCTGCGGCCCACTCGTGAAGGCCCGTTCGAGTGGGCCGGTGCGTGCATCAGACAGAATCGCATCATTGGACACCGCCCGGCGGTCCTCTGCGTTCTCCATCCTGCCCGATTCCTCGCGCCACTGCTCTTCGGCAGTCGTCGCCGCAGCCCCATCCTGGCCCCAATATGTCCACCGCTGAGGCCCCGGTATCACGAGGCTCTCGGCCCTGTGATGCACCCTCCGGAACCCGCAAGCATACCCTTTGACAAGGGGCATCGGATATGGTCTAATCCCGCCCGACCTGTTGGACGACCCAGCAGCCTCTCCACCCGCAGGTCCGCTGCGCGTCGGGGGAAGTTTTGTCACATACAGGAGAGAAGCCCAATGCCGAAACGCACAGACATCAGGAAAGTCATGATCATCGGTTCCGGCCCGATCGTTATCGGCCAGGCCTGCGAATTCGACTATTCGGGCACGCAGGCGTGCAAAGCGCTCCGCGCGCTCGGCTATGAGATCCTGCTGGTCAACTCGAACCCGGCCACCATTATGACCGACCCCGGGACGGCCGACGTCACGTACATCGAACCGCTCAACGTCCAGGCGATGACGGAGATCATCAAGGTCGAGCGTCCCGACGCCCTGCTGCCGAACCTCGGCGGCCAGAGCGGGCTGAACCTGGCCTCGGAGCTCGCTGCCGCCGGCGTGCTCGACAAGTACGGCGTCAAGGTCATCGGCGTGCAGCTCGACGCCATCAAGCGCGGCGAGGATCGCCTGGCCTTCAAGGAGACCATGGAGCGGCTGGGTATCGAGATGCCCCGAAGCGAGGTGGCCTACAGCGTGCAGGAGGCGGAGAAAATCGCCGAGGGACTCGGCTATCCGGTCGTCATTCGTCCAGCCTACACGCTCGGCGGCACCGGGGGCGGCATCGTCTTCAACGTCGAGGAACTGCAAACGATTACCAGCCGCGGGCTCGCCGCCTCTCTGGTCGGGCAAGTGCTCGTCGAGGAATCCGTCCTGGGCTGGGAGGAGCTCGAACTGGAGGTCGTCCGCGACACGAAGGGGCAGAAGATTACCGTCTGCTTCATCGAGAACGTCGATCCAATGGGCGTCCACACGGGCGATTCCTATTGCACCGCCCCCATGCTGACCATCGACCGGGAACTTCAGGAAAAACTGCAAAAGTATTCCTACGATATCGTCGACGCCATTGAGGTCATCGGCGGTACGAACATCCAGTTCGCCCACGACCCCGAAACGGGGCGCGTCGTGGTTATCGAGATCAACCCGCGCACCTCTCGCTCCTCGGCACTGGCCTCGAAGGCGACGGGGTTCCCGATCGCGTTCATCTCATCCCTGCTGGCCGCCGGCATGACGCTGGACGAGATCCCCTACTGGCGCAGCGGCACGCTCGAAAAGTACACACCGTCGGGGGATTACGTCGTCGTCAAGTTCGCGCGCTGGGCCTTCGAGAAATTCAAGGGCGTCGAGGACAAGCTGGGCACACAGATGCGGGCTGTCGGCGAGGTGATGAGCATCGGCAAGAACTACAAGGAGGCGTTCCTAAAGGCCATTCGTTCGCTGGAGAGTGGCCGGTCCGGCCTCGGCTTTGCCAAGAACTTCAACAAATTGTCGCTGGACGAGTTGCTGCAAACGCTGACGTTCCCCACGAGCGAGCGGCAGTTCGTGATGTATGAGGCCCTGCGCAAGGGCGCCGATATAGAGACCCTGTACGAGAAGACCCACATCAAGCGCTGGTTCATCGAGCAGATGGCGGAGCTGGTCGCCCTGGAGAAGGAGATTCTCAAATATAAGGGCAAGTCGCTGCCGGATAAGCTGCTGATGCAGGCGAAGAAGGACGGGTTCGCCGATAAGTACCTTTCGAAGCTGCTCGGTGTACCGGAGGCGGACATCCGCAAACGCCGCATCGGTCTGGGAATGGCCGAGGCGTGGGACGCCGTCCCGGTCAGCGGCGTGGAGAATGCGGCCTACTACTATTCCACCTACAATGCCGCCGACAAGGTCGGGGCTAGCAAGAAACGCAAGATCATGGTCCTCGGCGGCGGTCCGAACCGCATCGGCCAGGGCATCGAATTCGACTATTGCTGCGTGCACGCCGCCTTCACCCTGCGTGATGAGGGCTACGAGTCCATCATGGTCAACTGCAATCCCGAGACCGTCTCCACCGATTACGACACGTCGGACAAGCTGTACTTCGAGCCGCTAACCGCCGAGGACGTCCTGAGCATTTACGAGAAGGAAAAGCCCGACGGCGTCATCGTCCAATTCGGCGGCCAAACTCCCCTGAACCTCGCCAACGAGTTGGCCCAGGCGGGTGTCAAGATCATCGGGACCTCGCCGGACGCCATCGACCTCGCGGAAGACCGCGACCGATTCCGCGCCGTGATGCGTCAGCTCGGCATCCCGCAGCCCGATTCCGGCATGGCCAGCAGCACGGAGGAGGCCTTGAAGATCGCAGAGAAGATCGGCTATCCGCTGATGGTGCGGCCGTCTTACGTGCTTGGCGGTCGGGCGATGGAGGTCGTGCATGACGAGGAGATGCTGCGACGATACGTGGCGGCCGCCGTCGAAGTCTCGCCGGAGCGGCCGATCCTGATCGACAAGTTCCTCGAAAACGCGATTGAGGCAGAGGCCGACGCGATCGCCGACGGCACCGATGCCTTCGTCCCGGCCGTCATGGAGCATATCGAGCTGGCCGGCATCCACTCCGGTGACTCCGCCTGCGTCATCCCGCCCGTGAGCATTCCGAAGAAGCACCTCGATACCATCCGTGAGTACACGCGGAAGATCGCCATCGAGCTGAATGTGGTCGGGCTGATGAACATCCAGTACGCCATCGCCAACGACACGGTCTATATCCTCGAAGCCAATCCGCGCGCCTCGCGCACCGTGCCGCTGGTCTCGAAGGTCTGCGACATCTCAATGGCCCGCCTGGCCGTGCAGTGCATGCTCGGCAAAAAGCTGTCCGACCTTGAGATCAAGCAAAGGAAGATCCCGCACTTTGGCGTCAAAGAGGCCGTGTTCCCGTTCAACATGTTCCCCGAGGTCGATCCGCTCCTCGGGCCCGAGATGCGCTCGACGGGCGAGGTGCTCGGCATGGCCGACTCCTACGGCCTGGCCTTCTACAAATCGCAGCAGGCGGCCAAGCAGGAACTGCCGCTGCAGGGCACCGTGCTCATGACGGTCACCAACCCCGATAAGAAAGACGCCTTGAAAGTCGCCCGGGAGTTTCAGAAACTTGGCTTCCGTATCAAGGCGACGGAAGGCACATACAAGCACCTCATGTCAGACGGCGTCCAGGCCGAGCAGATCCTGAAGATGCATGAGGGCCGCCCGAATATCGTAGACGCGATCAAGAACGGCGAGATCCAGCTTGTGATCAACACGCCGGAAGGAAGACTCAGCAAGCACGATGACTCCTACATCCGCAAAGCCGCCATCAAGTACAAGATTCCCTACATTACAACGACGGCCGCTGCCGCAGCCGCCGTCAAGGGTATCGCTGAGACCCGGACCGGCGCCGCCCCCGTCCGCTCGCTCCAGAGCTACCATGCGGGAATCAAGTAGAACGGTCGGCGCCATTCCAACGCGAGGAGAGGTCTGTATGGCCGAGCGTCGATAATGCAGCCCAACGCGAGCGGTCTTGAAGCTCGGCTCGGGTGGGTCTTGCGCTCGCTCTCGCCGACACGCTGTATCAATGCGCACGTTCTCAGCGATATGGAGTCCTAACCTCGCTTCGTGCCACAGTTTGCGATAGTGCGCGCCGTCGGGGATGCGCGCGAATTTACTATTCCTCATTTACTATTCCCCATTCACCCGTTATGGTTGATTGTATGGCAAGCTATCTCAACAATCTGCTGATGCCGGATGGCAGCGAATGGCTCAACGAAATGATGCCGGATGAGCCCGACGGCTTGGAGCCCTTCATCGAGAACGAGGGGGGACCGTTTCGGGACAGCGGCGATCTCGTACTGCCGGAGACCATTGGCATTCTGCCCATTCGTAATACCGTAGCCTATCCGGGCACAGTCACGCCGCTGGCCGTAGGCCGGGAACGCAGCAAGGCGCTCCTGGCGAAGGCGGAGCCGAATGAAACGATCATCGGTCTGCTCACGCAGCGTCATCCGGATGTGGACCGGCCCGGCTTCGATGACCTCTACAGCATTGGCACCGCCGCATCCATCCTGAAAATCATCAAAATGCCCCAGGGATCGATCAACATCGTCGTCCATGGCATCGCACGCTTCAAGGTCGTCAAGCGGGTAGCGACTAAGCCGTATCTGAAGGCGCGGATCCGGGTCCTTCACAGTCGCGTCCGAATGACCAAGCAGCTTCAAGCTCTGATGGTCAGCGTTCGCCAGACCGCGAACCGCGTTGTGGCCTTAAGCCCGAATGTGCCGGAGGAGGCCTCCGTGCTGCTCGAGAACATCGAGGACCCCTCGGGGCTCGCCGATTTCCTGGCGGCGAACCTCAGCATGGAGATCTCCGACAAGCAGGCGCTGTTGGAGGAACTCAATCCGGCGAAACGGCTGGAGAAACTCTCCGTCGTCCTGGCGCACCAGATCGAGGTGCTCGAACTGAGCCACAAGATCCAGGGCCGCGTCCGGGAGTCGATCGACAAGACACAGCGGGAGTACTTCCTCCAGGAGCAGCTCAAGGCCATCCAGACGGAATTAGGCCAGCAGGATGTCCGTACGGAAGAGCTGAAAGAACTGCGTCGGAACGTCGCCCGAGCGAAGATGCCCAAACGGGTGGAGGAAGAGGCGCTTCGCGAGCTGGACCGCCTCGGCAAGATCCCGGCGGCCTCGCCCGAGTATAGCGTCATCCGGACGTACCTCGACTGGGTCTGCGAACTGCCCTGGTCCGTGCAGACGGAGGACCAGCTCGATATCGGCCGGGCCGAGCGGACTCTGAATCGCGACCACTACGACTTAGCGAAGATCAAGAAGAGGATTCTCGAATTCCTCGCCGTGCGGAAACTCAACCCGAAGGGCAAGAGTCCGATCCTATGCTTCATCGGGCCGCCCGGCGTCGGCAAAACCTCGCTCGGCAAATCCATCGCCCGCTCGATGGGACGGAGGTTCGTGCGAATTTCCCTGGGCGGCATCCGGGATGAGGCGGACATCCGCGGGCACCGACGAACCTACATCGGGGCCTTGCCCGGCCGCATCCTCCAGGAGTTGCGGAAGTGCCGCAGCCGAAACCCCGTCTTCATGCTCGATGAGATGGACAAGATTGGCGCCGATTTCCGCGGCGACCCCGCCAGTGCTTTGCTCGAAGTGCTGGATCCCGAGCAGAACTACTCATTCACCGATCACTACCTCGACCAGCCGTTCGATCTTTCGACCGTGATGTTCATCGGGACGGCCAACTACGCCGGTCCGATCCCGCCGGCCCTACAGGACCGGATGGAGATCATCGAGCTGCCGGGCTATACGACGCACGAGAAGCTCCGCATTGCCAAGCGTTACCTGGTTCCCCGGCAACTGAAGGAGCACGGCCTCAAGAAAACCCAACTGACCATCAAAGACGAAGCGCTTTCCACCATCATTGCCAGCTACACCCGAGAGGCCGGCGTGCGAAACCTCGAAAGGAACATCGCGTCCGTGTGTCGCGCCGTAGCCACTGAGATTGCCAAGAGAGACAGGAGAAAGAGGACGATCGGCAAAAAGGACCTTGCCACAATCCTTGGCCCGCGTCAGTACGAGTCCGAACTGGCCCTGCGGACGGGGATTCCCGGTGTGGCGACGGCGCTGGCGTATACGCCGGTGGGAGGCGAGCTGCTGTTTATCGAATCGGCCGCCATGCCGGGCAAGGGCCGCCTGCAACTCACCGGTCAAATCGGCGACATCATGAAGGAAAGCGCGCACGCGGCATTCTCCGTCGTCAAAGCGAATGCCCAGCGGCTCGGGATCGAAGCGAAGCAGTTCGCCAAAACAGATTATCACGTCCACGTGCCGGCCGGAGCGATACCCAAGGATGGTCCAAGCGCGGGGATCGCGATGTTCACTTCGCTCGTCTCTCTCCTGTTGCAGGAACCCGCGCGCCCGGACGTCGCGATGACGGGCGAGATCACACTGCGTGGCCTCGTGCTTCCCATCGGAGGACTCAAGGAGAAACTGCTCGCCGCCAAGCAGGCGGGCATCAAGACCGTAATCCTCCCGGCTCGAAACGAGAAGGATATCGCGGACATTCGCCCCGAAACCATCAAGGGGCTCGGCTTGGTGTTCGTCGCAACCATCGAGGATGTCCTGAAGGTTGTCCTCGACCGTTAGACGCAAGGCGAAGAGCAAGGGAGGTCCTGCCCAGCCCCATTCAAATCTGGGGGCCTATGTCGAAGCCCGATGGATTGCGTTCGTCACCTTTACCACGTCAACCGCCGCATCTACGTCGTGGACGCGGACGACGGATGCACCGGCGGCGACGGACAACGCCACTGTGGCCGCCGTACCGAAGACCCGGTCGGCGGGGTCTTCCTTGCCTGTGAGGCGGCCGAGGAAACGCTTGCGGCTGGCCCCAACCAGCACGCGGTAACCGGTCCTCACGAACGTATCGAGATTCTTCAGAAGCAGCAGGTTGTGCTGCAGGGTCTTCCCGAAGCCGATACCCGGATCGATGAATACGCGCTCTCGGGGAATGCCGAAGCTCTCCGCGCTCTCGGCCCGCGCGACCAGGAAGTCACGCACCTCGGCCACCACGTCATCATAATGCGGCTCGGTCTGCATGGTGGCCGGGGTCCCCTGCATGTGCATGAGAACAACAGGAACCCGTTGCTCGGCGGCAAACTGAGCCAGCCGTTCGTCGGCCAGTGCGGTGATGTCATTGACGATAGCAGCGCCGGCATCCACGGCGGCGCGGGCCACCTCCACATCGTGTGTATCGATGCTGATGGGAATGTTCACCTTTCCGGCCAGCGCTTGGATCACCGGAACCACGTGTTGGATCTGTTCGACGGGCGGGACAGGCCGCGAGCCCGGCCGAGTCGATTCGCCTCCAATGTCAATGATGGCGGCGCCCTGCGCGGCCATCTCCAGACCATGCTCGACCGCCCTGTCGCAGTCAAGGAACCGCCCCCCATCGCTGAACGAGTCCGGCGTGACGTTCAGAATCCCCATGACCAGGCAGCCGGACGAAAAGTCCAGACGCCCCCTCGACCATTCGAGCACAGCCTTTTCCTGCGCTTGCATCCTGTCAGTTCCCTTCCACCTTGAACCCAATGCCTCGCAGCTTGCGGACCAGTCCCTCATGCGGGTGATCGAGGACGACGGTCGTGTTGTGAAATTCCCGGCGTACGCGATAGTTCTTGCGGAGTGCATCGAAGAAGCGGCCTCGCTCCTCCGGGGGATGATGAACGATCTCCCTGAGATTCCGGTCATCACGTACGATGCGGTAGACCCGCTCGACCGCTGAAGCGAGCCGGTCCTCATCACCGATGCCGCCGGTTTCGAGCTCCAGCCGTGGGACGATCGGCGCCGGCAGGAAGTCCTGGACGTCAAACCGGGGCGTCAGGCCGAAATGCTTGCAGAGCGACCGGTAGATCATGATCATGCCGGCTACTTTGCCGTCGAACGAATACCCCGCAATATGAGGCGTGCCGAGATCGACCATTTCCAGAAGATCAGTCTCGATATTCGGCTCATGCTCCCACACATCGAGTATGACCGCCTGCAGCCGGTCCGCCCGGATCGCGGCCCGCAGCGCTTCCGAATCCACGACCGCGCCGCGCGCCGCATTGACGAAGACGACGCCCCGCTTCAGGCGGGAGAAGAAACCGGCATCGGCAAGGTGGTAGGTCTTGTCGATGCCCTCGCGAGTCAGAGGAGTGTGGATCGTGATGAAATCGCAATCGTACAGGGCGTCGACCGGAACGTACGTCGGGTCGCTAGTCTGACGCTGCAATGGCGGATCATTCCGGTATACGCTCATACCCAGCGCTTCGCACTTCGTCGCCACGCGACCGCCGACATTGCCGACGCCGATTATGCCGATGGAGCTGCCCTCCAGTCGGATGTTGCGTCTCTGGCCGACCTCCAGTAGGGCCGCGATCACGTATTCCGCCGCGGAATTTGCATTGGAGCCCGGCGCCGAGGCAAAGCCGATCCGATTGCGCTCGAGGAAAGGCAGATCCACGTGATCGAATCCGATCGTGGCCGTCCCGACGAAGCGCACGGCGCTACCGGAGAGCAGTTCGGCGTTGACCGGCGTGATACTCCGGACCAACAAGGCATCCGCATCGGCAAGCATCTGCGGCGTGATGTCACGCCCGCTCAAGATCTCCACCTCGCCGACAGAAGAGAAACACTCACGAACGAAGGGGATGTTGGCATCCGCCACAATCTTCATATGCACTCACACCTCAAAACCTGCGATCTCGGCGCCACAGCCCGGACACTTCGCATCCTTGATATGATTCGCGGCAATCCGGTGCCCCATGCGCTCGATCAGCAGTTTCCCGCAGTTGTAGCAATAGGTGTTCTCCGCTTTCGCTCCGGGCACGTTGCCGAGGTAGACGTAGCGCAGACCGGCCGCTTTGCCGATTTCCAGCGCGCGCTGCATCGTGCGCATCGGCGTCGGGTCCACATCTGTGTACCTGTACTGTGGATGGAACCGGCTGATGTGCCAGGGAACGTTCGGGCCCGCCTCGCTGACGAGGAACTCGGCAAGTTCCTTGAGTTCCTCTTCGGCATCGTTCTGCCCCGGCACAATCAGAGTCGTGACCTCAATCCAGATTCTCGTTTGCTTCGCGATATAGGCAATGGAATCCAGCACGGGCTGAAGTCGAGCGGCACACAGCGTCTTGTAGTACTCGTCGCGGAACGCCTTCAGATCGACGTTGATGCCGTCGAGCCAGTCGGCGGCAAAATCGATGGCCTCCCGCGTCATATACCCGTTGCTGACGAAGACGTTGGCGAGCCCTCTTTCCTTGGCCGGACGGGCGCAATCGTTGCACAATTCCATGAAGATGGTCGGCTCAGTGTACGTGTAAGCAATGCTCTTGCACCCGCTGCGAACGGCCGCATCCACCACTTGCGCGGGCGAAATGCTCTCGCCCGCGAGCCGGCCGGTCTCCAGGGCGGCCTGGCTGATCTGCCAGTTCTGACAGAATTCGCACCGGAAGTTGCACCCGATCGTCGCGATGGAGAAGCTGCGGGTACCCGGCTGGAAGTGAAACAGCGGCTTCTTCTCAATCGGGTCCGGATTGGCCGCACAAACCTTGCCATAACTCAGCGAATACAGCTTGCCGCCCACGTTCTTTCGCACGCAGCAGTGGCCCAGCTTGCCCTCGCCGATCAGGCACCGGAAATTACACAATCGGCACTGGACCCGTTGGTCCGTGGCCGAATCCCACAGCATGGCTTCCTTGAACATTTCCGTCGATTCCATCATGAATCCTCTGAAAACGCGTTGTCATCCGCCGAACATTGTATAGAATACGCGGGCCAAAAGCAGCGCCAAAAGCAAATTGAGGGCGGATCGGCCGGCAGCTTGCCGGCTTGAGCCGGTGCCGCATATGAAACATGGGAAGGAAAATCGATGGACAATGAGTTTGACCCGAAGGCATTGATCGACCTCGATGAATGTGTCATCAATGCGTTGCAGCTATTTGCCGACCCCAAGACCGAGTTTCCCAAGCCCGATCTGGCGAGCCTGAAACGGCCGCTGGTTGTCGGCAGCGGCAATGCCATCGCCACGGGCAAGGTCATCTTCGACAGCATGGATGCCGTCTTTGCCGATGAGGGCACGTACCAGGGCAAGCTGGACGCGGTCGAGGATATCGACGGCGTGGTCTTGCTGTCGGCTTCCGGCGGAAAACACGCCCCGGTCATTGCTCGCGACGTCAAGGCCAGAGGCCGCCGGATCATGTTGTTCACATGCAATCCCGAGCCGCTGGCGAAGCATGACGTGGATGAATTGCACGTATTTCCCAGCCGGCCGGAGCCCTATACGTACAACACGTCCACCTACATGGGCATGATGATGGGATGCCTGATTGATGATCCGAAGGCGGAAGCCCGGAAAATCCTGGATCACATCGGTGGAGCGGTGGACGCGGCTCTGAATGATTCCGGCAAGCGTCTGGGAGACTACGATGCCTTCTATCTGCTGGTGCCGGAGCAGTTCGAACTCATTCGCATCATGCTGACGACAAAATTCGTGGAGCTGTTCGCCCGCCGGCTGGGGCGAGATGTCTTCACATGGGAACAGACAAAACACGCCACCACGGTCGTCGAGACGCCGAAGGAGCTGTTCATCGCCTTCGGACGGGAAAACACGACCTTCGGCAAGGAGCGGCTGAATATCCCCCTGCCGGAGCATGCCACGTACCCGGCCATTATGGCGGTCGGCTACTACGTCATCGGCAAGCTCCAGACGCAGAAGCCGGACTGGTTCAAACAGGGCATCGTCTCCTTTACCCAGAGAGCCTCCGAGATCTTTGGCCAGAAGCTTCCGCCGATAGTGAAGTTCCGCTAAGCCCGGCCTTGGCCGGCGGCTATAACCCGTAGCTGCGGGCGATCAGCTTGATCGGATGCGTCGTGGTCGCCGGCGATATGTGCTCGATCTGCATTTTGCAGGCGGCGCACTCGGTCAGGACATTGCCGGCGTCAGCCGCATCGAGAGCCTTCCTGAGCCCCTCGGAGATCTGCGAAGAGAGTTCGTAGTTCTTCTGCTGCATTCCAAACGTGCCGGACAGGCCGCAGCAGCCCGCCCCGAGATCCGCGACGTCGATCTTGAAGTGTTCCTTCAAGAGACGCAACGTCACGGTATCGGTGCCGACGGAACACAGATGGCACGGCAGGTGATAGACGAATCGGTCCGCCACTGCCTGCTCCGGGGCCTTGAGTTTGCCTTCCTGGCGAAGACTCAACAAGTAGTTCATCAACTCACTGGTGTTCCCCGAGACCAGCGAGGCCTCCTCCCCTTTGACGTAGTGACGGAGTTCCTCCCTCAGGCAGAGGGCCGCACTGGGCTCGGAGCAGACGATCTTGTAGCCTCCGCGCACAGCTTCGGTCAGGTGCTTCACGTTGTAGGACAGATCGCGCCGGGCCCTCTTGACATCGCCATAGACAATGGCGGGCAGCGGGGCCGGCCGCTGGCTGGGCAGGATGACTTCGACGCCATTATGGCGAAGAACATCCACGACGGCATAGCCAAGCTCATGGTCGTTGTAGTTGGCGTAGGTATCGACGAAATACGCCACTTTGTCCACGGGCTCGGCGATGGGCACGGACGCCGCCAGATACTTCCGGCCGGCTCGAAGGAATGAGCCGCGAGCGAACGCCGGCATACCCCGCCGTTTGTCGATCCCGACCGTCTTCTCCAGCAGCCATTTGGAGATCGGCAGCCTCATGAAGACATTTGACAGCGGCGAGAATACGCTTCCCATCCTGCTGAGGTGTCGGTTGCGACTCAGGATCGACTCGGTGCGACGCAACCCCTTACGTTTGACGTATTGGGCGCGGGCCGTCGCCATCAGCATGGAGACATCCACGCCGGAGGGGCACTGCCGCTCGCACATCCTGCAGTTGACGCACAGATCCAGGAACTTGCGAAATTCCGGCGACTCGAAGTCCTTTTCTTCGAGCTGCCCCGTCGCCCAGTATTGGAGTAGATTTGCCTTGGCGCGGGAGCTGCCCAACTCTTCGCCGGTCGCCCGGAACACGGGACACATGCGCAGGGCCGGCTCCCGGCCGAGACAGAGTCCGCATCCATAGCACTGTTCGAACTCCAACTCGAGCTCGCTGTCCCGGAAGAACAGCTCCGACTGCGCTCTGGCCGGGAGAACGGGATGCGCTCTCCGGAGGTTCTTGAAGATCACATCGGGATCATCGTTCAGGATCTTGCCGGGGTTCATCAGGCCGGTGGGATCGAAGATCTCCTTCACCTTCTTGAGCACGTCGTAATACGCATCGCCAAACTGCCGGCGGACGAAACCGGCTCGCACAAGACCAACCGCATGCTCTCCGCTGATGGTGCCCCCGAGCGACCAAGCCAGCGAATAGACATCTTCGGCGATGGCGAGCATCTTCTCCCGGTCCTTGGGGTCGCCGAGGTCGATATAGGGACGGACGTGCAACTCGCCGTCGCCGGCGTGGCCAAAGAACGACATCGTGATATCGTATTTCTTCTCGACCTTGCGCAGCCCAGCCAAATAGTCGGCCAAACGTCTGTTGTTGACGCTGACATCCTCCATGAACTCCGCCGGGTGTCTACGGCTGCGCTTGCGGTACAGCAGAGGCCCGGCGTCCTTGCGGGACTTCCAGACGCGGGCCTGTGCCTTGGGCTCGATGACGATAGTCCGGCCCATCGCCCTCTTGCCAACGGCCAAATCGGTCGCCTCGATCTTCTGGCGGACCTCTACCTCCGATTCCCCGACATGTTCGATCAGGAGCAATGCGGCCGCCCCTGCAGGTAGGATATCGCGATACTGAGGAAGCTGGTCGAACGCCATGTGGATAAGCGACTGGTCCATCAGCTCACACGCGGTCGGACCCGTCCCGACAATCGTCGGTACGGCGCGGGCCATGCTGTCGAGCGAGTCGAACTCCAATTGCAGAAGGCCCTTCGCCGCCGGTAGAGGCACGGTGCGCAGGGTAACGCTGGTGAAGATCGCCAGTGTCCCCTCTGAGCCGGCCAGCAGACACGCGAGGTCGATCCGGTTGTCGCGACAGACGCCGCCGATGTTGTAGCCGCAGCGATCGCGCCGGCTGCTGGGCAGGGCCTTTTCAATCACGGTCTTGCTGGAAGCCAGAAGCGACCAGCATTCTCTGGCGATCGCGCCTGTCTTGCCCCCCTGCACCTGTTCCACATCGATGTCGTTCTTGAATTCAACGATGCTGCCATCCGGCAGTACCGCCTCGACGCTCTCCACATAGGCTTCGGTGTGGCCGTACTGCAGTGAATGGGCCCCGGTCGCATTGTTGGCGGTGACCCCTCCCACCGTCGCCCGATTCGCGCTCGAAGGATCGGGGCCGATCTTTCGGCCGAGTCCCAGCAGCGCCTTGTTCAGATCATCGAGCACCACGCCGGGGCCACAGGTCACGGTCTCGTCGTCGATGCGCAAGATCGCCTTCATGTACCGGGTCATGTCGAGGACA
>CBFDBY010000006.1:0-97017 GCA_965603165.1 uncultured Phycisphaerae bacterium
GATGACGCGGCCGAACTGGTCCTCGTCTTGCCGGTGCGCCTCATAGACCGCCACCACCGCCCCAACCACCGGCCGAGCCTTGTAATCCACGACCCGTCCACTGATCGGCAACGCGCCGAGGGGTTGCGTCCACAAGCTGGCGAACACCAGGATGGATCCGACGACTCCCGCACGTCCATTCATAAGAGCCTCCGTCATCTGTTGTTGATTCTTGTGACCTCCCGATCAAGTTCGTCCGGGGAAATCCCTTCCGCCTTCACGATGTGCTCTCGATCCGTCAGGATCAGCCAGGGCATTGCCTGCGCGCCCCAGGCTGACTTCGTCTTGTCAATGTCATCATCAATTCGCCCGACGGGGAAGGGGACATTCTGCTTCGCCAGCCATGTGCTGAAAGCACTCTCGTCGACTCTCGCGGCTTGCAGGCCTATCAAGGCGAGGCCTCTCTCACTGAGTTCGCCCGCTCGTTTCGAGAGGGTCGCCAGGCAATGGCGCGAGGGTCGTTGTTCCATATCGAAGAGGCAGATCAATATCGGCTTGCCTTCCGTCTGCTTGGGTTTTATGTCGATGAGTCCCTTCAGGTCTGGCAAGGGTCTCCCGAGAAGCGAGATGCTCTCCACATGGACGCCCTCGCGGCCGAGGATGACCTTGACGTTCTCGTCACCCCCTTGGGCGTCCAGGAAGCCGGCGCCGCCGGCTCGACTGTCATAGTTGGCTTGGATCCTCAAGGGACCGGGGCAGACGCCATCGACTGCAAAGCGGCCCTGTTCGTCGCTTGCCGTTTTGCGTCGCGGCTGGCCGGCCGTACTGCTGCCACGTGGCCCGGTGATGAAGATGGGCACGCCGACGGCCGGGACATCATTGGCATCAACGACGACGCCGGAGATCGATTTGTCCGCTACCGGCAGAGTGATCGTCTCGACTATGACCTGCCTGTCCTGTACGGCGTCAAAGGATAGAGTCCTCAATGCAGTCGGACCATACCCCTGAGCTTCCACCTCCAATCGGTACGTGAAACCCTCGCGGGGCGCCGGGATCGCACGTGCTTCATAGACGCCGTTGGCGTCGGTGGGGACCGCCGGCGCTGCATCGGTGAGCCAGCCGGGCATGGAGGCCTGCAACGAGATCATTGCCTTGCGGATCGGCTTGTCGTTGGGATCGGTGATGAGACCCCGGACTACGAAGGCAGGGGCGAGCGTCACATCAACCGGCTGGGATTGGTCCTTCACGTCCGCCAAACCCGCCAGGTTGCGGTCCGGGTCCCGGGCCAGCACCAGTACGTTTCGGACGCTCGCGCTCGGCCGCCACGCCACGCTGAATCGGCCCTGTTCATCTGTCCGTACGGGCTCCTCGCAGATTGGTTTGGAGTTCACGATTACACCTGCTGCGGGTTGTCCATCCGGATCATGCACCGTCCCCGTGACGACGGGATAAGCATCCAATCTGACCTGCCGCCGGAGCACTTCGCCCGTGGCCACAATCGCCGGCTCGGGATCGCTGAAGTACGTGTACGCGTCGGCCCACGTGGCCACATGGCATTCTCCTGCCGGCGCACGCAGGCGGGCGAGCCCCTCGGCGTCGGTGTACGCTGAATGGTACCAGCAGGGGTGCAGACCGAAATTGGCTGGCTGGCTGACGGTCGCTGTCGCGTTTTCGATGGGTTTGTCTGTTGCGGCATCCAGGACCACGACCTCGATCAGTCCGCCTTTGCCCACCGGAATGCTGACATCGGTCGTCTGGCCCGCCACGGTTGTGACTTTCACGTCCTTGCCGGTCCAGTCGGCAGTGCGGTCTTGTGGGGCAACGATCTGGAGCGAGTAATCGTTTGCAGCCAGCCCCCGATAGACAAAGGCGCCGTCTGGGCCTGAAGTGATTGGATCGACGCACGAGTAGTTGGCGTATCCGGCGTTCGGGCGAGCCAGAAGAACGACACCCGCAATGCCCTTGCCGCTCTGCTCGTCGATGACCCTGCCTTGGATGATGGCTTCAGGTCTCACAACGATGCGGACATCGGTTTGTCCGGCCCTGAACTGGCTTCCAGCAGTGTCCGACAGTTCCTTCTCCCAATAGGTCCAGCAGGAGGCCCGGCCGGGGGCCTCGACCCAGAAGTCAGCCGACGCGGCGGCCGGGATGTTGTCAAACTGGAATCGACCCTGTTCGTCGGTCCGGACGGCGAACCACTCGCGAGGCTTGTCAAAACGGACGCCCACCGATCCGCCCATCCAGTCCACTTTCAGGCAGGGCTGGACCGTGGCTCCGGCGACCGGATTGCCGCTCTCATCCGCGACGACGCCCGCCAGAACCGCCGGCTCGCAGAGCCGAACTGTCAGGTCCTCGCCGGAGCGCGCCGTCCGCATCCACTGCCAGCCCAACGAGAGCCCTTTCTTCCATGCGACGACCCAGACGTAGTCTTTCCGCTCGGCGCCCACCTGCACCCGGAACCTGCCGTTCTGGCCCGTGGTCGTCCGACTGGGCGTCCGCCAGACGGTTCGACCCCCCGCGTATTCGTACAGCTGCTCGCCACAAACCACCTCCGCGTCCGGCACGGGGCGACCTCGCTCATCCACGACGGTGCCGGAGCATTCCACCTGCTTCAAACGTCCCTGGCCCCACAGCACGCCCGCAGAGCAGAACAATAGAGAGATGAAGATGGCCGCGATAGATGCGCATGATGAACGACCCATATGAACCTCCGCGAAACAAAAAGACTCCCCTATTTCTGAACCTCAATGATCTGAGCAAGCATGCCATCGAGTTCGTCGAGGCGAAAACCCTCCGCCCGCACAATATGATGTCCATCGGTCAGGATCAGCCACGGCAGCGAGCGGATGCCCCAGGTGGTCTTTGTCTGCTCGATGTCGCCCGTGATCTCGCCGACCGTAAACCGGATATCCTGCCCGTTCCGCCACTTCTTGATGGATTGCCACAGCAGCGACGACGTGCTGATTGCGAAAACGATAAGGCCTTTTTCTTTCAAATGCCCTTGCTGTTGAGCGATACGCGTGACGCAATGTCGTGAAGGTCGCTTCATGCGCAATTCTCCCAATTCCCTGGTGAGCAGGCAGACCAACACCGTGTCCTTCATGTAGACGTCACGACGGGCCCTTTGTTACAGGAAAAACCTGTATCCGCTTCCCTGCGGCCGATCCCTCGAGCCGCCAAGCGGGGTCCGGGCCCGGGCTATTTCAAGGGGCCGGGCTCGGCAACCGGCGTTTCCGAGTCGGCGGGCGCCTGCTTGCGAGGGTGAAGGATCGTGTGGGGTGTCAGGGCGCCCGGGTGGCAGCGGGTGCATTCCAGGCATCGGATGCAGCGCAAGTCGTTGGGGCTCTCCTGGGGCTCGATATTGTATTGGCAGAGCTTGCCACACAGCTTGCAGTCGGTGCACTGCTCGCGGTCGAATCGCAGGAAGAAGGCGGAGACCCGGTTGAAGGCGGAGAAGATCACGCCGAGCGGGCACAGGACCCGGCACCAGGGCCGGCGAATGAACAGGATGGCGCCAATGAAGACGCCGATGATTGTCAGCT
Organism: uncultured Phycisphaerae bacterium; assembly: GCA_965603165.1. Taxonomy (GTDB): domain Bacteria; phylum Planctomycetota; class Phycisphaerae; order Sedimentisphaerales; family Anaerobacaceae; genus PLanc-01. The sequence continues at coordinate 3,522 of CBFDBY010000006.1, forward strand.
TCAATGCGCTCGGCCAGAGGATCGGCTGGCCGGTCCATGCCTGCTTGACCACGTTCGGAAGAGCCGCCTCGATACCGCCGGCCGGGCAGATGCGGCAGATGAAAAGCGGATGCTCTTCGCCGAAAAAATACGGAATCGCCAGCACGGCCAGACCCAGCACGACGAATCGAAAGTGGCCCGTCCAGCGGGGCAGCTCAAACTTGGGCGTTGGCACCCTCGCGCCGAGGTCCTGGAGCCACCCAAAGGGGCAGGCCCACCCGCAGAACAGGCTGCCCACTAGCGCCCCGACCAGAACGAGCGTGCCGATCGCGATGAACGGGATCATATGGAGGGCGGCGAAGTTGGCGAGCACGCCAATCGGGCACGAGAACGTCGCCAGCGGGCAAGCGTAGCAGTGAAAGACCGGGGCACAGACGCCGTGATAACGCAGCCCCAACGGGGCCAGCCACACGACGAGAAACGCCGTCTGGACCCAGAGACGATAGGGCTGCAGGCGGGCGAAGAAACCGGCGAGTCTGGTCTTGGCGGCCATGTGTGCGAGGGCTTCCTTTTCAGCGAGAAAATCGGATCGGGACAGCGACGACGGATCGGGCCGTGGACACCACGGCAGAGGCTACTTCACTCAGGTAGGGCAGGCTTCGGGGGCCTGCTCTCCCTCGTAGGTCTTCTTGATCTCGCCCGTCTCGGTCCGCTGAAGTCCGCCGCGGGCCACCTGCTGGGTGATCCACAGTTCGGACTTGGCCGCGATGTCGTTGGGGTCCTGCCCGTCCGAAGCCGCCGGGGCGGATCGCAAGAGCAGGCCGTAGGCAAGAAAGGCCACGGCCAGCCCGACCAGTAGCAGCGACAGGGTCGTTCTATACTTCTCCATAATGGCACACTCCACTGCAATTGCAGGTTGTGGATTTCGGATTTGAACGGCCGCTCGATACGAATCCGCAACCATCAATCCACAATACAAAAATGGCGGAGGCGAATGGGAATCGAACCCACCCAGGACCTTCTCGGCCCTACACTGGTTTTGAAGACCAGGGGCAACACCAGTCACCAGTCACCTCCGCATCGACTTCTTTATTGTTTTCCCAGACACCATACTAAAGAACCTGCTTCATCGAGTCAATTCCATAGGCGCCTCGTTTGAAATAGGCTTTGTTTTGCAGAATCCGGCCCGCCAGACGATAAACGCATGGGACCATCCTTTCTGTACGGCTCCGCGTGTTATGGTTGGTGTCCTTTGGGGCAAAGGGCCGACAGGGTCTTTCCGGCGGGCCGGGGGGCGTACCCCGACCTCGGGCTGCGCAAATCCACTGACGCAGTGGCGAATGACGGATTGCGCTGTGATATCTGGGATATCCAACGTTGGGTGGAGGCAGATGGAGACTCCGGCAGCACCGTCCCTCGTCCCGCCCTGAGATAGCCCTGCCGTCCATCCCCGTCCTTCACCGGACTGGACCTTTGTCTTTCCCTTGGGATCGGCCGGAATTCCGGCCTGGAGTGCGCGGAGTCTGAACGACCCAAGTATTCCACATAGCTCGTCCTTGAGGTACGGATGGAACCACAGTCTCATCTTTCGCGGTTGCGTAGCCGCCCGACCGGCTCGGGCGGCTCGGCAACCGAACTGCAGTTCGTCGACAATCCTTCCTACCGGGCTTATTCAGCCGCGAGGTAGTCGCCTTCGTAGAATCTGACGCCATCCAGCCAGAATTCGCCGGGGGCAAACCCAGTGTGGAAGGTGATATTTGCGGGACTCGTATCCTCAGCGAAGATTGGAGTCGTCACGCTGTACTCGGCCCACTCATCCGTTATGGTGATGACCTGTTCGCCGTACCCGGAGTATGGGGCGGCCCCAAGTTCCGGCTTGAAATTCAGATCGAGCGTGCCCGATGCACATTTGAGCCAGGCGGAGGCTGTGTATTTCTTGCCAGCTTCGAAGACATACCCCGGATTGACCAAGCCGATGTCCCAGAAATTCTCAGTCACGGCGGGAACCACCATATGCAGACAGGAGTTTCCTTCGATCGGATCGTCCGCCACCACTTCCGCGGCAGCACCACCACCGGTGTTGTCGTAGACGTACCATGGTTCCAGAACACCGCCCTCGAAGCTGCCGTTGACGAGCAGGTTGGTGACGCTGGGCGGCAGAGGCCGGCCCACGCGGATGTCATCGATGAAGAGTCTTCCGGCACCGTCCGGCTGCGGGTTGTCGCGATCGCCCACACCAATGTACATCGTCTGGACCTTCTTCAGATTCACGCCGGCAAGATCGCTCAGCGGGATCCTCCACTCGGTCCATTCGGTGACGTTCACCGCCGCCGGCTCCGGGTTCGTGACCACCGCGCTGTTGTTGCTGCTGTCCTGGACCACGACGTACAGATCGTCGGCGCCGTTGCCGGGTTGCGGATCGTCGCCGATGGCCGCCACCTGCCACGAGCCCGTGCCGCTCGAGGTGACCTCGGAGAATTCCGCCGTCGTCACCAGAGCCGTACTATGGCTGGTCACGCACAAACCGATCAGCGGATTGCCGCTCATCGTGATCGAGACCGGCAAGCCGTCGGTCGTCGTGAGGTCCTGCCAGGCGCTGCCGTCGGCCGAGTACTGGGCCGTGAAGACGTCGCCCTTCCGCGTCAGCTTGACGTACTGCGGGGCCGCGAGATCGGCCAGAGTGGCCGACTGGGGAGTCACGCCCAGGAAGACACGATACCCGAAAGAGACCCCGTTGGCAGGTGTCACGACCATGTACGCGAACCGCGCGTCATCCCTGAGCGATTCCCGGATCATCACGCCGGCCTTGGCCCACTCGTTCGTGTTCACCAGGCTGTCGACCCGGGCAACGATGGAGCCGTCGCCGCTGAGCCGCTGGTAGGCGAAGCGGAAGTCGTCCGCCGCGTCCCAGATGTCGTGGCCCGAGCCGCTCATCGTGATGCTCCCATCGGCGTTCTCGGCGAACGCCACGGGATAGCCTCGGTACCAGAGGCTCAGTTCGTCGGCGCCGCTGGCTGTCCAGTCCTGCACCGGATCGAACGTCCGCTCGGCCTCACTGTAGTAGGGCGAATTGACGTTGTTGTAGTCCATGGGCATCGATTGGCTGCCGTCGTGAACGATCGTCTGCTCGGCGAACGGCGCCTCCCAGTAACCGACGGTAGAGCCGGTGCCATTGGTCAGGCCGTCCAGCCACGTCTGCCAGATCGTCTGACCGGCGTCGATGTCGTCCGTGTAGCTCTCAAAATCATCCACGACCCTGTATTCGGTCGTGGACAGACTCCAGATGTCCCCTTCCACGACCGGACCGCCGGCGTCACTAACCTCATTGACCTTCCAGTAATAGTCCAGCCCGAACTCGAGCCCGCTCGGCTCGAAGCGAGTCGTGCTGACAGTCTCGACCGGCGCGGTTCCATCGACCACGGCGTTGCGATCGTCACTGAAATACACATCGTGCGAAACGGCCTCCCGGCCCGGCCGCCAGGTCAGGACCACATCCAGAGGCACACCGCTGTCCCCCGAAGCGGGATTGGGCCGGCTGGCCTTGATGGGAACGTAGTAGAACCGCACCTCGCTCAGGCCGGCCTGCTGCACAATACCTTTCCAGTTCTTCGTGATCGTCAGCCGGACGAACTTCGCCCACACGTCCGTCATATCCACCGTCGTATTCGCCGTGTAGCCGCCCTCGCCGGGAGCCTGTGCGAACTCCACATCGCCCAGCGAAGTCCACTCGACACCGTCCAGCGAGTACTCGACCGTCACATCTCTGGCCCCGAAGCCGATGTAATCCTCAACCGGCTGGTTCGAGTTCCACACCCACATCTCGGAAAGCTTGTAGACATCGTCGAACTCATACTGAATCCAGGCGGGCAGCACCGCCAGCGGACCGCTGAGCCACATCGCGGCTTCATCCGTCGAGTGCGCGTCCCCGGTCAGGCCCGAGCCGTCCACGGTCTTGTCGGGCGTCATGCCCTTGGCCGTACTCGAAGAGCTCGCCGTGGCAGTGATGTTTTGGACGGGATAGGTGTAGGGCTCGACCGTAAAACTCCACACGGGGCCGGCGAAAACGCTCGAGTCCGGCGGTGCATTGACTTCGTCCACCCGCCAGTAGTACGTCTGCCCGAAGTCGAGCTGGCCTTCCGGATCGAACGTGGTCGCCGTCTGGCCCGGGCTGGCCAGCACGCTCGCGTCGCCATTCTCGACATCCACAAAGCTGGTGCCGAAGTACACGTCGTGCGCCGCGGCGAAGATGCCCGGCTCCCAGCTCAGCACGACATCCGGAGGCACGTTCGTGGCGCCGAGTTCCGGGCTCGGATTCTCGGCCGCGACCCTGGGCCCGAACCTCGTCGGGACATAGTCGCCTTCATAGAGCTTCACCGCATCGATCCAGAAATCGCCCGCGGTAAAAGCAAAGTGGAATGTGGCGCTGGCGGGACTCACGTCCTCCGTCATAACATCGGTCGTGACGTAATACTCCGCCCATTCCTCGGTGATCGTGAAAGCCGTGGCGTTGTAGCCGGTCCACGGATCGGCTGCCCGCTCCGGCTTCAGACGAACCTGCAACGTACCGGACTTGCACTTGAGAAAAGCGGAAAACGTGTATTTCTTGCCGGCCTCAAGAACGCGGCTTCCGTCCGACATGCCACAGTCGTGGCTGTTCACACCAGCCTCCGGGACTACGACATGCAGGCAGTAGTTGCCCTCAATGGGACCTTCTGGAACGGCTGCACCCACCAATTCCGTAACCACTTCATTGGTGGTATCTCCATAGACATTGTAGGGGCCGACGTCGCCGGTTTCGAATCCACCATTTGGCAAGAGATTCACCACTTCGTCCTGGGCGTAGACGGGACCCAATGCGATGAATGCCAGAGACAAAGCCATCAACCACGACAGTCGAGTTCTCATGATTCTTGCTCCTTACCTTCAGTCGCTATGCGACCTAACCCAGTCAACCTCCACTCGTCACTCAAAGACTCTCGCACAAATGACATTGAATCGCCGCATGTCACACACACACGTCACCGAGGAAAGACGAGACTGTCACCATCCTTGAGGGGATCACAACCGCCGCGAGCCGCGCGAGCAGACGCGATCAAAGACGGGGCTCGCGTGGGCAAGACAAGTTTTCCGTGCATGATCGCCCTCCATCTCAGCCAAGAAGAATTGAACGCCGGAAGCTTGCTGGCCACCCGCCGACACGCCTGCCAGGCTTTATGTTGTATCTGCCGCTGTCGATGGTCCATTGTAGCTTTTCTCGGCACAATGGGCCCGAAAGATAAGAATGAACGATCACGGAGAGAATGGGACCTATCTGCCAAATCACCTCCAACCGTTGCCAAGGAAAAAGCACCCATCCAGCACACGGGGACACCATGCTCCGGCGACCCCTCTCCATGTTCACTTCTTGCCTTCTGTGCTGCAATCTTCTGGAATATCTACCCAAACTCTCATAGTATCGACCGGTCATCCGGCTGTCAAGCGCAAATTAGGATGTGGCTACTCGCTCTGGAAGAAGGCAGGCAGGCGATTTCATGATCCGTGACCGGAATTCCCGGAAGATCGGATATCGCCGAGGAGATACATTATGAAGAAGATTGTCTTTATAGTCTTATCACTCATTCACGCCTCATCCGTGTCTGCCGAGTTGGCTCTCCAGGAGATCCGCACCGTTTCCAATGAGGGGCTCGTGGTGGTCTTTGTCAGCCGGAAAATCGTGGCGACCGACTACAATGTATGGATAAAGGAAGCCGTTGATGTGAACGAAGTGGAAACCCAGGATATATCGGCATGGAGACTCAATGGCACACAGCCGTCGGCCATCCACAAGTTCGTGACCGAATCCTCAGCGACGAGCTCTGAGCCCAAAGGATGCGAGCATCGGATCTATCTTGAGATACCGCCGCTCATCGATGGCACACAATACACACTCGAGACCCCGCACGGCGTCAAGACCTTTGTCTTCGATGACCGTACCGTACGGTGCGAATCCATCAAGACCAACCAAAACGGATATAGTGCCTTGTCGAACGTTCGGTATGCCAATTTCGCCATATGGATGGGAACCGGAGGAAGCAAACGGATCCGTGGAGCACTTCCGGCCTATGATGTATTCGACATATCCAGTGGACGCCTGGTGTCCCGCGGCAACCTCCGGGAAATCGGCCCGGATACGTCGTCAGGAGATTTCGTGTACCGCATCGATCTCTCTGACGTCCCCGAGGGAGGACCCTATCGAATCGCCGTCAAAGGCTATGGCTGTTCCTGGCCTTTCGGCGTGGGCGGCGATTTCGCGCGGCGGCTGGGACATATTGCCTTTCGCAGCCTGTATCATCAACGGTGCGGCTGCCCGCTCACAGAGCCCTATACGTGGGACATAAGGATGAATCCGTGTCACACGGTCTTGTATGATACAAACGCCCGTCCCGGAGAAGCCAACCTGGACGTTCGCGGCGACGAACCGTCGTTCGAGTGCTATGGCGGTTATCATGATGCGGGCGATGCGGACCGGCGCCTGTATCACCTCGTGGTACCGCCCATTCTCCTAACGACCTACGAGGCGTTTCCCGACTGTTTTACCGATGACCAGTTCAATATCCCTGATAAGTTTGATGCAGATTTCAACATTGTAGGGAAAGGAAACGGCATTCCCGACATCATCGACGAAGCGGAATGGGCCACCCTGATATGGGAATACCTGCAAGAGCCGAGCGGCGGCGTTCACTGGGGTACGGAAACGAGAGGATATCCCGAGCCGTTTGCCGCGCCCATGGATCAGGACCAAAAGAAATACGGGACCCTGCGTATCGACAAGCTATCCACTTCTATGGCCGCGGGACTCTTCATGCATCTGGCCAGGATCATAGACCCGTACAAACCCGAGCGCTGCGAAACGCTCCGCCAGCGCGCGGAAGAGGCGATGGCCTATGCAGGCAGCACCGCAAATGATCCCCAACAACTGTACTTTGCCGTACAGAAGTATCTGCTGACCGGCGATCAGAACTCGCACCGGCAAATCAGGGGCCTCGTGGGCGTGGTCGATGATTACATCACGAGTGCATCCGACAATCCCGGACATTTCGGCGGTCCACACTATGTCATGGCAAGCTATTTCTATTCCTACATCATCGAGAAACAACGACCAACTGATCCGACAATCGTGCAGCACATGAAGGATGTCCTACGCAAGACGGCAGACAGGCACATCGACAGATTCAAATCATGCGCGTACCCGATCGGCAATCCCCTGTCCACCAGAGGGTGGGGATTGGGATGTAATGTTGCTCAGGGGCAGTATGCCTACCCCTGTCTGTTGCAATGGGGACTTACCAAAGAGCAGCACTATATCGACGTGGCAAGCCAGTTGATGGACTACAATCAAGGACTCAACCCTCTCGGCAAGTGTTACGTCACGGGAATCGGCTTCGACGCGGTCGAGAATCCCCACGACAGGGAATCGGCCTTTACTAAGGCCCAAGGATGGGGACCCAAACCGGGCATTCAGATTTACGGGCCGGGAAACATCCCTCGAAGAATCCAATTTGCCATGATTCCCCCCATATCGACGTTGGCGAGGGAACGGCAGTGGGTGGATCATTTGTATACCTACATGTGCACTGAGTTTACGGTTCACGAGACACTGGTGTATCCGGCAGTTGTCTATCCGGTCCTGGCCCAAGGAGGGACATGGGATGATGCCAAAGACCCGTTTGCCGTTCAAACGCAGACAGAGAATCCATAACGGGAAAACGAGCAACTGGGACAGAACGCGAATTCACGTGGTGCGGCACACCCGCAACCACGACTCTCGCTAACCGTGCCATCCCTCAGCAATAATCCCTCGTCGACATAATTGCCGCAAGACAAATATGTATGGTGTCCCCCGCTATCGGTCCGGAGATATCGCATCGCACTTCGCATGTTAATGCGCCCCATCTGATCCCAGTGCATATGTTTGACCGGAGATCTCGAAACTGATACAACAATTCGAATTGAAAGGAAGTCACTTTCTACGGAGGCACATGTGAAACGATTGGCTTCTGTCGATATTGCCAGAGCTATTGCCATCTTCTTGATGGTAATGTGTCATTTTACGATCTATATTACGCGGCCAGAGGGCTCATACCCCAACATCTATTTCTTTGGCGATCATATTCTGGGAGATTCTCCGGCTGCTACGTTTCTTTTTCTCGTCGGGGTAAGCCTCTGTATATCGATAGACAGAAGCGGGCGGAAGGGCATCCCTGAATCTTCTCTTGTTTTCCGCCTGATCGCCGCGGCGCAGTCCTATTTACTTTTGGTGTGGCGTATCTGGTAATCGTTTGGGGATATAGACACGCCTTCGACTGGGATATTCTCACCACGATCGGAAGTTGCATTATTCTATTGGCGTTCTTGCGGAATCTCTCGCCCAAACAGCTTGCTTCCCTGACAATCGTTGCAGTGATGTTGTCTCCTTGTCTACGTCAAATATCTGGATACCCTGCGTTTTGGGACGGCGATGAGTACGCAGCTCCCTGGACCATCAAGGCCATTCTGGGAGGTTTCCTTGTGAATGGCTATTTCCCATTGTTCCCGTGGATGGCGTACCCCCTCGTGGGGTTTGCCGTCGGGAAAGCGACTATCATCGAATGTGACGCAGCAGTCAGGTCGAAGAACCAAAGAATGCTCTCTTCGTTAGGCGTCGTCTTGATGGCTGCCGGTGCAGGAGGCTTCTTGGTCAACCGTTCTGCCGAACTGTCCGGGACAAGTGCTCTCTACATCTCGCCATTGTCATTCTATCCTGTTCTGATTCTGTGGGACAGAGTTGAGGGAGTAGGGACTCTGGAATGGGTGGTCAGTAGATTCGTTCCGAGAAATCAATAGAGATACGCACTCTTCGGCTGAATTCAGTCCGGAGAGAATGCAAGGGACGGACCCTAAATATTGAATCCGCGAAATGAGGGTCCGTCTTTGGTCAGTCCTGGTCAGTCTTCACGATGCCGGCGACAACGATCATCGACCCCTTCGGCCGCAAGAGACTCATGTTGGCTGGCTCGATCGGCTATATCATCAGCCTCGGCACGGTTGCCTGGGCCTTCAAGGCCAACCAGGGCGGTAGTATTGTGCTGGCCGCTTGCTGCTCATCGCCTCAGATGCGTTGAAGGCTGTTGCATCTGGGAGTGGGCCAGTGTGATATCGTCAAAATACAGCACACCCACGCTGTCATACGTGGGGTCATCCTCGTCGCCCACGCTAATATAGATCCTCTTGACGCGAGACAGCATGACGCCGGCCTCCTCGAATTCCTTCAGTGGGATGTCCCAGCGGCTCCATTCCTCGATCTGGGTTGCCTCAGGGTCCGGGTGCATGGACGGCACGCTCAGACCTGAGTAGTCCTCCACGGCGACGCGGAGGGGCTCGGGAGCATTGTCGTGTGCACCACGGCACCAAAGGGACAGCGTATCGGCGCCGGTCGCCGTCCAATTCTGGAACTCGTTCCATTGCCGCTCGACCAGCGAATACCAAGGGGCGAAGGTATTATCGTAGCTGAGTTCCATGGACTGCATGCCGCCGTGAACCATGTATCGTTCGGCCGGAGACATTCGTGGGCAGTTGACGATCGCGCCCGTACCGGTACCGGGGTGTCCGGGCAATGGCTCGCGGTAACCGAGCCCGTCAATCCAGGTGTGATTCAATTGGTTCTCAAGCGCGTCATAGGCCTCGAAGTCTTCGATCACCAGGTGCGCTCCATCGAATACGGCCTGAAGATCATAGCGGCCGTCGACGGTCACAGAAGTGTTCGCGGCGTCCGCATCGGCCACCTTGCCCGCCGTGACAGCGGTGCCAATCCACCTCAGGAAGGAGCAATTGGGATCGGCAGAAGCCTCCAACGGAACAACGGTCTGGCCGGGGTAGGTGAAAACGCCTTCTCCCGGCTGCATGATCTGTCCACCGGCCGCGGCCGACAACTCCAGCGACAGCTCATCGGCGGGGGCCGCAACCGTCAACCGGTAGCTGGTGACCCACGCTCTGTTGTTGGTCTCGTCGCGCTCCGCGACCTTGCGATCCGGATCGATAATCCAGCCGATATAGTAAAGACCCGCCGGGATGTCCGTCGGAAAGTCCCCTTTGACCTTGAGTGCCATACTTCCGCCGGCGCCGATGTAGCAGTTCGTACCGCCAAGGTAGTAGTCGGACGTCCTTATGAAGGTGTCGCGCGAGGCGTATACGTCCACATAGATGGCCGCTTCGGGATAACCGCCGCCGCCGTTCCAGATCTGGAAACCGACCTCGAAGAGTTGCCAGGGTCGACCGGCCACAACCCTCTGGGGTGAGAAGTAACGCATGGCTTCGCCGCCGTCAAACAGCTCGGGCCAGACATCTACGGGCTGGACGTCGCTACAATGGACCCACCAGCACGAGTTCAATGCGTACGGCAGGACAGACGACTCGCAAAAAGAGGTTTGGTTATGTCCGGCCGTCCACCCATCCCAACTAACCAGGAGTGGCAGGACCGGGTCATCGTAGTCGAAACAAATGATCGTCCCGGTCATGCCTTCCCACAGCGTGGCGGCTCCAGCGGGGTGATCCACCGCAGCTTCGACGCGTTGACCCAGTTCGAGTCCACAGGGACCGGTGCTCGCCGACGCGTTGACGGCGCACAACAGTCCTGCGATCAGCACGAATTCCCATTGTCTTCGGCGTTTCATCATTCTCTCCTTTCCAAAGAAAGTAGACAGTTCTTGCCGACTCAACGTGCGGCTACGGCCGCGCAAGTGAACTCAGTTGACAGGGGCTTACGAAGGTGGGTCCCTCCATTCTCGTTTTGCAGCAGAACCGCTCACGTTTTCCGCATCCTCCACTCCAACCAGGCTTCGTCCGTGCCTCCGTTCAGCACCGCCATCGCGTAGTTGTTACCGGACGATACTTTCAAGATACACGATCCGGCCCGCCGCGTCAACTGCAAAGACTACGTATTTCCGCAACATCTATTCCGATAATGGACCGCCACAGCGGGGTGAACTCACGTCCAGGGAGGTCGCGATAACCTGCGGCGTGACCGGGGGGGCAGGCCGCGAAGCGGATATCCATCCAGGCGGCCTCGTCGATCTCGTCCTGGGGGAATCCTTTCGTACGGGCGTTCTGCCGGTGTCCTCTGGGGCAAAGGGGCGACAGGGTCTTTGACGTCGGCCGAGGGCATTGCCCGAGGTCGGGCTGGGAAGATCCATTGACGCAGTGGCGAACGAGGGTCGTCTGCGGTACTATGATGGCTCAAGCCGCCTGGCTCGCTATCTGTGTGGTGGGCCTATGGTGAGAATAACGAGGTCATTTGAGGATGGAGATATCGAACATGGGAGCAAAATGGTTCGTCGGTTGTACTGTGCTGATCCTCTCGATGCTGATTCTTCCGGTGAGCGGCGGCGCTTCGGCCACGGCCAAGGACTGGGAGAATCCCGAGGTTGTCGGGCGCAACAAGGAGCCGGGGCACTGCACGCTCATACCGTACGGCGATGTCGAGACGGCGCTGGCCTGCGAGCGCGAGGCCTCGCCGTTCTACCGGTCGCTCAACGGCAACTGGAAATTCCACCTCGTTCGCACGCCCGAGGAAAGGCCCAGGGATTTCTATAAGCCCGGTTTTGACGTGAGCGGCTGGGCCGAGATCCCCGTGCCTTCCAACTGGGAGATGCACGGCTACGACAAGCCGATCTATCTGAACATACGTTACCCCCACCCGACGAACCCTCCCTTTATCGCGCACGACTATAATCCCGTCGGCTCCTATCGGCGCGAATTCACCGTCCCGAATGCCTGGGACGGCAGACAAGTGTTCCTGCATTTCGATGGCGTCATCAGCGCGTTCTACGTCTGGATCAACGGCGAGATGGTCGGCTACAGCGAAGGCAGCATGACGCCGGCCGAGTTCAATATCACACAGTACCTGAAGCCGGGCACGAATGCCGTCGCCGCCGAGGTGTATCGCTGGTCCGACGGCAGCTATCTCGAAGACCAGGACATGTGGCGAACGAGCGGCATCTATCGCAACGTGTACCTGTTCTCGACCCCGCCCGCGCACATTCGCGATTTCGCCGTCCGGGCGACGCTGGACGACCAATACAAGGACGGCGTCCTCATGATTCGCCCGAAGCTGGCGACGTACGGCGGTGGCGAGTTGAAAGGCTGGACCGTGCAAGCGCAGCTCTATGACGGCGACAAGAAGCCGGTGCTGTCCGAGCCGCTGAAGATCGAAGCGCGGGCGATTCTCCGCGAGAGCTACCCGCAGAGGGACAACGTCAAATTCGCGCTTCTGGAGGCGAAGGTGCCGGACGTTGCGCAGTGGTCCGCGGAGATACCGAACCTCTACACGCTCGTGCTGACCCTCAACGATTCGGCCGGCAAGGTCGTGGAGGCCGAGAGCTGCCGGGCGGGTTTCCGCCGGGTCGAGATCAAAGACGGCCGGCTCTTCGTGAACGGCCGGTCGATCAAGCTCTTCGGCGTCAACCGCCACGAGCACGACCCGGATGGCTGCCGGACCGTGCCGGTCAGCCGGATGATCCAGGACATCAAGCTACTCAAGAGCAACAACCTCAACGCCGTCCGTACGTCGCACTACCCCGACGACCCGCAGTGGTACGACCTGTGCGACGAGTACGGCATCTACCTGATCGACGAGGCCAACCTCGAAACGCACGGCGTGGGCGGGCTGCTCTCGAACATCCCCGCCTGGCACACTTCCTTCGTGGAACGCGCCATCCGTATGGTCGAGCGCGACAAGAACCACGCGTCGGTGATCTTCTGGTCCCTCGGCAACGAGTCCGGCTGTGGGCCCAACCACGCGGCGATGGCCGCCTGGATCCACGACTACGATCCGACGCGCCCCATCCATTATGAAGGCGCCGCCGGCAATCCAGACTATCCCTACGTCGATATGATCAGCCGGATGTACGAGAGAATTCCCGGCATCATTCGCCTGGCGACCAACGACGATACGCGGCCCATGGTCCTGTGCGAGTACGCCCACGCCATGGGCAACTCCGTCGGCAACCTCAAGGAATACTGGGACGCCATCCGCTCGCACGAGCGGCTCATCGGCGGATTCATCTGGGATTGGGTCGACCAGGGTCTCCGCAAGAAGTCGCCCGACGGCAAAGAGTTCTGGGCCTACGGCGGCGATTACGGCGACAACCCCAACGACGGCAACTTCTGCTGCAACGGCCTCGTCCAGCCCGACCGTAAGCCCAATCCCTCGCTCCACGAGGTCAAGAAGGTCTACCAGCGCATCCACGTGACGCCGGTCGAGCCCTCGGCGGGTGTGTTCACCGTCGAGAACGAATACGACTTCCGCAGTCTCGACTTCGTCGACGGCTCGTGGGAGCTGACCTGCGACGGCGCCGTCGTGCAGCAGGGCAAGCTGGCGAAGCTGGCCGTCGCGCCGAGGAAGATGCAGAGGGTCGAGATTCCCTTCCGCCGGCCGGACCCGAAGCCGGGGGCGGAATACTGGCTCAAGGTCTCCTTCTCGCTCGCGGAAGATGCGCCCTGGGCCGAGCGCGGACACGTCGTTGCCTGGGATCAGTTCGTGATGGAGTTCGATGCCCCGGCCGCACCGACGGTCGCCGTCGATCGGATGCCGCAGGTGACGCTCCGCGAGCAGGGCGGCACATACAAGGTCGGTGGTGAAAGCTTCGCCGTCACCATCGGCAAGGGCAGTGGGGCGATCGAATCGCTGACGTTCAAAGGGACCGAGCTTGTTTCCAGTCCGCTCATCCCGAACTTCTGGCGACCGCCAATCGATAACGACAACGGCAACGGCATGCCTCGCCGGCAGGGTGTCTGGCGCGAGGCCGGGCCGAAGCGAAAGGTGACATCCGTCACGGCCGAGCAGATCAAGCCGCAACTCGTCCGCGTCACCGCCGAGGCCACGATCCCGGCCGGAGACAATTCAACCTACCGCACAACCTATGACGTGTACGGCACCGGCGATGTCGTCGTGGAGGCGAGCATCCGTCCCGCCGGCGACAATCTCCCGGAGCTGCCGCGCTTCGGCATGCAGATGGCGATCCCGAGCCGGTATGCCACGATGACGTACCTCGGGCGCGGGCCGCATGAGAACTATTGGGACCGCAACACCGGCGCCGCCGTCGGTCTGTATTCCGGCTCGGTCGAGGAGATGATCCACGTCTACGTTCGCCCGCAGGAGAACGGCAACCGAACCGACGTCCGCTGGCTAACGCTGACCGACAACGGCGGCACGGGTCTGCTCGCCGTCGGCATGCCGCTGCTGAGCGTCAGCGCCTGGCCGTTCAGCATGGACGACCTGGAGCAGGCGAAGCACATCAACGAGCTGCCGCGACGGGACTTCATCACCGTGAACCTCGACTACAAGCAGATGGGCGTCGGCGGCGACGACAGTTGGGGCGCACGCACGCACCCCGAATACATGCTGCCGGCCAAACCCTACACCTATCGCTTCCGCCTGAAACCTTACAGCAAGGACATGCGCGAGCCCGGCGCCCTTGCCCGCCAGGGTTTCGCCAGCGATAGCGGCGGCCGCACGGCACTGTTCGACGGCAAGACCCTGGCCGGCTGGACCGTGATCAACTGCGAAGCGACCGTTGACGACGGAGACATCCTCATCGTCGCGGGCAACGGCCTGCTCCAGACCGAGAAGAAATATGGCGACTTCGTCCTGGAGTTCGAGTGGAAGCCGCTGCGTGACAACAAGTGGGACAGCGGCGTCTACTTCCGCTACGACTCCGTGCCGCAGGGTCGGCCCTGGCCCGCCCGCTACCAGGCCAATCTGATGCAGGGCATGGAGGGCAACGTCAGTGATCTGCCCGACGCTCGCAGCGAGGGCCTGATCAAGCCCGGTCAGTGGAACCGATTCAAGCTCACCGTGCGCGGCACGAAGGCCGCTCTGGAGATCAACGGCGCCCCGGCCTGGCAAGCCGATGGCCTCGGCGATCCCGCCACCGGTTATATCGCGCTGCAGGCCGAAGTCCCCGGCGGCGGCCAGCACCGCTTCCGAAACATCTACATCATTGAGTTGTGAACAAACCAGGCTTGGTTGTGAGGTGTCCAGACGTCACCCGAATGATCATTCGGGATTGCAGGACCGGGCAAATCTGCTATGATGAGCCGAGGACGGGCAACGATGCAAGGAGAACCGTATGGTGCGCGTATCTGAGCGATTGATCGAAGAAATGGTTCGGACCATCGTGGAAGAGGTTGGGCCACGCCGGATCTATCTCTTTGGCTCGCACGCCCGGGAAAGCCAAACGACCGACTCTGACATCGACCTGCTCATCGTCGAGGACCAGAGCTTCGGGCCAAACCACAATCGCTGGTCCGAACTGAAGCGAATCCGCAAGGCCCTCCGGCCTTTTCGCATTCCCAAGGATATCCTGGTCTACAGCCGAGATGAGTTCGAGAAGTGGGAAGACTCCGTCAATCACATCGTGGCCCGAGCCGCCAGGGAAGGAAAACTGCTCTATGAAAGATCCTGAGCAAGCAAGGAACCTTCTCGCCGTGGCAGAGAGAGACCAGCGTGCCCTCTGTGGCATGGAGGACCCGGCGGTCTTCTCCGACGAAATCTTCGGATTTCACGTTCAGCAGGTGGTGGAAAAAGCCCTGAAGGCCTGGCTATGTTGCTTCGGTGTGCCCTTTCCGAGAACGCACGATCTTGATGAGCTGGAGGCCTTGCTCGAAGAAGCGGGCCAGAACATGCCGGAATCTCTTGATAGCTTGCTGGAGTTCACCGATTTCGCAGTCGCGTTTCGGTACGAAGCCTTTCCGGATTTGGGGGGTGGTATTGACAGGCGAGATAGCATCAATGGAACAAGCCATCTGCTGGAGCACGTCCACCGAATTCTCGCGCAAACCCATCCTTGATCTTGGTCACAGGTCCGTTGCGTCTCTGCACGCGTGTCTTCCCTGTTGAATTGCGCAGGTGCCGCCTCCTGTCTTCTTGGGTGCCGGCCGTCGTCACTTGAGATCAGTAGTCCTTGAAATTCCGCACCCACGGCGGCCAGTCTTCGGGCTTGACCCCACCTGCCCGCGTCCAGGGGCCGGCCGTGTCATAGGTGTTGTGCCACTTCAAACCCCAGAGCTGCTTGAGCCCGACCTTGCGCACCGACCAGTCCATGAACACGCTGTTGATGCCACCATTGTGTCGGTCCATACAAACATTGCTGCTGTAGTGCGAACTCGGGGCCGCATCCGGATACGGCGGCGGCCCGTCCACCGTTCCGTAGTAGATCGAACAGCGACAATCGAAAACGAGCGGCACGTCGGCCGCACCTCTCACGTAAGGCGTGCTCCAGCAGGAAGCATTCGGCCTGTTCGGGTCCTCGCGTCGGCCGAGCCCGACCCAGCCATTCACGCCGTAGCTGCCCAGGAACTCCCGCTCCACCTCATCCCAGCCTCCGCCCGGGACGCGCTCGGCGCCGCGCTCGCCGCGCCAGGCCCGAAACGTCGAGCCCGTCCGCCCATCGGCGGACGGCGTTGTGGCCATCGGGCAGAGCCAGATGTCCCGGAAATTCCCGAAATCGGTGAGGAATACGTACCACCAGCTCTTGACCCAGACCGTCACCGGTTGCGGTTCGGTCCACGTGTCCACATGCGTTGTCTCGGAGAAGAACTTGCCGTCGTTGCCCGTCACGTAGGTATCAAGCAGAAGACCCCACTGTCGCAGATTGGACTGGCAGGTTATGGCCGCCGCCTGTTTGCGGGACCGGTGGATCACGGGCAGCAGTACGGCCATCAGCAGCACGAGGATCGCAATCACCACCAGCAGCTCGACAAGCGTGAACGCCCCACGCCGGCTCTCTGGGGGGCGTGTAGGCCAGCGCAATGTACGCTCGTTGCTCATCGTGTTCTTTCATTCACAGCGGGCTGATCGTACGCGTGTTGGGGCCGAAGCGTCAAGGATACAGATAGGACTGAACGCATGGGTAATTGCACAAGCAGACAAATCCGGTATGATAGGCAGGGCCATCCTGTGAAGGACCGTGGTCGGAACAGGGATCGCTTGTGAAATGTGTTGGATTGACACCTACTTCCCGATCGGCAGTGTGCAGTGTAGCGCGATCAGAAAGGAACCCGCCATGAAGAAAATCATCATCCCGATAGCGATTGTGGTTCTGCTGACCTTGAGCCTGGGTGTAGGGGCCGGGGGGGCCGACGAAGAACGTCACGGTGAGCACCAGGAGATCGTGGTGCTGGATCGGAACATCCGGCTGACGTTCAAGCTGGTCGATGGCGACGGCCAGGGCGATGACAGCGCGTCCATCGTGACAGCAGTCCCGAAGTACAAGCTGGCCGCGGCTCTGGACCGCGAAGATGAGGGCGGCGAGATGTTCATCACCGGGGCGGTCGGGCCGCGGAATGACGGCCGAATCCTTGCCCTCATGGAGGTCGAGATTGTCCTGCGCGAAGCCGGGGGCGAGACGGAACTCGCCGTCGAGTGCGGCGTGCTTCTGAGCCCGGGCAAGAGTGCTGAGGTGGCCCGATGGGGCGAGCGAGGACTTGTCGTCCATGTCGAATACGCCGACTGAGAGGCGCCCGGGAAGCATGCCGGTTCGGTCCTGCACGTGGCACTTTTGCCTCAGGCCGTACGGCAAGGGTGTGCGTTCGGGTAATGCCACCAGCCGCTTGTGAAATGTGTACGTTTGACACCCCGATCCACGAACTCAAGTGAGGTAGGGACAATTGATGACGGAGATCGTTTACTTCGGCCTCGGATTGGTGGTTGTTCCTGTCATTGCCGTTGGCGCGGGTGACTTGCAGCGGTCCAGGCGGGCGGCGAAGTCGCGCAGGAAGTCTTCACGCCATTGGCTCACCGTGCGGGCGCCGATGTGCGGCCCTTCTGCGGCGTCGGGTGAGGGATCGTCCGTCCACCAGTTGGGCAACCGCGGCGACGGTCGCTCTGCGGCGCCAGGGGTCGGTCGCGAGGACGTGAGCGCGCCGGTTCTCCCATCGAGCGCCGGCACGTTGCTGCGAATCGTGTAGCGATACGTCTTCGCGTCTTTCGGCGAGAAGCGAAAGCGCATCGCGCCGACCGCGTCCACGCACCCGACCAACGCCTGGTTCTCGATCAGCAGGCTCGCTTCCGGCCGTTCCGGCGTGTCCCCACCGAGCGGCAGGGCCAGCTCGAAAACGCCGAACTGTCCTATCCGGTCGTCCTCATTGGTGAGCCGCCGGAACACCACTTGCGGCCGCTCCCAGGCCCGCACGAAGCGCCCACCCCAACTTGCTTGCCGCGGGTCTTCGGGCGTCCCGCGCAACAGGTAGCCGACGGACGGCGAGTCCCCCATCTTGAGGGTGCCGCCGAGCTGCGTTGCGAAGAAATCGCCCAAGGCGCCGTGACCCGCGATCTGCGCAGCGACGAACGCCCTGTTGCCCCATTCGCCGTTCTGTTTGCCGCCGACGAACCAGCCGCGATAGGTGGCGTTGGCCTCGATGATCCACAGCCGCGCATGGTGCGTCGCGATGTACTGATAGGCGTCGACGCTCCACTTCTTGTTCGGCCCCCCGATGAAGTAGACGCGGAGTCTCGGCGCGATATCGGGCGCATCATGCAGCGCCTGCGCAAGGTCCTCGATCCCGCCCCAGACCAGGATCCAGAGCGGCCGCGGATCGTCGCGCCTCGCGCAGCGAACGATCCACTCGGAACCTTCCGTCGCCGAGCCAAATCCCTCGAATCCCGCGCCCTCGACGGCCCCTTGCTTCGTAACTGCCCGCAGCGCGTCGGGAACGGGGTATCTGTCGGAATACGTCTTCAGGCAGGCATAGTCGCGCTCGTAGAGGTCGATGACCTGGAGAATATGCTCCTTGCGCCCCGGCCCATACGGCGATGAGATCAGCCCCTCGATGTCGAAACGATCCGCATAGACCAACAGATGCACCATCGACTGAAAATCATCCGGATCGGTGCCCCCCACATCCGTGCAAACAACCAGCCGGTGTCGGAGCCCGCCCGGGATGCGCTCCATCTCCGCAGAACCGCTCCACCCTCCGCAGCCGAGAAGCCCCAGCAGTAGGATAAGCGGCACAACAGCTTTCTTCACTCTCATGCGAAGGTTCTTCATCGGAGAGAGTACCTGAACCCTTTAGTTCCGGCCGACGAGGTAGATATTCGGGCGCGGTGGGGGGGACATCTCGTGGCCGAGATAGAAGCCTGGGTGGGGCGGCTTGTTATAGACGACATTCTGCCAGGCGATCGCCAGCCGGTATTGGGGATCGTGCATCAGCGTGTAGATGCGGCGGTGCGTCGGGATCGTCGTGGTGTACAGCCTGAGGGCCTTGCCATCCGGCGCTGTCATCAGCAGCTCCTCACGCCAATCGCCCAGAAGATCCCCCATAATGTTGGGCCCGCGCCCGCCGCGTCGCGCCCCTGTGGCAAACAACGTTTCTTCAGCGTGCGTCTCCCAGTTCCATTTGGTCACCGTGGAGCCGGCGACCAGCTCGCGCAGCAGATCGCCGTCCCACCAGATGGCAAAGCCGCTTGAACGCGGGGCCGGACCGATCTCATTTCCGTGCGAATCACGCAGGCCTCCCGGGCCGCCCCACGCCTCGTAGCCCGGATGGCATGGATCGATATCGGCTGCCATGCCGCTGCCGACGTCAATACCGAGGCTGTGCTTCCAAAGCGTTTCGCCCGTGCGTGCATCGCGCATCGCCACTCCGGGGCTCTGGAATCGAACGGTGTCATCTTCATTCTCGTGGATCGTGAAGACCTCAAGACCGGGACGGTCCGGGTACATGTCACTGATATGCATCGCGTCACCGTGTCGCCAGCCCGTGGAATACAACCCTTTGCCGTTGTCATCGACGACCATCGCATGATAGACGATCTCGTCTTTGCCGTCGTTGTCCACGTCGGCCACCGAGAGCGAATGGCCTCCCATCCCTGAGTAGGGAGAAGCATCGGCGAAGGGCGGGTAACTGATGCCCGAGTCGAAGACCCACCGGCTGGTCAATTCGCCATCGCGCCAGTCCCAGGCGGCCATGACGGTCCGGCCATAAACGCCGCGGCACATCACCACGCTCGGCCGCACACCATCCAAATACGCCACGCAGGCCAGGAAGCGATCGCAACGGTTGCCGTAGCTGTCGTTTCCACCGTTTCCACCAATGCCGCCCCACCCGTCGATCGGAGAGCGACCGGGAATATAGTCAACGGTCTTCAGCGCTGCGCCCGTTTGACCATCGAAGATTGTGAAATATTCCGGGCCGGCTAAAATACGCCCGTGGGTTCGGTCGCCCTCCTTGTGCGTGCGCCAGTCCTTGTTTTTATCGCCGATGACTTGCCCCGTACCGTCGATTGTCCCATCGGCGGTCTTGCAGACCATCTCCGCCTTGCCGTCGCCGTCCAGGTCGTAGACCATGAATTGTGTGTAGTGCTCGCCATCGCGAATATTGATGCCCAGATCGATACGCCACATGTGGTCGCCGTCCAATGTGTAGGCATCGAAGACGGGCGTCCCTGTGATTCCGGCGTGTGCATTGTCCCGGCCGCGTGAGACCTGGTGCAGGACGATCTCATATTCGCCGTCGCCGTTCAGGTCGGCAACCGAGGTGTCGCCGGGCCGGTATGCGTCAATGGGCTGAATGGGGATTTCGAGGTAGTTGTCTTCCCAGGCCCGCACCGGCTTGGATGGAGCCAGTTCCTTGCCCTCCACAACAGGCCGGACGAAATACCGAACTGCCTGACTCCCATCGGCGTTCGGATCGACGTAGTTCGTGGCGCCCGTGACCGGCGCCTCGTTGACTTTAGCAGCCGGCCCGTCGCCGGAGATTCGATACAGATTGAAGGCGATTCCTTCCGGGTCGGTGCCGAAGAGACGCCAGCCCACATAGACGCCGCCGGATTGTTTGACGGCCACCACCCCGCGAGTCAGATTCTCCATCTGTCGCTGCGCGGTCGTGGGCCCGGTCAAGCCCAGCAGCAGGACCAGACCGATGTGAAGTCTGACTCCGGCCGAGACGCTTATCATGACAATCACTCCCATAGGTGCCCTGTGCAGTAGGACTTCTCCTGTATCCGCGGCGGCGCTTGTCGTTCCTGCGCCTGCCCAGTCATAGCGCCGTGAACTCTACCACAACCCGGCACCATCTGACACAAAAACCTGGATCCGCCTTTCCCTCCGGCAACCACTGAGTCCCAACAATACGATGAGCGGCACAACACCTTTCTTGATTCTCATGCGGAGGTCCTTCGACTATTTCTCCTCGGGTAACGGCGGCAAGCACCACTTATCCTGGGACACCATACTCAATCCAAGGCCGAAGTAAGCAACGTGTTCCCGGAATCACCCGGAATCAGATTGGCCGATTGGGATCCAGCCCAGAATTGGCGCGGGTAGGATGACCGGCAACGGAGCGAAAACCCCGGCAGGTGATGAGAAATCGCTGGTCGAGGTGCGTCGAAAAAGCGCCAAAAATGTTGGATTTGAGGGCGTTCTCAATGATTTGGGCGATTGAACCGCCAAGGATGTTGAAATGATCCAAATAATTCGGGTGGAATAATATGCTGCAGCGTGTAGGATTGACGTCTATGAAGATATATGAGAAACCCCGGTACAAACATGTTCTCGCCCTTAATCCGTACTTCGGGTATGGCACGTCTACCATGGGCATGTTCCCTCCGACCGGCCTGGAGTACATTGTTGCGGCCATGAAGGACCTCGTCGGCAAGATAACACTTTTTGACCTTCGCCACGAAGATGCCTACCAGGATCCGGATGTGTTGAGCCGGTTCATCCGGGCCGAAATCGATCTGCTATGCATCAGCATCCGCTGGGATGCGAAGTTCAGGGACATCTGTGATTTCGTCTCCCGGCTGCCGGCAGAGGTTACAACCGTTGTCGGGGGTTACAAGGCCACACAGGAAGTCGAGTACTTGTTCGAGCGCTGTCCTAATATCGACATGGTTGTGCGCGGCGAGGGGGAGGAGATCGTCAAGGAGATCGTTATGGGGGTCCCGTGGAAGGACATTCGCGGGCTCTCCTATCGGGAGAACGGAAACATCATCCACAACGAAAACCAGCAACTGCCTGACCTCTCGAACATTGCGTTTCCCGATCGGTCATTGCGAACGCACGATTACTATTGGTCAGAGTGCGGTGTCCGACTCAGCAGGCACACGTTCGACACCGTCCTGACCACCCGGGGATGCCCGTTCAAATGCAAGTTCTGCACGTTCAGCCTCAACCCGCTTGGCCAGAAGCGCAGCTACACAGAACGCCCCCTCGAGTCGGTCATCGAAGAACTCAAGACGATTACCGCCGACGCCGTAATGTTCAGCGACGACAATATCTTCACCAATATCAAGCGGAGCGAACAGCTTTGCGATCTGATTATCGAGAACAATATCAAGAAGACCTTTGCTGTCCAGGCCCGAGTTGACATTGCCCGGTACCCGCATATCCTGGCCAAGGCCGAGAAGGCGGGCTTTCGGGTCTTCCTGTTTGGGGTCGAGTCGCCGCATGACTGGATCCTCGAGCAACTTCAGAAAGGCATTACCCAGCAGCAAATCCGGGACGCCTTTGCTGTCCTGACGCAATATAGCTTCTATCTGCACGGGTTCTTCATCTACGGCAACATCGGCGAGACAGAAGAGGAGATGCTTTACATCCCAAAGTTCGCCAAGGAAATCGGGCTGGATTCCATCAACTTCCATAAACTCCGCATCGAGAAGTTCTCGGCCCTCAAGGAAGTGGTTGAGTCGACCCCTGGCTACTATTACGAACGCATCGGGGGGCCGGTCTATTCGGACCGTTACGGGCTTGCGGAACTCAAACGCATCCGCAACCGTATCCGGTCATCGTTCTACGATGTGCCCCAGATTCTCCATATCGCAAAGAAGGCGCGGCAAGTCGGACTTTTCCGTGGAAGAGATTTAACGGTTGCGCTGCCCAATTTGCCTCGTCTCGTGTATGGGTTGGCCAGACGAAGAAGGCTGAGGAAGAAGAAAAAGAAAAGATAGGCCAGTCGAACGTTCGTCCTGTCCTGCTCGCCTCTTTCTCGTCGGTAAGATTGCTGGATATCTGATATCTGGGGACACCACACTCAGTTCAGCACCGAAAGTAAGGGAGAGGCCGCCTTCGCTCGTTCTGCAGCAACCGGCTGACACCGGTAACGGCACCCAAATGGACATGCTCAGTGAGCCATCGGTTGCTGATGCCTGTCTGCTGCCTTGTCCAGCAGGCCAGAATGCCTTTCCACTTGGCGCCCTTGCGATCGCGCTGCAGATCGGCCTTCGCCCGGCGAAGACAACCGAGGCCCTTGTGGAGCAGGGCCTCCGCGGCATCTTCGCCGTATAGACGCCGCACTATCTTCGATCAGCAACGACTTGTATTGGCCTTCAAAGACGTGCCCGCGATTCACTTGCGAGATAATGTTGCTCAGGGATAATAGGCGTGTCCGCCCGTGGAGGAATGTGCGTGACGGATTGGATCGGTCCATTGCTTTGCCATCGGCGGAGGGTTTCTCGACTACTGCGTCCAACAAGCCTGGCTCATCCGACGGAGGCACGGCAAGGCAACGAAGTACCGCGTGGCCGAAGCCGGCCGCAAAGCGCTGGCCGACTTCGGAATCACGAAGTACTGATGCGGCGCCGATGAATTCGCCGAGTCCGGACCGCAGACGGCTCAATGCGTATCTCTCGCCGTGACGTTGCGGATCACGCTGTACCGCTCGATGACTGCGTTGACCTTGTTGGGCAATGCGGGCACCGTGCTCTCGGCGACGACCACTTCATCCATCACGACCTTGCGGACCCAGCGCGTCGCCAAATCAATGTAGAGGTCGCCCTTGTAGTGCGAGCTGCCGACGGAGCGCACCTCCATATTCGGCATGGGCTTGACGATCATCTGGAAGGAGCTCTCGCCGGAGTCGAAGGCCACGAGGGCGCAGGGGGCTTCATCGACCAGGCTCAGGCCCTTGAACTCGAGGGTGACCTCGCCATTCTTGAAGGTCGAGCCTTCGGCAATGCCACTGCCGAGGTTCACTGGCGGCTCCGTGAACGCCGCGGCGTGGACGATTCTTTGCCCGATCTTCTTGAGGTCCTGGATGCCCTTGCCATCGGAGACGGGCTCGGCAAACGCGTTGCAGAAGCCGTGGAAATCGATGAACGCATTGTAGAGATGGTACGCTTTATCGATCGGGATCGACTTTCCATTGGCGTCCGTGAGGTTCTCGAACTTCGCATGGTCGATGCCGAACACCTGACCCTTGTCGTCCATGCCGGTCTCGGTGTCCTTGAAGAGATACTTCCAGTCCTTCAGCGCGGGAATCGCCACCTCCTCAGTGCCGGCGAACTGGACGGTGAACTTCGTGCAGGTGTACTCATCGGCGTCTTTGCCCATGGCTCGGCCCGGTACGCACGCGAGATGAATCCGATAGATGTCGGTTCCGGTGCGTGTGCCGTCCAGGGCGTAGCTGATGACCTGCGTCTCCATCTCGAATCGCTGCGCCCGCGGCGTGCGCGGCGCGCCAAGGTCGAACGTTTGCCGCAGGATCGCATCGTCCGCCGAGAGCGTGACGGAGCTGCACATCGTCGCGATCGCGAGCACGGTCCATACTGTGTACGTGTTCATGGTTCGATACCTCCAAAAGTTGGTTTCGATTTGTTAGCTTCCAACGGGTGTTTGCGCCCGCCCGATGCAGGGCGGCAAGCGCGTGAATCGTTCGTCCGCTCGTGCTGTGTCTCCGGGCATCAGCAGAAGGACCAGGACCAGGGCATACACCATCGAGTCCGCAAAGATCTCGATGTTGTGCAGGACCAGCAGCGTGGGGGCGAGCCAGGACGCCTGAATCAGGCCGAACAGGCCCACCAGCACGTAGAAGGCAAGACCCAGCGCCCACGTCAGACGCAGCCGCGATCCGGACCATGCCATCAAAATCGGCAGTGCGGCAACCAGAAACAAGGTGCTGCGCAAGAGCTGAACGGCGATGATCACGCCGCCGCGCGGCAATGCCAAGCCGAACTGTCCTTGCCGATAGTATTCGAGGACAAAGGGGGCAACCATCGACCCGAACGTCCAGTAGATAACAGGGAACGCGCAGACCGCGACGGCGAGACGCCACGCCCACTGGCCCGCACTTCGGCTCCCAAAGAACCGGCGTGCGTTATCGAGTATCGAGACACCTCCCTTTGCCGGCTTGAACAGCAGCGCCATCACAGCCCCGAACAGCAGGCACGGGCAGACCGAGAGGATCGGAATCGTCATCATCCCGCCCATATTCGTGAAGATGGCCGCTTCGATGGGCGTATTCACGCCGAGGCAGACATAGCACAACGCCGCCAGCGCCAGCCAACGAACCCAGTATGCGCCCTGCATCCGCCGGGCCAGAGGCGCCAGAGCTGCGGCCAGGGCGAGGCTGGCGACGAAAAGAAGCAGGCCCATGATCTGCTCGTTCGCCTGCTCGGGGACTTCTGGAAGCGGCAGCCCAAGAGCGGACACCAGGGCCCCGCCGGCCATGTTGCCGACCACGTACGCGACGGCACATAACGGAAGCCGCCAAAGATATCCGGCCGTGGCTTTAAGTGTTAAGACTGAACTCATGATTGCTCCTTTCTCCCCACCGGGGGATTACGAATTGCTTTGCAGCTCTTGGAACGCCCGTCTGGCCCATTGGGCGTTTGTCTCATAGCCCTGGATTCCGTTTTCCATCGCCAGTCGCCCACACGGCGGCATGGTGTCCCTGGCGCCGTCGAGATACCGCCGTAGCTCCGCGACGTAGGCGTCGAGCCGGTCGGCAAAGTCCCGCAGGAATTGCAGTGTCCTCTCGCGCCCGACGTTCGGGTCCATGAACCCGAACCGCAGCAACAGGTCGTCCATGTGCCAGACGACATCATCTCTCGTCACCGGCTGCGACAGGTGCTGCTGCAGCACCTTGCGGCCCTTCGCCGTGAGCTCGTAGAGGACCCGCTGCCGGCGGGTCTTGCCCCGGCCCGTCCGCCCGCGGACCCAGCCGGCCTGTTCGATCCGCCGCAAGGCGGGATAAATCGCCCCGGGGCTGCTGCTGAAATGACCCATGGGCGTGGTCAGAAAGACCTTCCGGAGGTCGTAGCCCGTCTGAGGCTCCTGCGAGATGAGCCCCAGAATCGCCAGCGACAACGTCGATAACCCGGTTTCCTGTGCCATACGTCCAACTCCAATAGTACGATTCGTACTATCAGTCGAACGCCCGGTACGAATATTTCAGGGTCTTTTCGAATTTGCCGCATTCGCTCGTGCAGCCAGGCGATGCACTTGAAATAGCCTGGAAAACGGGGGACATTGGCCGTAAGATCGCCTCGCGGCGCGGCCTTTGGATGCCAGCCATGTGCGATCGATCTCGAAAGGAACACCCGTGGATGATCTTGTGACCCGAGATGCCGGAAGACTTTGCCGGCTGGCGGCGGTATGCTTCGTTGCCGGCTCCCTGTTCGGCCCACAGCGGATGGACGCCGCCGAGACCTCGTCGACAGGACGCTCGCGCGACTATCATTTCGAGGGAACCATCTCGCGCGAGGTGCTGGAGAACTACCTCGACCGCTCCGTGACCATGGCGTATTTCCTGGTCACGGGAAAGGCCGAGGGCAATCGGCAATACCGGCACCGCGACGACGACGTCCGTCTGATCAGGAATATCGGGGCCAAGTTCATCGGCCGCGCGATCTACCGCTGGAACGGGGAAGGCCGCTTGAACGATCCCAACTTCTGGGCGGGCGCGAAGACGCTGATCGACAAGGTCCACGCCTTCGATCCGGACGTCATCTTCCAGGGCTGCCTGTTTGAAACGATCAGCACGCAGGTCAACCGCGTGCCGATTCCATCCTGGGTATTCACCGACTTCGACCTGTCCGTCGAAGACAGGACGTTCTCCTACGAGGCCATGCTCAACAAGGACGGCAAGCTCGTCAATCACTGGCGCCGGGCCAGCGTCCCCGATGTCACCCGGCGGGAGACACAACTGTGGTTCTACTATCTGGCGGGTTCCTACCTGGACCTCGGTTGCGAGGCCCTGCACTTAGGGCAGGTGGCGCTGATCGGCATGGCCGACCCGGACTTGCGGGAATGGTCGCGCCTCGTGGCGCGAATCCGTGCCTACGCGAAGACGCACGCCCGCCGCAAGCTGGTGCTGCTGGATGCTCACGTGCCCACGGAGGGCATGATCGTGGACGGCGTCAGCCTCCTCGATTTCAACTCGTTCCCGATGCGCATCAAGGAAGTGCCCGACAAACCGTATGAGGCCGTGCTCGAAGTGAACCACCTGGACGGAATCTATAAACGAAGCAAGGGCTGCCTCTCGCCCAGCGGGTGGAGCTGCTCCAACCTGCCGTACCTCGTTGAATTCGACAACTTCGGCCGCAGCCGGAACCCCAACGTGGCGGACACCAAGTCGATCTTCGTCTGGGGTTGGGACGAAATCTCCTGGTTCTCCCTCCAACCGGAGCAGTACCGCAACGACTGGCTCGTTTACGCCTATAACTGGATCAAGCAAACCGATCCCAACGGACACCTGCAAATGCCGGTCAGTCGCATGATCTCCTGTCCGAAAGAGACCCAGGGCAGTTACCGTGCCAACACCGAGAGTCCCGATTGCCCGATAGGGTATTCTCAGGAAGAGACGATCAAGAGAATTTGGAATGGTGGAAAGTAACGACGTGGGAGCAACTTCAATGCTGAAAGAACGAGTGGTTTCGATGCTTCGATTTCTGGTTCCGGCAATCGTGCTGTGGATGGCGCCTCTGGTTGTTGCGGCCGCCGGGCCGGGGCAAGCCTGTCGCATTGAAGTCGTGGAGGCGGGCAGCGGCTGGCCCGTCCCGCTCGTCGAATTGCGGACCACGCATCAGGTGCGCTTCATCACGGACAATGCAGGTGTGATCGCCTTCGATCTGCCGGAACTGATGGGCCGGGAGACGTGGTTCGACGTCATCGGCCACGGCTACGACGTGCCGAAGGACGGCTTCGGCTCGCGCGGCGTACGACTCACACCCGAGCCGGGCAAGGCGCTGAAGGTGGAGGTCCAGCGCAGTGTGATCGCGCGGCGGATCGGGCGTCTCACCGGTGGCGGGCTCTTCGCCGAGAGCCAGAAGCTCGGACTCGATCGGGACTGGCCCCAGTCCGGCATCCTCGGCTGCGACAGCGTGCAGAACGCGGTTCATCGCGGACGACTGTTCTGGCTGTGGGGCGACACCGTGATCCCGCGCTATCCGCTGGGCATCTTCCACGGCACCGGCGCGACAACGGCGGTGCGGCCGCTGGCGTCGTACGAGCCGCCCCTGCGATTGAAGCTCGACTACATCACCGACGAAAACGGCATGCCCCGCGGCGTCGCCAAGCTGCCGGGCGAAGGCCCCACGTGGGTGACCGGCTACGTGAGCCTGCCGGACAAGAATGGCATGCAACGGCTCGTCGGCTCGTACCTGAAAGTCAAGCCGCTGATGGAAGGCTACCGGTGGGGATTGGCCGTGTGGAATGACGAGACCCGCAACTTCGAGTTGCTGCGCGTCCTGTGGACCAAGTCGGAGACGTCGCCGGAGCCGCCGCGCGTGCCGAACGGTCACCCGGTTCTTTGGAAAGACGAACAAGGCAAGGAGTGGGTGCTGTTCGGCAACCCTCTGCCGACGCTGCGCTGTCCGGCCCGCTTCGAGGAATGGCAGGACCCCAACACGTGGGAGCCCATGGAGGCGCAGGAGACAATCGCCGCCGCCGAGAGCGGCGAGGAGATCAAGCCGCACAGTGGCTCCATCGCCTGGAACGCCTGGCGCAAGCGCTGGGTCACCGTCTTCATGCAGACCTTCGGCAAGCCCGCCGCATTCGGCGAGCTATGGTACGCCGAGGCCGATGCGCCCACCGGCCCGTGGGGTCCGGCGGTGAAGGTCCTCACGCACGAGAACTACACCTTCTACAATCCGCGGCTGCATCCCGAGTTCGCACCCGACGGCTCGCCGATGCTCTTCTTCGAGGGCACGTACACGATGCAGTTCTCCGGCAACACGCGCCCCACGCCGCGCTACGACTACAACCAGGTCCTCTACCGCCTCGACCTCGACGACCCCCGCCTCGCCCTCGCCCACGGAAAGTAGTCTCCGTGACTACCCATGCTGAGCCCGAAAAAACGCGCCGGACTGGCCCGGCACCATGCTTCTGGCCCCAGGCGCCAAATCCCCGCGGGTGTAGGAACAGAGCCCTCGCAATGCAGAAACCGCCAGGTACCCCGGGCCGGTTCGCACTCGTCACGGGATACGAATACTCAATATTCAAGACTCGACCTCTATCCTCCCCACTGTGCGGCAGGACGTTTCCTGCATCCGCGGCGGCGCTTTCAGTTCCTGCGCCCGCCCAATCATAGCACCGTGAACTCTGCCACAGCGCAGCACCATGTGACACAAAAACCTGGACCCGCCTCCCCCTCCGGCATTTGTGACTGACATGAGCCAATCAAACCCCCCGCCAAACCCGGCGGCGCCGACATAGGTAGTCACCCGCTCTCCCCGTCACCCCATCTCCCACAACCACTGAGCCCCGGCACTGCTATAAGCGGCACGACGCTCTTCCTCACTCTTATACGCCGGTTCTTCATCGGAAGAAGTACCTGATGTCTTTGATTCTTCCCTTCAGTTTCCCCGGCCTTCGTCGACAGCTATCAATGCCCGTTTCCCAAATCTCTCCAGAGGTGCTCGAGTTCACCAGCTAATCCCTCCATGCGTCTCGCGCGGCGGTCGATGAGAAGGCCCAATTCCTGTAGCCTAATGCGAACAACGCTTCTTGAGACGTGATAAATCAGACTCAGGCGATTCAATGCCTGCGCGTAGAGCGATCGGTTTGCAGGGCTGTTGTCAACAAAGACTCTTCCGATGTTTAGATGAACATCATTCTCTGTGTGAAACGCGCAGAGTGCAGGAGCTACGGTGTATCGCGGCATGAGAATCGCGGACGCATATCGATTTGCCTGCCACTCAACGATCTGCTTTGAGCCACTCGCATGGCTGAACTCCATGCGCAGTTGCTCATCCGTATCTTCTATCGCATCGTAGTTCTGGATCGGCCGATGCCTGTGCAATGCAAGATGACCAAATTCATGCGCAATGGTAAACCGAAACCTGTGAAGATCGTCGTCGGGTTGCAAAGACCTGTCAATCCAGACGATCCTGTCCTTCAGAGCGATTCTCCCGCGTATTTTCTGCCCACCACGTGTTTGGCCGAGATCCTCCGTGAAGACGAACCTGACCCTGTGTTGATCCATGAGTACCTTAATGATCACATTAAGATCGGTATATTGAGGCTCTGCCAAGCACCTTTCGCAGAAGATGCTAAGCATGTACTCTGCGCGCTCGTCGATTTCCTCCGGCCGAAGGAAGGGGACGTTGTTCTTGTCGAACCGCAATCTCTTCAATCGTGACGACATTCTGACCCGGTGGCAGGCAAATTAGTCCGGCTTCCGTTGGCAATCGCCGTCTTCTTGCTCGACGTCGTTAGCCTGAGGGGGCACATGGAAACATTCCGCCTTCCGTCTTATTTCTTCCAGTCGCCTGTGATCTCCGTTTCACCTGGCAGCCACTTCAGGGCCTTGAGCTTGCCTTTCACAGTTTGTATTGTAGGGCCAGGCGGTCGGAAAGGCAAGAGGGAAACCGCTGAAGTGATAAGTGAGAAGTGACAGGCGATAAGCCGGAGGGCTTTGAATTGGTGATTTGCGATTGCGGATTGCGGATTCATTTCGCATTGCTACTTGTTGAAGTCTTGTCTTCTTGCGCAGATTCTGGACTGACAGGAACGCAAGTCGTTAAGACACAAACACTTGGTTCTCACACGGAGCCACCAAGCCACGAAGGCAGCAAGCCAATTCTGCAGCGCTCTTCTTAGTGATCCTCGTGCCTTTGTGTGAGTACATTCCGGTCTCATCCGCGTGCATCCGCCGGTTCCGAAAGACGAACTGCCCCACCGACACGGTCTGCTTCCACAGGCAGCAATGCAAGGCTACGAGCTACGATGGAGGTGT
Source organism: uncultured Phycisphaerae bacterium (assembly GCA_965603165.1). GTDB lineage: Bacteria > Planctomycetota > Phycisphaerae > Sedimentisphaerales > Anaerobacaceae > PLanc-01. Next base: position 34,467 of record CBFDBY010000006.1, read on the forward strand.
CTCACTTCGCGTGGCTTATCGCCCTCTTCGGAGAACGTAGAGATGGGGTTCGGCCACGTCGACGACTTCCCAGCCGTCCTGCGCCAGCGCGTTCAGGATTCGCATTTCAAGATCGATTCCACGCTGCCAGCGAGGAATCGAGAAATACTGGGCCGCGTCGCTGTCGATTGCATCGTAGATCGAACGGCCGGGGCTGCCCCATGAGATACGATCACCCGCGCGCAGCACGCCGTACTCGTGTTGCGAGGCGGATGGTGTGCCGGGGGTGCCATTTGCGAGGAACAGCAGCACGGCGAGGGTCGCACAAGGGAGCAAGTGTACGAGCTTCATGGTTGTTTCTCCCACAGGATAACAGGGACGGTTTCGGCCGACAGAGGCCATCTTCGTATAAGTAATGGTAGTCCGCCCCGGCCGGAAAGCAAGCCTCCAGGACAAGAAGCCCCCTGCAACCAGATGGTGGGCGGAGCCCACCCTACCGCTGACGCCCAGGTTATGGTGCCCCGTTAATTGACTATTTCGGTGGAGTTCCTCGCCTCTTGTCGGCCTTCGGCGAGAATCTCTTCGTCGTTCTCTTCGCGTTCCGCGCGTCCTCTGCCGTCGATCCTCCGTCCTCAATCTCCCGTCTTGCGATCGTACGGCCGGTGGCCGGCTCCTTCCACCATTCCATCCTTCCACCATTCCGGTTTTTCATTCCTGCTCTGCGGCGGACGGGGCTTGCCGGAGTGGGGCGGTTCCTGATATAAGAGGGCTTTGGAACGCCGTTGCAGACGCAGTACTGGAGTATGGGCCGCCGATGCCGCCATCGACAAGGACGCAAAAGACAAACTGGGTGATCGCACCCGCCGACGCGCGGGCCGAGACGCTCGCTCAATCGCTGAAGATATCGCCGCTGATAGCGCAGGTGCTGCTCAATCGCGGGATCACGGAGGCCGCCGCGGGCAGCGCGTTTTTGCAGCCGAAGCTCACGGACCTGATCCGGCCGGCGCAGATGCCGGGGATCGCCCCGGCGGTGGCCCGGCTGCGGGAGGCTGTCGAGAAGAAAGAGAAGATCACCCTCTACGGCGACTACGACGTCGACGGCATCACGGGCGTCTCCATCCTGTGGGAGCTGCTGACGCTGCTCGGGGCCCAGGTGGATTTCTACATTCCGCACCGCATCGAGGAAGGCTACGGCTTGAACAGCGACGCGGTGCGCTCGCTCGCCGAGGCCGGCACGCGCGTGCTGGTCACGGTCGATTGCGGCGTCACCGCCTTCGAGGCCGCGGACTTAGCCCGGCAGCTCGGCGTGGACTTGATCGTCACCGACCATCACCAGCTCGGGCCCGTCCTGCCGAACGCCTCGGCCGTCGTGCATCCGGCGCTGGAGGAATCCTACCCGAATCAGGATTCCGCCGGGGCGATGGTCGCCTATAAATTGGCGTGGGCGGTAGCCGATGAGTTCAGTAGAGGGCCGCGGCTCGATCCGCAACTGCGGCAGTTCATGCTCGATGCGACGAGCCTGGCGGCCATCGGCACAGTCGCGGACGTCGTGGACCTGCGCGGCGAGAACCGCGTGCTGACGAGGTTCGGGCTCCAAGCGGTGCCCCAGAGCAACCTTTGCGGCTTGCAGGCGCTGATCGAATCGGCTGGACTGGCCGGGCAGGGCGTCGATAGCTACGCGATCGGTTTTCGACTCGCCCCGGTGCTCAACGCCGCCGGCCGCATGGGGCACGCCCGATTAGCCGTTGAACTGCTCACCAGTACCAGCGAAATGCGGGCCCGAGATATCGCCGAGTACCTCAAGGGGCAAAACGTCCAGCGGCAGCAGTGCGAACGCAAGATCGTCAAAGAGGCCTGCCACCTCGTCATCGAGCGTGGGTACAACCACCCGGACCACCGCAGCATTGTCCTGGCCGCGCCGGGTTGGCACACGGGGGTCCTGGGGATCGTCGCGTCCAGGCTCGTCGACAGGTTCTATCGGCCGACCATCCTGATCAACGCCATGCCGGGCGAGAACGGTCGGGCCCAGGGTTCGGCCCGGTCGATTCCGGGATTCAATATGCTCGGCGCGATCGAGGCCTGCGCGTCGCACCTGGCGAGCTTTGGGGGGCACAAGATGGCGGCGGGCCTGACGGTTCGGCCGGAGGGGATTGAAGCGTTCGCCACGGATTTCGAGGCCTATGCGGTCGAGAACCTGCAGGAAGAGGATGTCGTCGCTCGGTTGCACATCGAGGCCGAGGCGCCGCTGCGGCAGTTCACGAAGGAAACGGTCACTCAACTCGAGCTGCTCGGGCCGTTCGGACAGGGGAATCCGAAACCTCTCTTCGCGACACGAGGCGTGCGGCTCGCCGGCGCCCCCAGGCGCTGCGGCGCCCGCAGCGATCACCTCCAGTTCGCGATTACCGACAACACCGCCACCATCCGCTGCGTCGGTTTTCGCATGGGCCCGCTCGAAAAGCGACTGCTGGACAACGAGTACTTCAACATCGCCTACGAGGCCCAGCTCAACCGCTACAACGGCAACACCAGCGTCGAATTCATCGCCACCGACATCCAATTCGAGTAGAACCTGGCTGGGCAACGCATACGACCGAATCAGAAAAGACCGCCCCGGGTCCCCGGGAAGTGCCGCGTACAGTTGCGACTTCAGTTTCCCCCGCCGTGGACATCGGGATAACTTTCTGATTACGTATAGACCAAAACACAGCGCCGGCTCGTGTAACATGCGAAGAACGTTCTTCACTCGGTCGGGAAGGCATTGAATGCTGGAAGACAGGCTGTTGGTGTGGCAGTTCAAGTGTGGCAGCGGTGAGGCTCTGTGCCGGATCTATCGCAAGTATGGGGACTATCTGCTGGCCCTGTCAGCGGCTCTTCTACAAGATGTGAACACGGCTGAGGATGTGGTGCATGATGTCTTCTGCAAGTTCATCGAATCCAGAGAGAAATTCAAGCTCGACGGAAGCCTGAAGAGCTTCCTGACGACCTGCGTCGTGAATCTTGCACGCGACAACCTCAGAGCCAGACGTTCGCAGCCCGGCGGACTGGACAAAGCGGCCGCGCTGGATACGAACGAGCCGCAACAGGTTGCCATCTTCGGCGAAGAGGCACGGAATCTCAATCATGCCATGGCGCAGCTTGAATATGAGCAGCGAGAGGTAATCCTGCTGCATCTGCGCGGCGGCATGAAGTTCAGAGAAATCGCGGGCTTGCAGGGAATCTCGATCAACACCGCGAAAAGCCGGTATCGGTACGGGCTGGAAAAGCTTCGGACACTCTTATCTGAACCTGAGAAGAAACATGAAATCAACGAAAGACATAGAACAGTCAATTAAGAACCTGGCGGTCGAGTCCAATGCCCAGATACATGGCAGAATACTCGGCAAGCTGGTGAGCAAGCTGGACGCGTCGAAGAGGCAGGCCAGTTTCGAAACGGAACGTGTCCGGCGGGTGCTTACTATAGGCGCAGTGGCAAAGCTGGCTGCCGCCTGTCTGATCATTGCTTCATGTCTGGCCTGCTTTGTTTTATCGAGAAGAGTCGCCGACCTGGAGGACCAGTTGGTACAGGCGCAGGCGCGGCAGGATGTCGTCGTGCCCGAGCCGGATAATTCAGCTACCATCAACCTGTATTTGAAAGAGCACCGGGATGTCGTCGCCCGGCATGCTTCCTTCAGTCCGGCCACGTCACAGCCGGCACAGATGCGCGTGAACCAACATGACATCCTGTATTATGAATTTCTTGACGATGGGCCTGAATATATGCATCCCGGTATAATTGTCAGAGGGCCTTCGCCCGAGCGAGAAGTCAGCTCGCCTGAGGCTCCCACAATTTCCAATGGGCACACGCTGAGTCTCTCTGAAGCGAGGCAAGCCGCCGGTTTCAATCTGGTGTCGCCGTCATGGCTTGACCCCGCCTATGCGCTCGATCAGATCAGGAGGATTGAGGGCCGCGATGCTCTCCAACTGCTCTATACGGATGGCATAAACTCGATATCGTTGTTCGAGCAGCCTCTGGACGGGCAGCGCGGGCTGGAGCCAAGGGATTTCAGAGAATATGCCGTCTATCGCAACAAGGGGCAGGCCGGAGGGACTATCCTCGCGTGGAGGGATGATGCTCTTTCCTATGTTTTCATCGGCAACATTGAAATGTCACAACTAATGGATATGGCGCAGTCTATCAGCGCCGCAAAGTAGAAGGGAACAACCATGAACAAAAAGAGACTAATCTCACTTACGATATGCTCTGTTCTTTTAGCCTTCTCCGGATTATCTGTTTTATCATTTGCAGGTAATGAATCGGAGACAAGCCCAGAGGGCGAGCGCCACTTCGAAAAGGCAAATGAACTCCGCAAAGCCGCCGACTACGATGCCGCCATCGCCGAATATGGGAAGGTGATAAGCGCGTCACCAAAGAGCAAACTTGCCCAGAATGCACAATACTGGATAGGCCAGTCCCATTTCGAAGCAGGGCAGTTCGATGCTGCGCTGTCTGCATTCGAGAAACTTCTCGATGAGTATCCAACGAGCAAGATTGTCCCTTCAACAAAACAGATGATAGATCGCGCTGAAAAAGCAAAGGATGCTAATTTATTTCTCAAGGCTATAAAGAAAGGCGATATTGTACGGATCGAGAAACTCATTTCACAAGGCGCCGATGTCAATGCGAAAGACAACAGAGGTATGACGCCTCTGCACAAAGCGGCCTATTACGGCCGGAGGCAAGTGGCTAAAGTTCTTATTGCCAAAGGGGCAAACGTCAACGAAACGGATACAGCCGGTCAGACCCCCCTGCACATTGCCGCTAATTTTGGGGCGAAGTTCGTGCCCGAACTGCTTCTCGCCAACGGAGCCAGTATCAGCGCCAGGGACATAGCCGGCAATACGCCCTTACACGCCGCGACTGATCACCGGAATGTCGATAAAGACTTGCTGGAGTTGCTGATCGCCAAAGGTGCTGACGTACAAGCAAGAAACAAGGCAGGCCAGACGCCCCTTCACCGTGTGTCCAGGATAAGAAGGCGAGGCGGAAGAATTGAACGTACGGCCGAGGTCCTTCTGGCCCACGGGGCAGAGTTCGATGCCAAAGATAAGAGCGGGAATACGCCCTTCCATTTCGCCGTCAAGCACGGCCACAGGAAACTGATCGACCTCCTTCAAGCCAAAGGCGCTATCATCTCCAAAGATGACAAGCCCGATGAAGAAGCATCGCTCTATGCTGTCTGGCGTAACGACGCATATCACCTGGAACTACTCTTAGCCCATGGAGCCGACGTCAACACGGCAGACCGATGGGGTTGGTCGCTTTTGCATTATACGGCTCATAGCGGCAACGCGGATATGACAAGGATGCTTCTTGACAACGGTGCAAATGCGAATACTGTGGAAAGGGAATACGGGCAAACGCCGTTACACCGTGCGGCTTTACGCAGCAGAAAGACAGTAGCAGAAATGCTTCTTGCCCACGGGGCCGACATGGACACCAGAGACTGGTATGGCAAGACGCCTCTGTCTCTGGCCAAAGAGGGAGGCCACACCGAAATTATCGCACTGCTGCGCAAGCACGGGGCCAAGGAATAATTGCGGGGGAAGGCCACTCTCGGATCGGAAACTTAGCGCGGCCACACGCCAAGAGAGCCGGGCGTGGCTCAGTCCTTTCCATTTGCCAACTGTGCAAGGCCGGTCCGGCGATGACGGCAGTATCTGCGCCAGGAGCTTGATGCCTTCGCCCTGGATGAACGCACAGGCTACCTCGTAGGCTTTCTCGCGCGTGGGGAGCAGTTGGCAGCGAACGCCGCTCTTTCCTACTTGGTCCTTCGGAACTCCAGCTTCTCGATTTTGAATTGGCCGAGGGCGCTGGCCATGTTGAAGAAGTCGCCGGGCTCGCCGTTGCCGACGGCTAGGGCGATGTGTCCGGCGTCGTATCCGCCGCGGCCGCTACCCTTGAAGGCGGCGTCCAGGCCGATCCAGGTGCCGCCCCGGCCCCGGGCGTCGGCGCCCACGTAGGCCTGCGTCCAGGCGTGTCCGCCGAAACCTTCGATGCCGCCAAAGTCCTTCACGTAGGCGACGCCGACGGCCACCTGCGCGGGGATGCCGACCGCCCGGCATAACGCCGCGGTCAGCACCGCGAACTCCGAGCAGTCGCCCTGGCGGCTCTCCAACACTTCCGCCGCCGAAGCGTAGCCCACGGACAGGCTCTTGTTGTCGATGTAGTCGGCCACGAACGACTCGATCCGCCGAGCGGCCTCGGTCGCATCCCGGGCGTCGCCCACCACCTTGCGGGCCAGCGCGACGATCTCCTTGCGATCGCTCTGCAGAAACCGGGTCGGCTTGACCGCCTCTCGCAACTCGGGGTCGTCGCCCTTGTAGGGGAATGTGCCCCCGGTCGCGGTCGCGGGCTCTACGACAAGCACGATCCTGCCATTCGACAGCCGCTTGACCGTCTGATTGTCCGTCGAGGGAATCACCAATTCGGCGCCTTCGGCCGGATTCAGCACATACATGATGGCGGAGGCCGAGCGGACATCGTCGATGGATTCCGGACTCTTGAGGAACATCCTATCAACCACGTCGAGCACGTCGTTGTCGCCGAGGGCGAATTCCTTGGGGCACGAGACCATTTCCACCACCATTCCGGCGACGGGCATGACGCTCTTCAGGACCCGCGTGTCATCGTCCACATAGCTCGTTGTGGTGACCGCCCCGGTGCCGGGCAGGTTGAGCGTGCTGGTCATCTCCGTGAGTTTGACGACGCGGCCGAGGAGATCGACCTGTTTCTTCGGTCCGATCGCGACCTGCCCGTTGACGGCCTGCATGACGCCCGGGCTGAACACGCTGGCGGTGTACTGCGTGCCCGGCTTGAGACCTTTCTCCAGAGTCAGCAGGCGCAGCCCCTCGGCCAGGAGCGCTCCGGCCGGCCACTCCATGGTGCTCTTCTCCGTCGTTCCCATCGACGAGTTCGTCAGGGCGACGGTCCCGTCGCTGCCGATCGCGCCTTCGACTTTCATGACCATCGCCCCAAGATCCTGAATCGACTGGAAGCTCAGCGGCTTGCCGGCCGTCGTTTCGATGCTCGTCTCGGTCATCTTGACCGTGATCGGAAAGCCCAGGCGGCTGATCGTGATGCTCACTTCCTCGCTCGTCGTGACCTTTGAGCCTTCCTCGATCCGCGTGTGGATCGCGTAGCCGACCTTTTTGCCTTCCATGAAGACGGCGAGATACTCCGTCTCCTTCTCGGCAAGGACCGGCGAGCAGACCACGAAGAACAAGGAAAGAGCAAGAAGGCGTTTTCGTTCCATCATCTGATGATTCCTCCCAAAACAGGGGGCGTTCAAGGCCGTTTTCGCCGGCCATTCATTCCAATTGCATACTGGCCGCCGATGAAGCCGTTCGCACGGCGAGGCTATTATAAACGTCGGGCGCCCATTTTTCACCCCAAATCGCCTGAAGCGCCGATAATGGTGTGGATGCGGCCGCCCGGTCCGCGCAGTTGCACGATGGGTCCATCCGGCGTAGAATGCGACTTCGGCAGGTTCGATCTGTCCCCAATGACGTGCAGGATGCTGTCTATGACATTTGATGAGTTGCTGCGATTGACCCGTTCGGACGCGGGTCCCGGCGTCCAAATCGACTCGCGGCAGGTGTGCGCGGGCGACATCTTCGTCGCCATTCCAGGCGGGACGTGCGACGGCCACGATTTCATCGGCCAAGCGATCTCCAGCGGGGCAAAGTACATTGTTTGCGGGAAGGGTCGAACTGCGTCGATGCCGTCGAGTCCGGCTGACGGGCCGGTTTTCATCCCGGTCGACAGTCCGGTCCGGGCGGCAGGCCTGCTGGCCCAGGCCGCCGAGGGCAATCCCGGCGTCCGGCTGGTGAACCTGGCCGTCACGGGAACGAACGGAAAAACGACGGTGACCTTCCTGGTCCGCTCCTGTATCCAGGCCGCCGGCGGCAAGTGCGGGCTCCTCGGAACCGTCGTCTACGACACCGGATCCGGGCTAATGCCGTCGTCCTTGACGACCCCAGACTGCCTCACCGTCGCCGAGGCCCAGCGGCAAATGGTCGAGGCCGGCGCCGAGTACGTGGTCATCGAGGCCAGTAGCCACGCGCTCTCGCAGGATCGCCTCGCCGGAATGGATTTCCGGGCGGCGGCCTTCACAAACCTCACGGGCGACCATCTGGACTACCACAAAACGAAAGAGAACTACCTGGCCGCCAAGACCCGGCTCTTCACGGCCCTGAGCCCCGAGACAACCGCCGTGCTCAACCGGCAGGCGCCGGAGTCGCAGTCGATCGCGCAGGCGACGAAGGCCCGCCTCTGCTGGTACGCCGTGGATGAGCCGGCCGATCTCGTCGCCCACATCGAATCGATGACTGTCGAGGGAACCGATTTCACGCTGGAATATCGCGGGCGCAACGAGCGCGTGAGAACGCCCCTTCTGGGTCGCTACAACGTGGCGAATCACCTGGCCGCCGCCGGACTTTGTTTGGCCGCCGGCCTGGATCTGCCGACGGTGGCCGCCGGGCTTTCCTCACTCGCCGGAGTGCCCGGCCGGCTGGAGAAAATCCCCGGCGATGGGTTCACAGTCGTCATCGACTACGCCCACACCGACGACGCACTGCAAAACGTTCTGGCCACGCTCAAGCCGCTGTGCACTGGCCGGCTTATCGTGGTTTTCGGCTGCGGCGGCGACCGGGACAAGACCAAGCGGCCCAGAATGGCCCGCGCGGCTCAACAGTGGGCGGACCGGGTCGTAGTCACAAGCGACAACCCGAGAACCGAAGAGCCCGCGGCCATCATCAAGGACATCACGGCCGGGTTCGACGATCCCGGGGCGCAAAACGTACTTGTGGAGCCCGACAGGAGAAAGGCCATTCGGATGGCCGTCGAAAGCGTCCGGCCGGACGACGTGATCCTCATCGCCGGCAAGGGGCATGAAACCTACCAGATCATCGGCAGCCGCAAATTCGACTTCAGCGACAGAGACGTTGCGCGGCAATGTCTGAGAGAGCAGCCATGCGGCCGATCGCGATAGAAACCGTCGCACACATTATAGGGGCGGCCGTCACGAGACGAGCGAGTCGCAGCGAGAACGAAGCTGCGCCGAGCAGCATCACCGGCATCAGCACGGACTCACGAACGATCCGGCCGGGCGATGGCTTCTTTGCGATTGCCGGTGATCGCTTCGATGGTCACGATTATGTGGCCGAGGTCTTCGAGAAGGGCGCGGCCTGCGCCGTCGTCAGCAGAACCATCGATGCAGACGCGATGCCCGGCCCTATCCTGAGGGTCCACGATACGGTCGAGGCACTGGGTGATCTGGCTCGCGAGTACCGACGAAGCAGTTCCTTCAAGGTGGTGGCCATCACCGGCTCGGTCGGCAAGACCACGACGCGGCAGATCGTCCACCATGTTCTCAGCCGGCGCTTTCGCACGCATCAGGCGCAGAAAAGCTTCAACAACCACATCGGGCTGCCCCTGACCCTGCTGGGCGCGGAACCTGAGCACGAAATCGTCATTGCCGAGTTGGGGGCCAACCATCCGGGCGAGATCGGATACCTGACGGGGATCGCCCAGCCCGACGTCGCCGTGGTGACCAACGCATCGCCGGCCCACCTCGAAGGCTTCGGCGACCTCTCGACCATCATTCGTGAGAAGCTTTCCATCGCCGACGGGCTGCCCGCGGACGGCACGCTCATCATCAACGGCGATATCGAGCCGCTCGTCGCCGCCTGCCGCGAGATGGGAAGGCCCTTCCGCACCTTCGGCAAGACCGCCGGGGCAGACTATCGAGCGGAGCATGTCGTCTGCGAAGCACTGCACAGCACCTTCGAAGTCAACGGCAGACAGGTTCGCCTTCCGCTGCCCGGCCCGGGGAACCTGGAAAACGCACTGGCCGCCTGGGCGATCTGCGAGCATCTCGGCCTGACAATCGACGATTTCGCCAACGCTGTGGCGAGCCTGTCGAGCGTCTCGATGCGGGCCGAAGCCGTGCAGATCGGGACCCTGACCGTGCTGAACGATTGTTACAACGCCAATCCCGCGTCGATGAAGAACGCCCTGACGATGCTGCGCAACCTTCGCGGCTCCGACACAGATCGCAACCGCCGGCTCGTCTTCATCTGCGGCGAGATGGCCGAGCTTGGGGCCCAGACGCAGGCGTTGCATGAAGAGCTGGGCGTGGCCGTGGCCGAGGCCGGCGTCGATTTACTGGTTGCGGTGGGCGCTGCGCCGCGAGTCACGGCCCAAGTCGCCCGCAAGCAGGCGCGACACGATTTGCAGACGCGATGTTTTGACGATGCGGCCGCCGTATGCGATCATATGCCCGAATTCCTGCGGGGCGATGATATCGTCCTGGTGAAAGGATCCAGGACGGCCCGGCTAGAACGTATCGTCGAAGCGCTGCGCGAACTCGTTGCGTCGCGCGAAACGCTTTGCAGAACGGCAAGAGTCAAATAGCAGAAATCGAAACGACAACGGAGAAAGCAAGGATCAAACATCAAAACAATCCGGCCGCAGGCGTAGGGTGGGTTCTCAACCCACGCGTCGGATGCGCCCCGGCCGAGTGACCGCGTGGGGCATGGACCCACCCTACGAGTTTGGTCTTCTCATGGACGACACGGCACGGGAAACGGGATGATTTATCATCTGCTTCGCCATTTTAGTGGCTTCTTTTCTGATACACTGCACTTCTATGCGTTTCACTACGTGCTGTTCCGCTCCGTTCTGGCCATTCTGACGAGCCTGGTAATCGCTCTGCTGATCGGCCCGCGGATCATTCGCTGGCTCATGCGCATGAAGATCGGCGACCGGCCCGAGTTTCACCACGCCGCCCTCAACCAGCTCACCAAGGAAAAAGCCAACACCCCCACGATGGGCGGCCTGATCATCCTCTCGTCTGCCACCATAACGACCCTGCTGTGGGCGAAGCTCAACAATCCCTTCGTGCAGAAGGCGATCTTCGTACTGTTGTGGTTTGGAATCCTTGGCGGCATCGACGACTGGCTCAAGCTGACCGCCGCCTCGCGCCAGCGCGGCCGCGACGGACTGCTCGCCTGGGAGAAGCTGCTCTTCCAGATCGCCGGGGCCGTCCTGATCGCCTCGTTTCTGTTCTTTGATTTCCGCGACATCGCCGACGGCAAGCTCTTCTGGTTGCCCTTCTACAAGAACGGCCTGCCCTTAGCCAACTGGACCTTCATCCTCATCGCGATCTTCTACATCTCCGCCACGAGCAACGCGGTGAACCTCGCCGACGGCATGGACGGCCTAGCCGGCGGCTGCGTCGCCATGGTCAGCCTCGTCCTCGTGATCCTCTGCTACGTCGCTTCGGAGATGATGTCGCGGACCACGCCCGTGACGTGGGCGAGTTACCTGCTGCTGCCGCACATCCCCCAGGCCGGCGAGCTGAGCATCTTCTTCGCGGCCATCCTCGGCGCCGTGCTCGGCTTCCTCTGGTTCAACTGCTACCCCGCCCAGACCTTCATGGGCGACGTCGGCTCGCTGCCGCTCGGCGCCGCCATGGGCTACGGCGCCCTGGTGACGCGCAACGAGATCCTCCTGTTGATCATCGGCGGCGTCTTCGTCATCGAGCTGATGAGCGTCGTGCTCCAGGTTGGCTACTTCAAATACACGCACGGCAAGCGTCTCTTCCGCTGCGCGCCGCTGCACCACCATTTCCACCTCGCCGGCTGGAGCGAGCCCCAGGTCGTCGTGCGCTTCTGGCTCCTCGCCGCCGCCTTCGCCGCCCTCGCCTTAGCCACCATCAAGCTCCGCTAACGCCGAGCCAGATACCGGAATGTTGGAATAGTGGAATGTTGGAAGAAGCGGGCCGCTGGGCGTACGGTCGCAAGACCGGAGACGGAGGCCGAGGACGGACAACGGGCCGGCCGCGAAGAAGAACGCTGGCGAAATGACTTCTCCCTTTGTGGCTCTGCGGCTTGGTGTGAAACCAATCCCTGCTGATCCGCAGCCTGCGCCAATCTTCGCAGATTTCCAACCGGGAACGGACTGCTGCTCTTGAGCCACGGAGAACACTGAGAACACGGAGATTCTTGGCCGGGAACCGCAGATGAACGCCGATGCACACAGATAATGGAAACCGCGAAAAGTCTGCGCTCGCAAAAGCGAGATACGCGAACCACGCGAAATGAATCCGGAATCTGCAATCGTAGATCATCAATTCAGAGGCCTCCGGCGTCTTGCCTATCACTTCTCACGTATCACTTCAGGGGTTTTCCCCTTGCCTTTTCGACTCTCTGGCCCTACAATGGAAAGCTGGACAGGCGGCTCCAAGACCGCGAAGCGGCCACCAAGTACAATAGACACTACGGGTGACTCGCAAGAAAGAAGCGGAATGTAAAACCTGCTGGTAGGACCTGCACATACGTTTGTTGGAGAAATCAGCGTGGCTGTCCCTTTGACGGATGCGATCATCATTTCGGTAGCGCGTCTGGTTGATGACGCACAGTCCGAAACCCGCGAGCCAAGCCATTCCGATATCGAGTTTCAGATTAACCGGGCTCACCTAACACAAGGTGATCCAAAGGCACAGGGGCAACTGGTTGGGAAAGCAAAACGCGTTCGCGGCACTCTCAACTGGGCGTTGGATAACAACGTCCCCGCTGGAGAAGCGCTTGTCGAAAGCATGATCTCACTCGTTCGAGGGTGTGGCGGGTTCAGGCCCACTTCTCCGAACTATGTCGGTAGTCAGGAAATTGCTGATGCAGTCGCTGCTTTTCGTGCGGAGGGCTACGAACTCTCCCTTGACGGCGAATTGAGACCCCTCGTCCTGGACAATCTGTCCGGGGCGGCATTGTCGGCTGCACTCGAGGCGTACATTCGGAGGGCCAGGCGCGGTGTGTCCGATGCGGCCTTGGTTACAGGCACCGGCAAGGATCTGCTCGAGGCCACCGCGGCACACGTGCTCGTAGAGCGCTATGGCTCGTATCCACAGAGTACCAACTTCCAGGGGCTTCTTGGTCGAGCTTTCGTGGCCTTGAGGTTGGCCACGCCCCAACACCCAGTGCAAGCTGGAGAAGCTCCGCAGCGCAAGATTGAAAGGTCGATGTTCGAATTGGCTTGCTCAATAAATACTCTCCGCAACAAAGCAGGAACTGGACACGGTCGTCCTTGGCTCCCCAACGTAACAGATATGGAAGCAAAAATCGCTGTCGAGTTCATGGGAGCCATCGCGGAATGGATGCTTGATTCACATCGAAGGACTCCCTAATCACTTTATGAGAAGGTGCATCGGCAATGACATAGCTGAGGACACCATCCTAGATTCGCGAGGGCAATAACGGTGACTGTCACGGACAAGCAATAATAGCCCATGTTGAACGCTACTGGCACAATGCAGAAATTCTGCGTATTCTGTGGCGCGACACCGCGTGGCAAGAACAAAGAACACATAATACCGAAGTGGCTCATTGAACTCACAGGTAATCCGAACCGTCAGGCCTTCTTCGGTTTCGATGTCAGGTCTGATACGCCAAGACTGCGCAAGTATGCATTCGACGCCTTCTCATTTCCTGCGTGTTCGGAATGTAACGCGAAGTTCTCACAACTCGAGGGCGCGGCGAAACGTGTTATCGTGTCTATGCTTGAGGAGAAGGCGATCAACGATCTGGATGTCAGCTGCCTCCTAAATTGGCTCGATAAGGTCCGCGTGGGTTTATGGCTTGGGTTTCTCATGTTATGCGAAAATCAGCCAGAAATTACGCCAAAATTCCACATAAACTCAAGGATTGCCGCCGCCGACAGATTGGTTTTCGTGTACAGACTGGCGACCGAACGTACAGGGGTCAATTTCATTGGACCAGAGTCACCGAGCTTTTTGTACGTCCCAAGTAGCTTCGCGTTGCTGATCAACAACTTCTGCTTCTTCAACGTATCACATTTCAACCTTTGTGATCGGAGGCTCGGTTTTCCTTATGCAAGAGAAGCCTTCTATCGCGGAATGGACATGAATATCGAGGCCGATTTCGTGGAGGGCCTCGGGCGTTGCTTTCACCCTGTCCTGCGTAATCAGTCGTTGCCAGACTGCACCAGATTCTATCAACCCATCTTTTCCAAGTTCAAAGATGCTCATGGTTTGGAGAGTCTCTTTCGGGCCGATTACGTACGCGACAATTCACTTGATTGGGACAAGGGCATTGGACGAGTGTTCTATGAGGTGAATGGTAGACCTCTGCTGTTTCCCAGACATGAATCGCATGACTGGTGGCCACACGTTGCCTACAGTATTGTGGATTTCCTACCGGCAATTAATCAACAAGTATACGATTTTCAGATCGAGGTGGTATCGAACGCCGCATCTCTTCGCAAAATGTCAAAGACAGAAAGGACAACCATCCGCCAACACCTCCAATTCTACCGAAATGTCAACAACTTGATGATAAGATTTGTAAGGGAGCAGGTGGCAAATATCGTGTCGCATTAACGTGCCGGAATTCCCGGGGCACCTTACCTATTTCGGTCTTGAATTGACTATGGTGTCGCCAGATGTCAAATTGCATACACGACCGCGCGTATCCTGCCCTTGGAAGGCGCACGTCTTGTAGAGGTCTCGTTATCCCATGCTGTCTTCCTTCTCCCGTAACAAAAGAAAGGGATTCCGGCGATGCCATACTAATTTCGGCCATTCCCATTGACCTCGTGAGGCCTGCCGGGTAGGCTGATGGGATGGGACGATGGGCGGGAGTTGTGGTTCCGGGTGTCGCCCATCATGCCACGCAGCGTGGCAATCGGCGACAGGAAACGTTCTTCGATGAGGAAGAATACGCCATGCATCTGTCCTTGTGGAGCGAATGGTGCGACCCGCCCAGCGCGCCCGCGAGCCCCAACAAGGGGAGAAATAGGTATAGTGGCCGCGGAAGTCCTGACTATCAGTGGACCAAGGCGCCCCAGACAGAAACGATATGACACATAGTTGCGTGGACATAGAGTGAGACTCACTGCGAAGAACCTACTGGACCAAATCGATGCATTGCCGGTAAGCGCAGCAGTCGCAAAAGGACTTCGGATCGCACAGGCGCAAGGTGCCTCTCGGATTGCAGACTGGTGTCGTTTGGAACTGGCCGGTTACTGGGCATCTAATCCGGCCATGAATGAGGAAGCCGTTGTTCCGGAGTATCGGGCCGTAGTTGGACAGCACGCTGATATATACGGTCGAGTATTGGTTCTGGAACCGGAGTTGGCATTTATCGGCGAGACACGTCTGCGTAACGGTATCGAGGAACTCGAAATGCTCGCGCGAACGAGAGAAACCGTCATAATCCACGACGCGCACATGTGCGATTTGATTCGGCGCTATCTTGACGTCGAAGTCTATTCTTTTCGCTTCAGCGCAGTGCATTTGACTGGTATGCTCACGGCGATTCGTGAGCAACTACGTGAGAAGCTTGTCAGAATTGAAGGTCTTCCAGAATCAACGTCAACGAAGTCGCAAATTCCAGGCGAGGAAATACTCGAACTGAAGCCCACTTTTTATGGGATCGGCATAAATCTGCGTGCCATATGGAGACACTGGAAAGGAACACAGTAGGAAGAAGGTGTGCCCGGCACACCCTGCGAATTCACGCGGAGAGTCGACGATTCCAGGTACCTTTTTCGACCAGGGGATTGTTCGCGCCAGTCGGCGATGTCTGCGGCGGGAATCGGGTTCTCATGTCGGCAATCGCCGAGGTCCACGTTGTCTGCCCCGTTCATCGGGACTCCTTGGCCAAAACAAGAACAACGAGCCCATCATACGGATGACCAGGACGGGCAGCAACGGCTCAGGCCCCATGGAGGCCCGCTGGTGGTTGCTTGTGGCCCGGAGGTTGGCCGGTTAGAAATCGTGAGGCTCGGCGACGTGGACGCGGACGTTCTTTCGGTAGGCCTGGGAATCCGCGCGCGTCATTTTGTCGAATTCGCGCTGGGCCCGGAAGATTCGGGTAGAAGAGCACCGTGCGTGGCACACCCTACGCGAGCTGCCACCCGGCATCATTCCATTATTCCATTATTCCATCGTTCTACCATTCCACCCTTCCCCCGGCACGCGGGCGAGATGCCGGTGGGATGCAAGGGCGGGACGCCCTCGCCACGAGGAGGTCTCAGTCGCATTGCATGGGGAAGTAGGCGCGGGCGTTGTTGTAGGCGATGTCCTCGACCATCTTTCCGAGCAGGGCGAGGTCGTTGGGCAGGAGGCCGGCCTCGACGTCGGCGCCGAGCATGTTGCATAAGACCCGGCGGAAGTACTCGTGCCGCGGGTAGGACAGGAAGCTCCGCGAGTCGGTCAACATGCCGACGAACCGGCTGAGCAGGCCCATGTTGGCGAGCGTGCGCATCTGGTCCTCCATGCCGTCCTTCTGGTCGAGGAACCACCAGCCGGAGCCGTGCTGGAGCTTGCCGGGGGCCGAGCCGTCCTGGAAGTTACCGATCATCGTGGCCAACACGGCGTTGTCCCGCGGGTTCAGGTTGTATAGGATCGTCTTGGGCAGTCTGTTCTGCACGTCCAGGCGGTCGAGGAACTTCGACAGGTCCCGGGCGATCTCGAAGTCGCCGATGGAATCGCAGCCGATGTCCGGGCCGAGCTTCTTGAACAGCCGCGTCGAGTTGTTTCGCAGGGCGCCAAGGTGGAGCTGCTGCACCCACCCTCGCTCGGCGTCCATCAGGGCGAACTCGATCATCATGGCCGATTTGAACTGCCTCGCCTCGTGGACGGTCAGCGGCTTGCCGGATCGGATCTTCGTGAAGATGGCGTGGATTTCACGGTCGGTGTAGTCCTCGGCGTACGCCGTTTCCAGCCCGTGGTCGGAGAGGCGGCAGCCGCGCTCGTGGAAGTAGGTGTGCCGCTCGCGCAGGGCCGCCAGGTAGTGGCCGAAATCGGCGATGTCCATATCGCAGAGCTCTTCGAGCTTGTCGATGAAGACGTTGACTTTCCCGAGGTCCTCGACGGCCATGGCCTGGTCGGGTCGCCACGCGGCGTGCACCGGGATCTCGAAGCCGTCACGTCGGATCTTCTCGTGGTGTTCGAGCGAATCGAGCGGGCCTTCCGTCGTGCAGACGAGCTTGACGTTCATCTTGCGCATGATGTTGCGCGTGCTGAACTCGGGCGAGCGGAGCATATCGCTGCACGTGTGGTAGATGTCGCGGGCGGTGCCGGCGTCGAGCCGCTTGCCCTGAATCCCGAAGGGCTTTTTCAATTCCAGGTGGGTCCAATGGTATAGCGGGTTGCCGAGGCAGACCGGCACCGTCTCGGCCCACTTCTCGAACTTCTCATGGTCACTTGCGTCGCCCGTGATGTATCGCTCGGGGACGCCGTTGGTCCGCATCGCGCGCCATTTGTAATGGTCGCCGGCGAGCCAGGCCTGCGTGAGGTTCTCAAACCGGTGGTCGGTGGCGATCTGGTGGGCGGGCAGGTGGCAGTGATAGTCGTAGATCGGCATCCGCGACGCGTGCTCGTGGTACAGGGCCCTCGCCGTCTTGTTTTGCAGCAGGAAATCATCCGTCAGGAACTGGCCGGCCATAGCTTTCCTCAATCACTCAAGACTGTATGAATTCAGGAATAAAGAACACAAACAAAGGCGCACGTCCGGATCGGCCTGCGGACAGGATCATCCGCTTCGCCTCTCACCTTCCCGCTCCGCATTTCATTGGCCCGGGTCGTCTTCAAATCGTTTCTTAGGCGCCGGGCTCTTGAACTCGGCCATCTTCTTGGCCCAGTCAGAGATCTCGCCGTGGGTCTTCTGGAGCCGCTCGGACCGTTGCTTCGGCTGTTTGGCCTCCTCCTTGCGCATCTTGTAGTCCCAGAGGAAGTATGCGGCCCAACCCACGCCTACGACGATCAAGCCGACGATCATGAATATCTTGTACATGGCGCCTTTCCTTCATGCGGATCCGGGTCCCCACTGGGAGCCCCACAAAGCCATCGACACTTCGCCATTCGTGCGTGCATACTAATCGGACGGCGGGTCGAGGTCAACCCGCGAGATCAGGCCGGTGACGGGCACGATCCGACCCGTGCGGGCGGCTCCGAATTTCCTTGAACAAACCCCCGGCGGCTCCATAATACGAGGCAGCCAAGATGTCTTACTGAGGAGTTCGAAGCCTATGGATCTGGTGATTACGGTCAAGGAAGTCAAAGGGCACTGCCCCGCTCACAAGGTCGGCGATACCTTCACTCTCAAAGCCTGCTACCAGCTCGTAAGCGACATCCCCATCTGCATGCACGGCTTGGCGGCGCTGATGCCCTGGTACAACGCCCTGCGGATCTCCGAGCCCGCCGACTGGGGCCTTGACGGCAAGAACGACAAGACCAAGGCCTACGTCCAGTGCCCCGACTGCTGCCAGTATACCGGCGGAGGCACGGTCATCTACGAAATCAGCAAGGTCTGAAAGCCGGCTGCAGGTGACGACGCCCGTCAGTAGCGGGCCCGGATCTCGGACGGCTCGCTCAAAGTGATCGCCAGCGTTCGCTGTTGCGGATCGAAATGCGTCAAGGCCCGTCCGGGCTTATCGGAGGCGATGGATCGGGCCGTGATCTCCTCGGGCTCCTGCGCGACGCCGGCGAGCAAAACGTAGAACGTCTTCCCGCCCCAGCCGTCAACGACGAACGTGACGGAATCCTGCGCCTCGCGAAGATCGCGAATGGCGCACGGCGCGTGGATGAACCATCCTTTGCCCGACAGCCGCTTCACCTCGTACAGCGTGCCTTTGTCGAAGAGTTCCGGCACGTGGGCCTGGACCGTGCCGGGGTTGATGGCGGGGCCGTCGCTGAGCTGCTCGCGAAGGTAGAAGAAGTCGGGCAGCAGGCCCTGGCGTTTCTCGTCGCTGACCGGCCAGGTCATTTGGAGGCCCGTGGCCGTGATGCCTTTGGCGATCTTCGCCCACGGTCCTTCCTTGTCGTACTGGCTCAAGAGGTGCAGGGCCGAGCCATATACGAGGCCGCACCATTGGACGGGCCGGCCGAACCACGACGGCGCCTGCCAGTTCGTCGCGCCGAGCACGGCGATGGTCGCATACGGTCCGACCCGGCCCTCGGTCGGATTGGCGAGGTACAAGAAGGGCACTCCGGTCCACGCCCAGTAGCGGGCCTGTTCCAGGTACTCCTGCTTGCCGGAAATGATGTAGCCCAGCGTGTACGCCTTGACCATGTGTGCCGAGGCGAGAATGTCCGGCGTGTGCAGCGGGACCTCCCAGACCTGCGCGCCGCGCGGGACCGTGTTCGCGTAGAGCGACGTCTGCTTGTCGAGCAGCGTCAGACCCTGCTCGATCAACTCGGGGTCGGCCGAGAGGGTGGCCGCTTCCAGGATCTTGACCACGTCCACGCTGGCGTGGCCGTTGGCGTGCCTGGCGAAGTGCGTCCTGGCGTAATCCACCTTCCCCGGTCGATAGAGCTTGATCCCCCGCTTGTCGAAATGCGTCAGGAGACCCTCTGCCTCGGCCAGGCGCTGGTCAATATAGGGATACACGCCTCCGAAGACGAACGGGGCCGTCGGGGTCCGTGTGTGGGAGACCGTGCTTGCATAGGGCTGTCCGCGCGGCATCCTGGTTACGCCGAGATCCCTGCCCTCGGCGAGTCGTTTCGCAAGATCAGGGTCCTTCGCGTGGTTCACCAGCCAGTCCATATACATGAGGGCATCGCCGGCCGGCCCGGCCCGGAAGCTCCCGCCCCAGACGGCGTGCCGGAAGATGCCGCCCTCGTTGATTGTCGAATCCAGCCACCCGTGAGCGAGCAACTTGACGGCCGCATCGAAACCGTCTTCAACCGTAGGAATACTTGGCAATCCCCGTATCTCGACGTATTTCTGCACGGCCGGAACGATTGTTCTGCCCTTGCCGCCGATGAGGATGGCCCGCATCCGAAGCGGCTGGTTCGCTGCGAGCTTCAACGGCGTGTGAGCCGCCAGAGCGTTCTCGAAGCGGCCCTCACTGATGCCCGGGCCGGTCAGCGCCATCACGTGTGCGCCCGAGTTGTAGAGCCGGTCGGGTGAATCGAAGATCGCCGCCACGGCGTCGGAGGGCTCCCAGATCAGGCCGATGTAACGGTCATCGTGGGCAATCGCCATCAGAGGGAATGTGATCTTGACCGGGTCGGGCACCCGGCGGATGTGCTCGGGCGTCGTGATATCGGCCTCGCTGCTGCTCGGCTCATCGGCCAGATATTCCAGGCCCGCAAAGAGGCCCTGGGTCTTCCGCGCGGCGAACGTGCCGAGCCCGGGAAAGAGTGTCAGCCAGGGCAGGGAAAGGACATCCGTGTCTCTGTCCACCGTCACTGCCGTCTCGACGACGATCGTGCCCGCCGCCGTCCCTGCCTGGAAGCGGCGTGTCAGCTCCCACTGCCCGCCCCGACAGTCCTTCAGGGTCGCGCGGGAGAGGATTGCACCGGCCTTCGCGACGGCGTCGAATCGTGCCTCACTCAGTCTCAGCCACTCGGGCCGGTCGTGAACCATCACGCCGATTATTTCCGCGTGATAGCCCACAGCCATCTCTTTTCCATCCACTGTGACCGCGAAATCGCCCCAGTTGGCTTGATGATGCTCAATGGTGATTTCCCCCGAGTTCACGGAGGCAGATGCGGCCCCTTGCCGGCGGCGCGGCCTCTTGGGCCGCTCGAATGTGGGCGGTTGCAGCGGAGCGAGCGTTTCGATCTGGATTGAGCGGACCACGACAGGCCCCTCGCTGGCGGTCGGATCGAGACGAAAACGGGCGCCCGGTCCCAATGGTTCGTGGATGAGCACCGAGTATTCATGCCACTGTCCGTCGTTGAGCACGGTGAAACGAACGGAGCGGCCCGCCTGAAAGGTTCTGCCGTAGAAGAGCTCGGCGTGTGTGTCGGCATTTGACTTCATCGACACGCGGACCCGGGTCATCCCCTCGCCCGGCAGGTCCACCGCCGGTCCCTCGATCCACGGGTCGTTCCCGGCCGAGCGGAACGCAAGACCCTCCGACGAGACGGCTGTCTCTTCCACGTACTGGTTGCCCTGCCAGCCCTGCATGCCTTTCGCGAAGTCCCACGTGACAGCCACCTTCGACGAGGCCTCCGCAGAGACGATGGCTCCAAGCGAGAGCACTGCGAATGTCAAGCCGGCACGTGTCCCTGCAACAGCGGTGTCGATCATAAGTATCCTCCATGTTCATCGGGGTCGAACTACAGGAGCCCGATAGTATAATGGTTTCCATGAGCCTGGAACAGGAAACTAAAGACAAGGCCCTGGAACTCGGCTTCGATGCGGTGGGCATCACAGACGCTTCGCCTATCGGGCCCGAGCATGTCGAGCATTTCGAGGCTTGGCTTCGATCCGGCTACGCGGGGCGGATGCACTACATGCATCGCAATCTGGACAAGCGAATCGATCCGGGCAAGCTCCTGGACGGCGCCAGATCGGTAATCGTCGTCGCGCTGAACTACAAGATCCGCGAGGAGGCGGTCGAGCTGGCCGACCCGGACAATCCGGTCGGCAGGGTGGCCCAGTACGCGCGGTACGAGGACTACCACCCGTTCCTCAAGTCGCTTTTGCACAAACTGGCCGACTTCCTCCAGGCAATGACGGACCAGCGGCACACGTTCAAGATCTGCGTGGATTCTGCCCCCGCGGCGGAAAAAGCCCTGGCGGTTCGGGCAGGTCTGGGCTTCATCGGGAAGAACCATCTGCTGATCCATCCGCAGTTCGGACCGCAAGTCTTGCTCGGCGTGCTGATAACGACCGCGGGTCTGCGTCCCGACCACCCGCATACCGGGACGTGTGGGCAGTGCCGCCTTTGCCTGGAGGCGTGTCCGACCGGCGCACTGCGGCCCGACGGCTTTCTCGATGCACGCCGGTGCATCAGCTACCTGACCCAGTACGAATCGAAGGACCACCGGGCCCGCGACATCGGCCACTGGCTGTTCGGCTGCGATGAGTGTTTGCTGGTATGTCCCTTCCAGCAGAACGCCCCGGCGTGTGCCAATCAGCATTTCAGACGCCACATCGGGGGGGCCGGGCTGGACCTTCGGGAGTTGCTTGAGCTTACCCCGGAGGCTTTCAAGGCTGAGTTTGGCGACTTACCCCTGGCCGGACCGGGGTTCGAAATGCTGAGACGCAATGCGAGGCTCTGTATGGAGAATCTCAGAATCGCCTGAGCCGTGTCCCGGGGAAGCTCTCGGCAAGCTTCGCATTCTACTTCGACCCGCGCACATCGAGTCCTCGGCCCCGACGGGCGGCGGTCGGCTCTGCGCGCAAGCGCAGCGGTTCGACCGGTCGTTAAGGAAATTCCTTACTGGGACCTGCCGCTACGGGACGAGGAAGAAGTCGGTGTCGCAGGAGGGGACTTCGCAGCCAGTGACTTCTGTGCCGCAGTACATATCGCGCAGAGTGTAGATGTCGTCGTCGGAGATGCTCGTATATCGCACCTTTGTGAATTCCACAGAGCCGTCGTACAACAGGGCGTTCTGACCGCGGTAATCATGGTTCCTGCTGTTGGAGCTGACTTGGTGCTCGGAGAGCTTGAGGCGGAGCAATGCGGAGTGATCCAACGGAAGATCCTCGAAAAGCGGATTTCGATCCGCCATGAGCACTCGTTTTTGCATCAGACCCCGACTGTCGGACGTGGGACAGGTAACACATACACTGAAGCTGATGTACATCCGACCGGGAAAATCGTTGAAGTCTTGAATCTCGAATCCCTCAAAGTTGAGCCTACGTGTCTCGCGTCGCCCGCGACAGAGGAACATTTTCGGCTCGACATAGCCGCCCCTGACGAGCAGCCAGGCCCGACGGCTGTTGGAATGGTTCTCCTTGCCCTGGTAGCCCACCTTCCACAACGGCATTCCCGGGGTCATCGCCACAGCCGGCAAGAGGCCGTCATGATCCGCCACATAGTTGCTCAATCCCCCGTAGATATTGGCCAATTGACTTCCGCATCGGGTTTGCCAGTATTGGCCTCGCACGAAACCGATCGTCGGCAAGAGGATGCCCACGAACAGGATAATCGCGGCTGCAGCGGTAATTACCTCGCTCCAGTTGCGCCACAAGGGGATTCTGACGGTGCGAAACCTCGATTGCTCGGCGGCGAGCAGCTCCTCCAGCCGGTCGCGGTTGGCTCCGCCGGGCGAGGCCTCATTCAGGCGTGAAAAAAGCCGCTCCGTCAGATCATCCGGACACGGCTCCACCTCGACGCTCTCCAGCGGTGCAAGCGTACCCCGAAGCGTCTGATGGATTTCGGCGGCCTCCGGACTGGACGCCAGGAGCATTTCGGCTTCAGTGATTTCGTGCTCAGAGGTCAACCCCAGGGAGTAGTCGAATAGCAATTGCTTCTGGTCGTCATTTAGCGTTGTCATCTGACCTCTTTGCTCCCCACTGATTCCTTCCAGTCTTTGGCGAAGCGGGCCACGGCGGTATGGAGCCTGCTCTTGACGGTCCCTATGGGTATACTGAGTGTGTCGGCCATTTGTTTGTAGGAAAATCTGTTAAAATAGGCCAGGATGAGGATCTCGCGCAGACTCTCCGGCATATTCGCTATAACCTCGCTAACCCGCTCCGCCGTTTCCGTTCGTTCCACCTCGTCGTACGGCACGGTCGTGTCGGAACCAAGGCTGTTGAGCATCTCGTCGAACGACATGTCCTCCGATTCGGAGATGGTCCCGATGGGCACGGCGGCGGTCCTCTGGTTCTTGCGCAGGGCGTCTTTGGCCTTGTTGGCTGCGATCGTGAACAGCCACGGGCGGAGCGGCCGGCTCAGATCGAAGCTCTTCCGGCTGGCGAACAACTGGAGAAAAGTCTCCTGGAAGACGTCATCCACGAGGTCCGGCTGATTCAGGAACTGCTTCAGAAAGGCGTACAAACCGTTCTTGTACCGGCGGACGATCTCGCGAAAGGCCGCCTCGTCGCCCTCCATGTAGCACTGCAGGAGTCCTGCATCCGTCAGTTTTTCAAAGGGATGTTTCATAAGGGTTTTCCCCGTACGAAATCCCATTATAAGAGATACCTCCCAAAAGAGAAGCCCCTGCCGGATTGATCGCGTCACAAAAGCCCGGTCTCGGATGGCTGCACCGCCCGCCGTCGGAGAACCTCGGTGCCGATTCCGGTTATCGGGCCCTTTGGCTGGCGGTCTTCGGCCGTGGGGCACGAGTAGCCAGGCCGCCCCGCGCCCGGCTACGCCCTCCAAAATGGCAAAAACCCCCGGAAAGGATGGCAATTCAAGAACCGCGTGCCTCTGAGGATTGTATCAAATTGCCTCATGACCCATACGGAAACGTCAATCGTGAAAGGGCAGACCATGGAAAGCTACAGAAGGACCTTAGGAAAGCTCGTTCTTGCATTGACGCTCTTTGCCTCGTTTGGGGCTTCCGTCGCGAGCGCAGCCGAGGGCGCAGAACCGAACGCGGCGGGCAGCTCCGCCATGGACCTGAGCAAGCTGGACGTGAGCACTGGCCAGGAGATTCTCACCAGAATCTATGGCTACATGGCCGAATACGGCCTGAAGATCGTCGCGGCCGTATTGATCTTCCTCGTGGGGCGCTGGGTGGCGAAGCTCCTTTCCCGGCTCGGCGGCAAGGCCATGACGAAAACCAAAATGGACCCAACACTCGTCCATTTCGTCCAGGACCTGTGCTACGTGGCCCTGCTGATGTTCGTCCTCATTGCCGTCCTGGCGAAACTTGGTATTCAGACCGCCTCTTTCATCGCGGTCCTCGGTGCCGCCGGTCTGGCCGTCGGCCTGGCGCTGCAGGGATCCTTGTCCAATTTCGCCGCGGGGATCCTGATGCTCATCTTCAAGCCGATCCGCGTGGGCGATTTCGTGGAGGCCGGCGGCGTGAAGGGGTCCGTCAAGGAGCTCGGGATCTTCACGACGGTATTGAACTCGCCGGACAACGTGAGGATCATCGTGCCGAACTCGCAGGTCATGGGGGGAAGCATCAGCAACTATACCGTCAATGGAACGCGGCGCGTCGACATGGTGATTGGCGTCTCCTATGGCGATGATCTCAAGAAGGCCAAAGAGGTCATCGAAGGCGTGTTGAGGGCCGAAGAACGTATTCTTGCGGAGCCGGCGCCGGTCGTGGCCGTCTCGGCTCTGGCCGACAGCAGCGTGAACTTTGTCGTCAGGCCGTGGGTCAACGTGGCCGACTACTGGCCCACCTATTTCGACCTGACGGCTCGGATCAAGCTTGCACTCGATGAGAACGGCATTACAATACCCTTCCCGCAGCGCGACGTGCATTTGAAGGACGGAAATCTGCCTGCTGCGAAGAAGTAGCGTGGACGAAGGCAACAAGGAGATCGGGGCTGCCTGCGTGCAGACCCGCGAACGGAACTCATGTAAGGAGGCCGAGAAATGCGCAGCTCCATATGGAAATCGATGATCGTGTGCGTGGTCGCACTCACTGGGCTCGTCCAGGCCGACGAGGTCCTTTTCAAGAATGGGGACCGCCTTTCCGGCGAGATCCTTCGATTGACGGACGGCAAGCTCGTCCTCAAGTCGGAGACAGCCGGCGAGGTCACGCTGAACCTGGCGGACATCCAGACCTTCAGCAGTGAGTCGGCCCTGTCGATCCACCTGAAGGACGGCACGGTGCTGCATCAGCCCGTCGCCGCCGCCCAGCCGGATGAGTTCGCCATAGAAGAGGGTGAGCCGCTTCGTGCCCAGACGTTTCCCCTGGCCCAGATTGCGTCCATCAATCCTCCCGCCAAGCCGAAGCCGAAGTGGACGGGCAGCATTTCCGGGGCCGTTGCGTCGACGCACGGCAACACCAAGGCCGACTCTGTCACCGGCAGTCTGAGCGTCGGCAGGCGGAGCGAGAAGGACCGGACGACGGTGACCGCCGATTACGCCCGCACGGAGCAGGAAGACCAGGTTACCAAGCAGGACGAGACCATTGAGAACTGGTGGCGAGCGACGGGGCAGTATGACTATTTCTTCACGAAGAAGCTCTACGGCTTTGTCAATGGCCGGTATGAGAAGGATGACGTCTCGGAGTTGGACCGCCGCGTCATCGTCGGTGCCGGTGTCGGTTACCAGTGGGTCGAACGGGAGGATCTGGCCTTCTCCACCAACCTCGGTTTGGCCTCACTGTACGAGAAGTTCGACACCGTGAATAACAGCAACAGCGAGATCTCGCTTCTGTTGGGATATAACCTCAACAAGACCCTGTGGCACAAGGTCAAGCTTCTGCACGATCTGACCTACTACCCGAGTCTGGAGAAGTTCTCCGACTACTATCTGACGAGCACGGGAGAGCTGCGGGCGACGATGATCGAGAACCTGTTCGCGAGCTTCCGGGTGATCTTCAACTATGATGCCACACCCGCACCGGGTCAGGGCAATACCGACGTCAAGTACCTGCTCGGGGTCGGCCTGACGTTTTAGCCAAACAAGGACCGAAGAAGAATCAAGCCGGTCGAGACTGCAAGGTCTGGCCGGCTTTCCTTTCTCGCCGTGCGCCGGCTGCAACACACGAGAAGAGCCCCTTCCGTGGGGAAGAGGCTCTTGGATTTCCGGGGACTCTGTAGGCCGCGGTCCGGCGACGCTATTCCGCCAAGATTGTGGAAGGCAGATCCTTGCGACAGGCCACCGCGCCATAGTAGGCGATGAAGACAAAGCAAAGCAGTGGGACCCAATAGGCCGCATTGATACTGCCTGTTTTGGTGGAGACATAGCCTTCAATCTGGGTGATGACCGCAGCGCCGGCAATCGCCATGATTTGTAGCGACGAAGCGATCTTGGTGTCTTCACCCAGGCCACGCACGGCCAGCCCGAAGATCGTCGGGAACATCAGTGACATGCAGCCCGAGATACCCACCATGGCGTACACGCCGACCCGACCGCCGACATAGATGACCATGACGCTGAACACGGCGGCCAGGCACGACAGGATCGCGAGCAGGTTGGAGGGCTTGATATACTTCATGATGTACGTGCAGACAAAGCGCGAGGCCACAAACAATATCAGCGAGGCGATGTAATAGGTAGCCGCCATCTGCTCGGCCGTCTTGCCCCCGCCTCCGCCGCTGGCGACCAGCTCCTCAAGTTTCAGTTCCTGCATGGCATAGCGGATAATGAAAGACCAGACGCCAATCTGCGCGCCGACGTAGAAGAACTGGGCGAAGACACCCCACATGTAATGTCTATTGCGGAGCAGCCGGCCGAAAGTGGGCCCCAAGTTCAGCGGCCCGCCGGCCTCGTGCGTTCTGGGCATGTTCTTGTTGATGGCGATCAGTATCCAGGTCACGGTGAGGATGAGCCCCACGGTCACGTAGGTCATGGTAACCGCATTCAACTCCCCGGTCTGAATGGCCTGCAACTCCGCCTGGCTCATGGCCGCGCGTTCCTCGGCACTGGCGGTGTTCAAATTGGAGAGAATGAACGCCTGACTGATGATGACGCCCATGATAGATCCCATGGGATTGAAGGACTGGGCAAAGTTCAGCCGGCGCGTGGCGGTGGCCTCGGGTCCCATCGAAATAATGTAGGGGTTCGCCGCCGTTTCGAGAATTGACAGCCCGCCGAACAAGATCCAAATGGCGCCGAGGAAGCAATAGTAGTTGGCCGTCAGCTTGGCCGGGAAGAACAGCAGAGCGCCCATCGAGTAGAGACCCAGCCCCAGAAGCACGCCGGATTTGTAGCTGTACTTTTTGATGTAAATAGCCGCCGGAATCGCGAGCAAGCCGTAGCCGGCGCCGTAGCAGACGACCTGAATCAGAGCCGTCTTCGTGTCGGTCATGCTCATGATTCTCTTGAACGCCGCCAGCAGGGTATCGGTCATGTTGTTGGCCAAGCCCCACCAGGCGAAGAGACTGGTCAGAAGAATGAAGGGCCACAGAATTCCAGGCGGAAGCAATACCGGTTTTTCCGTCGAACCGCCCACGCTGTGAGAAGACGTCTCTGCCATAGTTGCGTCCTGTACTTGGGTGAACACGTCCCATTCTGTCCGAGCGAGGGAACGACCCCGGCTGACAGAAAGCGCTATAGAATGATCTCCGGGCCCCAGAACGTCAAGGACTGTTTGCCATCACGACCTATTATTCCGGCCAGCCACAAACGACCAAGCATTGGCATGGTCTCGCTGGGTATCACAGCTACGTCAACTGGAACTGCGGCCAGGACGACACCAAGGGGTCCGGATTCGAGGCCAATTTCAATCCGGTCAAGGACCGCATTCGCAACATCCACATGCATCGCCTGTATGCTGAGGATTATCTCTATCACAAGCTCGTCGGCATCGCCGCAATGATGGCGACCCGTCGGCTGGTCTCGGCCCGGCCGACGGCCGGTGTCAATCTGGAGCCCGATATCATCGCCGCCGTGGTCATCGGCGGCGCCGGCCTCTCCGACGGACGCGGCACCGTCGTCTGAACGATCATCGCCGCCCTGCTGATACCACCTGTCACTTCAGGATCGGCTTGAGGACGATGTTTCGATAGTTGACGCCGGTGTGGTCGCCTTGCAGGTAGATGGGGCCGGGCTTGAATTCGTCGGACCACAGGGCGCCGCCCGTGCAGCCGAGGAGCGGCTCGTTGTCGATGATCGGCTTGCCGTTCAGGATCACTGTCACGTGGCGATCGAGGAGCGTAATATCGAACGTTTGCCACTGTCCGGCCGGCTTCTCGGCGCTCACCCGCGGCTTGATCCGGCTGTAGACGCCTCCCATGTTGTGGGAGTCGCGACCCCGCCCGTAGGTATCGGCGACCTGGACCTCGTAAATGCCGCGCAGATAGATGCCGCTGTTGTTGCCCTTGCCGACATTGACCTCCAGTTTGAGATTGAAGTCCTCGAACTCGGCGACCGTGCGCAGGTTGCCGTAAGAGATATGTGGCTGGCCCTCGCGCTGCACGGGGTTGTTCACCAGGACGCCGTTCTCGACCGACCAGCCGTTCTTCTGCCCCGGGTTCGTCAGCGTCCAGCCGTCCAGGTTGTCACCGTTGAACAGAACAATCGACTGCCCGTACCTCGCCTTGGACAGGTCCGGCTTGGCCGGCAGCGGCGGAATCCGCTTGCCCGTAAACTCCTGCCGGCTGACGCTCGTGCCGTCTCTGCGCGGATCGAGCCGCGTCAGTTGAAGCGTGTCGCCTTCTACCTTCGCGGCGATAACCTCCGGGAACATCTGCGTACGCACCACGTTGCCCCCGGCGTCTTTTCGCTCCACCTTGCGAAGGCGAACGACGACCAAGGTATCACGGTCGATGAAGACGCTGTCCACCGGGACCACACTGCCGCCGCCCCAGAGGATGCTGGCATCGAGATAGCCGGCTTCCTGCGTGACGCCGAGCCAGCCGGCACCCCCGCCGGGGATGGTCAGCGCCCAGCGCCCGATATACGGATTGTCCGTTCCGGCGGCGCCGACGGCCGTGCAGATGATCCACAAAACCATGATTGCCAATGCGTGACGAGCGATCTTCTTCATGCCCAATACCCTTTCCGATGACGTTAAGGACTCTGCGTTCATCCGTTCGTTTGATCCGTGCCGAGAGCGACGAGCCGTATGGCGAAGGTGATGAACCGTCGGGCCCTTCTTCATTGAGCTTGTCACTCGCCTGACAGGATACCGGCATTCCCGCGAGAATTCAACAGATCGTCCGGCCGTCTGTACGGCATCCGTGGCAGCCCGTGCGGCGGGGAGGGAGCGGACCTTGCTGGAAGATCACAGCTTGTCGTCGAAGCCGTAGGTGGTGATCGTTGGTCCGCTCATGCCGCCATGGACGTGGATCAGGCGGATGTTCTTCTCGCCTAATTCGGCGAGGACCTCGGGTGACAAGCCGGGCTCGAGCTGTGGCTCGAACAGAAAATGCTCGTTGAAGTTGTGGTGATCGGGTTTGTACGTCTGCGAGTAGTAGCCACGAAGCACAATGGGCTCGCGCGTGTATCCTTCGATTCGCGTCTCGACCCAGCGGGACAGCGGGGCGGTATAGCCGGCGGTGGGGCCCGTCGGCGCGGGCGGCCAGTAGAACGTCGTCGCGACGGACACCCCCTTCGGGCCCTCGAAGCGCCGCTTCTGCAGAAGGTCTTTGGCCGAGGGCTCTGGGCATGGGCTGAGCTGGACCTGCTCCTTCGTCGTGGGGGTGGGGGCGGGCCAATCCCAGCGCAGCACGGGCTCATCGTATTCGACATCGAAGGTGAGATTGCCGAAGTCCTGCAGCGTCAGGATGGCGCTCTCGGCCGGTGAAACGAGTGTTGGGATGTTGTCTGTGTGTAGCCTGCAATTGCGTGGGTTTCGCGAGTCGGCGATCCGCCAGGCGTCCATCGTGCCTGATGCAGTATAGCCGTGAGAGGCCGAGGGCCATTCCGACATGTGGCCGGTGAGTCGGCCGATCGCGGCATTGGCCGCATAGTCGAGGGTCACCTGACCATAGAGCGTGCTGCTCAAGCTCTCCTCGGTGAGCCAGAGGTTGACCGTCTCAAATTGCCAGCGCGATTTGAGTCGATGGTTGGCAAAGATGTCCCCGTACTCGCCCTGGAAGACGCAATACTCCACGGGCTCGTTGACGAGAAACGGCGTGATCGAAGGCGTATCGTCCGGCTGCGGAATCTCCCGAACCTGCTTGACGACGAGCTTCCCCTCCGGAGCGACCTTCTTATACTCCATCTCCAGCACAAAGTTTTCTTCGCCCGTGACGCCCGCGAACTCGTCGCCCACCTTGACCAGCAGCTCCGCCAGATACGTGTAGTCCTTCTGCCATTCCATGACCGTCGCTCCGAGCGGAACGAGGTTGGACTGGCGCACCTGCCTGGCATACGTGTCGAACGAGTACCTGTGCACGACGACCTCCTCGGGGATGCTGCCGTCGGTCGGATTCGTCACCGAGGTTGCGCCGGCCTGCGTCACAAGCGTGATCTCCCAGTTCGATCCGGAGCGGCGTTTCACAGCGGCGACGCCGTTGGCCATTTCGATCTCGTCGGGGAACGAGTGGTGGGCAAGCATCGCCATGCCGACGTCGGATTCGTCGACGTCGTGACGCAGGCGTTCGAGCCAGGCGTTCTCATTGTAGAAGCTCGCGAAGACCTTGCGAATGACGGTGTACACGCCGCGCTCCTTGGAGCGGCCGGGGTCGCACAAGCACGGCCCGCGATTGTCCCCGTCGAGGTCGTCGGCCAGGCAGCCGCTGTAGCTGTCGTACAGCCCGGCCCCGGTGAATTCCTCGGCGTCCTCCATGTTCGTCGAGCTGCGGAATCGCAATTTCTGGAGCGGATCGAAGCCGTACAGCGGTTCCTGCAAGGCCGACACAATCGCCTGTCTCTGCGCGTCCGTGAAATCCGTCACGGCCTCATCCGTGAACATGTTGCGAATCTCGCTCAGACGCCAGGAGACCGCGGCCATGTCCGAGGGCGGATACCGAAAGCCCGACAGATGGGCGGTGATCGTCTCGCGAAGCGTCCGGCCGTCGGCCAACTCCTGACTGAGGAAATCGTTCCACAGATCGAAGGAGAATGCCATGGCGACCGGTGAATGCTCGGGGATGGCCCTTCGCAGGATCCCGAAGTTCGCGGCTTTGCCGCCGAAGTAGCGAATGTCGGAAGGCATGAGCGCATCCGTGCTCATGGCGTAAGAGCCGTAGGCCGTGACCGGTGCGAGATCGAGTTGCGGCGGCTTTTTCAGCGCGAGGATCTCCTGTATCGTGGCGTCATCGAGAGTGCCCTCGAGATCGATCAATCGGACATCCGTTCGGCCGTAGTTCTCGAACGCACGGAGGCAGATCGTGTGGCCCACCAGCTCCTGCGCGCGATTTGCGTCTTCCACCAGGGCCAAGTGCGCGAAGGGAACGCCGTAGGTCTTGGCGAGGATGGCGACATGGGAGTTCGGCGTGGACGGCGAGAGTGTGATGATCCCGGCAACGAACGGGATCTCCGCCGGGACGCCGTCGGTCAGCAGGATATCGTTGGGTTCGAGCGTGCCGTTCAGGTACGCCTCGCCGATAGCGGCGCCTTCCACATACTTCAGCGGGCCGAGGGCCCAGCCTTCGGAGTAGCACGTGTTACCTTCCGCCCAGCGGCCGGCGGAGCTGATCACGATTCCTCGGGTCTCCAGCCACGCGCGATCCGCCTCGGCGGCCGCCCGTTGCTCGTACGTCGGAAAATAGAAGGCGAGGAATTCCTCTGTCGTCAGGACGGCTTGCCTGACGGCGTCGAAGAGCTCGGCGACTTCTTCCTTCGTATAGGGGTCCCGGCCGACAAGCTGGATGCCGTACTCGTTGGGTTGCGACCCGATCTGCGGCGGCGTGATGACCGCTCCGAGCACGCCCTTACGCCCTTCGCGGTAGAGCGTGGCGCGGTCGAATTCCTCGGGCGTCATGCCCGCGAACACCGCAAGATGCTCGGTCGCGAAATGGTAGTGGAACGGGTACTGACGGCCGTCCTGGAAGTACACGCGCAGCGCGCCGTCCGGCTCTCGCAGGATCGTGAACTTCACCCATCCCGGCTCATTTCCGGCCAGTCCATAGACCACGAACGGGTCACCGGGTAACTGGATCTGCGGCTTCCACGGCGGCCCGGACAATGGAGGCGCCGGCCTGTCCTGCGCCGAAACCACGAGCGAAAGCCCCGATATAACCGCGATAATCCACAGGACCCGTGCTCGCAACCGATTCATGTCCTTCATTCGTTGCCCTTCAACCATGCCTTCGCCAGCAGTCCACACGACCACACTACGTAGGGCCCGCCACAGATGTTTATGTGCCGGCAATTTCCCGAAACGTAACGGTCTTTCCCGAGTTTTCGGCACACTGGCCTGTTTACTGAATCCGGAATTGGCGTTGACGGCGCGAGATCGGCCACTATATATGGATTCCTTCAGAGAGCCTTGGGCTGGGTGTCGTGCTTGCGCTTGGCGGAGCGTGCTCCCAGGCTTGGAACGTCCGTCATGCTTCAAACGAGGAGAAGAACATGTCCGGAAAATGCACACGAAGGGATATCCTGAAATCTTCCGCGGTGACGGCTTCGCTGCTGCTGGCCGAGGCGACCCGCGGCGCGAATCCGCAAGCCCCGATCCCTAATCCGCCGTCGGCACAGCCCTTGCGGCTCGGCCTGATGACCTACAACCTCGCGAAGGACTGGGATATTCCCACGATCATCAAGAACTGCACCGAAACGGGCTTCGAGCACGTCGAGCTGCGGACCACGCACGCCCACGGCGTCGAAGTGACGCTCAACCAGAGCCGGCGGCAGGAAGTCCGCCAGCGGTTCGAAGACGCCGGGATCAAGCTCAGCCTCGCCAGCGCCTTCGCCTATCACTCGCCGGACGCCGACGAGTTGAAGAAGAACATCGAGGGCACCAAGGAATACACGCTCCTCGCGCGCGATATCGGCGCGCTGGGCATCCGCGTCTTCCCGAACGCTCTGCTGGCGGACAAGGGCATTCCCGAGGAGCAGACCATTCGGCAGATTGGCAAGGCCGCCGGTGAGGTTGCCGATTTTGCCCACGAGCACGGCGTGCAGATTCGCCTGGCGGTGCATGGGCGGGGCACCAACGTCGTCGGCAAGGTCAAGCAGATGGTCGATTGCTCCGGCAGCCCGCACTTAGCCATCAACTGGAACTGCGACATAAACGACACGAAGGGTCCCGGCTTCGACGCGAACTTCCACTCCGTCAAGGACCGCATCGGCAACATCCACCTGCACGAGCTGACCGACGAGCGGTACCCATATCGCAGGTTGTTCCAGTTGCTTCGAGAATCGGGCTATCAGGGCTATTGTGACGCCGAGATCCCCGCGAGCGCCGAGCCGATCCGCCTGATGAAGTACTACCGAGCCTGCTTCCTGGCGATGCAAAATGTGATCTAATCGGGTCTGGGGGCAGAGCCCCGGATTGGAGGATTAAAATGAACGGGCTGAATCGCAGACAGTTTCTCCGTGGCTCACTGGCGGCCGGCGCGTTCCTTGCCACGCCGCTGTCGAGGGTCCTCGGCGCCAACGATGCCATCCGACTGGGTGTCATCGGCGTCGGCTCAAGCGTCAAGATCGGCGGCATGGGCAAGAAGGAAATCCGCGCGTTTCTGCAGAAGCCGGGCATTCGCTTCACGGCCCTGTGCGATTGCGACACGGCGCACCTCATGCCTCAGATCGAGAAGCTTCGCGACCACAATCCCGGCATCAAGGCCTATACGGACATGCGCGAACTGCTCGACGACAAGAACGTGGACGCCGTCATCGTCACCACCCCCAACCACTGGCACGCACTGGCGACCATCTGGGCGTGCCAGGCGGGCAAGGACGTCTACGTGCAGAAGCCGACGTCGCACACGATCTTCGAGGGCCGCCAGATGGTGGAGGCGGCGAACAAGTACCGACGCATCGTGCAGGCACCGCACGGCCCGCGCGAGCGGACGGGTTTCGGCGAGGCGTTTGCATACATTCGGGAGGGCAAGCTCGGCAAGGTCCTCTACGCGCACGGGCTCAACTACAAGCCCCGCCCCAGCATCGGCAAGGTCAACGGCCCCCAGCCGATCCCGTCATCGATCGACTACGACCTATGGTCCGGCCCGGCCGACAAACGCCCGCTCCTGCGCGAGTATCTCCACTACGACTGGCACTGGGACTGGAACACCGGCAACGGCGACCTCGGCAATATGGGCATCCACTATATGGACGGCTGCCGCTGGGGCCTCGGCCAGGACACGCTGCCCAGGCACGTCATGAGTCTGGGCGGCCGGTTTGGCTACGAGGACGACGGCGAGACGCCCAACACGCAGATCATCTTCCTCGACTACGATCCGGCGCCGATTCTCTTCGAGGTCCGCGGCCTGCCAAAAAGCAAGGACCGACGCACCGACAACTGGCGCGCATCCGACATGGATGCGTACAACGGCGTCCAGATCGGCACGATCATCCGTTGTGAGGATGGCTACGTCACCGGCCGTTCCGGCGGCGGCGCAGCAGCCTACGACAACAGCGGCAACCTCATCCGGGAATTCGAGCCGACCAACCCCGATCTGCGCACCAACTTCCTGGAAGCCGTGCGCAGCCGCCGGGCCGGGGATTTGAACGCGCCCGTTCTCCAGGGCCACCTCTCCGGGGCTCTCGTCCACTTGGCCAACATCTCCTACCGCCTCGGTAAGGAGACGGCCCCCGATGACATTCGCGAGAGGATTGAGGGCGAGAAAGCCCTCACGGATTCCTTCGACCGCTTCCTTACCCACCTCGACGCAAACGGGATCGATCTCACGAAGACCCCGATCCGCATGGGTCCCATGCTCACGATGGACCCGGGACAGGAACGGTTCACCGGCGCGTTCGGCGAATCGGCCAACATGCTCGTCTCGCGCAATTACCGCGAGCCCTATGTCGTGCCGGATGAGGTCTGACCATCGATCAAGTCCCCCTCCTGCGGGGGCGTCCGCGTGGGGGGCAGGGCCGGAAATCACGTGACGAAGCGGCTTTTTCCGGGCTTTCCGGCCGGCCGGCGGCGAAAAAGAGGCCGGTATGGGGGGGATTTTCGGTTGAATCCGGCCAGACGCGGGATATTACCCTATTGTGAGCTTCTATGACTGAGTCACCCGATACAAACGAATTCCTCCGCCTGCTGATGGCGAATCAGAAGCGGATCTATGCCTTTATTCTGGCGATGGTCCCGAATCACGGCGATGCGGAGGACCTGTTCCAGGAGACGGTCCTGCTGATGTGGTCCAGGTTCGCCAGCTTCGCACGGGGCACGAACTTCGCCGCGTGGGGGATTACCGTAGCCCGGTACCAGATCCTGAGCGCCCGGAAGCGCCATTCCACGCGCCGATTGCGGTTCAGCCGGATCGCCCAGGACTTGTTACAGGCCGACTCGGCCGATTTCGTCGATCAGATCGACATCCGGATGCAGGCGTTGCGAGGTTGTATTCGCAAGCTCCGGCAGGCCGATTACGACCTCATCCGAATGCGCTATGAGGATGAGGTGGCGATCAAGGCGATTGCCGAGCGGATGGGACGGTCCGTGCAGAGCGTGTACAAGCGGATGGCCCGCGTTCATGATGCGCTGCTGCGATGTGTACGCAGGGCGATCGGCAGAGAGGAGTTCGCATGAGCCAGCAGGAGGCGCATATCCCGGGGAGCTTCGCGGAGTGGATCGTTCGTTCTCTGGACGGGACGATCACCGACGAGCAATTCGCATCGCTGGACCGCGAGATCGCCACCAATGCGGCGGCCCGTATGTACTATCTGGAGTTCATCGCGACCTACGTCGGCCTGGTCGATTTGGCCGGAGTCCTGCCGAAGGCCGAGAGCATTGTCGGCACGGACGCCGTGTCCGGCGCCGACGATGCCTTGGAACAACTCGGCGCTGCACCTGGCATCGCGGAGCGTCGCACGCCAAAGGCGGCCAGGAACCGGGATGAGGGGGCCCTTCGTATCGGTGCCGACGTCTCGGAGGAAGAGAAAGTTCGCGAGATCGAACGTTACGCGCGTCAGCAGCTTGCCGCCTTCCTGGCCGAGGAGCATGAGCAGCGGCGCGAGCCGGATGTTGGCGAGCCCGGGTGGGACCTGTGGGATGCCGTGGGCAGAGCCGCCCACACCGCCGGCCGGCTTTGGGCCACGGGCACGCGGGCGGTCAAGACCGCAGGCACGGTTCTGCTGGTGGTCGGCGTTGCTGTGGTCATCGGCCTCTACATCTACGCGCATCGGACCCTGGGTGTGCTGGTTGACTCGGTCGACGCCAAGTGGGACATCGCCATCGAGAGTACCGGGAAGCTGCGGCCCGGCCGCATGACCCTGGAAGAGGGGTATGCCCGCATCCGGCTCAAGAAAGGCGCCGACGTGATCCTGCAAGCGCCCAGCACCTTCTGGCTGCAGACAACCAACCGGATGTTTCTGGACAATGGCTGGCTCACGGCCAAGGTCCCTCCTGCCGCACGTGGATTGACGATCAGAACATCCGCCTCCACCTTCGTCGACCACGGCACAGAGTTTGGCCTGTTGGTTGGTGCCCAGAGCAGTGCGGAAATACACGTCTTCGACGGACGAGTGGGATTGACATCCGGCGGTAAGGCAGACGCCGCGGGCGGACTGCAGGAATTGAGCGAGGGACAGGCCGCTACGATCGATGTAAGTGGTCAGGTCGACCGTACGACTGTGAAGAACAGGCCTCATCTGTTTGTCCGTGATATGCCCTCCGGCGGCGGCTTTGGGATTCCCGGAAAACGACTTGGTCTGGCCGATATGATCGGGGGCGGCAACGGACTTGACGTCGGCCAATTAGGGCAGGGCATCGATCCCACGACCGGGCAGACCACCGCTCAGCGCAAGCTCATTAAGAAAGGGAGCGCCGGCTATCGGGAGACGCCCTCGCTGCTGTTTGTCGACGGGGCCTTCGTGCCGGATGCCAACAGTAGGCCAATCGTCATCACCTCAACAGGAATCATATTTAACGAATGTCCGACGACGTGTGGAGTGTGCTACGAGAGCATCAACAACGGGGCCATCTTCCGGCCCGGCTCGCGGCCCGCTCATTCGGGCTCGCTGCTGGGGCACGTCTATGACACCAAGGCTCGGCCCTCGATTGGGATGCATCCCAATGCGGGGATCACCTTCGATCTGGACAAGATTCGGGCCTGCACGCCGGACGCAAGAATCGTCCGTTTTCGAGCCTTGTGCGGCCTGTCCGAGACCGTCGCACGATACTTCGACCGGGAATGGGACCCGCGCCAGATCAAGGCGGACTTCTGGGTCCTGATCGATGGACACGTCCGGTTCTCGCAAAAGTTGGGAGCGGTCCCACCACAGGCCCAGCAAATCGACATGCCGATTGGTCCGGCAGACCGGTTCCTAACGCTGGCGGTGACAAACCCCGGGGATTATCTGTACTGCTGGGGCATATTCGCCGAACCTATGCTGGAACTGACAAGGAATTGAGCGCTGTGAAGATGGCGTAGGGTAAGAAAACTGTTTTGGCCAGATCGTTCGAGTTCGACGGGGAGTTTGATGGAGGCTTCGGCCGGAAGGAGGAAAGGGCACTCTTGTGAGGTACAGACCGCGGTCTTTGCGTGGTTCTGCAATTGTCCAGATTGATTTTTCTGTAGGAGGATTGTTATGTGCAAGAAACTGATGTACCTGGTGTTGGTCGTTTTCGCGTCGGGTGTGGTTCTGACGAGCCCGGCCGGCGCCGAGTTGGTTGGCTGGTGGAAGCTCGATGAGACCTCCGGTACGGTCGCCGCCGATTCATCTGGCAACGGCCTCGACGGCACCCTCACCGGTGGCGGGACATGGGTGGCCGGTCAGCTCGGCGGGGCCTGGCAGGGGGACGGTTCCGATGACTACATCGAATTGGGAGATCCTGCGGCCTTGGACTTGAGCGGCGCCGGTCAGGCAACCATCACGGCCTGGGCGAATGTGGCCGTCACGAAGAATCACAACTCCATTCTTACCAAGGGAGAATGGAGAGATGCCTACTCGCTGCTGGTCAAAGGGGATACCAGTCCTCCCAATCGGCTCTGGACGGGGAACAACACTTCCGTCTTCTCTGCCGACCCTGTTCCTCTCAATGAGTGGACCCATGTGGCCGTGACGATCAGTGGCGATCTGACGAATTTCTACATCAATGGCACGCTCAACGGCCCGGCCGACCAGGACCGGGGCGAGCCCATTGACAACCCGGCCCGGAATGCGGCGATCGGCCGAGAGGATCGAAGCGGGAGCGATCCCCGGTGGTATTTCAACGGGATGCTCGACGACGTGCGCGTTTACAACGAGGCCCTGCCCGAGGAGCAGATTCAGGCCATCATGCTGGGGCGTGACATGGGCGCACAACTTGCCATCAACCCGGGGCCTGCCGATGGAGCCGCCGATGTGCCTTTCGATGTGGTCCTGAGCTGGGCGCCGGGCGAGTTTGCCGCAAAACATGATGTCTACCTCGGCGCCTCGTTCGACGATGTCAACGCCGCCGAGATCGGCGCCGACAGGGGCGTATTGGCCAGTGAAGGACAGACTGATAGTACTTACCAGCCGCTCGAGCCGCTCGAATTCGGCGCGACCTATTACTGGCGGGTCGACGAGGTCAACGCTCCGCCGGACGGCAGCATTTTCAAGGGAACCGTCTGGAGCTTTACGGTCGAGCCATACGCCTACCCGATCGAGAATATTGTCGCCTCCGCCAGCTCTTCCAGCGCAGACATGGGCCCGGAGAAGACAGTGGACGGCTCCGGCCTGAACGATGCCGACGAGCACTCGAAGGAAGACGTAACGATGTGGCTCAGCCAGTTCGGGGCCGCCGAGCCGACCTGGATTCAGTATGAATTCGATCGAGTCTATAAGCTCGACGAGATGTGGGTGTGGAACTTCAATCAAGGGATCGAGCCCTACGTCGGCTTCGGCGTCAAGGACGCCATGATCGAATACTCCGCCGACGGCGAGACCTGGACCACGCTGGAGGGCGTGCCTGAGTTTACCCGAGCGGCGGGAAAAGACGGGTACGTACACGATACCACGGTCGATTTCGGCGGGGTTTCGGCAAAGCTCGTCAAGCTGACCTGTACCGACAACTGGGGCGCCCTGTCGCAGTATGGCCTCAGTGAAGTGCGGTTCTTCCACGTGCCGGTCCAGGCGCGAGGTCCGGAGCCGGCGGATGGGGCGACCGGCGTGGAGCTGGATGTCGCCCTGAACTGGCGGCCGGGCCGCGAGGCCGTTTCGCATGAGGTCTATTTCAGTGATGACGCCGAGGCAGTCGCCGCCGGCACGGCCCCGATGGAAACCCTGGACGAGCATCGCTTCGACGTGACTTCGCTGGACTTCGGGACGGCCTACTCCTGGAAGGTGGACGAGGTCGGTGAGGCGGCCAGTTATCCGGGCGAGGTCTGGAGCTTCACGACGAAAGAGTACGCGGTGATCGATGACTTCGAGAGCTACAACGACGACGTGGACGCCGGCACGACGATCTTCGACACCTGGATCGACGGCCTGACGAACAACACCGGTTCGCTCGTCGGTTACTGGGAGGCGCCATTCGCCGAGCAGACGGTCGTTCACGGCGGCAAGCAGTCGATGCCGTTAGACTACAACAACGTGGTTTCGCCATGGTACAGCGAGGCGTATCGGGACTTCTCGGTCGCACAGAACTGGACCGTGAACGGATCGGACACGTTCGTGCTGTACTTCCGGGGCCGGCCGCTGTCGTTCCTGGAGCCTGCGCCGGGCTCGATCATCATGAGCGGCGAGGGCACGGACATCTACGGGACCGCAGACCAGTTCCGGTTTGTGTATAAGTCGCTCAGCGGCGACGGTTCGATTGTGGCCAGGGTCGAGAGCTTGGACGATACGCATGACTGGGCGAAGGTCGGCGTGATGATCCGGGAGAGCCTGGATCCGGGCTCGCGGTTTGCCATCGTCTGCGCCACGCCGGCCAACGGCGTTCGGTACCAGGCTCGCTTGCTAAATCTCGGTGGAGCGACGAGCGATACGCCGGTGGCGACGCCGGAACAGATGGCCCTGCAGACGCCCGTCTGGGTCAAGGTGGAACGGTCGGGTGATGAGTTCAACGGGTACTATTCGACCGACGGGGCGACCTGGACGGCGATGTCGTGGAACCCGCAGACGATCAGCATGATGAATAGCGCCTACATCGGTTTGGCGGTGACCAGTCACGCGTCCGGCGTTTCGTGTACCGGTGAATTCTCGGGGATCACGACGAGCGGTGGCGTGAGCGGGTCGTGGCAGACGGCGGAGATCGGCGTGGCGCAGCCGAGCAATACGCCGGCGCCGCTGTACGTTGTGGTCGAGGACAGCAGCAGCCGGAGCAAAGCGGTGACCCATCCGGACGAGTCGGCGACGGTCGCGACGGATTGGCAGTCGTGGGCGATCCCGCTCGATGAGTTCCGCTCGGGCGGCGTGGACGTGACGAAGGTCAAGCGGCTGTACATCGGGGTCGGGGACCGGGCCAACCCGCAAGCGGGCGGCGCCGGCTTGCTCTACATCGATGACATCGGCTTCGGCCATCCCGCCGAATAAGCCCGGGGGCTCACTGGCCGTCTCGGCGGTGGGCCTGGATATGGCATGACAGTGCCAGGCGGGCCTGCGTCAATGCGACGCAGGTCCCGCCTTCTCAGGGCATAGGGCAGGATCACGTGCCCGTGCAGGCAGATTCTGCACAGGCCTCCGTGGGAGCGGCAGCCGTCGCTTGGCCGGCGCCCCGTGTCGATACAGCGCGTCGAAGGTGCTGGATTGGGCCTGGCAGGCTCATTGAATAGGAGGCTCCAATATGATATAGTGGCAACAGTTGCTATCGGGCTCTCAGACGTCCCGGCCGGGGGCGTTGGGTCTTGAGAGGCCGAACTCCGCAAGAGTGCCGAGGTGGGTGCATGAGTGCAGACCAAGCCATACGAGAAAGCCTGGTGCAGGGTCTCTGGAGGGAGACATCACGGGGACCCAGAGCGTCATTTCGCAGTATGTCAGATCGGCTCTATCTTCCAGTTATGAGGGAGAACATCCTGCCGGTCTTGTGTCGTTGGGCGTAGCGTGTGCTTCTGACAGGAATGTGTGTTGATATCGGTTGTGAAAGGGTTTGATGATGATGCGATCAATTGGAGTCATGGTTGGGATTGTGCTGTCGATTTTGGCCGGCGCGACCGCCCAGGCGGAACTGAAACTGGTGGTGGATTTCGAAGGCCTTTCGGGCAATCCCGACGGTCAGCCGTGCAACGGGGTCCTGGGCGGCACGTTGGACACCGAGAGCGAGGGTACGGGCAATTCCTCCCTGCGGACTCAAGACGGCAGCAATACGATGAGTGTCATCGGCCACAGTTCGGGCAACCTCGCCCGCGCGATTGGTTTTGGCGGCACAGACAATCCGATCGACAACACCGAAACGGGGATAGGCTTCTTCCGGTTCATGGTTGCCTCCGGCAATATACGCCCCCATATGGGTCTGGTTACGGATACAGACGGCAATCCTGTAAACAGCACGAACACGCAAGACCCGCAGACGGTTCCAGCCGGCTTCAGGCTGGTCGCCAACGGAGCCGGATTTGATGTCGTCACAGTGGACGGTGCGACCGTGCTGGAAACCGGTCTTTCCAGCGGCCAGTGGTACAATGTCTGGATTGTGGCCGATAATTCGGCTGACGTGTTCGATCTGTACATGAGTGAAGCCGAAGGTCCGGCCGGAGCGGCGACCTTGCCGGGTGCCGCGGATCTCATTGAACGCGCCATTCCCTTTGCGGTTGCGACGACAGATCCTCTGAACGGCATGATCTTCGCCAATCCGACCGGCACCGGTCAGGCCTCGAGAATCTACGTCGATGAGATCTACTGGGATGGGGATCAGGGCCTGTCGGCGCCGACGACGGCCAAGAATCCGAGTCCCGGCCCAGCGGAGACGGACGTGCCGACGGATGTGATCCTGGCCTGGACTGGTGCGCCCTCCGCTGTGAAGCACGATGTCTACCTGGGAACGAGCCTGGCCGACGTCGAGGCAGCCTCCATCGACAATCCATTGGGTGTGTTGGCCAGCGAAGGCCAGGCCGACAGCACGTACCAGCCGATTGAGCCGCTTGAATTCGGCACGACCTACTACTGGCGGATCGACGAAGTGAACGCTCCACCGGATGGGGCGGTCTTCACGGGGGCCGTCTGGAGTTTCACCGTTGAGCCGTTCGGCTATCCGATCGAGAACGTGGTCGCCTCCGCCAGCTCTTCCAGCCTCGACATGGGCCCGGAAAAGACGGTGGACGGCTCGGGCCTGAACGATGCCGACGAGCACTCGAAGGAAGATGGGACGATGTGGCTCAGCGCGCTTGGGGCCGCCGAGCCGACCTGGATTCAGTACGAATTCGATCGCGCCTACAAGCTCGATGAGATGTGGGTGTGGAACTTCAATCAGGGGATCGAGCCCTACGTCGGCTTCGGCGTCAAGGACGCCATGATCGAATACTCCGCCGACGGCGAGACCTGGACCACGCTCGAGGGCGTGCCCGAGTTTACCCGGGCGCCGGGAGCCGATGGGTACATGTACGACACGGTTGTTGATTTCGGTGGGGTCTCGGCGAGGTTCGTCAAGCTGACCTGTACGGACAACTGGGGCATACTGTCTCAGTATGGTCTTAGCGAAGTGCGGTTCTCCCACGTGCCGGTTCAGGCACGAGGTCCGGAGCCGGCCGATGGGGCGATCGACCTGGAGCTGGACGTCACCCTCAATTGGCGGCCGGGCCGTGAGGCCGTTTCCCATGAGGTCTACTTCAGTGATGACGCAGAAGCGGTGGCCGCCGGCACGGCCGTGCCGACCACGGTGGACGAACACCGCTTCGATGCGACCTCGCTGAACTTCGGGACGGTCTACTCCTGGAAGGTCAACGAAATCGGTGAGGCAGCCAGCTATCCGGGCGAGGTCTGGAGCTTCACGACGAAAGAGTACGCCGTCGTCGATGACTTCGAGAGCTACACCGACGATATCGACGCCGGCACGACGATCTGGCAGACCTGGCTGGACGGCCTGACCAACGACACCGGGTCAACCGTCGGCTACTGGGAGGCGCCGTTCGCCGAGCAGACGATCGTTCACGGCGGCAAGCAGTCGATGCCGTTCGACTACAACAATGTGAATTCGCCGTACTACTCAGAGATCGAGCGGAGTTGGGATTCTCCCCAGGACTGGACGATCAACGGCGCCGATACACTCAGCCTCTACGTTCGGGGCAATCCCGCCGGCTTTGTGGAAACGCCGCCCGACACGATCACAATGAGTGCCGGTGGATACGACATCTGGGGTACGGAGGACGAATTCACGTACGCCTTCAAATCACTCAACGGCAACGGCTCGATTACGGTCCGTGTGGACAGCCTGGTGAATTCTGATCCGTGGGCGAAGGCCGGCGTAATGATCCGTAACGGTCTCGGGACAGACGTCAAGAATGCGATGGCCTATGTCACTCCAGACGGCCGGGTCGGCTGGCAGTACCGCGAGCTTCCCGTTGGCGATTCCGTCAGCACGCGAAGCGAACCGGGCGTCGCGCCGCTGCCCCACTGGGTCCGATTGACTCGCACGGGCAATCTCATCAAAGCCGAGCACTCGAGTGACGGCACGACATGGGAGCCCATGGTCGAAGAGGCCAATCCGGCCGAGCCGTCCTCAATCGAGATTACCATGACCGGCACGGTGCTCGTCGGCTTGGCCGTGACCAGCCACACCACAACCGCTACCACAACCGCCGAGTTCTTCGGGGCTTCCACAGAGGTCCCGGGCCCATGGCAGGTGGCGCAAATCGGAACGGACCTTGTCTTCAACGACCGTGCCGATCTGTACGTGGCGCTCCAGGATAAGAGCAATCGCCTCGCGGTGGTCAAGCATCCCGATCCGGGTGCCGTGCTGCAGGATGCGTGGCAGCAGTGGCGTATTTCCCTGGCGGACTTCACCAACGTCAACCTCGCGGCGATCACGAAGCTGTATATCGGGGTAGGGGACCGGGACAACCCGCAAGCGGGCGGCGCCGGCATGCTCTACATCGACGACATCGGCTTCGGCCATCCCGCTCCCGGCGACGGAGCCGCCGAATAGCGTCGGCAGCGAATTCGCGGACAGCGCATCTCGGGGCCTGTGCCGGTTCGGCATGGGCCCCGTTTCTTTGGTGCGACCGCGACCGTCGAGCTTGCATCGATCCTTCGGCGGGAGTATCCTTCGAGACGAGAGCATCCGGCATCGTAGTACCGTGACAATCGCGTCCATGGGAGGCAACATGAAACAG
This sequence comes from uncultured Phycisphaerae bacterium, assembly GCA_965603165.1. Taxonomy (GTDB): domain Bacteria; phylum Planctomycetota; class Phycisphaerae; order Sedimentisphaerales; family Anaerobacaceae; genus PLanc-01. The sequence continues at coordinate 79,041 of CBFDBY010000006.1, forward strand.
ATCGTTCTGCTCTTCGGCATCGCCGTAGTTCTGGCTTCGAGCGCCCACGCCCGCGACTACCACGTCGCGACGGACGGCGACAATGCAAATCCCGGCACGATGGACAGGCCCTTTGCCACGCTGGAAAAGGCCCGAGACGTCATCCGGCGGATTCGAACCCGCGTGCCGGCCGACGAAGCGATCACCGTGTATATCCGTAGCGGCCAGTATTTCCGCACATCGTCCTGCGTGCTCACAAAGGATGATTCCGGCGTCGAGGGCAGGCCGATCACCTACCGGGCGTATCCGGGCGAGGACGCTCGCTTCATTGGGGGCCGGCAGCTTGAGCCGCAGTGGTTCTCACCCGTTGCGCAGGATTCTCCGGAATGGACGCGCCTTGACCCGAGCGCTCGTGGTCATTGTCTCAGGGCCGACCTGCCCTCGCATGGCGTCCACCCCCGGGGCGAGCCTCTGCAGGCGGAGCTGAGCTTCAACGGCGCGCTGATGCCGCTGGCCCGTTGGCCGAACGAAGGCTTTGTGCTCACGACCTCGGCGGAAAACGACATCACGTTCGGCTACGACGATCCTCGGCCTCAGCGATGGCTCAACGCACCCGAGGCCTACGCCGCGGGTTATTGGCGCCACGGTTGGGCCAATCGCATCGTGCCGATCGCCAATATCGACGTCCAGAACCGCAAGATCACGCTCGCCGAATCACCCAGCTACGGCATCCAGGCCAATAAGCCTTATTACGTCCTCAATCTGTTGGAGGAGATCGACCGCCCCGGCGAGTGGTGCCTGGACCGGCAGACGGGGGTGCTGTATCTCTGGCCACCCGATGACTTCGAGCAAAGCGAGATTCTGCTCTCAATGTTGAATGAGCCGATCATCTCGCTCAAGAATGCTTCCCACGTTCGACTGGAAGGACTGACGTTTGAGATGGCCGCGGGCAATGGAATCGAGATCTCCGGCGGTCGCAGCAATCTCGTCACGGACTGCACGGTGCGCAACATGCGCGCCGATGGGATCGTGCTGTCCGGCCAGAGCAACGGCGTCGTGCGGTGCCACATCCACGGCATCGGCGAGACGGGCGTCCCTGTCTCGGGTGGGGACCGGCGTCAGCTCACGGCGGGCGAGAACTTCGTGCGAGACTGTCGCATTCACGATTTCGGCCGATGGCAGCGAACCTACGCCCCCGCAATCCGGCTCGATGGCGTCGGCAACATCGCGGCCAACAACCTGCTCCACGACGGGCCTCACTCGGCGATTCTCTTCGGCGGCAACGAGCATCTCATTGAGCTCAACGAGATTCACGGCGTCTGCTATGAGGTGGACGACGCCGGCTCGATCTATTGCGGCCGGGATTGGGGGCTGCGCGGCAACGTCATCCGGCACAACTTTTTCCATCACATCGAAAGCCGCCTGCCGGGGGCGCACGGCGTCCACGCCGTCTATCTCGACGACTGCGCCAGCGGTATCACCGTGTTCGGCAACACGTTCTACGAGATCTCCGGGCGGGCGATCATGTGTGGCGGCGGACGCGACAACACCATCGAAAACAACGTCATCGCCAAGTCCGGCTCGGCCCATTTCACCGACCGCCGGGGCAAGGTCTGGATCGATAAGGACGACAGTTGGAAGCTGCTCGACAAGATCGAGCGGTACGACTACACCGAGCCGCCGTGGAGAACACGCTACCCGCGCCTCGCCCACATCCTCGACAACGGCTACGAGCGCGCCAAGGAGCCCGAAGGCTGTGTCATCCGGCTCAACGTCGGCTGGCGGAACAAGCGTTGGCTCGAGGAAAGCTCTCTCGGCGCCCCCGGCGGGTTCCGGTTTTACACGATCGAACGCAATATCGAGGACCATGACCCTCATTTTGTCGATGAGCCGAGCCTGAATCTGGCCTTGCAGGACGATTCGGCCGCCTATACGCTACGGGGCTTTCAGCGGATCCCGTTCGAGCAGATCGGCCCCCGCGATCCGTGATGGCAGGACGAGCCGGCGATTGAGAAAAATCGCATTTTGCGGCATTCTGCCGTCACGTTTCCTCCGTCCGTCAGACATAATAATGGGCGGGCGATCTGCCCTTTGATGTCGAAAGGAGGTGACGGAAGATGGCGAATGCTGCACGGGCACCGTGAGCGAGGGGGCAGGCTCTCGGTCGTCAAGAAGTAAAATCTGACCAATAACAGACATAGCGGCAAGCGGAGGTACAACAATGAACCGTACATGCCATTGGTTTCTCTTGTTCATGGGTAGTATCGCACTGATTGCGCTGGTCTTCGGCGGCGAAGGCCGGCTCTGGGGTCAGAAGGCGAACGCGACATCCATCGCGGCGGTCGGCTCGGATTCCTTCGTCTACGTGCTGGACCTCGGCGAGCAGATGACGGAATACGAAGAGTGCCTCGGATTGGGCTCCAGGACTGAAGTCATGGAACAGACGATGGTGACGCCGCCCGGGGTCGTCGTTGCACAGAAGATCCCGGGGGCGCTCGAGTGGCCGGCGATCACGTTGAGACGCAGCACGCCGAGCGATGGCACTGTCTGGCAGTGGCGCAAGATCATGGAAATGAACGGCCTCAACAGCGCATTGCGAGACGGCCAGATTCATCTGTACCGGGCCGGTTCTTTGGAGCCGCTGGCCACGTGGCGGTTTGAGAAAGGCTGGCCGGCCGAGTTGACCTTTGGTGGGTCGGTCGAAAAACTCGTGATCGTTCATGAGGGTCTGGAACTCGTGGGGGCGGGGATGCCGACCCCGACCAGGCCGACCAGGCCGGGCAGTTAGGACGGTAGCGGGATCTCGTCACATGCGGATCGCGGGGGCGCCGCGCAGCCCCCGCGCCGTCAGCACGGTTCGATCCACAGCGAAAAATGCGCTCAGGAATTCCCCTCTGACTCGTCGCGTCCGAGAATCGAACGCGCTGCAATCGCAGAAGAAAGTGGTTATAGGGACTCGGGAGACTCCGCCTTCGGTGGGCCCGAGAACCTTGACTCAGTCCGCCGAATCTGTTATCCTAGTGTGAAAGTCGAACTGGGGGTTCGCACGACAGGCTGGGGGGTGCATTAGCTCGCGCGCCGACATCGGTTTCGCGTCATTCCCGCACCGGCCCACTCAGTCGTCCGACAAGGGGGGTACGTAAGAGAACATGACGCGCCGATCAGTGACATGTTTCGGCTCATTCATCCTGGCGGCGGCCTTGGCCGTGGGCCTGGCAGCCCCGGCGCGCGTGTTCGGCGAAACGTCCGCTTACGAGCTGTGCATCGAGCAGAGCCCGATGAAAGCCGGCAAGGTCACGCCGGATTCCGGCACGCACCGCTTTTCCGCCAACACGGTCGTGGCCCTGTCCGCCGAGCCGCAGCCGGGATATCGATTTGTCTACTGGCTCGGCGACGTCGCCGACCCCGGCTCGAAACAAACGAGTGTCGAGATCAATACAACGAAGGTCGTCGTGGCCGTCTTTCAGCCTGAGAAAGAGGACCTCCTCGAAGAGAAATTCCGCGCCGGAGGCGGGGGCGGCGGGCCGCTGGTCTCAACGGCCGTTGACCTCCGGGCTCCCGCATGCAATCCCGCCGGCGGCGGAAAGTCCAAGACGAACACCATCATCGTACCTGTCATCGTCACGCCCGAGCCAACCACCGTCCTCTTCCTTGCCCTCGGTGCCATCGCCCTGCGAACGCGACGAGCACACCGGTAGGTTGCGGCACTGGTCACTCAGAACAATCGGCCGCTGTCGAAGAGGAAGGTGACGGGGCCGTCGTTGGTGCTGGTGACTTGCATGTAGGCGGCGAAGACGCCCTTTTCCACACGTACGCCTTGTTGGGCGATCAGCTCGGCGACCTTTTCGTACAGTGCGTCCGCCAGCTTGGGCTCGCCGGCGGCGTCGAAGCCGGGGCGGCGCCCCTTGCGGCAGTCGCCGTATAAGGTGAAGTTGCTCACCAACAGAATTGACCCGCCGATATCCACGACACTGCGGTTCATCTTGTGTGCGTCGTCGGCGAAAATGCGCAGGTTCACGAGCTTGTCGGCCATGAACTGGGCGTCAGTCTCTGTATCGTCCTTGCCCACGCCGAGATAGACCAGCAGTCCCTGGTCAATCGCCCCGACGACGGCGCCTTCCACTTCCACCTTTGCCTGTGCGACGCGCTGAATGACCGCTCTCATGCGATTTCCTTTTCAAACGTCGAAATGACACCCGGCTGCGCCGCGATACGTGTCTAAGGCGGCGTTCGGCTGTGACCACAAGACCATATTCATCTCTGCCATCACGCGCACTGCCCTCAGGAGAACCACGGCGAGGCCGTTGCCCGGCGGATGTGCAGTTCATCCATCACGGCGTTGCCGCGCCGCGTCACGAGGTAGAGGACCAGCTCGGCGATCTCGTCCGGGACGATGAGGTCTTCCTTCCTGATATCGGGACGCACACTCTGCACCATGTCGGTATTGACTCCGCCCGGGCAGATCACGTGCACGCGTATCTTCGTGCCCCGGAGCTCCTCGGCGAGCGAGATTGTCATCCCCCGAAGCGCGTGCTTGGACGCGGTATAGGCGCTCTGGAGCGGGTAACCCTTGACCCCGACGACCGAGGAGATGTTCACGATGCAGCCGGCCTCGGCCTGCCTCAGCAGCGGCAGCGCCTCGCGACACAGGATGAACGGCGCTCGGGCGTTGATCGCCCAGCAGCGGTCCAGGTCTTCGGTTCGCGTCTCTTCGAGCGGGGCCGAGTGGGTGATGCCGGCGTTGTTGATGAGGATGTCCAGCCGGCCGAAGGTTTCTTGCGTCACGCGCACAAGATTGCGGATCGACTCCTCATCCGCCAGCTCAGTAACCACCGGTTGTGCCCGGCCGCCGGCCTTGCGAACCAGCTCCGCCGCTTCTGCCAGTCTTTCGGCAGACCGGGCCGCCAGGACAACTGTCGCGCCTTGCCCCGACAGCGCCAGCGCGATTGCCCTGCCGATCCCGCGACTGCCCCCCGTGACAATCGCCACGTTTCCATCCAAACATCCTGCCATCGATACACTCCAAGCCAGAACTGCACAAAGGATGATAATCGAAAATCGCCTCAGAGATCAACCGCACGGTCAAATTGTCGGCCGTTTGCATGACACGCCCCGGCCGCCCGTCGGAAAGAGCAGCGGCTATCTCAGCACGGCGCCGATGATCCCGGCCCCGATGATAATCAGGGCCGGATGCACTCGCGTGAACATGAACAGCGCGAACGACACGATCACGACCGCCAGGCACTTCGCCTGGAGAATGCCGGCCCAGTCCACAAGCTGCAGTGCAACCGCGATGATCATGGCGAAGATGGCGTATTGAACCATCGTGAATCCGGCCGCCACGCCCGGGCGATCTTTGTATCTTGAGTACAAGTACGTTGCGCAGAGGATCAGCACGACGGGCGCCAGGAGATTCCCAACGTTGGCGACAACCACGCCGGGGACGCCCGCCACCTTGTAGCCCGTGTACGTCGCGAACTTGATGGAGATGGCTCCCGGGAAGATCTTGACCATGCCAAGCACGTCAGAGAACTCCGACTTCGCCAGCCAGTGGTGATAATCGACGATCTCTTTCTCCATCAGGGGCAGGAATGAATACGCGCCGCCGATGGCGAACAAGCCCACCTTGAAGAAAGAAAAGAAAAGCTTCCAAAGAACCATCGTCGTGCTCCTGATTTTCGGTCCGTTTGATTGAGTTCACCGAGCGCATCAGTCTACCGGACTAAGCGTTGAACCGGAAACTCTAAACCCTGAGCTCTAAGCTCTAAACGAATCGGAATCTCGAATGACCGAAATCCAAAATGGGCTGAAGGCCCGCGGTTTCGAGCCGGGTGCCGTGTCTACGCTTGCATAGACATGCTTCGATCGTCCGCCTCCTTATTCAGCGCCGAGTCGCTTCTGGAGTTCCTCCAGGGAGGCCCCTTTGGTTTCGGGCAGATACTTCAGGACGAGGGCAAACTGGAGCAGCATCATGACGGCGAAGAAGGCGAACGCCGACGCGCCTGAGATCGCCGCGAGGATCGGAAACGTCCAGCTCACGCCGATGCAAAGGGTCCAGATGAGAAAGCACGCCGCGGCCGAACCGGAGGCCCGTACGGCGTTGGGAAGCAGTTCGTTGATGTACACCCACACGACCGCTCCCTGCGAATACGCATGCGAGCCCACGATCCCCATCATGGCTGCGATGACGATCCATCCCTGCGCGTGCGTATGGAAGACCCAGGCCGCCAGCAGGTGCGAGATGACAAAGGTCACCGAGCCGACCAGCAGAAGAAACTTGCGCCCCACCCGGTCGATCAGGACCATCGCCAGCACCGTCATCACGAGGTTGGTCAGTCCGATGATCACCGACTGCATCAGTGCCCCGGCCCGGTCCGCCCCCGCCATGCGGAAGATGTCCGTCGTGTAGTAGATCACCGCGTTGATGCCGTCAAGCTGATTGAAGGCGCCGACCATGGCGACCAGCAGCAGCGGCTTGAGGTACTTGCGCTGGAACAGCCGCTGATGCACGCCGGAAAGCTCGGCTTCGAGCGACTGCTCGATCTCCTCGACCTCGCGTCGAGGGTTCTCGTGGCCGAACCGGATCAGGACCTGCTCAGCCTCGGAGCGATTGGCTGCCTTGACCAACCAGCGGGGACTCTCCGGAATCAGAACGGAGGTGACGAGGAAGAGGATTGCGGGCGCTGCCTCGGCAGCGAACATCCATCGCCACACGGTCGAATGCTCCGGCCCCAGCAGATACGCGATGAAGTAGTTGGAGAAGTACGCGGCTAAGATTCCCACGACGATGTTCAGTTGGCTGACGGCGACCAGCAGGCCGCGACGGCGGGCCGGTGCAATCTCCGTGATGTATACTGGCGAAACGACCGACGCCCCGCCGACCGCCACACCGCCAATCCACCGGAACAACAGCAGCGCGTGCCAGTTCCACGCCAGCGCGCAACCAACGGCCGACACCAGGAACAAGACGGCCAGCACGGTCAACACGGGCCGCCGTCCCCACCAATCCGACGGCCGACCCACCAACAACGCGCCGAAGAGGGTCCCAATCAGTGCGCTGGAGACGGTGAATCCGAGGAGGCTCTCGCTGAGGGAATACACCTGCCGCAGGGCTTCCGTCGTGCCGGAGATGACCGCCGTGTCGAACCCGAAGAGAAACGACCCCAGCGCAGCAACAATCGCGCTGGTCAACAGCGTCGCACCGGCTCGGGTCTGTCCCGTCCGGCTTCCGTCTGGCGGTTGTCCGTCCATACTCTTGTGGCCTCTCTCTTAACACCGTCAGGATCACGAAAACAAGGCCGCCCATCGTACCTTGTGAACCTCCGGCATACAAGGCCGGCTCCAAAGCAACCATCAACCGGTCGGCACGTCATGGGAAGAACGCAGCTTCGCGCAGACGAAGAGCTGTTCCGACCAGAAGGACGCGCTGCAATGCCGTGACAATCAGGAGATGTCTCACAGAACTACATTCTTTGGCATGCGCCGGTGTGCCGGAAGAAGCCTTCCCGCTCCGGCAGTCTGCGGTTGTAGTTTCTCTGCCTTCCGAGACAAGCTTTACTGCTTTCACAGCAACCACTTATGAGTGCGCACGATGCAGATGCGTGTGTTTGTTGGCAATGGATCAACACAGTCTTGGCGCAATATCGCTTTTGAGGAGCGAGGTCGGCTCGGGCGAGGCGGCGACCGTGAAATGCGAATCGCCAAAGCCCTGTCGACGGTCTTTGGGGCTGCGCAACGCCCAATTCGCAGCCCCGTAGCTCTGGGCTACCGATAAGAAATTGGGTATCATGGCAAAGAGTGGGGTTTTTCTGAATTTTGAACTTGACAAGTTGAAGGTCGGTGGTTAAGGTGGGGCGATAAGGCAAACTGGATGGGCCTTCTTTCAAAAGGAGTTGGGAACAAGGAAGGGTACAGATGAAGGATCTATTTACCACCGGCGAAGCCGCAGAGATTTGCAGGGTCAGTCAACAAACCATTATCCGCTGTTTCGATTCGGGCCGGCTCAAGGGCTTCCGGGTGCCGGGCTCCAAGTTCCGCCGAATCCCCCGCGCGAATCTGATCAAGTTCATGAGGGACAACAGTATCCCGTTGGACAATCTGGATTCGGGCCGCAAGAAAGTGCTGGTCGTCGACGACGATGCGGAGATCGTGGAGCTGATCAGCGACATCCTGGCGCGCGAAGGCAATTACGACGTCCGGACGGCGTCGAGCGGATACGAGGCAGGGATGGTTACGCAGCAGTTCCATCCGGACCTGATTCTGCTCGACTACATGTTGCCGGACGTCAACGGCAACGTCGTCTGCCAGACGATTCGCAAGAACCCGGAATTCGAAAACACCGCGATCATCATCGTCAGCGGCGTGATCAAGCAGGAGGAGATCGATCAGCTCCTCAAATCGGGCGCGGAAGACTACATCAAGAAGCCGTTCACCATCTCGGAGCTCACCGAGAAGGTGAACAACGCTCTGCAGGTTGTCGCCTAATTCAACGTCTTGATACGGTGGCGTTTTTCGGATATCAGGAGAGAGGGTGTGCCGCACCAGCGGTGACAGGAGAAGGCCCTCGGCCGGAGAGTGCACAAGGGTAGCCGCATGGCGCACAGGTATGTGGATGCAACCGCTTCACGCAAGGTGGAGCTGGCGATAAATGAGCTTGGTTCCTTGTCGGTTCCGTCATGCGTGGCCGTACAGTACCTTCCGAAGCTCCTCCAGGGCCGATTCTCACCATCATCCGCAGCGGACATCATCGAATCCGAGCCCGCGCTGGCGGCGGGGATTCTCGCTCTTGCTCAGCGCCTGGCGGCCGGTCCGGTGCGACAGCGGCACGCGGTGCGGCTGGTGCTCGACCGACTGGATGCGAACGACGTTCGCGACGCCCTGCTCAAGACCAAAGTCACCGCGGGTTTCGAGATCGAATTCGGCGATGAGCAGCCGGCGGTGCCGGCCCGCAAGGACCTGATCCTGCATAGCCTCGCGGTCGCCTGCGCGTCACGGCGGATCGCGGAAGCAACGGCGTCGGGGCTCGACGCGCAGTTGGCCTGGTCGGCCGGGTTGCTGCACGATATCGGCAAACTGGCCCTGCAGGACATCATGCCGAAGAGCCTGGCCGCCATCGCCAAGGAGGCTGAGGCGACAAAGGCAAGCCTCTGCACAATCGAACAAGAGCGCCTTGGCACCAACCACGCGCTGCTCGGCAAGCAGTTGGCCCGGAAGTGGCGGTTTCCAGAGTCGATCCGGCTGGCCATCTGGTTGCATCATCACGATGCCGCTGCGTTCTCCGATGCCGCTCCGGAAGCGGCCGTCGCGAAGATCGTCAAAGCGGCCGACAGCATCGCGCGACGCGCGGGGATCGGCCGATCCGGCAGTTTCGATGAACCCGACTCGATCAAGGATATCGCGGAAGCCCTTGGCGTTCCCGTCGGGACTTTGCAGCAGATATGCGAGGAGCTGCCGCAGGAAGTAAAGGGCAGGTCGGGTGCTCTGGGACTGGAAACGCCGAACGCCATGGCCAAGTACTGCGACTTGATTCAGGCGGCCGCTGCCGACCTGTCCGAGAAGCACACGAAGCTCTCGCTTGAGCAGCGCTCTGGGCAAACCGCCGCAGGCTATCTGACCTTTGCACAGGAGTTTCTGCAGGGCGTGCAGTCGAACGCGGCCGCGATCGACATTGCCGAGGAGTTCGCCAAACGTTGGCAGCGGTTCTTCCAGACGGGCACGGTCTGCCTTTACCTGACGGCGGGGGCACGCGAAGACGCCGTGGATGCCGCCGTGGTCGAAGCGCTGGGGCACAGCCATAAGACGGTCCTGGAGGCGCCGGGCGACGCCTCCCTGGTGCCCCGACCCATTGCAGAACGCTTTACGCTGCTGGAGGCCCAGGACCACATCGACTGGCTCATTGAGCAGTTGCAGGTCGATTTCAATCCTGACCAGGCCAAGCTGGTGCCGCTGCTGTCGGATGGACAGGCGGTCGGGGTCGTCGCGTTCGAGTTGAATTACCCCGCCGATGCGGCCCTGTTCGCCGAGAAGTTCAAGATGGCGGCGTCGCTGGCCGGCACGATCCTTGGATTGGCCTTGGCGAAGGAGCGTGAGGAAGGCCTTGCGGAACGGCTCATTCGGACAGAGGCCCCGCCGGAGGCGCGTCTGGAGCCGAAGCCGGCCGAAAGCCCGGCGGAAGCCTTAGCGGAAATGGCGGCGGGCGTAGCCCATGAGTTGAACAACCCCCTGTCCGTTATCGCGGGACGGGCCCAGTTGATTGCGCGGGCCGAGAGCGACGGGCAAAAGAAGCACGCACTCGAGCAGATTGTGGAGAATGCCCGTGATGCTTCCGGTGTGATCGACGACCTGATGAACTACGCCCAGCCTCCGCAGCCGCGACCGGCGGTGACGGATATCCGGCAAATCATCGAGGAGGCGGTCGAATTGGCCGGCCGCAAGACCGCCGCCGAGCACGTCAATGCGCAAGTGCAGGTGTCGGCGGAAGTCAACGATGTGTTGGTGGATTCGGCCCAGGTGGTTTCGGCGCTCGCCAATATCATCACCAACGCCATTGAGTCCTACGTGGATACCGTGGGGCCGGTCAAGATCACGGCCGAGCCCGCCCGCGAAGGCTTGCGGCTGCGCGTCAGCGATCTTGGTCGTGGAATGGATGAAGAGACCCTGAAGAAGGCGACGAACCCGTTTTTCTCGGCGAAGCCCGCCGGCCGCAAACGCGGCATGGGGCTTTCCTACGCCAGCCGGCTGATCCGGCTCAACAGCGGAACCCTCGAAATCGAGAGCCGCCCCGGGCACGGAACGGCGGTTTCGCTCACATTGCCGTACGAATAGACGCCTCAACGACCGCCTCACTCACGCTGCGCACCGGCCTTGCGACCCCCCAAAGATTTTCGAAAAAATACGTATTTTCCACAATTGTTCGCCCCCCAGCCTTTCTTGTATAGTTGGGTCAGATCCCAGAATCGGTAGGGATTGGTGGCGGACAGCCCCAAAGTGTAGGGCTTGAGCATGCAGAGCAGGCCCTATGACAAGCAAGTAGTGGGGCAGGGCCGAATGCCGGGCCTCACTGCTTGCTTGGACGATTATCCCAATCCCATCGACTCCCCCAAAAGAACCTCGCCCGCAGACCGCCGTCCAGACTCCGAAGCTCTTCCCCTCCCGCCGCGAAGTATCCGCACGGCCGATCCATAAGCAGGCTCGGAAATCCCGCGTCTTTTCACATGCGTTGCGAGCCTCCACATCTCTACGCTGTGTGTGCCCAAATATCGTGGCGGGCCTCCTGTCATTCGCCATGAGGAGCCCAGCCCCTCCTTCTTCTTGTCATGTCGAGCGGAGCGAGGCGTAGTCGAGACATCTGCCCGCGACCGCAGGACGCCTCCGACTCCCAGCCAGAGGCCTCGACTTCGCTCGGGGTGACAGAAAAGATCTATCCTGCCACGAAACGTAGTCAGGCACACTACGCTTTCAGGGGAGACGAACCGTCCACTTGCGTTCGCATCCCGGCCGCTATGGTGTGATCTTGCCGGAGAAGGTGACGATACTCTGCGGCGTCATCTGAAACGCGGCCCTATCGTCTCGGACCGGCACTTCGCCCACTTCCTCAAGATTCGCCGATGCCGAAGTCCGATAGACCTTCAGCGAGGCAAGGCCCTGGAGATTGCGGAACGCCACATTCAACGTCCGCTCCCGGTCCGTCGGATTGAGGGCCACGACGGTCAGGTCGCCACTCTTTTCGTGGAGGAAAGCGCCCACCTGGACGGCGTCGAAGCCTGGCTGAGCGTCGATGCGCCGGGCGCCTGGCCGAACGAACTTCGTGTAATGCATGGCCGTGTAGGTCTTCGGCGTGTACTCGTTCATCACCATGAGAGCATGAATGCTCTTGCGGCGTTCGGTGATCTGCCAGGGCACGAAGGCCGAGCAATTGCCGGCCGCCAGGGCGTTGTGAAGCGCGTTGCCGATCCCCTTTTGAATCGGCTCGGGCCAGTCGTGCCCGCCGGTGCCGCCCTCGGTGATCCAGAAGGGCTTGCCCGTGTGCGCGATCAGGTCCCAGAACTGGCGGGATGACGTGGCGGACATCTCGGCTTTGACGCCGTCCTCATAGCCATGGGTGGCGAAGACGTCCAGGGCTTGCAGCGCCGCAGGATTGTCCAGTACGGCCTTCACGTAGGAACCGGTACCGCCTTCGTACAGGTGGCTGGTCATTGTCTCGGGCCCGAAGATCTTGACGTGGCTGTAGCCTTCCGCGTCCAGCCTCTCGCGGAGCATGATGACGATGGCGGCGAAATCCGGGCCGTCCCAGACACAGCTTTCGAACGATTGGGAGAATTGGACTTCGTTGCCGGGGCTGACGGCGTAGAAAGGGACGCCCTGCTTGTCGTGGAGCTTCACATACTCGACCATCCACTTGCAGAAGTGCGGGAAGTACTTCGGGTCCACGCGGTTGTTGTTGTCGCCGTAGCCGCCCGCCCGGATGGCGCTGGACTTCGTGTCCGTGATGGATCGGTTGACCTTCATCCATGCCGGCGGGCTCCAGGCGGTCCCGATGATCTTGACGTTCGGATCGATCTTGCGAATGCCCCGGCCGAAGTCGATAAAGATCTGCGGCCGGCCGCCGTTGGCGTCCATGTCGAAATCGTCGCAGCGGATCTTCGTCCAATCGTCTGTCGGCTTCTCGAAGGTGGGACCCCACATATTGACGCGGAGCATGTTGCAGCCGACGCCTTCGACGTAGATCTTCTGAAACTCCTCCGTGCGATAGAGGTCGCGGAATCGACCGACCCAGGCAATGAGGCAGGTGCCGAAGCCTTCCATGGTCTGATACCGCACAGCTCCATCGATTGTAACGTCCGTCGCCGAGGCGGGGGCCGCGAGGCCGGCGACGGCCGCCATGAACGCAAACGCAAGCACCTTCGTCAATCCGACACGCATGATCGTCTCCTTTTCGCGTCCACCAACTCCTGGGGAATGGAACGTCTACTCGTATTCAATAATTCGAACCCTGCAGAATCCTAACAGAAGGACAAAGTCATCGGCAAGCTTCCTGACGGAGAACAGAGTTCCAGCTTGGAGAGACTGTGCCGAACACCAGCGCGTGGGACAAGTTCGCCGATGTCGTCCCATAAGAACGGTCTCGGCTATGGCAGGACGGCGGAAGAAGCCCGGCCGGATTCTGACAATGGCTTGATGCGGGCATTATCGAACGCTTCTTGTCGGCGTCATCGCGCCGGGCTGGCCGGCGATTGGAGACGACCGACAGCACGGCGGCCCTGCACGAAGACCATCCGGATATATACGTAATTTCTTGATGCGAATGCGGGAACGCGGTCGTTCGACGCAGGAAAAACCGCCAATATGCCGATAAAAGGAGTTGCATCGGATGCCGGCCGGGCGTCAAATAATGCGGCGTGCCTTCGTGTTTTGTAAAAGGAGCATGGAATGAACCTGAAACGGGCTGTAGCGGGTATCTTGATCCTTCTGAGTACGGTGGCCCCCCGGTACGCTTGTGCAGCGTCCAATGTGGGGTCCGAGGACTACATCGCGGTCGTGGACAATCTCTCCGGGCAAGTGTCGACCTTTGGACAGATCATCATCCATCGGCCGTTTGATGTGCAGCTCAGTGAAACGGTTCGTCAACTCCCCATCTTCTCGATCCAGTACGCCGGGTTCCACTACCGGCAGGGGCCGGCCAACGACCCGAATCACGTGGAGGCCCGAGCCAAGTGCATCGCCGAGCGCCTGCTCCATGCCTGGACCCTGATGGATCACGGGGCCCAGATCGAGATCGGCACGGACGATTGGAGCTCATACACGGTGCGGTCGCGAGCCGTACCGCCGAAATCCACGGCCCTGTTCATCCGAAGTCCCCTTCCGGGCGAGGAACCGCTGCGAGTCATCACCGTTTACGCGCAAGACGTTGCCGGCTACCCGTGGATCGGCAATGAACGCTCCCTGGCCGAGTATATAGCCTCGCTGATTCAGGCCCACTACTATCTTTTTTGGAAGAACGAAAGCGATATTAGCCGGTATGAGGAGCTGCGGATCGGCAAGACCGGCGAGGGAAGGATCTTCAGAGACATCGCCGTCCGGGCTCTCGATATCGCGCGGCGGCGAGACCAGATCCGGTTTGACGGCGTCATTCTCAAAGAGGCATTGGCCCAGATGTCTTTGTCCCAGCGCGAGACGCTGTATCGACTGGCGACGACGCCGCCCATGGATTGGGAGGCTTCCTCCCGGTAACGACACGCGATAGTAGGAGAACTGTCCGTATGAGACGCTCAACTTGCCATCTTGCCCTTTCGTGTCTGATGCTCGCGGGACTGTGCCTGAGCTGCCAATCCTCCGGGCCCCCGGAGATTACGGAAGTACCGCCAGAGCCGCCCAATCCGCTCATTGAGGTTGGCCAGCAGGTAGCAGAAGAATATGCGGCCGGACGCCTCAGGGATTATGAAGTCGTCTGGAGACTCTACGACCTCGATCCCAACGATCGCGGCCCGTTCCTCGACGGCTTCGTGCAGGCATTCACGGTGGCGGGAAATCCGACGAGGGGCATGGAATACCGTGCCCTTCTGACAGAGGCCACGAGCGGCAACCAGTTCCGCATGGCGGTCGATTTAGGCTCCAAGCACGCCGCCAAAGCGGTCACGAATGAACAGATTCAGGGCGTAGTCCGCAGCAGTCTTGGTGTGTCGGAGGCTGTGGCGCTGGGTTGGAAGGCGGGCTATGTCCGGGGTTTTGCCGCGCAGCAGGTGGTCGAGAGGGCGGTAACGGCCTCGATCAACGAGGAGACGATCCGCCACCTGCACAAAGAGGCGGCCGCGATGTACCACGCTCTGCGAGCCGCCGTCGGACGGTAAGATCGACGGCGTGGGGCGAGAATGTTGTGAGCAACGCGAATACCCTGGCACTTGCTTAACGAAAGGAGCAGGAAAATGGCGATATCAGACCTGCACGGTCCGGCGAACATGCAAGGAGTTGGCAATTTCTACCGGGCCGCATTCTTCGTGTCTCTGATTTTGCTCGTTCTCCTTCCTCTGGCGATTCTGAAATCGGATATTTGGCTGGAGTACCGCCAGAAACATCTCGATGGGAACACGGCTGCTCTGGAGGAGGAATTGACCATGCTGGGCCGCGCGGTGGCGGTCGACAGCAACGAGGTGGCCGCTCTGGACGCCCAGGTCATTGAGATCGCCCGGTCCGAGCAGATCTTCACGGAGGGCGACGAGCCGCGCAGTCTCTGGCGCCCGGACTCCCGATGGTCCGAGATGGGAAAGGCGCACATTCTCGCCCTCTGGGATCGTCAGGAATCGCTTCGAGATCGACTGGCCGAATCACGTGCTTTGACGCGGGAGAAGACCGCCGATCTGGTGAGGTTGTGCGCAAGGAGGGACGAGAACACGTATCTGCGAGAGTGCATCAAGGCGCACCGCTTCCTTCTCTATTGCGTTCTGTTGGTGGGCGTCTTTGGCGTGACCCTCTCCACGTTGTTATGGGGCGGGCTCGTTCAAGTGCGAGTCAACGGCGTGCTGATGCGCTGGGCGAGCCGGTCTTAGCGCAGCCCGGCGGATCATTCGGGCCGGCTGAGCGTGCCCGGCGCGGCGGTCTCCAGCGAGGCCAGTTTCTGGATGCGGCGGTTGGCGAAATCGGCCACGTACAGATTGCCCGCCAAGTCAACGGCCAGTCCCTGTGGGTCTGAGAATTGGCCGGCCTTGGTGCCGGCGGTTGCACGATGCGGACTGCTGAAATCGTGCCAACATCCGCCGGCCACATGCTCCGGGTCGGTGCAGCCGCCAAACCACCCGCGTCGCCGCACCGGCTGCCAGAACTGCTGCACCCGATGGCGCCCGTCCGTGACCCAGATGCTGCCGGAGTAATCCACCGCGACACCGACCGGATCGGCGAAGTAGGGCGTCTGATTCGACGCGCCGCCCCACGCGCCCTTGAACTGGCCTAAATGGTCGAACTTCTTCACGCAGTTGGCGGCGCCGTCGACGACGTAGATGGACCCGGCGCTGTCCGTGGTGATATGGCGGGGAGCGAGGAACTGGTCGTCGGCCTTTCCATAGCGGCCCCATTCGCGGATCGGGAATCCGCGCGCGGTGAATTTCAGGATCCGACTCTTCGCCTCATCCGTCACATAGACGTACTGCCCGGAAGGGCTCGTCGCGATCCCGAGCGGCCGGAACGTGCGAGTGCTGCCCTTGCGGTACGTGCTCCACTTGCGCACGAGCGCGCCGTCGCGCGTGAATTTCTGGATCCGCCGATTGCCGGTATCGGCCACGTAGACATATCCCCGCCGGTCCACGGCAATCCCGTGCGGGGAGATGAGCTGGCCGTCCTCGCCGCCGCGCTTGCCCCACTGGGCCAGCAGCTTGCCGCCTGTGCTGTACTTCTGGACGGCGTGGTCCGCCTCGTGGCAGATCACGTAGACGTTTCCCGAGGCGTCCACCGCAACGCTCACCGGATTGCCTTCGATGGCCCACTGATAATCGAGATGCCAGGCCTCGGCCTGGACGAGCCCGCACAGCAATGCCGTGAGCCCGACGACGACTGACACCCGCCGGAAAGACATCGGGCGTTGATGGTCGCTATGTTTTGCGCTCATGTCTCAATCTCCTCCCTGGCCCCCGAAAAAACCAGACTCTGCTCGCCCCGGAAATCCGTCTCTCGTGAAAACCTCCCTGTCCGAGGCAAAGTGAGTATGTGCTCTCTGCACCCGTTCGCCGAATACACGTTAGTCTACCGCATTCGCGCGGAAAAGTCAAGCAAGAACTCGGTCGCAGTTCCCTGTTCCCTGTCGATCGCGGATTTGGCGGCGCCATCCCATACGGCCGGGCAGCCACATGCAAAATTAAGCATATTCCTTACGTCCGAGAAATGGACGGGAGTCTCCTGCCTGTGGGCCGAGGAGCGCCCAGCCGGTCAGAGGCGATGGATGCGGTAGAGGTCGGTCCTGCGCCGGCAGCGGGGACAGGCCGGCAGGGCCGCACCGGCGGAATTCTCAGCCTCGCGGTTGACAGGTGCGTCCCGCGCCGGTATCGTCGCCTCGAACGTATAGCGGCAATGGAAGCAGTATAGGGGGATGCGAGCCGGCGGGGCGTCGGCCCGGCCGGTGCGTCTGGATGAGGGCTGCTCTGTCTCTTTCATGATCGACTCCTTGCGGGGGGAGCTGTAGGATCGAAACGCGTGAAGCTCACGCCAAAACAACTCGATAAGCTCCGCGAAGCCTTCCGACTCTCGCCAAGAGAGGCCGAAATGGTGGGCCTGATCTGCGAGGGCGCCACCGAGAATAAGGTTCTCGCGGTGCGCATGGGCGTGACGCTCGGCACCGCCAAGGACATGCTGCGCAGCATTTACGCCAAGACGCGTGTCTCGGACAAGACGCAGCTTGTCCTGTTCTGTTTCGACGCCTTCCACGGGCAGTTCCCCCGATAAAAAACCCTCGGAAACTTGCAAATTCCCTCAAGTTATAATACCCTTTCGGTCGATAGATGTCCATAGAATGCTTTCCCATGGGGATATGAGTTCCCCGGTTGATGCGGCGCTTCGCTTGGCGGGTCTCAGGCCCGCTGGCCTTTCATCCTTTCGCCAAGGCCGGCGGGTGTGACAGCCTGCCGGCCTTTCTCCGTCGCGGGGTGCCATGCTTACGCTGGCGTAAGCATGTCTTCGCGACGCGGAGGAAGCATGGCTACGCGAGCGTAGCCATGGCACCCGTAACGCCCTCGACCGGGACCACACAGAGTCTCTGCGCGTGCAGAGGCCGGGCTCAAGGATCGCGCGGACGGTCCGCGCACAGATGGGAGATCGATCGTGGAAGCAATCGATTCAACAACCGCCTGCATCCTCGGCGGTGACGAGACGCTGTTGCGGTCCTGCCGTCGCAGCCCCCGCGAGCGACTGTTCCGAAGCGTTGTCGCTGACATCGAGCACGCCACGCTGCACTTCAACACCGATCTGATCGACGAAGGGACGTTGCTCGGGGTTCTTCGGGCCCGGTTAGCGGCGTTGG